>JBGTGO010000060.1:0-68752 GCA_041746675.1 Pyrinomonadaceae bacterium | reverse complement strand
ACCTCGTGTGCGACTTTAAACCACTTCATCTAAAAGTGATAGTTGGAGTGCTTTGTTGCCAAGTTGCATATTTATAAAGACTCCGACTGTGTGGCTGAGGATTTTCCTAAATATCCGATTTTGATAATGCCACAGGTCTTTGACTTTGATGTTTGATATGTTGAATCTTTTTGTTAATTGTGAACCGACTGTTTCAACCAGTTTTCGCCAATACTTTGTTTTTTTGACCAATTTGACTTGCTCAGAAGAACTTTCCATATTCTTGCGATGCGGCGTAACTACTTGTGTTTGTTGGATTTCACTCCACAGTATCTGCTGATATTCGTCAATAAAGCCTTTATCGGCGGGAACCGTTCCCGCAAAGCCTTCGATCAATGTGCCGAGATGTTTTGAATCGTGATCTCTGGCTGACAGCAGCGGAAAATGTGTGATCATTCCCGAACGGGCAATCCGCAGACCGAGTTTGAAACCGTAATAATCAAGTTTCTTGGCGGCACAATGACCAAAATCGGCTTCATCATAAAAGCATTTATCCCGATAGCCGCCTCGGGTGAAAGTGCAAACCGGAAGCGGCACGGTATCAATTGATTGGACGGCATCGAACTTTTGAGCAGATAATTCGGTCAGGATCATTTGCACCATCGCTTTGACTTGCCACAGATTAGCCGATTGGCGGACAAAGTTTGTGCGGTCAGGCAAGTTTGGAAACAAGTCTAAGTAATGGCGTTTGAAGTATTTATAGATTTCCGAGTCTTCATTAATTTTGAAGAATTCGCCGCAAATTTCCATCGTGATAACTTCGGCATCGGTCAGTTTAGGCGGAACGCCACGCGAACGAAGTTTATAGCTTTTTTCAATAGTTTTCATAATGTCGGCTACCAAACAATAGACAGAAATGATAAAAATATCTCGTTCCATAAAGTTTTTCTCCTCGTAAAATAGTTTTTGGTGAAATCATTTTACAAGAAATAACTTTATGGAACACTTTTCAAATTAAAGTCGCACACGAGGTGTAACTGTCTTTCCACAATCAATCCCCCAATTGTTTACGACATCTGTTACTTACAGATTGTTTTTTTCTATTCTTTTCGTAATCAGCTTGACCGTGAACACGAATGCGGCAACATACACTGTGAACACTCTGTCGGACAGCGAATCTGACGGATGCAGTTCCGGACAATGCACTTTACGTGAAGCGATTGGTGAGGCAAATGCCGCATCGAATTTCGACACGATTAATTTTGAACCGACCTTGAACGGCACGATCTTCCTGAACGGCAGTCAGTTAATCATCAGTAGTAATCTGACGATCAACGGACTCGGAGCAAGAACATTAGCTGTCAGCGGCTCTAATATGAGCCGCGTGTTTCTTATTGCCACTCCACTTCTCGGCGGAAACACTGAAACAGAGATAAACGATTTAACGATTACCGGCGGAGCGGCATTTCCGGTCTTGAACTTAGCCGGAGACGGCGGCGGCGTGCTGAACGGTGCTTTGCTCGGAATCGTCAGCGGAAAATCAACGCTGACACTCAATCGGGTAACTATCCGTGATAATTTCGCCACGACCCTCGGCGGCGGCGTAGCGACGCGATTGGATGCGGAAACGATCATCACCAAATCGCTGATTGAATCCAATAGCAATAATGCCGTCCCTTTTATTCCCGGCGGAGATGTCGGCGGCGGCGGAATCAGTAACGCGGCACTTTCGTCTACTGTTATTACGAATTCAACCATAACTAACAACCAAACTTTGGCTGCCGGCGGCGGAATTCTGAACACGGGCGGACAAGTTCATTTAACGAACAACACGATTGTTTATAATCAATCCGGCGTTCTCGGTGGCGGAGTCGTCAGTATCGTCGGAGTTTTGCCGCTTCTCGGAGTTACAAACTTACGGAACACGATTATTGCTGAAAACAACGCTCTGATCGGTGCGGGCTTGATAAGTTCTGATGTCTTCGGCATTCTAGGAAGTTTCAATTCACTCGGTAACAATTTTATCGGAAATAACACCAACGCCGAAGCTAGTTTTGAAGCGAGTGTTTTCGTCAATTCGCGTCCGATGCCAAATGCTCAGGCGGATATTGTCGGAAACATCGTTATTACGAATCAAGTTATTGATCCGCTGCTCGGAGTTTTGCAAAATAACGGCGGTCCGACCGATTCCCATCTGCCCTCAACCTTGAGTCCGGTTATTAATGCCGGAAACAATTGTGTTTATACGAATTCCTGCACTGATGATCCCGGCGGTAAAAATCCGCATAAACCGCTTTTGTTTGATCAACGGGGAACGCTGATGCCACGCATTATGAATGTGGCAACGGAAATTGGTTCGATTGAAGTTCCGCTGGCACCGACTGCCGCCGCAGTTTCGATCAGCGGACAGGTTCTCGATGAAAATAATCGTGGAGTTTATAATGCAACGGTGAATTTGACCGACTCGAACGGAAAAACCTACAGAAGCATTACGAATCCCTTTGGTTATTTTTACATCAGAGATGTTTCTGCCGGTGAAACTGTTATTATCGACACCCTTCATCGGTATTACACCTTTTCAACGCAAGTGTTAAATGTTAGTGAGGATATTTCAAACCTCAATATACAGGTAATCTCTGCGAAAACAAAAGAAAATAAACTCAGACCGAAATTCAGCCGAAAGACGGATTTTATTTTTTAGTAATTGATGTTTTTGAATATTAAAAAGGTGTGATTTATTATGCGGATAAATCACACCTTTTCTTATTTTTTAATAATCATTTTTCAGGCAAATCAAACCACAAACAGACTCTCGCTCGACAATTTGCTGAATGCCATTTTGATGACCTGTTCGCTGACCGGAACTCCGAGTTCCCGCCCCATTTCCCGAGCGATTTCGCTTTCATTTTTACGACCGTCGCATTTTTCCCAGACATACGCTGAGGTCGGATTAAGATATATGGATTTTTTACTGATTAAGTCTTCGATAAAAAGTTCACCCGTATTTTTCTGGATTACTAGATCGTTTTTTCTTGCTACTGGTTTCATTTTAATGTTGCTCCATTTTTAGGTATTTGCCGCCTTCGACATTGTTTTACATTGCAAGGTTCGTGCCAAACATCAAAAACCTTCTAAACATTCCGTATTTGTTGCTTTTGGCACAAATTGTATCGTCTTTATGATCAAAAAATGTAATTCAAAAAATCAATCAATTTGACCGATTATGAGATTGTGATTCGTTCTGAATGCTGGTATGAGTTTGGAGATTAGCGGAGTTTTTAAAGAGTTAGAAGAATTTGCGGAACGAAATTTGAGTATTCAACATTGATCACTTATTACATCAATCCTATTAACTCCCTAAACTCCGAAACTTAACAGAGAATTTAATTACCTATTCGGTTTCGACGTGATACCGCGAAACATTTGAGTCATCCGCAAACGCAATCGTATTGTCCGAAGTCCGACCGATTGTAGTTAAATCGTTTTTGAACCAAAACTCCTTTTCGGTATTCACAATTAATTTTGCTTCGTCCATAAATCAGGTAAAATATTAAATCGTAATGATTACTGGCAGTTTTTCAACAAATTTGCGGTAATTTAAGATTCTTCGGCTGGAAATCTTTTGCAAATTTATAAGTTTTTTGTTTACCTTTTGCGGAATACGCGTTATAATGTTTACAGTTTTGTTGAAATAGCCTTATTTCAATTATAAACAGAAAAACCATCGCCCTTTTTAACTTCTTAATCCCTTTCAAAATTCGATTCTAAACGCTTTTCACAATAAAAGGATTCAAAATGCAAAAAACTGATATTCGTCTTGATTCGTTGATAGCAATTGGCTTGGTGCTGTTTGTAATAATGTTTTTCTTAAGCTGCGGAACAAATGCCGAATATAAAACTGCTGCAACAAACGATTCGCAAATCGTTGGACAACCATCCGCCGAGTATAAAAAAGTTACTGCTTTTCCGAAAGGTGCTCTGATTGAAATTAAAAAAGATTCCGCTGCTGATACGGTCAAGGTTTTCTATGAGCGATTGCGTGAGAAAAAATTCCGTGATGCGATTATGCTGACGAATCTGCGTCCGGCAATTGAAGGTTTGACCGACGATGAGTTAAAAGAACTCGGCGTGGATTTCGGTTTTTTGGCACAGAGTATTCCTGAAAATATGCCAATCAATGGTGAGATTGTAGTCGGTGATAAAGCAACGGTTACAGTTAAAATGCCGGATGAGAACGACGCGAAAATCCAGACACAGGAAGTTAAACTTCGCCGCGAAAATGATAATTGGGTTCTTCTTTTAGCCGATGAAAGTGGTGAAAAAGAAGCAAAAAAAGAAGGAAATAAATACTTTTTCGCTCTCCGTATGAAGGTTCACCATGAAGAAGCGAAAACGATGCTCGAAAGAATCTACAAAGCACAAATGATTTACTCGACGAAAAACAACGGTGAATTCGCCGACCTGCAAACGCTCGTTGCTAAAGGTTATGTTCCGCAGGATGCATTAGGATCAATTACGACGGGCTATAAATATGACATCGCACTCCGCGAAAACAACACGCTTTTTACATCTTTGGCAACGCCCGCCGAATATGGAAAAACCGGAAAACTTTCTTTCGCATACAAGGTGTCAAGAGAAAAACCACCGGAACTGATCTCTAAAGATTTAAGCGGAAGATCGTTTTAGAACCTGATAATTATTAAGTTATAAAATGTTTAAAGCGTTCTTTTACTGTTGTATTTTTTGAAAAAAGCACATATAATGCGGCTTAAACCCCCTTGTTCGATAATAAACCGATATAGCCAAAGATAAAAAAATGATACGAGACTGGATTTCAAACTTTAGCAAATCCGTGAATAAACACACGGTTGCCCGTCGCCGCGAAATGAGTGTGCCGATAAAAATTACGTTCGATGTCGATAGAAACATGGGGAATTTACAACCCTTTAACAATCTTTTCATAATGGGCAAAACCACCGACATTAGTTCATCCGGAATAGGTTTCATAGTTTCGTCAATTCGTTTGAAAGAATTTTATTTGGTTGGTGAAGATCGCGTTTTGAATGCCGAATTAAATTTGCCGAACGGAAAAATCGCAATGCAAATGCAGGGAAAAAGATACGAACAAATCGGCAATAAGCACCTTTCGATCTCGGAATATATCATCGGAGCAAAGATCGTCCGAATTTCCGACGACGATCTTTTAGTTTATGACGAATGTCTGAAAGGGAAAAGACATAAAACGATTTCCCTTAATCTTAAAACTGACAAAAGCAAAGCATAAATAACGCCGCAACGAAAATTTTGCCGCAAAAAAAGGACAACTTTAAAAGTTATCCTTTTTTTTGTTTATGGAATCGAGGGGGATCGAACCCCTGACCTCTTGACTGCCAGTCAAACGCTCTCCCAGCTGAGCTACGACCCCAAGTGAATTTGATGTTGAAGATTCAAAGTTCAAAATTAGAGATTCAAAATTTTGAATCTCTAATAGATGAAAGTTATCTCAAACACACAACCCAAGTCAAGCTGGAACATTTTTTAATCTTAAATCTTAATTTTGAATCCTAAATCTTGAGCTTTGAGTCCTAAATCTTAAATCTACTTCCCCTTAAATTCGGGTTTGCGTTTTTCGAGGAAGGCGGCAACTCCTTCTTCTTTATCTTCGCTGGAGAAAGTAATTGCGAACAGATCCACTTCGCGTTTTAAGCCTTCGTCCAAATTTGATTTTGAAGCAGTTTTGACGGCTTCCTTTGCCATTTGCAGGGCAATCGGACTTTTAGATGCAATTTTTTCCGCCAGTTTCATCGTTTTTTCCGTTAATTCTTCCGCCGGATAAACGTGATTGACCAAACCCAAATTCAGAGCGGTTGCGGCATCAATCATATCGCCCGTTAAGATCATTTCCATTGATTTTCCTTCGCCGATCAATTTTGTCAGACGCTGCGTTCCGCCGCCGCCGGGGATTATTCCGAGATTTATTTCCGGCTGACCGAACTTCGCATTTTCTCCGGCGATGCGAATGTCGCAGGCGAGAGCGAGTTCGCAACCGCCGCCTAAACAAAATCCGTTAATCATTGCGATGACGGGTTTTGGAAATGTGTCAATCGAATTGAAAAGTGTTTTGCTCTGGAAAACCGCCCGTTGCGTCACGGGTGTATTTCCTTTGAATTCGCTGATGTCGGCACCGGCGATGAAAGATTTTTCGCCCGCTCCCGTAAAGATCACGGCACGCACTTCAGCATCCGTTCGCAATTCATCGAGAGCGGCAACGCCTTCTTCGTGAACTTTAGAATTCAAGGCGTTCATTTTATCGGGACGATTGATCGTGATAACGGCAATATTTTCATTTTTTTCGACTAAGATTGTTTCGTAATTTTTCATAAATAAAGTTGGATTTTAGATTGTCTGGAATAAAACGCGGATGCCGCGGATTTCACGGATCGACGCGGATTTTTAATGTCGATAATATTGCCGTTATGTTTTTTGTATTTTCGATAATGCAAATATTAAAAGGATATTTTGATCGAAACTAATTGCGGTTTAATCATCTTCTTCGAGTTCTTCGTTGCCGGTTTCCTTATCGTCGGCAACCCACGAAACGAAAAGTCTGAGCCAGCTTTCCTTCGGTTCGGCAATTGCGACACCGATTCGCGTCGTGCCGTGGACGGAAGGCGATGTGCGGATAATTTTTGCCTTGACTTCGACCGGAACACCGTCGGGGCGATGTGAACGAACGTATAAGACTTCATTCGTTTCAACCGCCTGATTTAAGTGAAACAAAGCTCCCGTTGTCGAAATGTTGTCGGTTTCGGTCGGTTCGCTCCAAGTTGCTCCATCTTCGGTTCTGCCCGAAACAACTATCGGAAGACGCAGAGCCATTCGCAAGGCAAAGCGTTTTTCATCGTATAAAGATTGTGTCGTGGTTGCCATAAAACCAATTTTGATTTTTTGCTAAAATGTGTAGAACTTCTAAACAGTTTAGCACAAAAGTTTTAAAGTAATAATTTTAACTAGGGGAATAATGCTCCGGCGTTATCGAATCACTTAATATATGTTGTTTAGATTGCAAATTCGACTAATTCTAACACAGCTAGTTATAATATAAATAATAACTGAATTATTATAATATTTGAATAGTTTTTTATAACGAAAGGAGATTTTTTACAAAATTATGTCGCAAGAAGAAACAAAACGCAAAGTCGTCATTTTAGGTTCGGGTCCGGCAGGTTTGACCGCCGCTATTTATGCTTCGCGGGCTCAACTCGATCCGCTCCTCATCGAAGGACCGCAACCCGGCGGACAATTGACGATCACGACCGATGTCGAAAATTATCCCGGATTTGCCGAGGGAATTATGGGACCGAAGTTGATGGAAGAATTTCGCGGGCAAGCTGAAAGGTTCGGAACGGAAATAATTCAGACGTGGATTGATAAGATTGATTTTAGCGAACGTCCGTTCACGCTTTACGGCAAAGCAAGTGAAGACGCAGAAGAATACACGCATCTTATTAAAGCCGAAACTTTAATAATTTCAACCGGAGCATCGGCAAAATGGCTCGGAATTCCGGGTGAAGATCCCGTTCCTGAAGGTTTGGGCGGAAACGGCGTTTCGGCGTGTGCAACGTGCGACGGCTTCTTTTTCAGAAATGTTCCCGTCACGGTCGTCGGCGGCGGCGATACGGCGATGGAAGAAGCTCAATTTTTAACCCGTTTTGCGTCGAAAGTTACGCTGGTTCACCGCCGCGACGAATTTCGGGCATCGCAGATAATGGTTGACCGCACGCTCAATAATGAGAAAATCGAAGTGGTCTGGAACACGGAAGTCAAGGAAATTCTCGGCAATCAGAAAGACGGCGTAACCGGAATAAAAACTTACAATAATCAAACAAAGGAAGACGGCGAAATGGAAACGAAAGGCGTTTTTGTCGCCATCGGACACAAGCCGAATACGGATCTTTTCAAAGATGTTCTCGAAATGGATGATGTCGGCTATCTGAAAACCGCCGGACATTCGACCGCAACCAATGTTGCCGGAGTTTTTGCCAGCGGCGACGCTCAGGATTCATATTACCGCCAAGCCGTAACCGCGGCGGGAACGGGATGTATGGCGGCGATTGATGCCGAACGTTTTCTCGTCGAACACGAATCGAGTGTTGACGAAATGAGAACGGAAACGAACTGGTAAGAGTTGAGTTTCTTAGAAGTAAAAAAAGATGGATGATTTGAAAGTCATCCATCTTTTTTTGATTTAAAAATTTCAAGTATATGATTTCATCATCTCTATGATTTCGTCATCATTTCGCCCAATTTTACTTCCGTCTTCTGCGGAGTTTTGACTAGCTTATCCGGCTTAAAGCCCATCATTTCGACTTTGTTCAAAATGTTTTCATAAGTCGCCGTGTCCAATTCCGGTTCGCGGCTGAGAATCCATAAATAATCCCGATTCGGATCGCCGACGACGGCATAATCGTAATTTTCGCCTAAATCCAAAATCCAATAATCTCCCCAAACTTGCGGAAGCCACGAAAGCCAACTTGGTGCAAACCGCACTTCAAGTTTGGCATTTGTTTTTTCGTCAACAATTTTTGCTTTTCCCTTGGCAATGTCAACTTTGCCGTCTTCTTTCAGGCATTCGTTAACGACCTGAATCGTTTTATTACTATTTATATTGTAAGTCGCCGTAACTTCGCCGACGCATTGTTTTTGA
The DNA here is from genome assembly GCA_041746675.1 of Pyrinomonadaceae bacterium. Taxonomy (GTDB): domain Bacteria; phylum Acidobacteriota; class Blastocatellia; order Pyrinomonadales; family Pyrinomonadaceae; genus Aridibacter. The sequence continues at coordinate 60,066 of JBGTGO010000060.1, read as the reverse complement.
AATTTGTTCGGATAACGGGCAATTTCAAACCACTTTCCCGCGTATTTATTCAAATCAACCGACTCAATCGTTTTGACGTTTCCTTCCACACCCTTTTGACCAAAAGCCGAAATCGCCGTGAACAAAAATACCAAACTACTTATTAAAATTACCTTTTTCATATACATTTCCCTTTTTCGCAAATAACTTTTGTTTTAGTATGATTGTTTTTTTCGGCTGAAAGTTTGATACAATTTGCTTTTAACGATTTCTGATTTTTATAAGTACTTTATACGAAAATTTTTCTACAACAAATATATGCCAATTTACGAATACAAATGTCTCGACTGCGGAACGCAACTTGAGAAACTGCAAAAATCAACGGACGAGCCTTTAACCGTCTGCGAAAAATGCAGCGGAAAACTTGAAAAACAATGGTCGCTTTCCGGTTTTCAATTTAAGGGCGAAGGTTGGTATGTAACCGATTACGCCAAGGATAAAAAAGGAAAAACTGCCGATAAGGCTGACTCAAATGAATCGGGTGAGAAAAAATCCGAATCTAAATCAACCGATGACGCAAAAACTGCATCAAACGATACAAGTAAAAAGCAGGAAGGTTCAAAAAAAGAGACGGTTAAACAAAAGGATTAAGGGTTGGAAATGAAGTTTTTATATGCGAAAGTTGCGGTAATTATTTGTTTGGCGGCGTTGGGCGTTGGTTCGGTTTCGGCACAATCAGGAAACAGCAGACGCAAGACCGATAAACTTGACGGCACGATTTTGTCCGTCATCGCCAAACGCACCGACGATAAGGAAGACCCGATTCGCATCGAGAATCTTTCATTTTATGAAAACGCCGTCGAGCAAAAGATTAAAAATTTCTCTTATGATCCGTCGCCGTCGAGAATCATTCTGCTCGTAGATAACTCGCAAACCGTTCCCGCCGATATTGCTAAACTTCAGCAGGCGACAATGGAATTCGCTTATGAAATCTTCGATGGCGACCAGCTTTTCGTGATCGGTTATGACGAAAAACCCGAAATTATACAGGAATGGACGGACGATGCGAAAACGATGGAAACATCTTTGAAAACTTTTCGCAAAAAAGGTAATCCATATTTGTTCGACGCATTAAACGCCAGCATTTCCGAGGTTTTAGTTCCGCTGATGCCGGGAACACGCAAAACCGCCATCGTCATTATCGGTGACGGAATTGACCGCGGGAGTAAAACGCCGTTCGACGGAATTCTAGCCGAATTGCAGGACAACGACATCGCGGTGTATGCGTTGCAAATCAAAGACCGTTCCGGCGGAGCTTACAATCGTTACCGTCCGAAAGCCGACAAAGTTATTAAATCTCTGACGGAAGACACCGGCGGACTTGCATTTCCGATTGACGAAGCCAAAACCGCCGCCAAATTTATCTGCGATGAACTTCGCAAAAACCGCTATTTGCTCTCTTATTTCCCGACCAATACTTCTTCTTACGATGCCCGCAAACTTTTTATTGTCGCCAGCGACGGCATCAACATCCGCACGAAAGCCGCTCAACCGCCAAACATAAAGTAAAAAAGTAAGAGTATCCGGGCAAACTGATTATTTATTTATAATATTCTTGACACCGAAATAATAGTGCCGATTCGCGTTTAAATTTCAGGCAAAATATTATTTTATAATCGTTAGACTTATAAAGTTTTTGGAGTGAACGAAAAAAAGTAAATGATTTAAAGAAAAAAAACAAATATTCTGCTGTCGGACGACTTTTCTGAAACAACATCAAATATCAATTTGCCTGACAATAAAGAGATTTCAAATGATGTGGGCAAAACGAATTACGATATTTCCATCCCGACTCCGGTGAAGGATAAGGAGAAAACATTATCAATTACATCCTTCCGCATCGAATGGAAAAGAGTAATCCGAGCAGGAAGAAAAGGAAGAAAAAGCATAAAGCGGCGTTCCGATATGGGCTTGGCTGTCCGCCGAACTGATAGTTATGTTCGCTTTTCGCATACTTATTTTGTTCGGTGCGTGGTTTTATTTCTCGCAGACTGGCAGTTTTGTCACGGTTATTCAGGGAACACCGCTCGGAAGTAAATTTTATGTTGACGAGAGCGGATGGGGCGTACCTTCGGTCAGCAATGAATACAAACTCTACGACCTCAAAGCCGGTCAACGCAAAATAAAAATCGTTCACCCGAATTTTAATTGCATCGTTATTCACGCGGATGGCAAGGATGGCGAAACCGGAAAGTATCCGGCAAACTGTGAACCCGCCAACCGCACGGAAGTCAGCGAGGTTATTGCGAAAAACCGCTCAATGAGGATATGCGGGAAGATTGTGCCGAAGAGATTTTGGATGGTCTTGAAAATCCGCCTGATCTTGATAAACTCCTGCAAGCGTTAAATTTACTGCGAATAAATTTTGCTGATTGCCCAAACTTAAACGTTCTGAAATCTCTAAACTCCCTAAACCCTCTAAACTCTCTGAACTCTTTTAATTTAGAATGCTTGTGAGAATCTGAAATGAATTTGCCCTTGATGCAGACGTAGGATTGCATCGGGCGGAGTCGGTTGCGGGATTATAAAACTCGGTGGATTGAGCAAATATCCGTAATCAACCGCAAATTCACCGCCAATCGGTGTTTTTGAGCGTAAGCCCAAACCGACGGTATGTGTCCAGACTGCTCTGATATTGTTTTCAAATGTGTTCATCGGAGCGTCTTTGGTCGGGTTAAAAATATCGCTGACGCGGCTGAAAACATTGCCGCCGTCATAGAACGGCACGACGCGAATTAAATTTGTGAATGGAATCCTTGCTTCTAAATTGACGATTGCGAGAGCATTGCCGCCGAACGGAACGGAGAACGGATTTATCGTAATAATTTCGCCCTGCCGATCTCTGAAAGTTCCCTGCGGCACTGTTACGACGCGGGGTCCTGCCGCCTCGAACTCGAATCCACGCAAAGTTGTCGAACCGCCCGCGAAAAATCTTTCGCTGATCGGCAAACTTCCCGCCAAACCCGGAAATTCCGTGTTTTGAAACCTGTTCGTGTCCGAAAAAACACTTCCGACACCGAGAATCGCACGTCCGGCAAATGTCGTGTTTCGCAAAAGTTTAACTGTGTAATAACGATTATAGCTGACCTGAAGTTTTTGCAAACCGATGTTTCCGCCCAAGAATTTTGTCGAAACATTATATTGTGCCGAGATCAAATCGCCGTCGGTCGGATCGCTCGCACTGTAACGGCACGGTTCGCCCGCTTCGCCTTTTTCGAGGATTTCGAGAAATGTATAAGTTATCGAGCAATTTTTTCGCGTGTCGCGGACAAATGACGCTTCAAAACCCGATGTGCGGATTTTCTGATCGGGGCGAAGTAGTTCGCGGATCAAAAGACTCTCGAAATTAAATATGCGAACGTCTTCATATTTATATTTTACAAAGAGAATTGAGCGATTTTTGCGGCTGAAAGTTTTGTTCGTTTCGACCGAAAGCGTCAGCCGATTCAGTGTCGGATCGCCCGTTGTATTGCCGAATTCATCAATCGGATTGCCGTCTTCGCCGATTCTTTGAACAACGCCGTTCGTTCCCTGATCGAAAGTCGAACGGAAAAATCTGGTAACGGTCGAATCTCTTTGATATTGAGCGAAGAACCGCAGCGGTGCATACTGCTGTTTACCGTTTGCGTCTTTGCCGTCTTTTAGGAAACGCGGATTGATAAAGTCAATCTGAGCCAATTGCTGCCGCTGACTGACGCGAATCAACGCTCCGCCCTGTTGCAGTTTCCCGAAAAGATTAACGTGGCGAATATCGAAGAAACCGCTTGCTCCGAAGTCGGTTGAGTAACCGCCGCCGTAAGTTATCAGGCGTGGTTTTTTCTCGTTCAAGTTGATGATGATGTCGCTTTGAAGGTTTTTGCCGTCCGCCGTTTCACCCGCCGGTTCGACCTTGACTTCGACGAGATCGAAGGCATCGGTCGAATATAAGTTCTGTTCACTCGAAAAAACATCCGTCTGCCGCAAGGGTTTGTCCGGTTTGACATCAATCGTTTTCAGAATCGCACTGTCTTTCGTATCTTCATTTCCGTTGAGCAAGATGCGGTTGACGATGACTTTTTGTCCTTCGTTTTCGAGTTTATAGACGATTTTTACTTCGTCTTTTTTTGCTCCTTCAATATCCGGCATTTCGACTATCGAAAAACTTACTTTGGCATTGTAAAAACCTTTGTTCGAATAATATTGCGAAAGTTTTTTGACACCGTTTCTGGCTCTTGCCCGCGAGAAGTTTTTGTCTATTAGATTCGGCAGTTCCGTCTGCAAAGTCGCGTCGGAAAAACTCGTATTGCCTTCGATCTCGACATCCGTGATGACGGTTGGTAAATTTTCTTTGATGACAAACGTGATAATCAGACTTTCGCCGTCGGTCGAAACACCTTGCCGGATACCGACCTGAGCATTTCGATAGCCGAGTTCCGCCATCAGTGAACGAATCGTAATGCGGTCTTGCTGAAGCAATTCCTGACTTGTGTAACCGCGTCCGTACCCGAAAAATGGTATAAAGCCTAAAACATTCGCTTCCTGTGATTTGAGAATGCCGTTGATGTCTTCAATCTTGAACAAATTCGTACCTTCGAGTCTGATGTCTTCGAGTTTCAGACGGCGGTTCAGATCAACTTCGTAGCGAACATTAACCGTGCGGTCGTTTAGACTTGCACCGCCGAGAGCCGAGCAGATAACGGTTGTTTGATTTTCGGTTTCGCTGGCTTCATCCTCGGCAAATTTCGGATCAACCGAGCAGAACGGCGTAACGTCGGCAAAAAAGTAACCGCGTTCCTGATAATATGTTTCAAGTCTTCGTTCGCCTTCGATAATCGCCGAATAATCAAGCGTTCCTTCACGTTTAATCGGTAAGAGCTCCATTTGCTTACCCTTACTCAATTTTTCATCGCCGGCATCAACTTCGACCTCGACAATCGCCCCGACCTCACCTTCTATCTCAAGATTGACCGTATTTTTGTCGCCGTCGTAGACAATTCGCGGTTCGTTCAGGCGTGGAGCAAGATAATTTGCATCCTGCAATCCTTCACGGATTTTCTCGACATCCGCGAACAGTCTGTCTCTCGTAAACAATGCATCCTTTTGAAGTTTCAGTTTCGGACGCACTTCCGAATCGTCGAATTTCGGAATGTTCAGGATAAATTTATCAACTTTTGCCTGACTATTCGGAATTACTTTGAAAACAACATTAACAACCGTTTCGTTTTCAAGCGGTTGTTGAATAAATGTAACCTCCGCCTCGTAATACCCGCGGTCACGCAGATATGTCTGAATCAAATTCGCGTTCTGCTGTAAAATTCTTTCCGAAATCGCACTTCCCGAAGATGATAAATTAAGCCGCAGAAGAAGTTGCTGTTCGGTAACGGGTTCGCCGACGAACTGTCCGACCTGTATCGAGATTCTTTTCGCCGTCGTTTTACGTTTCAAGACGAATCGCAAATCAACCTGATCCTGTCCGAAAACGGCAGCTTCGACTCGTACTGAAACTATTTTGTCGGTGTTGTAAAGTGCAGCGATGGCATCGCGGATTCGCACGGCGGAATAGGTTGCACCAAGTTCGTTTTCGGCAACCGTGCGAAACTGATTGATCGCGGAAGCATCGGCATCGCCGCCTTCAAAGGCGATTTCGATTTTATTTATCCGACGGTCTTCAAAGTTGGTCTGAGCATAAACCGAAACAGTAAAAATAAACGTAAAAAGTACGCAAAATTTTACTGCCGACAAAAAATAAGCCGACAAAGACTTATTTATCACTTCCGCTACAGTCGGTAAACTTCCCTTTGATTTTCGCTTGTGTATTCTAATGTAACTCAAACTTTTACTTTTACTTTCCCCTAAAATCTTTTTCTCAGACGGACTTCAAAACTGAAATTGTTACGGTTCTGCGTTACGTTTGATAATGACCGCTGTTCATACTGAGCAACGAACGAAATTTTGTTCGACACGCGGTATTCCAGAGCCAGAATCTGATTTTGATCTTCGGAAAGATTGGTCGAATATGTAACGAGCAGATTTTTATTGATCTGTCTGCCGACGGTCAGGCGGGCGGTCGGATTGCCGCGTTGTCCCGAAACTATCGGATCAAGTTCAAATTTGTTCAGACCGAACAATTTATCGGTCGCCCGCGAAAGCGGTTTGTTGATGATTTCATCCGTCAGCAATCCGGCAACCGTATTGACACCGCCGCTCGCAAATAGTCCCGAATCCGAATCTGCTAAATTGCCCGTCGTGATCAGCGACACGACATCATCCTGCGGCAAAGACGGATTTGAACGAACAACCGCATTGAGCGATTCGGTGTCGGTCAGACTTCCGTTCAGGTTTAAGAAAATCTGATAACCTTTGATCTCGGTTTCCGCCTGTAAATTTATAATCGGTTCGATACCGTTGTTATTCGGCGGAAAAGTTAAAACTCCGCGTTGGACTTCATAACGATTATCCTGAAAGAAAATCGTCCCGCGATTTGCCGTAACTCTGCCCGTAACCTGCGGGAAATCTACGTCGCCCGAAATTCGTAAATCAGCCGAAGCCGTCAGATCAGCCAGATTATTGCGGATGACAAATGCATCACGCCCGATGATTCTGATGTCGAGATTCGTTGTGCCGATCAGAGATGAGTCGGACGAACCCGAACCCGTTGATAAAGAACCGCCGCCGCGTCCGCTGACTAAATCTGCCAAATCAATATCTTTGCGATAGACGCTTCGTGTTGCTATGAATTGTCCCGAAATAAATGTGTCAATACTCGCTCCGTTGCGTCTGCCGCTGATTTGGAATTCAGCATTTCCCGTCGTGATAAAGTCGGACGGCAGAGGTGCGGTGATATTGTTGCCGCGAACGTCTATGCGAAATCTTTGAATATCCAATCCATCAAGCAGAATTCCGCCCGAAGCTGCAACTCTGCCGCCGCCTAAGAATCCGGTGATCTGTTCGATTTGAATTTGATTGGTCGTAAATAAAATGTTTCCGTTTAACCTTTGCAAAGTAACGCGTTCCGCTCCGACAAAAGTTGAAACCGAACCGTTTTCCAAACGTCCCGTACCGTTCAAACGTGCCGTCGAATTCGGTCCCGTCAAGCGAACCGAAGCACTTGCCGCTCCGGTGAAAAATGTATTTTCCGAAACCGCATTTAAGATTTTCAGATTGATTTTCCCGTCAATTTCAAGATTGTTCGTCGCATTTGCCGAAAGTGCCTTCGTGCCGCTGACGACAATATTTGAACCGCCGCCCGCAAATTTTGCCGGTTCGATAAACTCAACCAAATTTGAATTAAATCGAATGTTGATCGGATTCGTTGCGGTCAGCGGCGTGTCGTCCACATTTAGGTCTAACTGCGTAAACTGTGCTGTTCCGTTCAAGTCATCCGCCGAAAAAACTCTCTCGCCCGAAGTATCAATTTTCGATAGATTTCCCGCCAATAAAACCGTTCCGGTCGCTGTTCCGCCGATGTCAACCGCTCCCGGTTCGGGCGTTCGGACAAGCGAAATATACGGTCCGAGCCGCGTCTGATTAAAACTCGTTTGGGCTGTAAATGGCAGATTCGGATCGGCGAAATTCAGCGTCGCCGTAACATTTTGTCTTTGCCCCTGATAATTCGTGATTAAATCTGCGGTGAAAATTTGATTTTCGGTTTTGCCGTCAAAATTGATGTTACCGAAAGTATTGTTATTAATGATTATATTCTGCCCGACACCTTTGAAATTGATGTCGTAACTCGTCGAATCATCGGCTCTGCCGGTAGCTTTCGCGGTTAAATTAATAGTGCCTTCGATTTTCGGAATACTGTCATTGCTCGGCAGAAACGCGAGAACTCTTTTAACCGGAATGTCGCTGCCGTTAACATCGAAATTAAATTCGGATGTGTCAGTGCGGTAAAATCCGTTGGCATTGAGCGAACCTTCGGCAAATTTTGCATTAAAGGTTTCGAGGTTGACGAGATTCCCTTCAAACACCGCTTTCGCCGTTAAACTATCGAAGGTTTGCCCGTTGACCGAACCATCGGCAGCGGAGATGTTCGCTTCGCCCTGAATGTCGTTCGGCAAACCGCGTAAATCTAAATTTCCCGATGCGGTCGCTTTCAGATTTTTCAACGAATCCGGCAAACCTATCGGTAAGGCTGACAAAAGATTCCCGACGCTGACATTATTCAGTTTTGCCTGCACCGAAATATTATTTGTTCCCGTATTCGGAGCATTGACGTTAAACGCGATATTTCCGCCGTCGCGTTCCTGCAAATTCCCGTCCCGCAATTCAAATCCGGCGGGCGAAACCGCAATGTTCGTCGTCAGAGTTCCCAAATCTTTGCCACGCAAGATGATCGAATCAATTGAAGCCCGTCCGTCAACGACCGGATCAGTCAAATTCCCCGTGATATTTCCGTTAAAAACAAAGTTTCCCGCGAGATTCGCATCATAAGTGTTGAGTTGTTCTTCAATAGTAGGTGAGAAATTCAAGGTGCGAATAATTCTAATAATCTCGCTTGCGTCCGTTGAATTCAAAGCAACATTTAAGTCCGATTCACTACCGTTGAGATCGAAACCGCCCGTTGCGTTGAGTGAAGTTTTGTCCGTTTGCAAGTTCGCGTAATCAACGCCGAAAAGTCCGTTCGTCGCCGTTACCGCGACGCGTCCGGTCAACGGAATAAAGCCGTCCGCATCAGTTCCGGCGTTTGCTTGAATATCGGCGTTCAAAGTTCCGCTGGCACGTTTGAAATTCGTTCCGGCAAAGGACAGATCAACCTGTCCGGTCGTGTTTCCCTCGATGGGAATAACGCGACCGCCCTGCAAAGCAAGTAGTTTGCCGATGTCGAGATTTGAAAAGTCAACTTTGATAACGGAGCGTTTATTATTGTTCAAAGCAACCGTCGCATCACCGTTGATATTGCCTTCCATCACATCCGCCGAAATATTGCTGACGGCGACCTGATCATTTTCCGCAACCACTGATGCCGTTGCTTTTCCAAGTGTAATGCTTCCTAAAACGCCGCCGCCCAAACTCAGATCAAGACTCGCCCGGTAACGTCCCGAAGGCTCAAGAACGAAAACGGGTTTGTAAATAGCAACATCATTTATCGTGCCGCCGTCCGGCAAACCCGAAGCCTTTGTTAAGACAACATTTCCCGCCTTAAAATCGTTGGTTCGGGCTTCAATTCTGCCCTGCCGAACAGTCAGCCGAACACCTGCGATATTCAAATTTCCCAAAATTGCCGCGTCCGTGTTTACCTTTGCAATCTGCAAGCTGTCGGTCGTCAGATTCGTCGTGTCGCCGTTAATTTGAACATTGACACCGGAAGCATTGACCTTGCCGATTCTCGCCGCGTCCGTATTTATGCCATCAGTCTGCACGTTGCGAGCCGTAACATCTGTTCTGCCGCCGTTTATTTTGACATTAACATCCGAAATTGCCGTGTTGCCGACCTTTGCACCGTCGGCATTTATTCCCGACGTTTGCACCTTGTTTGCTTTAATACTCGTTGAATCACCGCGATTCTGAACACTGACACCACTTGCCGTAACATCCTTCAGATTTCCGGCTTTCGTCTGCACATTTCCTGCCCGCAAGTTGTTCGCCGTAACATTCGTGCCGCCCTTGCCGTTGTTGACCGTTACGCCGTTGACCGTAACATCGCCGAGTTTTGCCTGTTCCGTTTCGACATTCCTTGCCCGCACATTTCCGGCGACGATATTCGTTTCGCCATTGCGGTTTTTGATTCTCGCTCCGCTGACGTTAATGCCTTCGACCGTCGCTCCCTGAATGTCCAGCTTACTTGCCGTCACGCCCGGAATTATGACATCGGTCGCACCGTTGTTCGATACGATTTTGATGTTTCGCGTTTCGATTGATTCGAGATTCGCGTCATCGCTCGTGAACTTTCTCGCCCGAAAATTGCCGATATTAGCAACCAACCGATTGTCTTTATATTCACCGTAAGCATCATTTATATAAAGTCCGCCGACCGTTCCGAACGGAGATTTTGCCGCCGCCGCCTGTAATTCGACGAACCATTTGAAGTCCGAACCCGTGCCGCGGACATTACCGATCAGTTGCGGCAATTCGATGCGGAAATCCTCAAACGTCAGCAATTCCGCGACCGCTTTGCCGTTCGCCTGATACATTGAACCTTCGCCGTCAACCGTCGCGTTAAAGTTCAAACCCTTCAGACGGATATTTGCTGCCGCCAGATTTTCCGACGTAATTTCACCGACGATTTTATAATTTTCGCCTTCGCCCGTTACCGTTCCCTCAAAATTTCCGAGTCCGGTCAGCGAAGTTCCGAGTGGAAATGTGTTTGAAGTTTGCGTCAGGTCAATCGTTGATTTTATTTTCAGATCATACGTCGGTGATTGATAATTTTTAACCGTTCCGTTCAAGACAGTTTCGCCGAGCGGTGTCGTAATTTTGAGTTCTTTGACATCCGCAAATTCCTGATTAGCAATTCCGCTTGCCCGAATATCTATCGGATCAACTTTGCTGCCCTCGTAAGTAAAGGTAGATTCGGTCGAGGTCAGGTCGAATTTGTAACGCAGAATTTCTTCATCGGAAATCTTCTCTAACGGTTCTAAAAAGAACTGCAAATTTTTCGCATCGCCCGAAATTTTCCGCGTCGTTTCGCCGAAATGAATCAAACCGTTCCGCAGGGCGATTTTGCTTGAAGCGTAATTGAATTTGATGTTGCTTTCGCCTTCAATCGGTTCGATGCCGTCGAAATTCGAGTTGCCGTTCTCGTCAAACATCACCCACGCTTCGACATCATTCAAATCGGTCGACTGCACATCAATCGTGCGTTCAAACTGCAACTGATAAAGATCGGTAATCGTCATCCCGATTCTCGCAATTCCGATTCTGAAAATTTTATCACCTGTTTTTTTGTTATTAAATGTTGCGTTTTCAAGGGTTAGCTGAAGCGGATTGACTGTTAACCGAAAAGCGTCGGCATCAAAAACAATTCCCATATCGCCGAGCGTCGCCCGGAATTGAGTCTTGACATAGTTATCAACTACACCAAATTTGTAAGAAACCGTTACCAGCAACGCCAACAAAATGAGCAAAGTCGAAGCGAGTGCAAACGCAATCAGACCGTTACGGCGTGTAAAAAATCGCCGTTGGCTTTCGTTTGCGGAATTATCATCAACAACGCTTTCCTGTGAATCGTTGGGCGAATTATCTTCTGCTGAATTTTTATTTTGTTCTTCCGACATTTACCCCTTTATTCGAGGAGAGCAAAATGAGTAATTTTTAGTATAACCTAAGTTGTAAAAATTTTGATAATGGTTTGCTGAAAAAAAATTAAAAATTTCACCACGGAGTTATAGAAAACACAGAGTTTCTTGAATCTCAAAATTAAAAAATTCACTGCTTACTTCTTTCTCTGTGCCTCTGTGGTGAAATTTTCTTTGCCTAAACCGATTCGATTGCAACGATTTCTAAATTAAACGCTTCGATGGCATTGACCTGCGGCGGATGATTAGTTAAAAGTTTGATTTTTCTCACGCCCAAATCGTTCAAAATCTGAGCACCGATGCCGTAATCGCGGAATTTTCCGTAACCCGTCTGCTTTTTCGCGGTTTGAAAATCAATGTCGTTTTTCTGCATCGCCGCATAAGTTTCGAGCTGATGGATCAAATCCAGATTATGTTCACGTTGCCGCAGATATAAAATCACTCCTTTTCCCGCTTCGGCAACTTTCTTCAGCGAACTCTGCATCGCTTTCGACGCTTCGCCGAGCCGTGAACCGAACATCGCAAAGGTTATATTCTCCGTCTGTACCCGCACCAGAATTGGTTCATTTTCCTGCGAAACATCGCCCATCGTCATCGCGACGTGCGTTTCGCCGTTCATAATATTTTCGTAAACGCTTGCCTTAAATGTCCCGTGATCGGTCGGCAGATCGGTTTCGATAATTTTCCTGACGAGCGATTCCTTCGCAATCCGATAACGCACTAAATCCGCCACCGAAATTATTTTCATATCGTGCTTTTCGGCGAAAATCTCGAGTTGCGGCAGACGTGCCATCGTCCCGTCTCCGTTCATAATTTCGCAGACGACAGCTGACGGATCAAGTCCCGCCATTCTCGCAACATCAACGCTTGCTTCGGTTTGCCCGATTCTAACTAAGACTCCGCCGTTTTTCGCCCGCAGCGGAAAAGTGTGTCCGGGACGTGCCAAATCGGTCGGTTTCGTGTCCGAATGAACCGCTTTCAAAATTGTCGTCGCCCGATCCGCTGCCGAAATTCCCGTCGTTACGCCTTCTTTCGCTTCGATGGAAATCGTAAAAGCCGTTCCCATCGACGAAGTATTGTCCTGCGTCTGCGGCGGCAATTGCAAATAATCACATCGCTCTTCGGTCAAAGGCATACAGATCAAACCGCGTCCGTGCGTCGCCATAAAATTGATGATTTCCGGGGTAACTTTTTCCGCCGCACAAACCAGATCGCCTTCATTTTCGCGGTCTTCGTCGTCAACGATGATTATCATTCTGCCGTTTTTTATATCTTCGACGGCATCTTCTATTTTTGCTAAAATCATTTCGATTTTGGATTTTTGAATTTTGGATTTTGGATTTATAAGAGTCAAGAAACAGAACGCGGATTTTCGCGGATTGAAAACGATTTTCGCGGATTTTTTATATTTTATAATTTTCGTAAATAGCTGTAATTTCCCTTAAAATAAATAATTCTCAATTCTCAACTATCAGTTATCAATCACATTTTTAAAGTTTCCGATTTTGAAATCATCTCGAATCTAATCGAACTTTGAGACAAATTAAAAAAATCCGCGAAAATCCGTAAAGTCCGCGTCATCCGCGTTCTATTCTCTTTCTTCTCTTTCAACCAAACTTTAGATTTTATCGAAATAAAATTCATTTAGCCAACACGCAAAAAGCAAATCCGCATTGCGAATTACGATTTACGACTTACAATCAAACGAAATGTCTTTTGAAATAAAATTAGCGTGGAGATATTTTCGTTCACGGCGAAAATATCTCGTGCGTTTTACATCACTGATTGCAGTCATCGGAATTGCGGCGGGCGTGGCGAGTTTGATTGCGGCGAACGCGATTTCAAAGGGTTTCAGCGACGAAATGAAAAGCAAAGTTTTGAATAATACTTCGCACATTACAATTTATAATGAAAGCGAAACGGTAATTTCAGATTGGCAAATCATCGCTCGAAATGTCGAAAAAATCGAAAACGTCGAAAATTTTCAACCGACAAGCTACGAAAGTGCGGTGATTTCTTCGGATGCAAATTCAAGTTACGGAATTTTGAGAGTTTCGGGAGTTCGGAGTTCAGAGTTCAGAATTCAGAATTCAAATAAACTTGAGATTTTTGTTTCGATTGGGAAAGAACTTGCGGAAAAACTTGAATTAAAAATCGGTGATGAAGCGAAAATTATTACGCTTGAAGATGAGAACACGCCGATAAATTCGAATGTTTTTGTCGGAGATATTTTTGAAACGGGACTTTATGAATATGATGCAACGTGGATTTTTGTTGATAAAGTAAACTATTTACGTTTGAAAAAATCCGACAAATTCACGCCGAAAGTTTTTAGTGTGGCGGTTAAAAATATTTATGAAGCGGACAAAACGGCGGACTTAATTCGCAAAAATCTCGGCGGAGATTTCAAGGTTTTGGATTGGCAGGAAGCAAATAAACCGCTTTTTGCGGCGTTGAGCCTTGAACGCAAAGTCGCGGCGGTGATAATTTTGCTGATTATTTTATTGGCGGTTTTGAATATTACGACGACGCTTTCGTTATTGGTCAACGAACGAAAAGCGGACATCGCAATTTTGCGTGCGTGCGGTGCGAAAATGAAAAGTATCGTCGCCGTATTCTTGTTCGAGGGAATTATTTTGAGTTTGACGGGAATTTTTGCGGGCATGATTTTGGGTTTAGCGATTTGTTTTAGCGGAAATTATTTCAAAATTATCAGTCTTTCAAAACAGGTTTACTCACTTGAATATATTCCCTTCAATGTTGATTTCATCAGCGTTCTGACAATCGCGGCGGCGGCATTTCTACTGTCGTTGACAGCAGTTTCTTATCCGGCTTTTAAATCGAGTAAAATAAAACCTCTCGAAAATTTGCGGAACTGATAAATGAGAATTGCTTTTTAACAAATGCGTTTTATATTTTGGTTTATTTTTGAATACTTAATAATTTATAGTTTATAATTCCAGAAATTTGTTCAGCTAGTAACTATTTGCAAGAAAATTCAGCTAAAAAAAATAAAATTATGAACGAAAAATCACTTCAGGAAAAATTTGCACCGAACGGTGTGTGTTTCGGCTGCGGCGTGGCGAACGAGAAAGGTTTGCGAATCAGGAGTTTTGAAAAAGACGGCGAATATTTGGCGGAATGGACGGCGGAAAAACACCACGAAGCATTTCCGGGAATGCTCAACGGCGGAATTATCGGTTCGCTGCTCGATTGTCATTCAAATTGGACTGCCGCACATTTTCTAATGAAACAAAATGGAAAAGGCGAACCCAACTGCACCGTGACGGCGAATTATGCGGTAAAACTTCTACGTCCGACACCAAGCGACGCGACAATTTATTTGAAAGCGAGAGTTGTTGATTTCAAAGAAGATCGGGCGACAGTCGAAGCGGAATTGATTGCCAACGACAAAGTTTGTGCAACCTGCGAAGGCTTATTCGTCGTGGTCACGGAAGGACATCCAGCTTATCATCGTTGGTAAATTCAAGGTGTCAGCCATTTGTTTTCGAGTTTTCCGTCTTCGTTCCAGACAAATAGCGAACGGCGGTGTCCGTGAACATCTAATTCTAAACAATCTATTGAACTTATCGTAGAAAAGATAACTGCAAAATTCTCGCGTCCGACTTCGCTTTCTTCTTTGGTCGGATTGTGTTTGACGATCTCTTTCGGCATTCCGTGAGTCGGGTTTTTGCTGATTTGCGTCGGGGCTTCGCCGATGTAACAGCGGCGGCTGAAAACTCCCGTGGCATCCCATTGTTCCTGAGCCAATTCATCATCCGTGCGAACTTCCGCTACACCTTTGACGCGAACTTGCAGTTTTTGTTCAACGTTATAAAAAAGCCACGAAACATTCGGATTTTTTCGGATTTGCTCTACTTTTGGTGAACCCAAATGGGTGTGAAACGCAAGTCCAGCGGGTTTTCGCCAAAACCGACGCAGAACGACCACCCGTAACGATGGTGCGGTGCAATTTTCCGTTGCAAAAACAGGCGTATGAAACGGATGCTTGGCATCTATTACACCCAAATCAATTTGATTCCAGACCTTTTTAAGTATTTCGCCGTGTGAGATCGGCTTTTTCCAAATCGCACTCATAATCTTCTTTTGAGTTTAGAGAATTTAGAGAGTTATAAGATTTCTAATCAATAACAAAAACTCTGTAATTCCCAATTTCTAAACTCCGCAACTCTCAAAACTCTCAAAACTCTCTAAACTCTCCATACTCCCTATTTCAGTTTCTTGATTATAGCATTCGCAAATTCCATCGTTGAAGCGGTTCCGCCTAAATCTTTAGTGCGGATTTCACCTTCTTTGAACACATCCATTAATGCTTCTTCCATTTTGTCGCCGGCTTCGAATTCATCTATATGTTTGAGCATCATTACGGCGGAAAGCATAATCGCGGTCGGGTTGGCGATTCCCTGTCCGGCGATGTCCGGGGCGGAACCGTGAACGGCTTCAAACGTTGCTGTGTCTTCGCCGATATTTGCTCCGGGAGCGAGTCCGAGTCCGCCGATAAGTCCGGCACAAAGATCGGAAACGATGTCGCCGTATAGATTTTCCATTACAACCACGTCGAATTGTTCGGGACGCATTACGAGCTGCATACAGGCGTTATCAATGATTTTGTCGTCGGCTTCGATTTCCGGGTAATCTTTTGCAACATTGTAGAAACAATCAAGAAACAACCCGTCAGAGAGTTTCATAATGTTTGCCTTGTGCATCGCCGTTGCTTTTTTGCGTCCGAGGCGTTTGGCGTATTCAAATGAATATTTCGCAATCCGCGTCGAGGCTTTTTCGGTGATAACTTTGATGGATTCGACCACGCCGGGAACGACTTCGTGTTCCAAACCGGCGTATAAATCTTCCGTATTTTCACGCATCACGACCAAATCGAGTTCAGGATAACGACATTCGACATTCGGCAGAGCCTTGATCGGACGCACATTTGCGTATAAATCAAGAGCCTTTCGCATTCCAACGTTGACCGATGTAAAACCTTTGCCGATGGGTGTCATCATCGGACCTTTTAACGCAACTTTGTTTTTCTTAATCGAATCAATTAGAGAATCCGGTAAGGTCGAACCGAATTTTTCGAGTGCCTGCGAACCGCCGATCTGCGTTTCCCATTCGATCTCAACGCCTGTCGCTTCGATCACGCCAACGGTTGCGGCAATTATTTCCGGTCCGATGCCGTCGCCCGGAATAAGTGTAATTGTGTGTTTCATAAATTTACTAATAGTTAGTTGTTAGTTGTTAATTGTTAATTGTTTTATAATATGAACTTGCACATAATTATACAACCAATCGTTGTTACAAATAAATTTGGTATTCAATATTTTTAATGAGTAGTATTTTAATCATCGGCGGCGGTGTCATCGGTTTGAGTCTTGCCCGCCAACTTCACAAAAAAGGTTTTACAGAAGTTACGATTCTTGAAAAAGGTTTGATCGGACAGGAAGCATCGAAGGCGGCGGCGGGAATGCTCGCACCGCAGGCGGAAACTAATCAAGCCGACACATTTTTTGATTTTTGCCGTCAATCGAGAGATTTATATCCGAATTTGGCGGAAGAATTATCGGATGAAACGGGCGTTGACATCGAACTCGACCGCAGCGGAACGCTGTATGTTGCCTTCAATGAAAATGATGTTGATGAAATCCGCAAACGTTACGAATGGCAAGCAAAAGCAGGTTTGAAAGTCGAACATCTGACCGCCCGCGAAACTCACAAACTCGAACCGTTTATTTCGCCCGATTCGCTTGAATCGCTGTTTTTTCCGAACGATTGGCAGGTTGAAAACCGTCAACTTCTGAAGGCTTTGCAAAAATATGCGGAATTAAACGGGGTTAAAATAATCGAGCAAACGGAAGTTAAAAGTTTAGTAACGACGAGCGGAAAAATAAAAGGTGTCGCAACAAATAAAGATAAAAAATATTTCGCCGACATCGTGATTTTAGCAACGGGAGCGTGGACTTCGCTCATCAAAGCGGACGGTTTGCAACTGCCGCAAGTTAAACCGATTCGCGGTCAAATGATAAGTTTTCACACGGCAGAGAGGCTTTTTACGCGGGTGATTTACAGTCCGCGTGGCTACATTGTGCCGCGAAAACTCGGTCGAATTATTGCCGGTGCAACGGTCGAAGATGTCGGTTTTGAAAATAAAACGACGGCAAGCGGAACCGAATTCGTGCGGCAAAATGCAATCGAGATTTCGCCGGGCATCGCAAGTTTGCCGATTGATGAAAAATGGTCGGGTTTGCGTCCGTTGGCGGAAAACGGTCTGCCGTTTATCGGCGAAATTCCCGCCGCGGAAAACTTATACATTGCCGCGGCACATTATCGCAACGGAATTTTGCTCGCACCGCTGACGGCTAAAGTTTTGAGCAAAAAAATCGCCGATGGAAAGGAATCCGAATTTTTAGAAAAATTCAAATGCTGAATATTAGTTTCTGATTTCTAGTTTTTAGTTTTTAGTTCTGAATATAACCTTATAACGGAAACCGACATCTATTTTCTTCATTTTCACTAAAAACTATTATCTAAACAAAATCTATGCGTAAATTATACATTTTATCTCTCATAATAATCTTGTTTTCAACGTCTTTTGCTCAATCGGGACGGCAGACGGAAAATTCTGCTTTAAGTCCCGAAGCTAAAGCGATTAAGCAACTTAGCGTTCAGGAAATGTTCACGAAAGCGACGAATTATGCTTTGGACAAGGCGAACGAATACGACCAGAAGAAAATTCCTTACAGCGAAAATTTGCATCGGACGATTTTGACCGAACAAAAATTGTTGGCGGCAAAATACGCGGCGGAAGTAGGAACGCGGGAGAATCTAGCGGGCGGAGATTTTTATTATTTGGGGCGACTTCATTGGCTGGCAACGAACGGCGTTGATGCGGCGAAGGCGTTTGAGAAATTTCTTGCCGTTCCGAATGAAGATACGAAAATGATGCAGACGGCACGTTCGGTCGTCGTCGTCATTTCCGCCGACGCGAAGGATTTTGAAACCGCTGAAAAACTGCTTGCCGAATACATCAAAAATACTCCGAACAGCACGAGCGAACTGGCAAAAATCGAAAAGCAGATGGCTTACAGTTATCAACTCGATAAAAATTACGCCAAAGCCGCACCACACGCCGATAATGCGTTTGCGGCAACGAAAACCCTGCTGTTCGAGGATTCGTCGAGAGCGAGAGCGTTGGGTTTATTTCTCGACGCGGGAATGACCGATTTTGAAATTCACAAGCAACTCGGAGATCGGGCAAAAGCCGAAGATGTGCTGGAAACGATGCGGAAATATGCGATCAATGTGAAATCTCACGCGGTTTATTATCAAGCCGTTGACGAACAGATAAAATATTTGATTGACACGAACCGCAAGCCTGCCGGATTGGAATTATACCGAACTTCGCTGAAGCAGGTTGATAAGGATTTCGAGGATGTTTCGCTGCGAAACTACGTCAAGCAGAAACTTCAAGCCCGCCAAAAACATTATCAAATTATGGGCGATGCCGCTCCCGAACTGGCTTCGATTGATCGCTGGCTGCCGAATAAACCGCAGACATTAGCAACTCTACGCGGCAAAGTCGTGCTGCTCGATTTCTGGGCGACGTGGTGCGGTCCGTGCATCACGGCGTTTCCGTCGCTGATCGAATGGCACAATGATTTGCAGGATGAAGGTTTGGTTATTTTAGGCGTAACGAGATATTACAAACAGGATGAAGAAGGCAAAGCCGACAACGCGAAGGAAATTGAATTTTTGAAAGAATTCAAAGCAAAATATAAATTGCCGTATGATTTTGTCGTCGCAAACAATCAGACGAACCAGATAAATTTCGGTGCGACGAGCATTCCGACCGCCGTTTTAATTGACCGCAAAGGTAAAGT
Organism: Pyrinomonadaceae bacterium; assembly: GCA_041746675.1. Taxonomy (GTDB): domain Bacteria; phylum Acidobacteriota; class Blastocatellia; order Pyrinomonadales; family Pyrinomonadaceae; genus Aridibacter. The sequence continues at coordinate 40,913 of JBGTGO010000060.1, read as the reverse complement.
CCGTTTCGTTGAAAGCGGCACGGGCGAAACCCGCGAAAAAGAAATTCACGAGATGATTCTGAAACTTTTGGCGGAAGAATAGTCTTCAAATGTCTGAGCCGAAATTATCAGTTGTTCAGTAGAGAAAAACTCACTCCAGATATTTGTAATTATCAGTCAATTTACATTTGGCGGTTTTATCTTAATCGTTGTAAAGTGTTCAGATAAAAATAAATCTATAAATCTCGGACGGGAAAAGCTAACTGCTGACTTAAAAAAGTGCTTCACGACTCTAAAACTCAAACATTTTACGACCGCATTGCCGAAGTTCATAACTTTGCGTTGCAGGTCAACGGTTACCGTAAATCGGTTGCAAAATACCTCCGTTCGATTGATTTGGAAATCAATGAAAATTCGCTCGTTCTTGATGCCGGAAGCGGAACCGGAATCGTTACGGCGGGATTTTACGATGCCGGATTTCAGCCGAAAAAGATTATTGATCTTGATCTTTCGTTCAATTCCCTGCAAGTTTCACGAGATGAATTTACAAAAGACAAAAAGATCAACTCAAAACATGTTGCCGCCGTTCAGGGCAATATTTTGACGATGCCGTTTGCCGATGAAACCTTTGATTTTGTCGTGTCATGCGGAGTTTTGGAATACGTTCCGCTGGACGCTGGACTGAAAGAATTTTCGAGAGTAATAAAAAAAGGCGGTAAATTGGTTTTAATTCCGATCAAACCTTCGATTGTCGGTTCTGTTTTGGAACTTTTGTATAAATTTAAAACTCATCCGGTCGAAGAATACGAACAGATTTCGCAGAATTATTTCAAAATTCTCGGCGATTATGATTTTCCGATAACCGAACCGATTGGTTGGTCGAAAATGGTTTTTTTGCTTGAGAAGAAATGATTTGTCGGTCGTTAGCCCGCAGTCCATAGACTTAATGATTGCTAAACCTCTAATTATTGCCCATCGCGGAGCTTCGGCGGTTGTTCCCGAAAACACCCTGGCGGCTTTCAGGGCGGCGATTGAAATCGGTGCGGACGGAATTGAATTCGACGTGCGTTTGACGAATGACAAGACGGTGGTAGTTTTTCACGATGCGGATTTGCAGCGAATTGCTGATGCGGAAGTTCTCGTCGAAGATTTGACGTTCGATGAGCTGCAAAACTTCGACATCGGTTCGTGGTTCAATAAACTAAAGCCGAAGCTGCAAAATTCAGACTTTGCAAGCGAGAGAATTCCGACGCTCGAACAAACTCTTGAACTTTTAAAAGATTACGGAGGTTTAATCTACATTGAATTAAAGTGCCGGAGAAAAGATGTCGAAGTGCTGTCGAAAGAAGTTTGCAGAATAATCGAAAAATCAAAATTGTTTCCGCAAATTATCGTTAAAAGTTTTAATTTAGATGCGTTGCCGATAGTCAAACAATATTGTCCCGAAGTAAAAACCGCCGCACTTTTTACAGTAAAAGTTTTAACGCTTCTCCGTAAAGAAAAGCGTTTGATAAATATCGCGAAAGACTTGGACGTGGATTTTCTCTCACTGCATTTTCCGTTGGCGACAAAAAATCTGATGCGAAAAGCTGCAAGACGAAATCTGCAAGTTGCGATCTGGACGGCGGATAACCCGCGTTGGGTAAAACGTGCTGTTAAGTTAGGAATTTCGCACATTATCACCAACAATCCCGCCGAACTTCTGGCGAAACGGCGTGAGATTTTGCTGGAAAAATCAAATTCCGCTTAACCAAATTCCTTTCAATCTTGCGACGAAAAGTTTTAGCCATTAAACTCGACAGTAAGTTTACATTACAAAATAGTTTAAGATAATTTTATTGGAGAAAAGATGAATTTTTATGAAGACATTGTCGGACTTGTCGGCAACACGCCGCTGGTTCGGATCAACACGTTAACAAAACCGCACAATATCAAAGGACAGATTTTTGCGAAGATGGAAAGCCTCAATCCGGGTTATTCGGTGAAAGACAGAATCGGGATTTCGATGATCGAATATGCCGAAAAAGAAGGAACTTTGAAACCCGGCGGAACGATTATCGAAGCGACTTCGGGCAATACCGGAATCGGTCTGGCGATTGCGGCGGCGACGAAAGGTTACAAATGTATTTTTGTTCTAACCGACAAAGTTTCGATGGAAAAAACGCGGTATTTGAAAGCCATCGGTGCGGATGTCGTCGTTTGTCCGAACGCGGCGAAAGCAGGAACGCCCGATCATTATATTGCGACGGCAAAGCGGATTCACGAGGAAACGCCGAACTCGTTTTATCCCGATCAATACAGTCATCCGGCAAATCCGGCGGCACATTACCGGACGACCGGACCGGAAGTCTGGAACGACACCGACGGAAAAGTTACGCACTTTGTTTCCGGCATCGGAACGGGCGGCACGATCAGCGGAACGGGCAGATATTTGAAGGAAAAAAATCCTGACATCCAAATAATCGGGGCTGATCCTTACGGTTCGATATTTAAAACCTACAAAGAAACAGGTTTAGTTACCGAAGAAAAACCGTATCTCGTCGAAGGCATCGGGCAGAGTTGTCCGACGAAAAACGCCGATATGAGCGTGATTGATAAAATTATCAACGTCACTGACCGCGATTCGTTCGAACTCGCCCGTCAACTCGGACGCGTCGAAGGAATTTTCTGCGGCGGTTCGACCGGCACGAATTTTTATGCGGCGTTGGAAGTTGCGAAAGATGCGGGAAAAGACGGCGTGGTCGTGTTTATCGTCTGCGATACGGGCGAACATTATTTAACGAAATTTCACTCGGACGAATGGATGAAGGAAAAACTTCTGCTCGAACCGCAGAGAATTACAGCGGGTTTGATCGCCGAAACGAAAAACGAGGGTTCACCGCAGGATTTGATTTCCGCGTCGCCCGATGATCTTGTCCGCGATGCACTGGCGAAAATGCAGGAAAACGGCGTAACGCAGATTCCTGTTCTCGATGAACGACAATCGGTCGGTTCGCTCAAGGAAAGTAGAATTTTAACGCGTTTGTTGGAAGATAAAGATTTGCTCGATGCCAAAGTCAGCGTGATTATGAACGAGAGTTTTCCGGTGCTGGATATTGATGCAAGTCTTAATGAAATCAAATCAAAACTGCATGAAGCACCTGCCGTTTTAATCGAAGAATTTAAACGCATCCGAAGTATCATCACCCGCACGGACGTTTTGGACTTACAAAGATAAATTTTTATATTACCGGACAGCGGGCAGAGTGATGCCCGCTGTCCGAAAAAGAAAAGCCACGGAGATTATCAAAATCTCCGTGGCTTTTCTTTTTCGGTGGAAACTATTTTTACAGTTTCCCTAGCATATCAATTTTTACGATTTGCTCCACTTTAACTTTCGGAGTCAACTCCGCTCTCGGTACTTCTTTCTGCTTATTAACCGAAATATGCGGAGCGATAATCAACGCGACGATGCTCATCAGTTTGATTAAGATATTCATCGAAGGACCGGAAGTATCTTTGAACGGATCGCCGACGGTATCGCCGGTAACGCTGGCTTTGTGAGCTTCGCTGCCTTTGTATTCCATTTTGCCGTTGACTTCGACACCCGCTTCAAATGATTTTTTGGCGTTGTCCCAAGCACCGCCCGCGTTATTTTGGAACAGTCCCATTAAGACACCGGAGACCGTTACACCGGCGAGCAGTCCGCCGAGAACTTCGGGACGGAAAGTGAATCCGACGATAATCGGTGTGAGCAGTGCGATGGCACCTGGAAGCAGCATTTCGCGAAGCGATGCCTGCGTCGAAATGGCGACGCATTTATCGTATTCCGGTTTTGCCTTATATTCCATAATTCCCGGAATTTCTTTGAATTGCCGCCGAACTTCTTTGACCATCGCCATTGCTGCCCGTCCAACAGCGGCGATTGCGAGTGATGAAAAAATAAACGGAATCATCGCACCGACGAGTAAACCCGAAAGCACATCGGCTTCGTAAATATCAATTTTCTCGATGCCCGAAAGACCGACGAATGCCGCAAATAAGGCGAGTGCCGTCAGAGCCGCCGAAGCGATGGCGAAACCTTTTCCGGTTGCCGCCGTCGTGTTTCCAACTGCGTCTAAAATATCCGTTCGTCCGCGAACTTCTTTCGGCAAACCGCTCATTTCAGCGATTCCGCCCGCATTATCGGCAATCGGTCCGAAAGCGTCAATCGCCAATTGCATCGCGGTCGTCGCCATCATTCCGGTCGCAGCAATAGCTACGCCGTATAAACCTGCAAAATAGTGTGATAAATAAATTCCTGCCGCCAAAATAAGTGTCGGGAGCAAGGTTGATTCCATTCCGACCGAAAGTCCGCCGATGATATTGGTCGCCGCACCCGTGTCGGACTGCTGGATGATCGAATTAACCGGACGTTTGCCCATCGCCGTATAATATTCGGTGACGATACTCATTAACGCACCGACAAATGAGCCGACGAGAATTGCCAGAAAAGCATCCGTATTTGTAAACGGAAAGTTTCTGATACTCATCTGTGCCGGAAGCATCCACATTACGAGCGGGTAACAAGCGACGGTTGTAATTATCACCGAAGTCCAGTTACCCATATTTAGAGCTTTCTGAACATTACCTTGGTCGTCGGCGATTCTGACGAGGGCGAAACCGATGATCGAAAATATAATTCCGAGTCCGGCGATGAGCATCGGCAAAAGTATCGGGGAAAGTCCGCCGAAATTGTCGCCGGTCGCAATGATCTCGCGTCCTAAAACCATTGTTGCCAAAATCGTCGCTACATAAGAACCAAATAAATCCGCTCCCATTCCCGCCACATCGCCGACGTTATCGCCGACATTATCGGCAATCGTCGCCGGATTTCTGACATCATCTTCAGGAATTCCCGCTTCGACCTTACCAACCAAATCCGCTCCGACATCCGCCGCTTTCGTGTAGATTCCGCCGCCGACTCGTGCAAAAAGTGCGATGGATTCCGCACCGAGCGAGAAACCTGCGAGAACTTCGATGGCAGTTGCCATCCCTTCGCCGTCAACCGCCTGTCCGGTTCCGACAAAATATAAGTTATAAAAAACGATGAATAATGAACCCAAACCCAACACCGCAAGTCCGGCAACGCCGAGTCCCATTACGGTTCCGCCCGTGAATGCGACTTTTAACGCACCTTTCAAAGATGTTCGAGCCGCTTGCGTCGTTCGGACATTCGCTTTCGTAGCGATATTCATTCCGATATAACCCGCCGTCGCACTAAAAACCGCACCGATTACGAATGAAACCGCAATCAGCGGCGAAGATGTCGGCACAAGCGTTCCCGACCAAGCCAGAATTGCCGCCGCGAACACCGCAAATATCGCCAGAACTTTCCATTCAGCCTTCAAAAATGCCATCGCACCTTCGGCAATATAGTTTGAAAGTTCAACCATGTTTTCATCGCCGCTCGGCTGTTTCGTCACCCACGCCGACTGAATTGCCATTACGATCAAGCCTAAAACCCCTAACGCCGGGATCAGATAAAGAATTGTAGATTCCATTGAAAAACCATCCTATTTTTATAAATAAATTACTTTGTTAAACCTGTCTGATTTTAACTACTCATATAAATTGTATTTCCCGCAAAACTATTCTAAAAGAACTCGGAAAAGTTCCATATTTGATAGTTTTCTCAAATTTTATAAGTTTTTAAATGACGAGTATTACTTCAAAACCAAGTATTATCTAACATTTCAGCAAAATTACAAGGTGCGAAGGGTAAATAAAAAAGGCAGCCCCGCAAATAAATACGACACTTGATTCGAAGAGTGTAAATTGTAAAGAATGGAAGTAACGAAAGCGTTTATCAAATCGCTGTTTCAAGAAATGAAGAAAAATTGTTTGTCTGAGAAAAGTAAAGAAATAAGTAACTTGATCAAATCAAAAGATATTTTAGTGTAACCGGTTATTTTATTTTACTTCCGAAAAAATGTGATCTTTTGGTGCAGACCGAAATGTATTTTACCGAAAAAAATACCGGCAAATTTGGAGTTTTGTGTCTTTTGAAACTATTGTTTAGGCAAGTCACAAAAAATTTAAATTCAATAGCATAGTAGAAAGCAACAGACTTTGTTTATAATGAATCTCAAATTTTAATATAATAGTCCGAGTCTGAATATTTTTCGCAGTAATAATAAATATGTTTGAACGATATACCGAGAAAGCCCGCCGCGTTGTCTTTTTTGCCCGTTACGAGGCGTTGCAATACGGTTCACGAGTAATTTCTCCCGAACACATTCTGCTCGGATTGATGCGGGAAGATAGATCTCTGTCCGCGAAATTTTTCCCGTTTCGGCATGACCTGACGGTTGACACGATTCGCCGCGAAGTTGAGGAAAGAATCGTTCTGCGTGAACGAATTTCGCAATCCGCCGAACTCCATCTGGCTCCCGAAACGAAGAAAATTCTTGCTTTAACGAAGGAAGAATCAGAGCGTTTAGGAAATCGGCAAATTGGCGGTGAGCATATCTTGCTCGGCATTCTGCGGGAAGATAATTCGATTGCCGCGGAGATTCTTTATCAATACGGCGTTCGCCTGCACGCCGTTCGAGAGAAAATTGCTCATCAGAGCGGTCTGCCGAATCGGCGGCTTGAAAAAGAGAAAAAAGAAACGCCGAATTTGCTGGAATTTACGCGGGATTTGACCGAAGAAGCGGCAAACGGGAAACTCGATCCGCTGATCGGGCGTGAAAACGAAATTGAACGGCTGATTGAAATAATCTGCCGCCGAACGAAAAATAATCCGGTTCTGATCGGCGAAGCGGGAGTCGGGAAAACAGCGATTATTGAAGGTCTCGCTCAGCGAATCGCCGATAAAGATGTGCCGACGTTTTTGGAGAAGAAACGGATTTTGTCGCTCGATCTGTCGCTGATCGTGGCGGGAACGAAATATCGCGGACAATTTGAGGAACGCTTAAAGAAAATTATGGCGGAACTTAAAAAGAATCCGCAGTTTATCGTTTTTATTGATGAAATTCATACGCTCGTCGGTGCGGGTTCGGCGGAAGGTTCGCTCGATGCGGCGAATATTTTAAAACCGGCACTTTCACGCAGCGAAATTCAATGTATCGGAGCGACGACTCCGCGTGAATACCGCCAGTCAATCGAAAAAGACCGTTCGCTCGAAAGACGTTTTCAGGCAATTAAAGTCGTGCCACCGACCGAGGAGGAAGCACTCGAAATCGTGCAGGGACTTGCCGAAAGATACGAAGCATTTCATCAAATCCGCTATTCGCCGGAAGCACTCGAAGCCTCGGTTTATCAAACGAATCGTTACATTCCCGAAAGATTTCTGCCTGATAAAGCAATTGATGTTCTGGACGAAGCCGGAGCGAGAGCGAAACTGCGTTATCAACGCGAAAATTACGCCGAACCTTCGTGGAAGGAAGCGGTTGATAATTGGAAAAAGGCGACCGATGAGGACAAATTAATTTCGCTCGAACTGAAAACTCTGGAAGATTCGTTTTTTGCGGTCGAAGTTTCAAAAGATGATGTCGAGGAAGTTGTTGCCCGTTGGACGGGAATTCCGATTCAATCAATTAAACAGGAAGAAGCGGCGAAATTACTGCACATCGAAGACGAACTGCACGAGAAAATTATCTCGCAGAAAACCGCGATTTCGGCACTTGCACGGGCAATTCGCCGTTCGCGTGCAGGTTTAAAAAATCCGGCTCGTCCCGTCGGTTCGTTTTTATTTTTAGGTCCGACCGGCGTTGGGAAAACGGAAGTTGCGAGAACTCTGGCGGAGTTTTTATTCGGTTCGCAGGACGCTCTGATTCGGTTCGATATGTCGGAATTTATGGAAAAACATACGGTTGCAAAATTTATCGGTTCGCCGCCGGGATATGTCGGACACGAAGAAGGCGGACAATTGACCGAGAAGTTGCGGCAGAAGCCTTATTCCATCGTGCTTTTCGATGAAGTCGAAAAAGCTCATCCCGATCTGTTTAATGTTTTGCTGCAAGTTTTTGAAGACGGAAAACTAACCGATTCGCGTGGAAACGAAATTGATTGTCGCAACGCGATTTTTATAATGACCTCGAACATCGGTGCGAGATTTATTCAAAAACGGGCGACTTTAGGTTTTCAAACGAGCGAAGACGCATCGCGTGAGAAAATGGAAACTCAGGTTTTAGCCGAGGTCAAAAAGACTTTTGCACCCGAATTTATCAACCGTCTGGATGAAATAATTGTCTTTGATGAATTACTGGACAAAGACTTGATGCAAATTATTGATCTGCAAATCGCGGAGTTGAACAAAATCCTGAAAGTACATAAACTTCAAGTTAAATTAACAACCGAAGCAAAACAATGGTTAATAGATAAAACCTGTGTTGACAGAAGTTACGGAGCAAGACCGCTCCGTCGGGCGTTGCAGAAATATGTCGAAGACGAACTTTCCGAATCGTTGATTCAAGGTGATTTTGTCGGCAAGGAATTTGTCGAAGTTCATTGTGAGAATGACAAATTAACGCTTCGTTCGTCGAAGAGCAAAATAGAAGACAAAGTCGCCGCTTCCTAAAACTATAAAAAGAACAATATCGTTTCGGGTGCTGATAAATAATATATCAGTACCCGATTTTTTCTCGTCACTTTTCCCTTTTCACCATTTACTGAATTTGCACATTCAACCGCACTACGAGAAAATAACTCAAAAAATATAAGAGGAGCAAATAAAATGAATAAACTAATTTACGCAGTTATTTTCATCGTCGCATTTCAATCGAATGCGTTTTCGCAAAACACGAAGGACATCGTTACGACCCGCGAGATGGACAGAATAAATTGGATGGAATTTCAGGAAGTCGTGCCGTCGAAAATTGATACGGTGATGCTTCCGACGGGAACGCTCGAACCGCACGGTGTGGCGAATAACGGTGCGGATAATACTGCTCCGTTTGCGATTGCAAAGACGATTGCACAGCGGACAAATTCGATGATCGCACCGACATTGCCGTATGGAATGACGGGCAGTCTTGCCGCCTATCCGGGAGCGTTTAAGATGAGCGAAGCGGCATATCGTCCGTTCGTTAAAGAGATTTTGGAAGGACTTGTGAAGAATGGTTTCAAAAATATCATCATTGTCAACGGACACGGCGGCGGACAGACTGCCGTTCTGCAAGCGGTCGCAGAAGAAGTTGCGAACGAGAAAAAAGTCCGCACACTCGTCATAAATTGGTGGTCATACGCATCGGACGTTACACAGGAAGTTTTCGGCGAAGACGGCGGACACGCGGGTTTGAACGAAAATGCTTTTATTCAGGCGATTGATCCGACGCTGGTTGATAAAAAGCGTTATAAAGATGATCTTGCCACGGCTTTTCCACGAAGCGGAACGTGGGCGGCAACGCCTTTTCCGTCATCAATCGGGCTTTACAAAGAAGGCGAAGGTTACGTCAAATTCGATCAGAAAAAGGCAGACGAATATTATAAAAAAGTTACCGACAAAGTTGCCGCTTTGATAATCGAAGTGCGGCGAAAATGGGATATGGCGAAATTATAGTTGACAAAAAAGCAGATTTTACGCTACTCTCAGATAGACAATTTAATGACAAGGGGAGTAGATAGCCCTTTTTGGTTCGGTGAAATCGTCAATACAATTGCTCGTGCGTAGAGTAGTTCGGTTCATCGGAGAAAATATCAAGACCTTGTGCGACTTATAAACTTTTTACAGTTTTTTTCGTCCGCACAAGGTTTTTTATGTGCGTTCCGATAAAAGATTGGAGACATAAAATGGAAGGTATTTTTGAAGTATTGGTGGAATTCATCATTGAAATTTGTTTTGAAGTGATTTCAGAATTTGTTGCTGCTGTTTTTGAAAACAGCGATGCAATTGCCGAAAAATTAAATTCTCCTGTAAAAGTTTCCAATTTTGACGAGATTATCAAACTAAACATTTTCGATAAATAAAGGAGATTTTTCGATGGACACAATTTTGTTTTCATTTGCCGATTACTGGTGGTTTTACACCGGATTTCTGGTTTTCGTTTTTGTAATGCTCGCGATTGATCTGGGCGTTTTCAACCGCAAGGCTCACGTTGTTTCGTTTAAGGAAGCAATGATTTGGAGTATTGTTTGGGTGACTCTCGCACTCGTCTTCAACTTCTTTTTTTATCAATATGCCGTATCGAATTTCGGGGCGGAAACGGGACAGCGTTTGGGCTTGGAATTCCTGACGGGCTATATTCTCGAATATTCGCTTTCGATTGATAACATTTTTATCTTCGTCCTCGTTTTCAGCTACTTCGGAATTCCGCCGGAATATAAGCACCGCGTTCTGTTTTACGGTATTCTCGGAGCGTTATTTTTCCGGGCATTATTCATCGGACTCGGTTCGATGTTGATGCAGTTTCATTGGGTAATTTATATTTTCGGCGGATTTTTGATAATTACCGGAATCAAAATGTTCTTCACAAACCACGATGAGATCAAACCCGAAAAGAATTTTCTGATAAGATTCGTCAAAAAATTTATTCCCGTAACGCACGAGATTGACGGCAAAAGTTTTTTCCTGCGAAAAGACGGAATTCTCTACGCGACACCGCTTTTTATCGCACTTTTATTTTTAGAAGCAACCGACATAATTTTTGCGGTGGACAGCGTTCCCGCCATTTTTGCCGTAACGAAAGAACCTTTGATCGTATTCACATCAAATATTTTTGCGATTCTCGGACTTCGCTCGATGTATTTTATGCTCGCGGGTGTGATTGATAAATTCCATCTTTTGAAATACGGTCTGGCAACGGTTCTGGTCTTTGTCGGCTTGAAAATGGTTTATCTCAACGATGCTTTCGGCGGCAAATTTCCGATCAGTTATTCACTCGGCTTTATTCTGGGTGTCATAGGTTTATCAATCGTCGCATCGCTTATATTTCCGAAAACTTCTAAGGAAATCACTGCGGGAATCTAAATATGGGACAGGTCGGACTTGAAATTCTTCTGATATTCTTTTTACTGATCGTCAACGGACTTTTTTCGATGTCGGAAATTGCAGTAGTTTCGGCACGGCGGGTGCGTCTGCAAAATCTAGCCGAAGCAGGTGATGCGGGAGCAGAAGCGGCACTCGAACTTTCCGAATCGCCCGAACGTTTTCTCTCGACGGTGCAGATCGGAATTACGCTGGTCGGAGTGCTTTCGGGAGCTTTCGGCGGTGCGGCACTTGCCGTTCATCTCGTTCCGTTTGTTGAGCAAATCGCGTTTATACAACCTTATGCAGAGCAAATAAGTTTCGGTTTTGTCGTGCTGATAATCACATATTTTTCGCTCGTTTTCGGTGAACTTGTCCCAAAAAGAATCGCCCTTAACGCACCCGAAACAATCGCTGCATACATTTCGCGTCCGATGAATTTCATTTCCAAAACGACTGCTCCCGTCGTCTGGCTTCTCAGTGCTTCGACCAATGCGATTTTGAAAATATTTCGTCAAAAGAAATCGAACGAAGCAACTGTTACCGAAGATGAAATCAAGGCGATTTTGATACAGGGAACAGCGGAGGGAGTTTTGGAAGAAACCGAGCAGGAATTGATGGAAAATATCATTCGTCTCGACGATCAGAGTATTGCGGCACTGATGACTCCGCGTGTCAAAATCGGCTGGCTTGACCCGCAGAACTCAAATGCGGAAATTCGGAAACAAATTATCGGATTTCCCTTTTCGAGATTGCTTATCGCTGACAGAGATTTGGACAATATCCGCGGTTTTGTCAAAGCTAAAGATATTGTTAATCTGCTTTTGAATGACAATCTATACAAACTTGAAACCGTTATTAAACAGCCGCTTTTTATTCCCGACACTTCGACCGCACTTGAAGTTTTAGAAAAATTCCGCGATGCCAATACACATTTTGCGGTTATTATTGATGAATTCGGTTCGACGCAGGGAATTGTTACGACCAACGATATTTTAGAAGCAATTGTCGGCGATTTATCCTTCGGCGAGGTAAAAAATGAAAGTGCCGTCCAACGCGAGGACGGTTCGTGGCTGCTTGACGCAAGACTTTCGAACACCGAATACTGCTCGATTTTGAAAATCAAGCAACTGCCGGTCGAAGAATATCGAATGTATGAAACGCTTGCCGGATTTATCATCAAACGTCTGGAAAAATTGCCCGTTATCGGCGATAAATTTGAGTGGAACGGATACGAATTTGAAATTGTAGATATGGATGGAAAACGGATTGACCGCATTTTGATTACGCCGATTTCATAAGTCTGTGTTTTGTAACTTATTTCTACTATTTTTCGTTTTTGGTTAAATACTTTTTCGTTTTTGTTCGATAGGTTCGGGAGTTTTTATACGATAACATTTTTCGTTACACTGTCGATTAACTATTCTGGAAACAGGGCTTTAGTAAATATAATCATCGAGAGTAAAGTAATGATTCAAAAAATAAAACTAACCGATTCCTTCAAAGAGTTTTTCGATAATGAAAAATCAGCGGGAATGATGCTGATAATCTGTTCGATACTTTCCTTAATCGTTGCAAATTCGATGTTTTCCGAAAGCTATCTGAGTTTTTGGAAAATGTATGTCGGCGGATTGACTGTTTCGTATTGGGTAAATGACGGCTTAATGGCGGTATTTTTTCTGCTGATCGGTTTGGAACTCAAACGCGAATTATACAAAGGCGAATTATCGGATTTCAAAAATGCACTATTGCCGATATTTGCTGCATTCGGCGGAATTCTTCTGCCTGCGTCAATTCATTTTTATTTTAACGCCGGATTACCGACGCAGAGCGGCTTCGGAATTCCGATGGCAACCGATATTGCCTTTGCTCTGAGTATTTTAGCACTCGTCGGAAGCCGCGTTCCGGCATCGCTGAAAATTTTTCTGACAGCGGTTGCCGTAATTGATGATCTCTGTGCGATTGTCGTTATTGCGATTTTTTACACATCGAAACTCTCAATAATTTATCTGGTCGCATCGCTTCTGGTTTTTGCGGGTTTGGGGATTTTAAGTCGGTTTCGCGTCAATAGTTTGATTCCGTTTATTCTGGGCGGAATTTTAATGTGGTTTTTGATGCTGCAATCGGGAATTCACGCCACGATTGCCGGAGTTTTGCTGGCTTTTACGATTCCGTTTACGGCACTTCAGGACGACAAAAAATCGCCGTCGTATATACTTGAACATTTCCTGCACAAACCCGTCGCGTTTTTTGTTATGCCCGTTTTCGCTCTGGCAAACACCGGAATAATTATCGCCGCCGGCTGGACTGCGAGTCTGACTTCGCCGAATAGTTTGGGAATAATCTGCGGACTTCTCATCGGCAAAGTTATCGGTGTTGGTTTGCTAAGTTTTATCGCCGTCAAGACGGGAATTTGCCGACTTCCTTTGGGTTTGAACTGGAAACATATTATCGGTGCGGGATTTCTTGCCGGAATTGGATTTACGATGTCAATTTTTATCACAAATCTGGCATACAAAACCGATGCGGCACTTGCTAACAGTTCAATTATGGCAGTTTTGCTGACATCGTTTGCTGCCGGAATTATCGGTTATGTTTGGCTCGTATTTTTCGCCGATTCGGATGGTGATCCCGAAAATGCCGATACGATAAGTTATGAAGACGGAAAATAAATATGAAAATTACTACGCACAACGTCGCCCGCATCGGCTTGATTATTATCGGAATTCTTTTTGCCGGACTCGGATTAAAAGGTTTTCTGATTCCAAACCACTTTATAGACGGCGGCGTGACGGGAACTTCGATGTTCGTTTCGGAACTGACGCATTTGCCGCTCGCTTTGCTTTTGCTGCTGATAAATACGCCGTTCGTGATTATCGGCTGGCGGCGAATCGGCAAACAATTTTCAATCACGAGTGCAATTGCGATTCTCGGATTGGCAATTTGTGTTCTGCTCGTTGAATATCCGGTCGTAACGAACGACAAACTTCTGGCGGCGGTATTCGGCGGATTTTTTCTCGGTGCGGGAATCGGTCTGGCAATTCGCGGCGGTGCGGTTTTGGACGGAACGGAAGTTCTGGCACTACTCGTCAGCCGCAAGACGGGAATTACGGTCGGTGATTTTATATTTATTTTCAACGTCGGACTTTTCTCGATTGCGGCATTTTTTCTCGGCATCGAAACCGCACTCTATTCGATGCTAACATATTTTGCCGCCTCAAAAACGATTGACTTTTTAATTCACGGTATTGAAGAATACAACGGAGTTTTGATAATTTCGGAAAAAAGCATTGAGATCCAGCGGCGAATTGTCGAAGATTTGAAGCGTGGAATAACCGTAATTGAGGGACGCGGCGGAAAATCCGACCAAAAACAGGATTTGCTTTTCTGCGTCGTGACACAATTTGAAGTTCCGAAAGTGCAGCATTTAATCAAAGAAATTGATGAAAACGCGTTCATTGCAATTCAGCACATCAGCAGCACCAGCGGCGGGATAATCAACAATCAAATTGCGTCTGTTTTCAAACCAATCACATAAATTCTTTTTCCTCAATTCGACAATTCGGACAGTTTTTATACAATATTGTTTTCTAAATATATTTACAGCAATTTTATTCGGAGATAATTATTTAATGAAAGCACTCGTAAAAAGTAAGGCGGAAGTTGGTTTGTGGCTCGAAGATGTTCCCAAACCTGAAGTTGGTGAAAATGATGTTCTGATTCGCGTTCTGAAAACGGGAATTTGCGGAACGGATGTTCACATCTACAAATGGGACAATTGGGCACAACAAAATATCAAAATTCCGACGACAATCGGACACGAATTTGTTGGTGAGATCGTCGAACTCGGAGCAAACGTCAATGAACACAACGATTTCCAAGTCGGCGATATTGTCAGCGGCGAAGGGCATTTAGTTTGCGGACGCTGCCGAAATTGTATGGCGGGAAGGCGTTACCGCTGTGCCAATACCATCGGTGTCGGCGTTCAAACTGACGGTTCTTACGCCGAATATATCGCAATGCCGATGCAGAATATTTGGCGGCACGAAAAGGATGTGAATTTAGAAGTCGCATCGTTTTTCGATCCGTTCGGAAACGCCGTTCATTCGGCGTTAGCTTTCCCAATGGTCGGCGAAGATGTTCTCATCACAGGTGCCGGACCAATCGGAATTATGGCAATCGCCGTCGCCCGACATATCGGAGCAAGACATATTGTTATCACCGACGTAAATCCATATCGCCTCGAACTAGCAGAAAAATTCGACGTAACGCGGACGGTTGATGTTTCAAAAGAAAGTCTAAGAGATGTTCAAAAAGAATTAGGAATGACGGAAGGTTTTGACGTTGGTTTAGAAATGTCGGGAAACGCAAGTGCGTTTAAAGATATGATCGCCAATATGGCACACGGCGGAAGTATCGCAATGCTCGGAATCCCGCCCGAAGAAATTGCGATTGACTGGAACAAAGTCGTCTTCAATATGCTCACGATTAAAGGAATCTACGGGCGAAAGATATTTGAAACCTGGTATCATATGAGCGTTTTGCTGCAATCCGGCGTAAACATCGAACCTGTCATCACACACCGTTTTCCGTATCAGGAATACGAGAAAGGTTTTGAAGCAATGATGAGCGGAAACTGCGGAAAAGTGATCTTGGAATGGGGCGAGATTTAAGATTATTTACTTTGTATTTTAGCTTATAATCGGTCTATGGCATTTCCTCATTACGAACTTAAATCTGATGTGAGCCTGACAGTTAATGAAAAAGATTGATGAATTAAACAGATCAAATTTGCCGATAGTTAGGATTGATAAATCGCTTTACGAATACAGAAAGAAACTTTTATTTAAAGAAAAAGTAGAAAAAGCCAAACTTCAAATATTTGCTGATTAGTGTTTTTAGTTTAATCTGATTTTTCAAGTATCAACTCGTTTAACGGAGAAAGTTTACAAATTATGAATCATTGGTTGATGAAGGAAGAGCCGCAGAAATGCACGTTTGAAGAATTTGTTGAAGACGGCAAACGGATTTGGAAAAAGGTCAAAAACTATCAGGCGAGAAACTTTATCCGCGAAATGGCGAAAGGCGATCTCGTTTTGTTTTATAATTCAGGCGATGTCAAAGCAGTGCAGGGCGTGGCGAAAGTCATCTCCGACGGCGGTTATGAAAGCCCGGAGGACAAACGCTGGAGTTGGGTTGATCTCGAACCCGTCGAACAATTTGAAGCGGAAGTAACTCTGGCGGACATCAAAGCCGATGATTTTTTTGAAGGCTTGAAACTGATAAAACAAACAAGACTTTCGGTAATGCCCGTTTCAAACTCCCATTTCGATAAAATTCTGGCGATGTCGCAAAATTAAGAGTATGAGTGATTAATACAAATCTATCAGTTTTTAGTTATCAACTATTGCGGAAGTTTCTATAAATTAGTTGTTTTTATTGAATGACATAGCTTAAAATAATCGTGCTTGAAAAATTTATTGAAGGAGATTGCTTGAAATGGCGGAGACAAAATCAAAGGAACAAGAAGATAATGAAAGAGCCGGAGGTTTAGCCGGAGTTGGTGCGGGGGCGATAGCGGGAGCTCAAGCCGGAACGATTCTTTTGCCGATTCCCGTGGTCGGAACTTTTACCGGAGCATTGGTCGGCGGCGTTCTCGGCAGCAAGATCGGCAAAAAAGTCGGAGGGGCGATGCTCGACAAATTGAGTGATAAAAAACCAGCCGATTCCGAAGATAAAAAAGATGTTACAGCAGAACTCGAACGGTTGGCGAAATTACGCGAACAAGGCGTTCTGGACGAAGCTGAATTCAAAGCCGCGAAAGCATCTCTATTGAATTTGTAAATTTATTATTTGATTTAATAAACATGAAACCGCTTATGCCTTATGTGATAAGCGGTTCTGCTTTTTAAATAATTATTTGTCGTCGTCTGACTTGGTTTTGAGTTAAAATGTTTTTGTAAATGAATCAAAATTACAGCATCACGGAAAAGTTTCTGGCGTGGAGCGTCCATATTTTTACAGCTTCGGGATTGCTCGCCGGATTTATGGCAATCTTGGCGATCACCGCAAAACACTGGCGGGCGGCGATGGCTTGGCTGCTCGTTTCGCTGGTGATTGACGGCGTTGACGGAACATTTGCCCGCAAATTCCGCACGGTTGAGATTTTGCCGAACTTCAGCGGCAAAACGATGGATTACGTGATTGATTTCGCCACGCACGCCATCATTCCCGCATATTTTTTCTATATGGCGGAGTTGGTGTATCCCACACTTAATTTGCCGCTAACCTTTTTAATCTTAATGGTTTCCGTGATTTATTACGGCATCGAAGGAATGGTTTCCGGCGATTATTACTTTATGGGATTTCCCGTAATGTGGAACGTCGTCGTGTTTTTTTTGTTCTTCGTTTTTTCATTAAATCAAACGGGAAATGCCGCAATTATCATCATCTTCGCCGTGATGCACTTTCTACCGATAAAATTCGTCTATCCGAGTCGGGCAACTCGTTTCAAGACCGTAACGCTTATTTTTACGGGAATTATTTTAATCTCGATGCCCTCAATTCTTTGGCTCTATCCGAATGTTCCCGTTTGGCTCAAATGGACCGCAATTTTGAGTTTAGCTTATTTCGGAATTCTCGCATTTATAGATACGTTCGGATTGTGGAAACCGAAAACGAAATAGTTATTATTACAAAGCAATTCGGCTTTTACCTGAACAGTTTTTTAAGAATACTGCCCGCGAATAAACGCGAATAAACACGAGATTAAAACCAAGAAAACTTCCTCAGTCCTTTTTTTCGCGTCATTTCGCGTTTATTCGCGGGCAATATCTTCTCTCATTCACATTATCTCATATTTTTTTCGTGATTTTCGTGGTTAAGTCTTTTGATTTTTCCCTGTTCGATGCGTTAAATTTGTTTTATGAGTAAAACGGAAAAAGAAATTGCATTCCTGCGTGGGTTGACCGTCGAACCTGAATGGACGCAGAGATTTACGGATATTTTTGACAAAGCATTTAAGATCAAGAAAATCGAAACGCTAACTTATATCAACGCCGGTGCGGGAAATCACGCGATTGAATTAGATGAAAAACTTGAGCGGGATGTCGAAGTTTTTGCCGTCTGCGAAAACAAGGAATTGCAGAAAATCGCCAGAGTTAAAGCCGAAGCGACAAAATCCGCACTGGATTTTTCGACCGAATTTCCACTTGTTGAATCAGATTTTGTGATCGCCGATGCAAGTCTGGTGCTGCCGTCGGATTTAGCGGAGTTTTTGAAAAAAGCGGTTCAGTCGTCAAGCAGCAGCGTCGTCTTTTTTCTGCCGACAGCGAGAAGTTTCGGCGAAGTTTTTTCGTATCTGTGGGAAGTTCTGCTTGATTTGGATTTGCTCGATAAAAGCGAGGAAGTCGAAAAACTTATCAACAATTTACCGACCATTTCGCACGTCGAAAAAATATTTAAAAATCTCGGCATTAAGAAAATCGAAACGACGACGAAAGATGAGATTTTTGAGTTCGACACCGGGACGGAATTTGTCGAATCGCCGTTGGTTCAATTTTTCTTTATGCCCGTTTGGTTCGGATTTCTAAACGACAAAGAAAAAGAGCAAGTTTCCAAAAAACTCGCTCAGAAAATAGATGAAGATTGCGACGGAATGACCTTTCGTTTAACCGTTAAAGCAACCGTAATGGGCGGGAAGAAAAATTAGGAAACTTTTTCAGTCAATCCTAAAATGTTTTGTGAAACTTTGAGCGGAGCAAACCAACTTTTAGAATAAAAACTCATTTTTCCGCTTTCATTTCTGACTTTCACTTTGTCGGAGTCTTGAAAAATTTCAATTTTATAAAGTTTTAAAGGAATCAGGTTTTCGTCTGTTTGAGCTATACAAACCGCCCGGATATTCTCGACTGCACCGACAATTTTTAGTTCCATTCGAGAGTGTTTTCCTCTGACTCCTTTGCTAAAATCAATCTCTTTTGTTGTTTTCAATTCTCTTTGTCTGCCACTTTACAAAATTATTTCGCTTCGGCACGTCTTCGCATTTCCGCCGCCAGTTCTTCGTCGCTCATCGTCGTAACGCTCGGCGGAGCGGCTAACTTTTTATCCTCGACGCGATCTTCCAGAGAAAATTCCCGTTCGGCTTCATCCATTCCTTCTTTGAAAGCACGACGACTTTCACCCAACGATTTCGCCAGTTTCGGCAGACGACTCGCTCCAAAGAGCAAAAATATCGCCAGCACGATCAACATAATTTCGGTTCCACCTAACATAATTTTTATACTTCCTATATTGTTTGACGTTAAACTTTTTCAAAAAGTTCAATCGAACTTATCATACAGTTTTTCAAGGTTATTTTCATCTAATCAACTGTTCTCTTTATCTCTAAATCTATCCGTCGCGTCTATCAAAGCTTTTGCAATTCCTTTTTCGCTGATCGAATGTCCGGCATCTTTGATAATGTGCAGTTCGGATTCGGGAAACGCCCGGTGCAGTTCCCACGCCGAAACCGTCGGACAAACGACATCATATCTTCCCTGCACAATTACCGTCGGAATGTGGCGGATTTTATCAACATTTTCGATCAGGTAATTTTCCGAGTCGAAAAACGAATTGTTCATAAAATAATGGCATTCGATTCTCGCTAAAGCCAGAGCTTCCGACGGGTCTTCCCAATGATTCATTAAATCTTCGCTTGGAAAAAGTTTTGAAGTCGAACCTTCCCAGACGCTCCACGCTCTCGCGGCGGAAATTCGCGTTTCTTCATCGTCGCTCGTCAGTCGTTTGTAATACGCCTGCATCATATCGCCGCGTTCGCTTTCGGGAATTTCATCGCGGTAACGCTCCCAGAAATCGGGATAAATCTCCGATGCTCCGTATTGATAAAACCATTTCAGTTCCTTCGGACGGGTTAGAAAAATTCCACGCAGCACCAAACCTCTGACTCGTTCGGGATGCGTTTCAGCATAAGCCAAACTTAGAGTGCTGCCCCATGAACCGCCGAATACAAACCATTTTTCAATGTCGAACTTTTTCCGCAATGTTTCAATGTCTTCGATCAAATCCCACGTCGTATTCCCTTCTAATTCGGCGTGCGGCGTGGATTTTCCCGAACCGCGTTGGTCGAATAAAATTATGTGATACGCCTTCGGATCGAAAAATTGCCGATACATCGGAATCAAACCGCCGCCCGGTCCGCCGTGCAGAAACAGCACGGGAATTCCGTCAGGATTTCCGCACCGCTCATAATAAATCGTGTGAATATCGGAAACTTCGAGCATTCCCGAATCAAAAGGTTCGATCTCTGGATAAAGTTCACTCATAAGCGAAATAATACAGGAATAACGCCCTTTTATTCAAACTGATTGTGCTTAATGTGTGATTGGTTTAATCAAAATTCTCTGCTAAAGTTTTATTTTCAGTATTTCAATGTGCTGTTCAAATTTTTGAGTCGAAGAACTTAAAATATATTGATTGATTGGGTTGGAAATCGTAAAAAGTAATGTGGTAAAACGACGGCAGTTTATGGAAATTTCAGAAGTTTTGCATATCACGGACGGGAGGAATATCTGACTATGAAACTCGACAAATACAAGATTATTTATTTTGTTTGTATGGCGTTGATTGGAATATATAGTTTTTACAGTTACTTTACGGGAACGGGTTTGAGCGGTTGGCTGATTCAGTTGCAGTTTGAGTTTTTTGGTGAAGCGTTATTGAAATTGACGATTCTTCTGACGTTCGTAATCTTGATGATTCCGCTTGAAATCGCTCGTTATATTTTGGTCAAAAAAAGTTTAACGGACGACAATAATGATGCTTTATTAAAAGACGGTCAGGTATTTAACGGCGTGACGTGGATAAAAAGTTTGTCCGTTCCGAAGTTGGCGGGAGTTTTTGCTCTGGCACTTCTGCCCGCGATTTTGGGATATGGAATTTACAGTTATTATTACGCCCAAAACAGGCGAAGCTGAAAGAAAAAATTTACGATATTGATTTGAATGCTGATTCCGTCAAGATCGAAAATGAGCAATATGTTGTTTGCACGGAAATCTGCGGGAAGATTTGACATACATCGTCGAAAACAGCGTCGGCTATTCGACCGGCGGAACTTTGAATGATAATTACTGCCCAATGCCCGCTGAAAATTGGGACGAAACCAAGCCGATTCGATTTATATATTATTCGCAAGGCTATATGCCGCCGAATATTACGGGAACTTTCAGAGGACCGCCGAGAACCTTTTTTGAAGGCGAAATCGTTGATATGTCTCTGCCCGTTTACGTGCGGAGCGAATATGAAAAACAAGGTTTGAAATTTGCCGAACAGGTTTATGTCGTTCGTTCAGAGTTTTTTACGGATGGAAAAATTCCCGATAGATTTTATAACAGCAGTGCAAATATATTTCTTTACGGCGGGATAATCATTTCTGTCCTTATAGCTTTCGTATTATTACTTTGGAAAATTCAGCCGATTAAAAACGCTGACGATAAATAGTGCAGACGCAAAGTTAGTCTTTATCAGTTAGAATTAATGTCATTAGCATACTTAAAAGAAGCGATAGAAAATAACGATTCGGAGAAACTGATTCGTTATGTGCGGCTGCATTTCGGCGATGGCGACGAGAGCAGAGGTGCGTTGGAAATTGATAAAGCGTGGATTGAAGCGTTAAAACCGATGCTCGAAATTCCCGAAACTGATCGGAAATTTATTTTAGAAACTTTGGCGGAAAAGGATGTTGAAACGCTCGCACATTTATTTTTTCATCTGCATTTTTATTTTGTAAAAAGATCGGGAGAATGGATACATGATGGCGAACTCTAAAAAAAATGATAAAGAATTGCGTCCCGGTTTGTGGGAAACGGTCAATGAGCGTTATCCGGGTTCGATGATTACGAAAGACGATTTTGTGGAACTGGCGAAATTGTCGAAGCCGCTCAATGTGTCAAAACTTTGTTTCGTAAGCACGGCGGGCGTTCAGCCGAAAGATTCAATGCCGTTCGATACGGTTCATCCGGTCGGCGATTACACATTTCGACGTGTTCCATCCGATTCAAAACCGTTCGATCTCGAAATTCATCAGCTAAAATATCCGACGTTCAGTGCAAAAGAAGACTTAAATGTGATTTTTCCGATTGAACGTTTGCAGGAATTGGTCGAAGAAAAATTTATCGGCTCGCTGACGGAAAATTTTTATTCATTCATCGGCTACAATATGGACGCGGAAAGATTGGAATCAACGCTTGCCGAGTCTATCGCCGAAGCAGTTGAAACGGAAAATTCGGACGTGGCGTTGCTTTCGCCCGCCTGACCGATCTGCCATCAGAGCATCTCGCTGGTTCAGCGGGCAATTGAAAAAAGAGGTATTCCAACGGTTTCTTTATCGGTTTCTTTAGACGTAACCGAACATATCAAACCTCCGCGTGCAATGTTTTTGCCGTTTATGATGGGGCATCTTTTCGGCGTTCCGCATCATAAAGAACTGCAAACAGATATTATCAAAACTGCTTTATCGAAAATCAAAGATGCGAAAAAAAGCGGTGACATTTATCTTTATGAAAAGACCTGGGCGGAAGCACGCAAAGAAGGTAAGGAAGTTGAAAGAAACCTTGAATTACTGAAATGAAAAATCAAATATCTTATAAAATCGGTTCGATTCCTGAAACCGACCAAATAATTGAAGTTTATAAAAGTTCTGGAATTACCCGTCCGATTTCAGACAAAAACCGAATTGAACAAATGTATGCTAATTCTAATTTGATTGTGTCGGCTTGGGATGCAAACAAACTTGTCGGAGTTTCGCGTTCCCTGACCGATTTTTGTTACTGTTGCTACTTATGCGATCTGGCGGTCAGATTTGAATATCAAAAGGAAGGAATCGGTAAAAGGCTGATTGATATTACGAAAGACGAAATCGGTGAATCGACGATGTTGCTCCTTTTGTCAGTACCTAATGCGATGGAATATTATCCAAAATTAGGTTTTGAAAAGGTCGAGAACGGATTTATAATTAAAAGAAAAAAATGAAAAAAGTAAACTTAGCCGAAAAATTAGCGTTGATAAATGAGCATTGGCGACCGAAAGTTGTTGGTGAATTGAACGGTCAGGAAGTAAAGATCGTTAAATTTCAAGGCGAATTTCCGTGGCATCAACACGAAAATGAAGACGAGATGTTTATGGCTTTGAAAGGAAATTTTCGGATCGAATTTCGTGATAAAACGGTTGAATTGAGCGAGGGCGAATTTATTGTTGTTACGCGTGGCGTGGAACATCGTCCGGTTGCTGACGAGGAAGTTGAAGTCTTATTGTTTGAGCCTGCAAATCTGAAAAACACGGGAAATATCGAAGATGAAAAATTTACCGCACCGATTGGCGAGAAAATTTAAATTATAGGAATGAACTTTTCGTCAACGCAGTTCCATAATTTTTTAGCAAGTTCTTTGCGGTTCGGTTCGACGATAGGTTCTGAACCGAAAACTATGATCGCACGGCTTTTGCGGATTTGAAAGAATTTCCATAGATGCTTGATAAAAACGGTGTCATCCCACCAACAAATCGCATCGCTCGCTTTTCGCCCGCCGTCTTCAATCTGATAATTGATCGAAGCGTAATGAATCGGCAAGTCGGCTTTAGCGGCAAACTCGAAAAATGACGAATTGAACGGCAGAACTTTTTCGCCTTTGGTGCTGGTTCCTTCCGGAAAGATTATCACGCCTTCACCTTCCTCAATTTTTTGAAGAATTTCCGTTCCCGCCCTCGGAATATCACGGCGGTTTTCGCGGTTAATGAAAATTATTCCCATATCCTTAATGATTTTTCCCGTCAAAAATCCTTTTTCTAAATCGGCTTTAGCAACAAAAACACTTTCAATAACAGAACGCAAAATGGGAATATCAACATAACTTAAATGATTTGAAACCAGAAAAAACGGCTGTTTCGGAACTTCACCGATGACTTCGATTTCCATTGCAGACATCTTGACGAAGAACTTTGCCCACAAACGAAAAACCAACTGCCGCCAAAATTGCTTATTCGGAATGATAAAATCACCGACGAACCAAACGCCGTAGAGTCCAAAGGTTGAAGCAAAAAACAGAAAAACTTTAATTGTCGAGCTAATGTATTTCATCTGTTGGAATTCTAAATAATTTACTGCTCCGTTTCAATATTCCTGAAATTATAACGCAGTAAAACTCTCATCGGCAAATTTTTTCCATCGCGACTTGCCGGTCGCCAGTTCATTTTGTAAATATTTTCAACCACCGATTCGTCCAAACCGAAACCCGCCCAGCGGACGATTTCGGTTCGCAGAACCTTGCCGTTTTCGTCAATATCTGCCAGAACATCAACTGTCGCCGCTAAACTGAAAAGCGATGCCAACGCCGTATATTTCGGCTTCAAACGCCGATACGGAAGCGGTGGACGCAAACTTTTTGCCGCAGGTGAATCGGCTTCGGGAAACCCGGCGATTTCCACTTTTTCTTCGTTTAATTCTTTGACTATTGAATCTTTTATTTCAGCTTTGATCTCTTTCGTCAAATTATTTATCGAGGAAAAAAGTTTTAATTTCGCCGTTTGCGGTGTGTCTTCTTCAAACTTTTCGAGTTTGAAAAAAACAAGTCTGCCCGTTTTTGAACTGACCAAATAAATTGCGGCAAAGGCTTCAAAATACTTGTCGCGTCCGAAATCCGTCCGCCGGAAAGTGTCGGTTTTAATGACGATAAAATAATTGCAGCCGATACTAACACCCAAATTTTTCGCTTCCTGAATTGTCAAATTGTAAGGTGTTTCCAAAGATTTTATTTCCAGAATGTTTTCCGCCAGAGATGAATTTACGATATTCAAATTCACCGCTAAGTAGTTTTCAAAGGCTTCGCTAAATGTTTTACTCTGTGCTGTATTTTCGGGCGTTAAAATTGCGATTTTTTGGGCGTTTATATTTATTACCGAAAAGAAAATTAAACCGCAAACGAACACGGATAACCACGGATTTTCCTTTGTGATTACAAAAAACTCTGCGTTTCTGCGACTCTCCGGTGAAAAAAAATCTCTCATTTCTTATGATAAAATTTGCCGATTTCTCCAGCTAAGTCCGGCGGAAAACAAACTCTGTGAATTTGATAACCTTTCTGAAGTCCGCGGACGGCGGCACTTACTTCGGAAATTTCTTTAATTTGCGGATTGGAAAAACCTTCTTCGACGAAGATCAGATTTTTCGGTTCGCTCGTATTTTTCGTGTAAAAATAATACGGCACATCGCCCGCTTTGTCTTCGACGTAGTAATAATCGGTGTCATAACCTGCCGCCGCGACGATTTGTTTGACCTTTTTCAGAAAATCTTCACGTTCGTTCTCCGGCATATCAAGGTCGAAAACTTTAAATAAACGGCGGTTCAAAAATCTGTCCGACAAGTCCTTTAAAATTTTATCATCGGAATTCTGCCACTGTTTGATGTGAAAAATTATATCATTATCATCGAGTTGCAGATGCTTTTCGAGCGTTATTTCATCGCCGCTCAAAAAAGTTTCAAACGCGGTGTTTTTTGCAAACCAGATATTTTCATTCTGCTGAAACAAAAACAACGCACGCTTCATCAGCAACCGCAAAATCACCTCCGCCGAACGCAAAGTCCTGTGAAAATAAACCTGCCGGAACATATAATAACGTGCCTGTAAGTAATCTTCGACGGCGTAGATTCCGCGGGCGGAAACGTATAAACGATCATTCGCTTCGTCAATTTGAATTGATTTGATAATCCACTCGACATCGTAAATCCCGTATTTCGCTCCCGTCATCAAAGAATCCCGCAGAAGATAATCCATCCGGTCAACGTCGAGTTGCGACGAAACGAGTTGAGCAAGTGCCATCGGCTGAAAATCGCCGCGAATGATGCTCGCAACTTTTTCGGGAAAATCCGCCGAATATAATTTCAAAATCTTGCCGACCTCGGTTTCGCCGCTTAAAACCGCTTCGATGGTAAATGCTTCGTGGTGAAAATGCTGAATTGTTTCAAGAACGTGCGAAAATGCTCCGTGTCCGATGTCGTGCAGCAGTGCGGCGACTTTGACGGCGGCTTCATCGGTTTTTGAAATGTCATATTTATTCTGAAGTTTCGCCAAAATCCGCGTCGCTAAATGCAGCACGCCGAGCGAATGCGTGAACCGCGAATGCTCCGCTCCCTGATAAGCAAAATGAGCGAGACCGAGTTGCCGAATCCGCCGCAGACGCTGAAATTCCGCCGTATCAATCAGACGCACGAGCAATTCGTCCTCGACGGTTTCGGCTTTAAGCCGGATTATGTTGTGAACCGGATCGCGGTAAATTCTTTCTGACAGGATTTTTTTCTCCGAATTTTCTCAAGTTTCAGTCGAATTCATTTTTGCAGATAAAGCAAATGTTTTCTAACCCGAATTGTTTTATTATTTTTGATAATCTTAGACCGCGTTTCCGCAAACGAAACCGCTTGACCACGCCCATTGAAAATTATAACCGCCGAGCCAACCCGTTACATCGAGAACTTCGCCGATAAAATAAAGCCCCGTAACTCGTTTTGATTCCATCGTTTGCGAAGAAATTTCGGTCGTGTCAATGCCGCCCAATGTAACTTCCGCTTTGTGCCAACCTTCGGTTTTATTGAAGAAAACCTGCCAATTATTGAGTGTTTCGGCGATTTTTTCGACCTCTTTTCTGCTTAGTTGATTGATCGGTTTGTTTTGAAAATTCTGCAATGTAAATTTTTCGGCGAAACGATTCGGCAGATATTTACCGAGGAAATTGACGAGCGTTTGTTTGCTGTTTTTATTGCTTTCAAATAGTTCTGCGGCATTTTCGTTCGGCAGAAGGTTGAATGTCAGAGGTTTGTTTTTTGTCCAGTAATTCGAGATTTGCAAAATCGCCGGACCGCTTAAACCGGAATGTGTAAAAAGTATGTTTTCACGAAACGATCTTTTGCCGGATTCAGCGGTCGAATCTATCGAAACGCCGGAAAGTTCGGCAAAATTTTTGCTGTCGGCGAAAACGAGCGGAACTAAAGACGGACGGGTTTCAGTTAGCTTTATATCAAATTGTTTAGCGATTTTATATCCGAAATTGCTTGCTCCGATCTTCGGAAAAGACAATCCGCCGGTGGCGATGACGAGATTTTCGCTCTCGAAATTTCCCTTGTTCGTTTCAATTTCAAAGTTATTATTTTTGCTGATTTTTCGTGCCGAGCAATCCGTTAAAATTTCGACATTCGCCCGGTCGCATTCGTTTTGCAGCATTTCGACGATTTGCGATGAACGTTCGCGGCAGAAAAGTTGACCGAGTTTTTTCTCGTAATAGTTGATCCCGTGTTTTTCTACTAACTCGATAAAATCGCTTGAAGTATAACGGGCAAGGGCGGATTTGCAGAAATGCGGATTTGCGGAGATAAAATTTTCGGGGCGAACGTCCAGATTCGTAAAATTACAGCGACCGCCGCCGGAAATTAAGATTTTGCGTCCGATCTGAGCGTTGTGTTCGACGACCAAAACCTTTCGTCCACGCTT
The DNA here is from genome assembly GCA_041746675.1 of Pyrinomonadaceae bacterium. Classification (GTDB taxonomy): domain Bacteria; phylum Acidobacteriota; class Blastocatellia; order Pyrinomonadales; family Pyrinomonadaceae; genus Aridibacter. Next base: position 13,478 of record JBGTGO010000060.1, on the reverse strand, counting down.
TCCTGCTTCGATGGCACAGAACAATCCCGCCGCTCCCGCACCGATAATTATTACATCGAATTTCATTGATTACGGCAAATATCTTTCCTTCAAAATGTTGATGTGATGAATTTCGTGTCCGGCGATAATATACGCTAAAGCTCTGACGCTGGCGGGATTATTGCTGGCGATTCCCGTTCGCAGCCACGCTTCTTCGGTCAGATGCCTGAACATCAGAATATTCGATGCCCGCAGTAAGCCGAATTCTTCCGACAAATCGCTTAGACGGCAGGAATTGAAATCGGCATTTGCGACATAATCATCCTGTTCAAAACCTTCGAGCGGAGTTGCATCATTGCGGGCAAAACGTAATGCCCGATATGCCATAACCCGTTCCGTGTCAATAATATGTCCGACAAGTTCGGCGATGCTCCACTTTCCTTCAGCATAGCTGTATGTCGCTTTTTCCTGAGGAATTTTCGCAATCAAATTTTGGGTTTCCTCGATTTGTTTTTTCAGAGCGTTTATCACATCGCCGTCAACCAACGAAATATACGCTCCATAATATTCGGCAAATTCCGACGCTTCAGGTTTTTCAATGAGTAAATTTTTCATATTCGTATTCCGGCAAACTTTGTGAAAAGGCAGAAACCAACTCTAAACGGATATTTATTTTGAATAGTATCTACCTGTTATTAATTCATATTCTCAGTTTTTTTGACAGCTTCGATATGCATCTTTCCATTTTCGTCTCTGCCATCAGCGACTCCGACAATTTTTCCGAGGATAGATACATCTTCCTCGTTGAAAAGTCTGGGTTCGGAATTTATTCAATTAAGACAGACAATGCCGAAACCGGAATCATAGAAACCGCAACTGACGGCTTCACTGTTCGCTTCGGTGAGAGCGGTCAAATCACCTCCTCCGAAATTTTCCCGAACAATAACTGCCAGCGAACCTTTCGCCAAGCCGATTTTTTCAAACTCTTTGTTCCTAATCCACACGCCTTCGATTTCAGAATGATGGGAAAGTTTCGACGGCAATATGAGTTCCAAATCCGTCTGTAATGTGATTATAAAATCGTGCGTCGGAAGAGTTCGGTAGATGATTTGATAAGAATTGCTTCAGCCAAGTTTCCGCCTCGGTTAACCGTCCATTGGCTTTGGTAGTATATACCCGATGCAAACCGGTATCAACATCAACAACAGAAAAACAGGAGTCTAAATACAATGGAACCAATAATTAAGTGCTTTTCGGTGATTTTTGCGGTTGTTGATGTTTGTTATTCTTCCGCATTTGCCTGCGGTGAGATGGGCAATGTAAATCGGGATTGCAGTTTAGCTTCCGATATTGGATCGGTTGCGAAACAACCGGCGATTACAGTAGTTAAGTCGGAAGAGAAAGTTGAGGGCGACGCACGCGATGAGGCGGAGAAAGATTCTGTTTTAGATTCTATTCAAGATTTTCTCGCTGATTTTTTTAATAAAAGAGTGGTGGCAACGGGCAAATCAGTGTTCGGTTTTGCTTTCGAGAAGGTTCGTAGTTTTCCGGCTATTTTCTTTCTCTTCTCTGATCTTATTAGAAGATATTTTTACGACTTTTCGTGAAGAACTAGAAGTGTGCTTTTTTTTCAGTTCATAATTATCAAAAAAATGATTCAGATTCTCTAACATTTCGGGAGATAGAGTTTCGAGCATATTCTTCAACAAATTTTCCGAGTCTTCTATCGGAACTTTGTCAACGAATTTCCCTCCTTTTCCGGTCAGCAACCAATTTAACGAATAATTTGTTTTTTCGGATATTTTTATTAAAATACCTGACTCAGGCAACCGTCCGCTTAAATAATTTAAAACGGTTTGATAAGATATTTCAAGCAGTCCGGCAATATCTCCGGGTTTAGAGGTTCCGCAAACCTCGATGAATCTTTTAACAAAATCTTCGTTTCCTTTAGGAAATAATTTGTTCCGCCTTGACATATAAAAACGATTGTGGCATATTTTCTACGATTGTTCAATAGTATTGAAGTATTGACATAATCCGTTCAGATGAATTTGAACTAAGAACAACATTATAAAGCATTTATACAAGTTTCGTGTTTGATTACGCCCTGTAATCGGCACGAATAAAGAGGGCAACGGTGTGGGAGACGTTGCCCTCGCTTCTTTTTAAATTTTTTAGATAAAATGTGATGAAGAACTTTGATGTCATTATTATCGGCGGCGGCGTGGCAGGCATCTCAGCAGCTCTCTGGTGCGATGAACTCGGCTTGAGTTCGATACTTTTAGAAGCAAAATCCGAACTCGGCGGACAACTTCTCTGGACGTATAATGAAATAAAAAACCATCTCGGAAGCGAAGCTGAGAACGGAACGGAGTTGCGGAATAAATTCGTTCGACAGATGCAGAATAGAAAGTTTGAACTGGAGTTAGATGCGGAAATTTCCGCCATTGAAACTACAAAAAAAGTTGTTAATTTAGGGAACAAAAAAAGTTTTTCCGCTCAAAATATAATTATCGCAACGGGCGTGAAACGTCGGAAACTCGGCATCGCGGGTGAAAAAAGATTTTTGAACAAAGGAATACTGGAATCAGGCAAACGTGATAGACACTTGGTCAAAGATAAGAAAGTTTTAATTGTCGGCGGCGGCGATGCGGCACTTGAGAATTCACTTATATTGTCAGAATTTGCTTCCAAAGTTTACGTTCTTCATCGCCGCCGGGAATTTCGTGCCAGAGCAGAGTTTATCAAACCGGCAAAGCATCACGAAAGAGTCGAATTTATCTTTGAAAGTGTTTTGAGAAAAATTGGCGGCAACGAAAAAGTCGAATACGTCGAAATTGAGAACACCGGTAACGCTGAAATCGACGAATTACCGATTGATGCTGTTCTCTTTCGCATAGGAGTTGAACCAAACACATCATTTCTAGACGGCAAAGTAAAATTGGACGAAAGTGGTTACATAAAAGTTGATGAATCCTGCAAAACTGATTGTGCCGGAATTTACGCCGTTGGCGATGTTGCCAATCTCGTCTCACCAACTATCAGCAGTGCCGTCGGAATGGGTGCAACAGCAGTCAAAGTTATTCAATCTGAGTCCCAACAGTATTAATATTCCTTATTACAATAATTAATTTTATCTCCATAAATTTGTATTTCATCCGAAATCTCTTGTCTTTTCACCATATTCATAAATTACCCTGATTGAAATAAACTTTTTGTTCACATAGTTTGAGTTGAATTCACTTCCTGTAAAATCTATTGGAACGAAAGATGCGTGATGTAAAAGATATATTATAAGAATTTATATTTTGACTGGAACCGGTTTCATTCTACAAACAAAACAAATAAGGAGAAACTATGAACTTACCTAATTCAAAATCTAAGGTTTTTCTAACTTTAACGACTTTGATCTTCAGCGTTTTTTTAGTTGGGAATATATTTGCTCAGACGGGAACGGCAACCGTTACAGGGGCGGTAACCGATCAGACGGGAGCGGCAGTTCCGGGAGCAACCGTGACGCTTTCTAATCCTAATACCGGAACCAGACGGACGACCGTAACCGGTGATGCCGGAATATATACTTTTCCCGGTGTTCCGCCGGCAACTTACACACTAGAAGTTGAAGCGACAAATTTCAGTAAAGCGGTCAACACAAATGTTCAGGCACGAGTTGATTCAACTGCCGAAATAAACGTAAAACTCGAACCCGGCGAAGTTTCCGCGACCGTTGACGTAACGACCAATTCAATCGAATCAATCGTCAATACGCAGAACGCCAGCATCGGAAATACATTCGTTCCCGAACAAATTACCCAACTTCCGACCGATGAAAGAAGAGTAAATGATTTGCTTGCATTACAACCGGGTGTAACCAGAAACGGTTATGTCGCCGGTGCAAGAAGCGATCAATCCAACATTACGCTCGACGGAGTTGACATCAACGACCAGCAAACCGGCGGACGCGGCGGTTTGAATGATGATACGCAAGGTTCAGCTCTCAGAGCGACAACCGAATCGGTTGAAGAATTTCGCATCACGACGGTCGGCTCAAACGCCAATCAGGGACGTTCGTCCGGTGCTCAAATTTCGCTGATTACAAAAAGCGGAACCAATGATTTCCATGGTGCCGGATTTTACTTCTATCGTCCGACCGCTTTTTCAGCAAACACCTTCTTCGGAAACCTTGCCGGAACACCGCGTCCGAGTCTCGCCAGAGATATTTACGGCGGTGCAATCGGCGGACCGATTAAAAAGGACAAACTCTTTTTCTTTTATTCCTACGAACGACAGTATCAAAAGGAAGAAAGAAAAGTAGATCAAATAGTTCCGTTGGCTCATTTGGGCAACGGTGAAATAAGATTTCAGGGAACAGGTCCGAGTTGTAATTCAGGAAATTGTGCAATCAGATTGGCGGAATTAAATAATATTTATTCGCAGGTCGGTATCAATCCGGCGGCTCTTGCTATATTAGCTGATGCGGCAACGCGTTATCCGGCAAATAATCCTGCTTTAGGCGACGGCATCAACACCGGAGGTTATACGTTTCTCTCTCCGACTCTCGAAATAGAAAACACACATATTGCCCGGTTCGATTACAATGTCAATGATAGTCAGCAATTGTTTGCAAGACTTAATTATCAATACGATAATGTTGCTGATGTTTCCGCTTTTCCCGATACTCCGGCAACGGCTCTCTGGAGTCATCCGAGCGGATTTGCGGTCGGACATAACTGGACGATCAACAGCAATATGGTCAATAATTTCCGATTCGGTTTCACCCGTCAAGCGTTCAGTACACAAGGCGATTCGAGTGATAACGCAATCAGTTTTCGCTTTGTCTATTCACCACTTTTTTTCCAAAGAACACTCAGCCGTATAACTCCGGTTACTAACATTACGGATGATTTTACATACATCAGAGGAAATCACACGATGCAATTCGGCGGTAACGTGCGAATCATTCGTAACCGGCGGGAAGATTTGGGTAGTGCATTTGATTCGGCTTTTACTAATCCTTCTTTTTACGAGCGGTCAGGTGCGGTCGTTGATGATCAGATACGTGCCGCCGGATATACTATCAATGGCGGAAGTGTCGCCTCGGTACAAGCTGCAGCGACTGCTTTGATCGGACGTTTTTCACAGTATTCCGGTAATTTCACCTTCGATATTGATGGAAGCGTTCTACCTGCCGGAACTCCGACGAACAGAAATTTCGCAACGGAAGAGTATGACATTTACGGACAGGATATTTGGAAACCTTATCGCAATTTAACTGTTACGGGCGGACTTCGTTATGCCCTAAGTCGTCCGGTTTATGAACAGAACGGTTTTCAGGTTGTTCCGCAGACAAGATTGGGAGATTATTTTGAAAGACGCACCGCTAGTGCCGCTCAAGGTGTTCCGCTTGATGAATTGATTCAATTTGAACTAGCCGGTCCGGCTAATGACGGACAGGGTTTTTACTCAATGGATTGGAATAATCTGCAACCATCGGTAGCTGTTGCGTGGTCGCCGGATTTTGGAAGCGGTTTCCTGAACAAATTATTCGGTGATGAGGGCAAATCAACTATCCGTGGCGGTTTCAGAATAGTCAACGACCAGTTCGGTAGTCAGTTGGCTGTCAGCTTCGATGGTTTATCCAGTATCGGATTCACCAGTTCAAATACGATTGCAGCCAATACATATAATGTCACGAATAATCCTGCTCCGCGTTTTACAGGCTTTGGACAGGACATTCGATCTCTTCCGGGAATTCCGCCGCCGGGACAAAGATTTTCTACTCCGGATGATGAAGCTCAGAGAATTGAAACTTCTCTGGATGGCACTATTCAATCACCGAAACAATATATATGGAACGTATCCTACGGGAGAAGTCTTCCGAAAGGTATGTATGTTGAAGCAAGCTATATCGGGCGGGCGGCAAGAAACCTGTTTGCAACGCGTGACATAATGGCTTTGAATAATTTGGTTGATCCCATATCCGGTATGGATTGGTACACCGCCGCCGGTTTGCTTGCACAACTGAGATCAGCCGATACGCCTAATGCAAATGTTCAGGCAATTCCGTATTTTGAAAATTTATTTCCGGGTGCAGTCGGACTCTTCGGAGCTCCCGGCACAACAGCAACACAGGGAATTTACAATTTGGTTTCAAGAGTTGATGGATTCGATATACTTGACTGGACTTTTGTTCAATTACTTATTGATGATGGTTTGGGTACAGATAATGCGTTTTTCCAACCACAATATGCAGCTTTCTCTGCTTATGGAACAACTGCCTATTCAAATTATCACGGTGGAACACTTACATTGAGACAAAGACTGGGTGAAACTCTGAGTTATGATTTCAATTACACCTATTCAAAGTCGCTCGATAATGCTTCGGGACTGCAAACAGGCGGAAGCTACGGTTCGCAATTTATTCTGAATCCGCTCAGACCTGATGATAACTATGCCGCATCGGATTTCGACACGCGGCACATCGTTAATGCGAACTTCAATTTTCTGCTTCCCATCGGTAAAGGACAACCATTTTTGGGCGACATTAATGGTTTCACAAATGCACTGATTGGCGGTTGGTCTCTACGGGGAATTTACCGTTGGAATACCGGACAACCGATTTCAGCACCGTTCGACCAAGCTCAGTGGGCAACCAACTGGAATGTTCAATCAAACGGAACCCGTATTCGTCCGGTAAACTTCGGTGTCAATCGCAATACGCAAAATGCATTTACAGATCCGCAAGCAGCATTTAACTCGTTCAGAAACGCTCTTCCGGGTGAAACGGGTGAACGCAATACGTTTAGATTACCGGGTTATCAAACAATGGATATGAGTTTATCCAAAAGTTTCCAAATGCCCTGGAGCGAAGATCACAATTTACAGTTTAGATGGGAAGTATTCAACGTAACTAATGTTCAGTACTTTTCAGCCGGCGGTGCTTCCCGTTCGAGTTACGGTTTGCCGCAAGACCCCGATTTAGGTCAAGCATCGCCGGACTTCGGAAGAATCTACGATAGCATTCAAGGTAATCCGCGACGGATGCAGTTTGGGTTGCGTTATTCATTCTAAATTTTCTTCAGATTGAATTGAACTTTCAGACCGAAGTTTAAACGCTTCGGTCTTTTTTTATTTTGCAGATGAAATTTTACGGTGAAACGAATGAATCATCGCCGGTGTTCTTCATCAAGTGCCGGGTGTCATTGACGGCGAGGACGCGGGTGTTGTTTCTGCCTCGGATTTCAAAGCGGTTGATGCCGCAGTTTGAAGTTACAAGCCACGGGGTTTGTTTCGTGTGGCGGTTGATCGCACCGATTAAATATAGTGTTAGATAACAAATCGCTCCGGTATGCGAAAAAATTACGACTCGTTTGCCTTTTTGGGTTTGCAGAATTTCTTTGAGTGCGGATGTCCCGCGTCGAAGCAGATGGCGGTAACTTTCGCCGTCGGTAATTTTATGATTTATATCGCGGTTGATGAGTGCGTAATAATCCTTCGGATATTGTTGCTTCGATTCGTTAAATGTCAAACCTTCTAAAACGCCGACGTGCCGTTCCCGAAAAGCCGGGGTTTTGTTTATTTCCAAACCGAGTTTTTCAGCCAGAGGTTCGGCAGTTTGCACCGCACGTTTGAGATCGCTCGAATAAATTATGTCAATTCTCTCTTTCGCCAGAGCATTTGCCGTAATCTTCGCCTGTTCGATGCCGAGTTCGGAAAGTGGAGTCGGCGAATGTCCACCGAATGTCCCGCTGACATTTCCGCCGGATTGCCCGTGTCTGACCAGATATAATTTTGTTATGCCCACGCTTTACGATTACTAATTTAAATCAACCAAAATTTTCTTCACGGCAATTTCCAAATCCTTCAAATAATTTTGCAAAATATCCCAAACGATTTCTAAATCCACTTTAAAGTAATGATGAACGATCAAGTCTCGAAAACGGGCGATCTGTTTCCACTCGATTTCGGGCTTCGTTTGCAGAATTTCATTCGGGACGTTTTTTACACATTCGCCGACAATCTCAAGATTTCTGACAACCGCATCAACCGTTTTCTTATCAACGGAAAACTCCTTGAAGGACATTTCTCCGATGTATTCATCTATATTTGCACAGCATTCTAGAATATCCTGCAAATATAATTTATAAATTCTGGACATAAACCGTTTCGGACAGGATATTTTCTTTAATAATCGGCTTAACGGAACCTTTTATAACCAAATCAACTTTGGTTTCAAACAATTCTTCCAAGAAAAAAAGGAGTTTCATATAAGAATCAAAACTTTTCTTTTCAAATTCGACAAGCACATCAACATCGCTCTTTTCTGTTTCCTCACCGCGAACAACTGAGCCGAAAACTCCGATTTCTTTAACACCAAAGCCTTTTATCTCTGCTCGATTTTTTCTAAGCAGGTGAAAAATTTCTGTTCGTGATTTCATAGCTGTTCTAAGCCGTGATCGTATCGGCTTTTAGTTTTTCGGTTTGATAATGCGTCGTTAAGGCTTCGACGATTTGTTCAAGGTCGCCTTCCATCACTAACTCTAATTGATGAATCGTCAACCCGATACGATGATCGGTTACGCGGTTTTCCTTAAAATTGTAGGTGCGGATTTTCTCGCTGCGGTCGCCGCTTCCGACCATTGATTTTCTGTCTGCGGCTAATTCGTCGTGCTGTTTTTGTTCTTCGATTTCCTGCAATCTCGCCCGCAGAACCTTCATTGCTTTTTCGCGGTTTTTGATCTGCGATTTTTCGTCCTGCATCGAAACGACCAAACCTGTCGGTTCGTGCGTGATACGAACAGCGGAATAGGTCGTGTTGACCGATTGACCGCCCGGACCGCTCGAACAATATGTGTCAATTCGCAGATCATTCTGATCAATTTCAACATCAACTTCTTCGGCTTCAGGCAGAACCGCGACCGTTATCGCCGATGTGTGAATTCGTCCGCTCGATTCGGTTTGCGGAACTCTCTGCACACGGTGAACGCCCGATTCGTAACGCATTTTTGAATAAACATTATCACCTTCAATCATCGCAAATGCTTCCTTCATCCCGCCGACTCCGGTGTCGGAAGCGTTCATCACATCCATTTTCCAACCTTGCGTTTCAGCATATCTCGCATACATCCGCAAAATTTCCGATGCGAAAAGCGTCGCCTCGTCGCCGCCCGTTCCCGCCCGAATTTCTAAAATGACATTCTTCTCGTCGTTCGGGTCTTTCGGAATCAGCAGAACTTTCAAGGCATCTTCGCCCTTTGCCACACCTTCTTCCAACTCGGCGATTTCCATCTCGGCAAGTTCTTTCATTTCATCGTTTTCCGTCGCATCCAAAACTTCCCTCGCACCTTCCAGATCTCCGGTCATCTTTTTGATCTCACGATATTTTTCAACAATATCGCCGAGAGATTTGTGTTGCTTCATCAATTTCGTATAAGCATCAATATCCGAAGTGACATCCGGCTGCGACAATTGCCGATTTAATTCTTCGTAATTTTCTTCGATTTGAACGAGTTTTTCTAACATTTATTTTAATTATTCTTCGGTAAATCGGTAAAAAGTTTTGAAATTTGCATACGAAAGTCCGGCAATACATCTTCGCCATCCAGTTCATCGTCTTCACGCAAAATACTTACAAGATTATTTTGCCGATAAACTGCAACTATTTGATTTTTGGGATAAATTATCCATATAAGTTCCACACCAGCCGTCAAATAGTCTTTAATTTTACTCTCAATATCCTTTTTTCTATCACTTGGCGAAACAACTTCGACTGCTAAATCAGGTGCCTCAGGAAAAAACTTTTCGGTAATACCGTGTTTTGTTATTTTCTTTTTTCCAACAAAAGAAACGTCGGGTCCACGAACAGTATCAGGATTTTGGAAAATCTTAAAACCTGTTTCAGCAGCAAGAACAATGCCCAAATCATTTTCTTCAACAAACTGTCCCAACATTTGAGTAATCTTTGTCGAGATAATTCCGTGTATAATTCCCGTCGGCATATATCTGATAAGTTTTCCACGAACAAGCTCACAGCCACGTTTTGTGTCCGGCATATATAAAAGTTCGTCGGCTGTAATTAACTTGTTTTGAGTTTCTTCTAAAACAGCACTCATATCTTTCCTCTAAACTACAACTTCTAAATCTCGATGGCTCGCCGGGACTTCGTTGGTATCAATCGGCTCAAGTTTTAGAGATTCTTTTAATGCTTCGATGGCAACTTCCAATTGGTCATCATCAGGATTTTGCGTCGTGATATTTTGCAACCAGATTCCCGGAAGCGTCATAATTTTGAAAACCGCACTCGATTCTTTTTTCGCGGCGTAACGGATAATTTCATAGGAAAGTCCGGCAACCAGCGGCATCAAAACAATTCTGACAACGAGGTTCATCCACATCGCTTCAAAATTTATGACCGAAAACAGCACGATGGCGACGAGCATTACGACCATTAGAAACGACGTTCCGCAACGCGGATGCTGACGACTTTGCGGAGCGGCGTTTTTGACTGTTAAACTCAAGCCTTTCTCCCACGCGAAAACCGTTTTGTGTTCCGCTCCGTGATATTGAAAAACCCGATGAATGTCTTTAACATAAGACATCGAAAAAATCATTACGACAAAAAATATCATCCGAATTACACCGTCAATTAAGTTGAACGCGAGCCAACTGTCGGGCTTGATTTCCCAGATATAAGCCTTCGCCGTCGCCCAGATTCCGGCACTTTCCGCGATTGCCGGAGCATCCGCCCAACCGAGAGCCATAAATAAAACATTGGTTAAAACAAGCGGTGCGACGATAAACAGCAGGACGTTAAAACCGAGTGCAAAAATTATCGAACCGGCGGTGCTTGCCGATTGCTTCATTTTATCCGCCTTCGACTTTTCCTTATTTTCATTCGCCGGCAGAGTCATTTTCGCCGGAGCTTTTGTAAAATTCTCGTCGTAAGTTCCGGCGACCAGAGCCGGTTCGGTGGCAGTTGCTCTTACTTTTTCGGTTTGCTCCTGCTCGGTCATATCGTCTTCGTAGATCTGAGCCGAGAAGTTCAGAGCCTTGATGCCGAGTGCCAGCGATTGAATCAAAGTTGCTCCGCCGCGAAGCACCGGAACATTCAAAATCTTGTGTTTATCGCTCCATTTCGGCAAAACTTCCGATTTACTGACAATCGAACCGTCGGCTTTACGGCAGGAAACCGCATAAGCATTGGGCGTACGCATCATCACACCTTCCATCACGGCTTGTCCGCCGACGATTAAATCTCTTTCTAACGCTAAAAATAATGTTAAGAATTTTTTCATAATGTTTATATAAATGCTGGAATTTGGTTGACTGTTTCCTTAGATAGAAAACCTTTATATAAAGATGTCTAATTTGCATTGATTTGCAAAAATTTACACACAAGCAAAGAAATAACGCCTCGGCTTTTTTATTTTTGGCGTTCGTTGCTCCGGTAAATTATACACCAAAAGCGAACGACGCAAAATTTATAAAAAGCGGCGGCGTTAGATTTTCAGACTGCTATAAACGGTTAGTTTTCGTTTTGACTCCCATTATAGTTTCAATTTATTTAGCTTCGGCAGTTTCAACTTCGGCGGTTTCAACTTCAGCAGTTTCCGCCGTTTCAGTTTCGGCGGCACCTTTGCGGCGGGCAAAACGCTTGTTAAATCGGTCAACGCGACCTGCCGTATCAACTAATTTTTGTTTACCGGTAAAAAACGGATGGCACGCCGAACAAATTTCTATGCTCAGATCGTCGCCTGTCGTGCGTGTTTCAAATGAATTTCCGCACGCACAAGTTACGGTGATTTTTTCGTATGTTGGATGTATTTCTGGTTTCATTATTTTATTGTTAAGCCCCCTTGCTAGTATTAAATTCTGCATAAAGTGCAAACGATTACTATAAAACCGAATCCGATTAAAAGCAAGCTAAAAAATACTCCGTGATTTTCCGGTAATAAATGCTGATTCAAAGCTGTCGTACAAAAATAAAGATTGGTTCTTAAATCTTTAAGCGTTAATTTTGTTTTTGCGTAAGTATTTTTTCAAGATGCTGAAACTGAGCGGCAGGATTTCGAGTTTTTTATATGTCCCTGAGGAATTGAAAAACTGTTGAAATGAATATTTCCAGAGAACAATATGATCGGGAGATTCTCTAAACGCGAAGTATTCCGCAAGTAGTAAATCGTTTCAAATTTGTCCGAGGAAACAGCAGTTACATCAAGCATTACAAGATCGGGCGATATTTTCTCCGCCAAATTTACTGCTTCATTCTTATTTTTCGCATCCATCGCACGAAATTTCCGAATCTCCAGCCACCGTTTGAGTTTCGCACAATTTTCTTCATCTTGTTCAGCGGGTAGAACAAGCTCTGAGGTCTTCGTTTTTAGCAGACTTATTCAGCAAACTTGTCTTTTAATGACTGAGTTATCCCCGATTTTATGTCAATTGCGTCCGTTATTTTCAGAGCCGACGCATTTTCTCTCACAATCCGGCAGACGGTGAAATTATTCTGCTGATAAAAGAAATTTTCAGAAACCACGAGCAAGAAAACCGGCGGATCTATGAGGTCGCCGAATTTTCTAGGTGAAGATAGTTATTAATTGTTAAACCAACAATAATAACGATTACCCGTGATTTCTGAAAAAGGGAGAGAAGATTTTTCCACTCTCCCTTTTCCCCTTCCCTTGTTCGTCTATCAACGAAAAAAAACATACATTTGAATTTTTCCGCAGAATTTTATTCAAACAGGTATTTGCCTGAAATATTTTGAATCGGAGTACATTGTATTTATCTCACAGCAGGTAAACCTTGGAAAATCGGGAAAACAAGAAGCTCATAAGGAAAATCCCTAAGTGTCTGAAGCTTATGCACAATTTATTTTCTTATTTGATATAACTAAAAATTGATAGCTGACGAGTGATGATTTGCCGGACAAATCTATCAGTTTTCAACTATTAACCAGATCGGGCGAAAGATTATAAAAATTGGTAAGAATTTAATTTGAGTGAGCGTTAGGTGTCTTCAAGCCAGCTCTGCCCAATGGCGTAGCGGACAATATCCAGACGGCTTTTCATATTCATTTTCTTCATTGAGTTCGATTTGTGAACTTCAATCGTTTCAACGCTTAATTCAAGCCGATGGGCGATTTCCTTGTTATTGTAACCCCACGCGATCAGACGCAGAACTTCGGCTTCACAGGCGGTTAAATCCGATTTTTTTTGCCCCTCAAACCGGATGTATGTCCGACATAACCACTGAATATCTTGTCGGTCAAAGCCGAATCAATGTAGTTTTTGTCTCCGGAAACGGCTCGAATCGCCCGCAGTAATTCCTTTTAAGCACTCTGTTTGAGAATATATCCTAGAGACTCCGGCTTTGATTAGTTGTTGCAAATATGCGTCGTCCGAATGACGCGTGAGAGTGATGATTTTTACGGTGGAATTAATTTGTTTGATCTTTTTCGTTGCTTTCAAACGTTGACTTCGGGCATCGAAATTTCCTTG
>JBGTGO010000059.1:0-40750 GCA_041746675.1 Pyrinomonadaceae bacterium | reverse complement strand
TTCCGGGGCATTGTCAATCTCATCGAACTTCTTCATCTTGACCTTATCATTGCCCTTGCCTAAAACCGTCGTAATTGCCGCCGTCAGCGTCGTCTTCCCGTGATCGACGTGTCCAATCGTCCCGATATTTACGTGCGGCTTACTTCTGTCAAATTTCTCTTTGCTCATTTTCTTCTGTTCTCCTAAAAATCTCTAAAAAACTGTTCGTTAATAATTAACTACTTGAACTTGCTCCCTGAACTTTGGCGATAATTTCTTCCGCGATATTATTTGGAGCTTTTTCATAACGCTCGAAATGCATCGAAGATGTTGCCCTTCCCTGAGTTGATGAACGCAAATCGGTCGTATATCCAAACATTTCCGAAAGCGGAACAAATGCTGTAATGACTGTTGCATTACCCGGACGCGGTTCCATTTTGTCAATTTGTCCGCGTCGTCTGTTCAAATCGCCGTTGACTGCACCCATATATTCTTCAGGGGTAACAACTTCGACTTTCATAATTGGTTCAAGCAAAACAGGCTTAGCACGCTTGACTGCATTCTGAAAAGCCAAACTTCCGGCAATTTGGAACGCACGTTCATCCGAGTCAACCTCGTGAAACGAACCGAATGTTAAAGTTGCTTTGATGTCAACCAACTCATATCCGGCGACAACACCACGTCGCAATGCGTCTTTGATTCCATTTTCAACTGGTCTGATAAATTGTTTGGGAATTGCACCACCTTTAATTTGATCTTCAAAGACAAATTCTTCACCCGGTGCCGGTTCAATGGTCAATTCAACGTGAGCAAACTGTCCGCGACCACCCGATTGTTTCTTAAATATCTCTTTACCTTCAGCACTTGTCGTAATTGTTTCACGATAAGCAACTTGCGGTTTACCAACTCCCGCTTCAACACCAAATTCACGTTTCATCCGGTCAACGATAATGTCAAGATGCAGTTCACCCATTCCGGCGATAATCGTCTGACCTGTTTCGTGATCGGTTGAAACCTGAAAACTCGGGTCTTCTTGTGCCAGACGGCTAAGTGCAACACCCATTTTATCTTGGTCAGCACGGGTTTTCGGCTCAACTGCAACCTGCACAACCGGATCCGGAAAATCAATTGATTCTAAGATAATCGGATTTTCGTGATTACAGATCGTATCTCCGGTGGTTACATTTTTCATACCGCCAATGGCGATAATTTCACCTGCTGAAGCTGAATCAATGTCCTCACGTTTGTTAGCGTGCATACGCAGAATACGTCCAACGCGTTCTTTGCTGTTTTTCTTGGCAGTATTTTGAACATAGGAGCCAGCGTCAAGCGTTCCGCTATACAATCTCACGAAAGCAAGTTGACCTAAATGCTTGTCTGCCATCAGCTTAAATACTAAGCCGGAAAGCGGTGCTTTTGAATCAGCTTCACGTTTTTCAATTTCGTCGGTATCAGGATTAACGCCTTCGATTGCTTTGACTTCTAAAGGGCTTGGTAGAAAGTCAACCACTGCATCAAGCAATGTCTGAACACCTTTGTTTTTGAAAGCAGTTCCCATAACAACCGGAACGATTTTCATACTTAAAGTTCCGCGACGAAGGGCTGCCCGAATTTCGTCTTCAGTAGGTGCTTCACCTTCGAGATATTTTTCCATTAAATCATCGTCAATACTGGCGATGGCTTCAATCATTTTCTCGCGTGCTTCTTCAGCTTTTGTTTGCAGATCAGCAGGAATATCGGTCGTTTCGTATTCTGCACCTTTGGTTTCATCTTTCCAAAGAAGAGCTTTCATCGTGATCAGATCAACCACGCCTAAAAAATGATCTTCTTCACCTATCGCAATTTGCAATGCAACGGCGTTGGCTCCCAATCTTTCTTCAATTGAAGCGAATGAGCGGTCGAACGAAGCTCCGGCTCTATCTAACTTGTTGATGAAACAAAGTCGCGGAACTTTATACTTATCAGCTTGCCGCCAAACGGTTTCCGATTGCGGTTCGACACCGGCAACTCCGTCAAAAACTGCGACTGCACCATCTAATACACGCAACGAACGCTCGACTTCCATTGTGAAATCAACGTGTCCGGGCGTATCAATAATATTGATTCTGTATTCTTCATCGTTGCGAGTCCAGAAACAAGTTGTTGCCGCTGAAGTAATTGTAATTCCGCGTTCCTGTTCCTGTTCCATCCAGTCCATTGTCGCGGCACCATCGTGAACTTCACCGATTTTGTGTGAAACACCTGTATAAAAAAGGACTCGCTCGGTCGTCGTGGTTTTACCCGCGTCAATATGAGCCATAATCCCGATGTTTCTAAATTTTTGTAATTTAATATCTGACATTTTTTAGTGCGAATTCTTTTATAAAAAATTCTAAAAATTAAAATCTGTAATGTGCAAATGCCTTGTTCGCGTCCGCCATTCGGTGAACATTCTCTTTGTTTCTAACCGAGCCGCCGCGATTGTTCGCTGCGTCCAGTAATTCACCAACCAGTCTTTCCTTCATTGTTTTCTCACCGCGACTGCGGGCAGAGGCAACGATCCAGCGAATCGCTAAAGTATTACGGCGATCCCGCGTAACTTCCAAAGGAACTTGATAAGTTGCACCACCAATTCGTCTTGATTTCACTTCCAACGTCGGAGCAACATTTTCCAGTGCCGACTTAAAAATCTTTAACGGCTCTTCTTCAACCTTTCCGGCAATATCGTTCATCGCTCCGTAAAAGATTTTCTCCGCAACCGCTTTTTTGCCAGTCAACATTAAACCGTTGATAAATTTTGTAACAACCATGCTGTTAAAAATCGGATCAGGCAAAACTTCTCTTCTTTCTGCAACTCTTCTTCTTGACATAACTTTTTATTTATCACTAATTTTGAACATTTATCATTTCCAGTTTTCTACAAGCCATCAAATGACAAATACCAAACATCAAATGTTATTTGTTTCCTTTAGGTCTTTTTGCTCCGTATTTCGAACGTGATTTATTTCTGTTGTCAACACCTGAAGCATCGAGCGTCCCACGAATAACGTGATACCGAACACCCGGCAAATCTTTCACACGACCACCGCGAATCAACACGATTGAGTGTTCCTGCAAGTTGTGTCCGACTCCGCCGATGTAACTTGTCACTTCGATTCCATTGGTTAAACGAACCCGAGCAACTTTACGCAGTGCCGAATTCGGCTTTTTCGGTGTTGCCGTATAAACACGGGTACAGACTCCGCGTTTCTGCGGCGATTTCTGCAAAGCCGGACTCGCCGTCTTATCCTTAATTACCTTGCGACCTTTACGAACTAATTGATTAATCGTTGGCATAATTTCCTAAAGCCTATTTAAAAGGCAAATTTGAACTGTAAAATCTCTTATTTAAAGCAAAAAGTATCCCGTAACCTGCCTCTTACCGAAATATATTCGGCAGTTAGCACAAGTGGCTACGTTTGATAAATTGTTTTGCTAAAAACTTTATATAATCAAGAATTTTTCACTAAACGCAGGCAAATTATCTTGCTAAAAAATTCTCTCTTCTCAACTTTTCTGTAGCGTGGCTATATATACTGATGTGCAACCCGTGTTGTTCATTTTCCGCTAAGCATTGGAACAAATTAAAAATTTATTGACACTTAGTTTTACGCTACAATATTTGTTGGTATGTTCGATAGTTTCCTATCAAACATCCTGCATTTTCAATCAAACTTAAAAACTTTCGTTTCCCGGTTCGAACCAGACGTTTGTCCGAAACTTTAGAATATAGTGATTCGAGGAAACTTTGTCAAGCTGGATGAGTTATTTTTTAACTTTTATATTCAAAATATCTTAATTGTTTTGAAGTTCTTATTTGAGTTTTTGAAAGATATTGCAAAGCTGAATTTGCTGTTAGAAGTGCATATTTGACTTTAATTTAAGCGGTTGCAAATACCGACTAAGACTTTCAATCGCAAACTAATGCTTTTTCCGCCAGTTTACCTGTGTTTCGGGAATATCAAGACTTAATTCCTTCAAGTCCAATTCATCCGCCGTAAAATTCAATTCGCTAATGTGCGAAAAAAAATATGATGGGATGTCGATCATATTTTTTCTCATCTTCACTTTTAACCCAATTTGAATAATTTATAATTTGCGTCAGAATTTCCAACGCTTTGCCTTCGTCGTTTTTTCCGTAGACCGAAGAAAAAATCATAGACGATTGCGTTTTGTAATTTGATGCAAATTTGGCAAAAATAAACTCGGCAATTTGCTATCGGACAAAGCAACGCATTGGAGAGTCTTCAAGCGATTTGATGTTATTTTTGTAAAAACTTAGACTTATAATTCGTTGCTGATTTTGAAAATCTTCACACTTTTTGTCCAATTTCGTTTGTCCGAAACTGCTTGAAACTGTCAAGATACAAAGAGCTATTACGAAACTATTCAGACACATTTATTTAATTTCGTCTTCTAACAATCGGTATCAATAAAGTCTTATGAGTTCGACAATAGTAACAGTTTAACATAAGCAAGTTGTGTTTATAAGTAATTTTTGATTAAATCATTTGTTTATTTTGATACATATTTAAAAGAGGCTTTTTATGAGTGAAAATTATTCGACGACGTTTGAGAAATACCTTAATCAATTCAGTGAAAATCAATGGTTGGAAACTTTGGACAGGATTTCCGATGAAATTCACGAGGTTGACCGCAATGCGACGCAGGTTTGGTTTCGGTTTTATCCGCTTTCGCTGTTTCGCTATTTGCAGCGGACGGAAGATTTGGAGGCGACTTTGCACGGGTTTGCGATGCAGGGCGATTATGAATTGAAGACGCAGGTTGATTCGTCGCACAAATTTATTTGGGGACATCGTTTCTGGACGGAAGTTAAGCAGGCGATTAGTTCGCGGGCGAGTTCGTTTGATGCGGAAAAGATAGATTTGGCGAATGAGATTCGCACGATTGCAAAGTCGGCGGCTGATTCGGTGAGCAAAGATTCGTCATTATTAGTTGGAATAACGGCGGTTGGTTTGATGACGCTGGTGCAAGCCGGGTTTGAGGAATTCAAAAAATCGGCGGGCGGTGTGGCGAAACCGACGGGACTTTTGAAAAAATCGCCCGAAAAGGTTTTGGAAGAACGGGCGAAGGAAAAAAGTCAGGGAATTTTGGGATTTTTGAAAACCGTTGATAAAGATTACAAAGTAACTTGGGACGAAACGAAAGCGAAGGCGAGTTTCGATGTAATTCACGACGAAGAACTGGCTTCGGGTGCGGCGAAAGATCAATCGCAGAATTGGCTTGAAATGGACGAACGACGCGGCGAAGGCGTGATTCCGGTCGAATGCCGTTCGGCGGCGTGCGGAACTTGTTGGGTCGGCGTGATCGGCGGTGCGGAAAATCTTGCAGATGTTCAAAGGTTGGAACGCAAGTCAATGCAGGTTTTCGGTTATAAACAAGGCGACGAAGCAAAACCTTTGATGCGGCTCGCGTGTCAGGCACAGGCGGAAGGCTCTTGCACAATCGTCATTCCGCCGTGGAACGGAGTTTTCGGCAAAAAACTTTACGGTGTCGAAAAGGTCGAACTAAAACCCGCAACGACTTCGGCTCAAAAACTACGCGATGTAATTGACGACGCTTTGACTATCAAAGAATAATCTTTAGCCACAGAGAACACCGAGAAAGCCAAGAGAGATTTTTTGGAATACAAAAATAAAACTCTGTATTTACTCTGTGTTCTGTGTGGCTGATAAAAAAAGTGGAATCTTCAACGAAACAAAATTTTCCGCCGGTTCTGCTTGTTCTGATCGCCGTTCTGCTTTGGTCAACGGGCGGACTTTTTATCAAATTGACGACGCTTAATGCCGTTCACGTCAATTTAGGACGGGCATTATTCGCCACAATAATCGTCGGGATTTTTATTGCGATTCGCAAAGAGTTGAAATTCGACTGGTTTATAATTTTCACTTCGCTCTTTTATGCCGCAACGCTGACATCCTTT
Organism: Pyrinomonadaceae bacterium; assembly: GCA_041746675.1. Classification (GTDB taxonomy): domain Bacteria; phylum Acidobacteriota; class Blastocatellia; order Pyrinomonadales; family Pyrinomonadaceae; genus Aridibacter. Next base: position 34,809 of record JBGTGO010000059.1, on the reverse strand, counting down.
GTTTACGCCAATAAAAACACGACTGCCGCGAACGCGATTTTTCTGCAATACACCGCACCGGTCTATATTTTGGTTTTCGCTCCGCTGATTCTAAAAGAAAAATTTCGCGTGACTGATTTGATAACCGTCGCCGTCTGCCTTGCGGGAATGAGTTTGTTTTTTCTCGAAGCACCGAATACACAGAATGTTTTAGCAAAGAATATTTTTGCGGGAAATATTGCCGGTTTGGTTTCGGGAGTTTTTCTCGGCTTATATTTGATATTTCTGCGGCATCCCAAATCTTTGAAGTTCAATCCCGCACTTTCCGTTTTTTACGGAAGCATAATCATTGTTTTACTGATGCTGCCGTTCGCTGTCAGTGATCCGCAAGTTCCGACCGCAAGCGATATTCTGGCAATTTCATATCTCGGAATTTTCCAAATCGGCATCGCCTATATTTTATTTACTTATGGTTTAGCCAACGGAGTTCGCTCACTTGATGCAAGTATAATCGGCTTCGTCGAACCGCTCCTGAATCCTGTTTGGGTTTTTTTATTTATTCACGAAACGCCTTCAAAGTGGGCGATATTCGGCGGGATGATAATCATTTCAGCAGTTATCCTGCATACTTTTCTCAACCGCAAGAATTGATTTTAGACTGCAACTAATTTTATTTATCCGCAAACACATAGTTTATTGTAAGTTTTACCTTTAACTTTTAGTAACACCTTGTTAAACTAGCAGACGTAATTCAAGAAGAACGAGCGTGTTGTTCGTTTTTTTATTTATTAAACAAATTATTTGGAGTTAAAATTAAAATAAAATGGAAGCGAATCTTAAACGGGAAACCGAAAACATAGGACATAAAAATACTGACTATGAGTTGTCGGAGTATGGTCTGAAAGACTTATCGAAAGTTTATTGGAATTTAAACGCCGACGAACTTTATAAAATCATCGAAGAACGCGGCGAAGGCATTATTTCAAAGAATGATGCGGTGATTGTTGAAACAGGTGAACACACCGGACGCTCGGCAAACGATAAGTTTACGGTAAAAGAACCGACTTCGGAAGACAAAATCTGGTGGGGAAAAGTCAATAAGCCATTTTCGCAGGAAACTTTTAACGACCTTAAAGATCGGATGATGGAACATTTGAAAGGCAAAGAACTTTTCGTTCGTGATACTTACGCCGGAGCCGATCCAAAACATCAAATCCCTGTTCGCATTATCAATGAATTGGCGTGGCATTCGCTTTTTGCCCGTAATATGTTCGTTCGCCAAACAAAAGATGAAGCATTCACACCGGAATTTACCGTCATCAATATTCCAAGTTTCAAGTCGGACAATCCCGAACGCGATGGTTTGAATTCACCAACCTTCGTGCTGGCGGACTTCTCGCAAAAATTGATTCTCGTCGGCGGAACATCTTACGCGGGCGAAACCAAAAAAGGAATTTTCTCGGTAATGAACTACTTGATGCCGCAGAAAGGCGTGATGTCGATGCACTGTTCGGCAAATGTCGGTGATAACGGCGATGTCGCAATTTTCTTCGGACTTTCAGGAACCGGAAAAACGACGCTTTCCGCCGATCCCGAACGAGCGTTGATCGGCGATGACGAACACGGTTGGTCGGACGACGGCGTGTTCAACTACGAAGGCGGCTGTTATGCTAAAGTTATCAAACTTGACCCTGAAGCCGAACCCGATATTTTCAAAACAACAACGATGCGTGAAACCGTTTTGGAAAATGTCGCTTACGATGAAGAAACCGGAAAATTGGACTTAAACGACGGCTCAAAAACTGAAAACACGCGGGCATCTTATCCGCTTGAGTCAATCAGCAACATTGTCGAAAAAGGTTACGGCGGAAACGCGAAGAACGTGATTATGCTAACCGCCGACGCATTCGGTGTCCTGCCGCCCGTTTCCAAATTAACCCGCGAACAAGCAATGTATCATTTTATTTCGGGTTACACGGCAAAAGTTGCCGGAACGGAAAAAGGCGTTACCGAACCAACCGCGACCTTCTCGGCGTGTTTCGGAGCACCGTTTATGCCTTTGCATCCGTCGGATTATGCCGAATTGCTTGCCGAAAAACTGGAGAAAAACGATGCTGACTGCTGGCTCGTCAACACGGGTTGGAGCGGCGGCGTTTACGGTGTCGGAAAACGGATGTCAATTCATCACACAAGAGCGATGATTCGTGCGATTCTGAACGGCGAACTGGCAAAATCCGACTTTGAACCGCATCCGGTTTTCGGCGTTCTCGTCCCGACCAGTTGCCCCGACGTTCCGAGCGAAATTTTGAACCCACGCAACACTTGGGAAGACAAAGACGCTTACGACGCAAAAGCCAAACACTTAGCTAAATTGTTCAACGAAAACTTCAAAACATTTGAAGAAGGCGTGTCCGATACCGTTAAAAATGCTGCACCGAAATCTGAGTAAAATTGTGTGTAATTTAATTTGAAAAGACGATTCGTTTTTGAGTCGTCTTTTTTTATGTAATTAAATAACTTTAGTGTTATAATTTTTTATGGAATTTGAGTGGAATAAAGATAAAGCAAAAGCTAATCTCAAAAAGCACGATATTTCATTTGAAGAAGCGAAAACAGTTTTCGAGGATTCGCTGTTTTTAATGTTTGCCGATTTTGAGCATTCATTTGAAGAATACAGATTCATCATTTTAGGCGAATCAGAAAAAGGCAGATTGCTTGTAATTTCATTTACCGAACGCGGAAATTTAACTCGTTTGATAAGTGCTAGAAAAGCGACACCTTCAGAACGCAGAGATTATGAACAAGAACTCTAAAAAATTAGAAGACGAAGTCCGTCCCGAATATGATTTTAGTAAGATGCAGGTTGTCAGACGTGGAAGCGAACGGAAAAAGCCGAAGGAAATTAGCGTAACGCTTGCTCCCGATGTTGCTAAGAAATTTCCGACATCAGAAGCCGTAAACGAAGCTTTGCGGCTAATTATCAAAGTTGCGGACAAAACTGATAAATTGCAAAAAGTTTAAAAAACTTCGACAAATTAATTCGTTTTTTATAGTTTAGTAAATGAAGGAGATGATAGATATGAAAATTAATTCAATCGAAACGCCGCCAGATCATTTTAGCCAATGAGAATTCGGCAAATAAAACCGGAGAGGCTGAAAAAAACCGAAAATGGCTGATAACCGAAAGTTAAAGAACTAATAAAATTTCGGTAGAATAAAGTCTAAAAACTTATTTCGACAGTTTAAGTTGATACTGAAAAGTTATTTGACCAAATTCAAACAAATGTTTAAAGAACAGGCGACTCGTAAATGAGTCGTCTTTTTCTTTTTTGTGGAATAGAATTAGATTTATGAATAAGAAATTACTGAAAAAGAAAAAGAAGGCTTTACGCGAAAAGTTGAATCGGAAAGTTATCGGATTTCACGTTTATCGTTCGGACAATGAGAAACTACCATTTGTGTTTTGGGCGAGAATGACCGATGAACCGATTTCCGAAGGCAGTTTTGACGATCCGGCGGCGGAACTCGGAAAACAGTATTTTTATAAAATGACGCAGGTTTTTGAAGACGGCGAGGAAAGCGATCCGATTACGCCGCAGACAAATTTTACCGATCACGCCGGAAACAAATTTGCTCAGAATCCGCTCAAGGATTTTGCCGGTTATAATATGTATCGCTCGGCTGACGAAAATGTTCCACTCGATCAGTGGGAAAAGCGAAACGAAAGACCAATTCCGACGACCGAATATATTGACGAAGGCGTGGAATCGGGCGAGGTTTATTTTTATTATGTGCGGGCGGTTGACTCAAATGGCAACGAATCCGCACCGGGCGAAGTTATTCGCGTTATCAGGAAATGATTTCTCCTAATTGAGCAGAATTAAAGAATTTTAACCACACACTACCACGACTTTTGAAATATAATTTATTTTCATCGTGCTTCATCTGTGGTTAAAATTCTTGGTAAACTGGTTTTGTTGCTATTATTCTGCCGGCGGTCCGTTGAGCCATTTCGGATTTTTTGCCGTTGCATCGAAATGTGCTTCGGTTTTGAATTTTTCAAATTTTCCGGTCATCGCCGCATCTTTCGTTTTTGCAAGCATCGCGGTCATCTGCGATTCCGTCAAAGGCTTGAAGTTTTTGGCAACTTCCAACGCCTGTTCGAGAATTTCCATTTTTTCGATTCCAGTAATTACGACCGATGTCGGCAAACTCAAAGCGTAGTTCAGACATTCTTCCGCCGTTACGGTTTTGCTGTCTAAAATAAAAGGTCCGCCGATTGATTTCATACCGAGAACGCCGATTTTTTGTTCGACCAGTTTCGGCAGAACTTCTTTTTGGAACGAACGAAAATGTGCGTCCATCACATTCAAGGGCATCTGCACCGCATCGAACTTGAAGTTATTTTTCTTCGCAATTTCCAGCATCCGCAGATGCACGAGCGGGTCTTTGTGTCCGGTAAAACCGATGTAGCGAATCTTTCCGGCTTTTTTTGCCTCCGTCATCGCTTCAAACGCTCCGCCTTCGGCAAAAATCCGGTCGGGATCTTCGAGCCGGATAACTTCGTGAAACTGCATTAAATCAAGACGGTCAGTGTTAAGCCGCAAAAGCGATTCGTCAATCTGTTTAGCGGCGGTTTGTTTGTCGCGTCCGTCAATTTTCGACATTAAGAAAACCTTTTCACGGTAGCCGTCTTTCAACGCTTTGCCCATCCGAATTTCGCTCAAACCTTCGGCGTAATCCCAGCAATTGTCCATAAAAGTCAAGCCGCGATCAACACCTGTGCGAATCAATTTAACGGCTTCTTCATCGGTTTTCGTTTTGCTGATATGAAAACCGCCCAGCCCGATTGCTGAAATTTTTTCGCCCGTCGAACCGAGCATACGGTAGATCATTTCACCTTCCTTAAAGGTTTCTTGCGGCGGCAGGAAATTTATCATTTGATTCTCCATTGTATTTTGAATTGTTTGGGAATCAGTTTCCGATAAATTGCCGGATAAGATAATTGCTCCGGTTAAAAAGCCTGCTTTTCCAATAAATTTTCTTCTATCCATAATCCTCCCTCTTGTTCGTTTTAAATCTAATAACTTTTGTATAATTATAACTTTTTGAATTTGAGTTTGTAAAAATAATAAACAAATTTTTGAATAAATGTTCGGCACGATTTTTGTTTATGTTTATCCTAAACGCGATAAAACGTTTGAAATACGAACAAGGGAGAAAAATTATGAATAAAGACAATAAAAAGACAGTTTTAGTTACCGGAGCATCTTCAGGAATCGGTAAGGCAACGGCGATTGCTCTGCGGGAAGAAGGTTTTTTTGTTTATGCAACCGCACCGAATTTTGCGGAATTAGATGACTTGAAAACGGACGGTTTCGAACTTTTGGAACTCGACGTAACGAATGCCGAGCAAGCTGAAAAAGCAGTCCGAACAGCGGAAGGCAGAAACGGTTCGATTCAGGTTTTGGTCAACAATGCGGGTTACGGTCAGTATGGTCCGATTGAGGAAATCCCGCTCGAAGACATTCGTAAAGATTTTGATGTCAATGTTTTCGGTCTTTTGCGAATGTGCCAATTAGCACTTCCGGCAATGCGTCACGCTGGAAACGGACGAATTATCAACATTAGTTCGGTCGCAGGCGAATTTTCGCAGCCCGGTGCGGGAATCTATCACGCCACGAAACACGCGGTCGAAGCGATTGACGAAGCGATGCGGATGGAAGTCGAAACCTTCGGAATAAAAGTCATCGGCGTTCTGCCGGGACCGGTTAACACGAACTTTGATGAAGTGGCGATTGCCTCAATTCCTGACACGGGCAAGGACAGTCCTTATTATAGTTTTAAACAAAATTTGATTAAAACTACGAAACAAATGCTCGACCCTGAAAGTGCGACAACGCTCGAACCGGAAGATATTGCTGCTAAAGTCGTCGAAGCGGCAACAGCGGAAACCCCGGAACGCCGCTATCACGTCGGGATTATGTCAAAAGTTATGGGCAGAGCACACGACCTTTTGCCGGATGCGATTTGGGACAAAGCGATGGAGTATATGATTCCGAGCGACAAGAAACAGGATGCCGCCAAAAACTAAGTTTGCACATTCAATTTAGATAAGTTATTGTTTTGTATAGACATAGAGAGCAATATATATAACCAAAGGAAAAAAATTATGTTAAAAAAAGCACTATTCGTAAAGTTACACGCTAAAGAAGGAAAAGAACAGGAACTCGAAGATTTTCTAATGCAGGGTTACGAAATGTCAAAGGACGAAGAAAAAACGATCACTTGGCACGCCCTGAAATTCGATGATTCGACCTTCGGAATTTTTGATACATTTGAAGGTGAAGAAGGGCAAGACGCACATTTGAACGGCGATATTGCGGCGGCTTTGATGTCGAAAAAAGACGAACTTCTGGCACAAGACCCGAAAATCGAAAAAATTGATTTGCTGGCGGTTAAAAACTAATTTCGTTTGACGATAAATTTATGAAAAAGGTGATTCACAGCGAGTCGCCTTTTTTATTTTGTCCCGCAATAGTTTATGATTTATCAAACAATTCACATATGAGTATAATATTTATAAAATATCAAAATGATTGATTCCAGAACTAAACAAAAAGCAAAACGTCTGCGGCTTTTCCGCAAAATTCATCGTCTGACGGGAGCGTTTTTGTTCGTGTTCTTTTTTATCGTTTCGATCTCCGGTTTGCTTCTCGGTTGGAAAAAACACAGTAACGGGTTGATTCTGCCGAAGTCATACAAAGGTATTTCGACCGACTCGAAGGACTGGAAATCGCTCGATGAACTTTATAACAATGCCGTCAAAATCGCCCGCACGAAAATTTCGCCCGATCTTTCGCTCGAACTTGAAAGAATTGATGTCCGCCCGGACAAAGGAATGGTCAAATTCGTTTTTATTCAAGATTATTGGGGTATTCAGCTTGATCTAACGACCGGCGAACTGCTCCACATCGAACGGCGAAATTCCGATTTTGTCGAAAATATCCACGATGGTTCGGTTCTCGATTACATTTTCAGAACGGACGGCGAATACCTGAAACTTGCCTACACGACGATTATGGGACTTTCGCTTCTGACCTTTACGATCACCGGATTCTGGCTCTGGTTCGGTCCGAAACGTCTGCGAAAATTGCGGGAAATTGAAAAACAAAATGAATAAAAATTATAACCGTCGGATGAGCGAATTAATAATTTTCTCGCTTCTCCAAAAGAACGTAGATGAGAGTGTGATTCGGGAAAAGCTTAGGTTAAAAGATAAAGAAGCAACCGATTTTAGACGCATCCGCTGTCCGCACTGCAAATGGCAGCCGAACGCCGCAAGCCTTTGGTTTTGCAGTGATTGCGACTTTCCCGAATATTTCTACAACGGTTGTTTGACGGCTTGGAACACTTTTGACACAAAGGGAAATTGTCCCGGTTGCTCCCATTTGTGGCATTGGACTTCTTGCCTCTCCTGCGGCGAATGGGCGTTGCACGATGATTGGTATGACAAAGATTCGCAAAAGTGAATAATTCGGAAAATTTTACAATAGATGCTATAATAAGTTTACGATTTCAGACAGATTTTTTAAGACAGACAGCATCTTAATATCAGTTATTTGTTTTATCAGAAAAGGAGTTAAAAAATGAACAATACATACGAAAATACAATGAGAGGCTACTCGGTCGCAGACGCTTTGCCGGAAGAACGGGCAACATTTATCCGTAAGGTTTATGCACATTTGGCAATGGCGGTTTTAGCTTTTGGGGCAATGACTTTTTATCTGATTTATTCAGGGGCGGGACGATCCGTTGCAGGCTTGATGTTAAGCGGACCGTATTCGTGGTTAATTGTCTTGGGATTATTTATGGGTGTTTCCTACGTTGCTCAAAAGTGGGCTTTGTCGGATACGTCGGTTCCGCTTCAGTATATGGGTTTGATTTTGTTTACTGTGGCAGAATCCATAATCTTCTTGCCATTGATGTTTATGGCAGCGGCTTATGGCGGCGTTGATGTTTTTGCTAAAGCCGGAGTCGTTACGCTCGGTTTGTTTTTGGGATTATCAGCGGTTGTTTTGATAACGCGGAAAGATTTTTCTTTCTTAGGTCCAATTTTAACTATTGGCGGATTTATTGCTCTGGGATTTATTGCTTCGGGAATCATCTTCGGATTCTCAATCGGCAGCATTTTCGCCTTCGCAATGGTCGCATTTGCCGGCGGTTCGATACTTTACGAAACATCGAATATGCTGCATCGCTATAACACTAAGCAATACGTTGCCGCTTCGCTCGGTTTGTTTGCGAGTGTTGCGTTGCTCTTCTACTACATCCTGATGATTTTCACGGGTAGAGAATAATTTTTCAATCACTATTTATAAAAGTGGTAATTCGGCTAAATCGAATCACCACTTTTTTTTATTTCTATCTAAAAGGTCAGATCATCTTCATCGTCAGCATCAAAAACTATCCGCTTTTTGACCGTCGGTTTTGACTCTAACAAATCATCTTTGTTTAATGGTTCCAGAGTCGGATTTCCGTTCTTATCTTTCAGCAAAATCTCGATGCGACGCTCTGCCTGATCTAATCTTTCCTGACATTCACGCGATAATTTCACGCCGTCTTCAAAGAGTTTCAGACTCTTTTCCAAAGACATTTCACCGTCCTCGAGTTGCGTTACGATTTCCTCTAACTTAGCGAGCGAACTTTCAAATGTTTCTTTATTTTTAGCCATTTTATTTTACTTAAAAATATCTTCCGCCTTCTTCATCAAATCCTGCATATTCTCGATTCCCAAATCTCTTCCGAGATTTTCGATCTGATCACGGCTGCGGTCTTTCGCCATACCGAGAATTTCCTGCCCGATTTTGTCGGCAATGTTCTGAGCTAGTTTTTCATCCTTCAAAGCCACAATTTTCCAGCGTTTTCCGTCGCGTTTCATTTCGACTTCGAGCGGACGATCCGCCATCTTGCTCTTGATAATCGCTTTGTTACCGTTCTCCTTTATGTCCAAATAACGGCTTGCACCGACGGCGATTGCCCAGAACGGAATATCCGCAAACTTTTTTGTTTTCTCACGAATCAGTTCGGGCAATTCCGCCTTCGCCCGCTGTTTGACGACGGGCAAAATCGGAGCCGCCAGCGACATCGCTTTTTTAACAACATCGGGAGCAACTCCGCGTCCGTAAAGTTCGACTGCTTTATCAATTATCTGCGGCACGAAATCTTCAACCACCGCATCAACATCAACGATTTCATCAACTTTTTCCTGATCGTCATTATGTGCTGCATCAACCAGAAGTGCGAGCGAATACTGCGGAGTGGTTTTCAAATGCTGCCAGTAAAAAAATCCGCCGATTGCCGCAACCAACGCCAAAACTCCGATAATTCCCGCAATAATTCCCAGAATTTTTGCGAGCCTGCCACGCTTTTTCGGTGCTTGCTGTTCCCCTAAATCCGGTGTATCGGCTTCGCTTTCTTTATTTCCCAAATCTATTACAATTTTTGACATTACTTTAAGAAATTTCTAACGCAAAGCCACAAAGTCAAACTAACTTAACAAAAATTATTATCGCTTTAAATAATCCTTTGCGTCCCAACTGCTTTGCATCCTTGCGTTAAATATCTTCTCTCCCAATTTCCAAAACTTCCGCTTCGATCTTACCTTGTGCCAGACGAATTTTCACCTTCTCACCCATTTTTATATCTTTCGCATCCCGCAAAATTTTTCCCTGTTCATTCTTCGTAACCGAAAAACCGCGTCCCAAAACCGACAAGGGCGAAAGGGCATCGAGTGAAGCCATTTCAATTTTCAATTTTTCATCGTTAGTATTCAAAAGTGTTTTGACGGCATTGATATTTCGCTCGTTCAAAACCGCCAATCGCGTTTTTTTATCGCCTAGATTCGATGCCAATTTGACGGGTGATAAACGCTTTGAGAGTTTGTCGAGTTTTTTCACACGCACCTTCAAAATGCCGCTTAACGCATCGGCAATTCGTTCGTTCGAGTCTTCGAGTTCATATTTCCAATCCTTAATGCGTTGCGGAAACTCCGAGAACACGGATGAAAGCGAAAGTTCCTGCAAATCGCTCCGCGAACGTAAAAGTTTATATTCAATTATTTGAAACAAATCCTGCGTTCTCTGCCGAATAAATGCCGCAATATTATCTTCGCTTTCCGCGACGATTTCCGCCGCCGCCGAAGGTGTCGCCGCACGAACATCGGCGACAAAATCCGCAATCGAAAAATCAATCTCGTGTCCGACGGCGGAAATTATCGGAATTTCCGAAGCAAAAATTGTCCGAGCCAATCTTTCTTCATTAAACGCCCACAAATCCTCGGTCGAACCGCCGCCGCGTCCGACGATCAAGACATCAATTTTGTCTTTCTCATCAGCATTTTTGCTGAATTTATTCGCCAATTCAACCGCTTCACGAATTTCTTCGGGAGCAGTTTCGCCCTGCACCCGCGTCGGAATCAAAACGATGCTGACCGTTTTCGTGCGACGCGACAAAACGTTCAAAATATCGTGAAACGCCGCACCGTTCGGCGAGGTTACAACACCGACCCGCTTCGGCAAATACGGCAGCGGACGCTTAAATTCTTCATCGAATAAACGATCTTTACCGAGTTTCAGCTTGATCTGCTCGAACGCAACTTTCAATGCACCTTCGCCGACCGGCTCAAGCGATTCGACCAAAATCTGATACTCACCACGCGGAGCATAAAGCGATAATTTCCCACGCACCCGAACTTGCAAACCATCGAACGGCTTAAAGCGAATCCGCGAATTTCGTCCTTTATAACAAGCCGCTTTAATCTGCGAATCGCCATCGTGCAGAGTAAAATACCAATGCCCGGAGTGTGCGTCAAAGAAATCCAGAATTTCGCCCTCGATCCACACCGAAGCAAACCGCCGTTCAATTTCCCGCTTAACCGATTCGTTCAATTCCGAAATCGTCAGAGGTCGCGTTTCTTCCTTATCAAACAATGAGTCGAGTAGTGATGACATTATTGTAAAATATAACACGAGACAAACTTAACAACTTACTTATAAACACAGGTGTTTACACCTATTCGGTAAATTTTATTTAGCCGTCTCGCCTTTTTCTAGGATTATCGTGAAATTGTTTGCTCGTGCTTCTTCAAAAAGTATTTCGATGAATTGCTTTTGCTTTAAGTTTAGCAGATTTTTGGTTACGAAGTTCTGCAAATCTTCGACGCTTGCATCTGAATTTATCGAACCTTCGATTTTGCTTGAGGTTAGACGAATAATGACTTTGTAATTTACCGCTTTTTTGCCGAATTTGACGTTTTGCAGATTCGTATAAAGCATCATTTTTATCAAACCGTCCTTGATGTCGTTTTTGCTCGGTATTTTGGCACGGCTGGAGTGTTTTGCTTCGATTAGGGAAAGTGTTTTCGGTGTCATCAAAGTTTCGTCAACGGTGAAATAATATGTACCGAAAAGTGCGTTGGTGATCGTTATTTTGCCCTTGGAAAGCGTTGATAATGCTTCGTTTGGTTGGATTGTCAAAAATTCTCTCATTTGTGCATTGCGTGATTTTCGGCGGGAATAGCCGATAAACCGTTGCGGCGTTGCGGCGTATTTTATGAGTTCGTCGAGCGTTGCTTCATCGTGCAGATATGTTTCTGTTTTCCTGGAGATTTTGCGGTAAGCGAGTTTTGCTTTAGTGAAGATTTCCTCTAGATTTTTCGATTCAAGTTCGTTCCATTCGCGTGAATTTCCTTTGAAATTCACAATTTCGTTCAACTTTTCTTTGATAAATTCATTATCGAATTTTTGGCTTGTAATTTTATCGTTTCGCTTCGGATTCTTTTCCGCATCGGCGTAAAAAGCCGGCACGACGTAAACATCCAAAAGACTTAACAGCGAAATCGTATCCCATTGAATAAAATCGCGGTCGCCGCCGAGTCCTTCGTCTTTGACAACGGGAATTATCGCAACTTTTTTGCCCGAATGAGCGAGCGTGTCATAAACTCTTTCGTAAGGATATGAGCGGGTTCGTTTCGGCGAAATCCAACGGCTGACAGCGATTTTTTGCTTGTCTTTTTCAAATAAAAAAGCACCTTGCGTGCTGTTTATATCAAAATTTTCAAACTGAAAGGTGGATAGTTTATCGGCGAGAAATTGTTTGTATTTTATCTGTGAAATTTCGCCCGTGATTTCGGGGATTTCGACTATTTCATCTGTTTTCGGTTGATTATTCTGAAATCCGGCGTTCAAAAACTGAAATTTCAGTTTTTTTTTACGGCTTGCGAAACTTCCCTATTTTCGACCGCGACGACTGCACCGAGTTTGACGAAAGTATTCTCTTTTTTGACTTTGACTTTTAAGATCGGCGACGCACGATTTCCGTTTTCTTCGATAGTTGTTGAACGATATTTGATCGTGTAAGCTGTTCGCAATTGTTTAACGATGTCGTCATAAGCGGTTTGAATTTCGCTCAGACGTTGAATCGGATAATAAACCCCGCCGGAGATTTTTGCCAATTCCTCGCCTTCCGCTTGTGCTTTTGAAGATAAAGATTGTGACAGAAAGCGGTTTCGCAGAGGATCGGCGGCATTGTTCGGATTCCCCGCTTCGGCAGAAGCGATCAAACCCGACGGAACATAGAGCGGATAAACCAACGCCCCACTTTCCTGAATCGAACCGAGCAGAGAATTAAACGGTAAAAATGAACGATTGTCGTCGCCGTCCGACAGCACGACGATTGCCGTTCGGTCGCCCCTCAGCGGTCGCAGAGTTTCAGTTAGAACAAAGGCGAGCGAATCATAATAAGCCGTTCCGTCGCCCGCATCGAAAGTGTCCAGACTTTCCGAGAGTGAATTTTTATCGGTTGTAAATTTCGACAGCGTTTTGACATCGTTGTTAAAGATCACGATGGAAATTTTATCCTGTTTATCAGCCGTATTAACGAAGTTCCGTGCCGCTTTGCGGATAAAATCAACGTAGTTTTCGATGCTTCCTGAAACATCTAAAAGCAGCACGAGATTAAACGGTGCGGTGGATTTTTCAACCGCCAGAATCTCCCGTTCGTCGCCGCGTTCGGTCAGGATGAAATCTTTTTCGCTCAAGTCCGCAATCGCCCGGTTATTGATGTCAACAACTTGCACCAAAACCTTTTTAACACTCGCCGCAACGCTTTTTTTTCTATCAGCATTTTCCAAAAACGGAGTGTTTTTGCGGGGCGGCAAGGTCGCGGCGTAATCGCCGAAATACTTCGGACTCGCCCGCCGAATCGCTTCGGTCAAAAGTGTATCACCGCTTTTGATAATCGCCTTCGCTGCATCCGTCAGCGGTCGGTCGGACAAATCGGACGGAACTTCATTCGGCGGAACATTAAGCAAAATTATTCCGCGGGCAGTTCTGAAATCAAGCGAGGTTTGTTCTTTATCCTTCGTTTTTTGCTTATTGCTTTTTGCTTCGGTTTCGTCGAAACCTCCATCGTCGTTATCTTCCGATTCCGAACTTTGAATTTTGAACCTTGAACCTTGAATTTCTTCGGTAATTTTGCCCGAAATGACGAATTTTCCGGCGGATTTTTCCTTACCTTTTTCGAGTATTACTTCGCTGACAATTCGCGGCTGCGAAGCACTCCACAAGAATTTATATTTGAGATTTTCAAGCGGAACATCAGCATAGATCGTTCCCGTGTCGGTTTCCGCAACCGCTTCGTCAAAGTTTCCGCTGACACGAATTTGTCCCGAAGCGGTTTGAAGTTTGACCTTTGAACGAATCGGAATCTGCAAAATCAGATCAATTCTCGCAAAGGATTTCTGCGGCAGAACTTCGATTTTCAAGCGACCGTCCGAGTTATCAACGATGATTTGATCCGCCGACAGATTTTTATCGGAATCAATTTTCAGTCGAACTTCCGCGTCATTTTCCTCCGTTGCCTGAACATTAATCTGCCCGTAAAGATTTTTTACCTCAACCGTTCCGCCCGTTTTAAGAGAAAATTTGCGTTCGGAAACTTGAGCTTGAGTAAACGTCGAGAGGATTGCGAGTAATGTTATAAAAAGTTTTACTTGTAAAAAATATTTTTTCATTTTGGTCTGCGGTCTATGTTTTCACAGATTTGAAAATAATTGCTAAAGCGAAAATAAGCAAGCAGTAGTTAGTGGTCGTGCGAAGTTTCGGTAATTTTGCCGGATTGAATCAGACGTTCACGAACTCTTTTCTGCCAGATACTTTGAGTTTCATCGGTATTGTCGAGTTTGCCGAGCAAGTCCTGCATTGATTCACCGCCGGCGAGTCTTGTTTTGAAATATAAAAGTGCCGTCAATACCGATGAGAACGAACCTAGAAAAATGAGTAGCAGAAACATCAAAAGTTGAGTAATCGTAGATGTAATCACGCCAAACTTTTTGAATTTTTTTTCTAATTTCTTATCTTCTTCAGAATCATTGTTGACCGATTTATCATCTACATTTACGTTTATCTGTTTGTTTTGAATTATGATTTTGGCATCGCCATTTTTCTTGATCTTCGCCTCAGCACTTTTCTTAATCTCCTCTTCGGTTTGCGGTTTAACACCTTCTTTTTTCATCGCTTCAACTTTGTCTTTAAGATCACCCAATCTCACTATTGATTGATAAGACGTATTTGCCAAACCAACAAAACCTCCAATCACTCCGCCAAGTCCGACGGAAAGAAAAAATGTTAAACAAGCGGCGGCAAAAACGGTTCTGAATGAACGCTTGGTCAATTCCATCGAACGCTTGATCGCGGCTTTACCCGTGATGCCTTCCATCATAATTGACGGCGAAATAAGCATAAATTTCGCCAAAAAATAAAAGAACGGAAAAAAGCAAAATGCTAATGATATATAAGTGAATAGAGAGCTTACAATAACCGTGAACGACAATGATTTTGCTCTTTTTCTCAATTCCCGAAACGCCGGACGCAAACTTATCGGGCGTAACGGATAGGAAAGATATTGAGCCACGATCCAAGTCATCATCCCGCCGAGAAACGCCGCACAAATACTTGAACCGACAAAATATGAAATATTCAACATTGTCATTGCCCAACTGACAACTGCGGTTCTCTCGATAAATTCAAACCCGACTAATATTTCAAAAACAGCTTGTGAAAACAAAATTAACGCAACCGGACTAAAAACCAACGCCGTAACTTGCAAAAACTTTGGAAGATTTTGACTGTAAATTACTAAAGTGTGTCTTAATAAATTTCCGATTCCCTCAAAATTTGCACGAACTTTGCTGGCAAATGCTTCGGCTGTGGCGGGACGTTCATAGATATTTTTCGACAATGATTGCATTATCGTTTGTTTCAGTTTTTTCGGAACTTTTTTTGCTTTAAGCGGCGGCGGTTCCTGCGTTTTATGCCCGTTCATCACTTTCACATAATCGCCCGTAAAAGGTAATTCTCCCGAAAGCATTTGATAAGCAATGACGGCAAGCGAATAAATATCGGAACGCGGAGTCAGTTTTTCACCGCGGCATTGTTCGGGCGACATATAGAGCGGTGTGCCGAGAACCGCTCCGACTCGGGTTAAATTCGTGTTTGAGTATGATTCCGACACAACTTCGCTCGTGCCGCCGTCCGCCGTCATCAGTTTCGTGCCTTTACCGTCTTCCGCAATAATTGCCTGCGTTCCGTCTGCGGGCAAAATCGCCGTTCCGCCTTCCGAATCGGTTTCTTCGACGAGAGATTTTTTTGATTCTACGGGTTGAATTATCTGCGTTCCGGCTTCGGAACTAATGTCGGAATTCGATCCGTTTTGCTGAATCATCGTTCCGGCTTCGGCATTTTCTAAAGCTAATGTTTTTGATTCTTCGACCAGAGCCATCGTTTCGTTTTCGGAAATGATCGTTGAATTCTTTTTGTCCGCAATCGTTTCGCCGTCGCCGTCGGCAAAAGTGTCCTTATTGTGATTAAATTTCGTCCGGGCAGCACCGGCGTAAGGAATCTCAAGGCTTTCGGCAGCGTCTGCAATTTGTGCTTCTTCGAGTTTGGCAATTCCGAAATCGAGAACTTTAACGGTGTAGCCGCCGCGTAGATTCGGTTCGAGCCAGATGTTATCGGGTTTCAGATCACGGTGAATAATTCCCTGTTTGTGAGCTTCTTCAACGGCTGACGAAACTTGTTCCAAAATATCAATCGTAAATGAAATCGGCAGCTTTTTCTCTTCTTCCAAAACTTCGCCGAGCGTGCAGCCATCGAGATATTCCATTACCAGATACGCAATATCTCTGCCTTGTTCATCTTTGGCAAAACCGAAATCCGTGACATCAACGACGTTCGGATGGCGAAGTCTGCCCGCCGCTTTTGCTTCACGGCGAAATCTTTCGACAAACTCACTTCGCTTCATAAAATCGGGAGCAACCACCTTTAACGCGACCGGTCGCCCCGTCCCGATGTGCGTCGAGAGATACACCGTTCCCATCCCGCCTTTGCCGAGTTGTTTCTCGATACTGTATTTTCCGTCGAGTATCTGCCCGATAACTGCATCCGCACTCATATATTACTATTCAGAAACTTTTGATAAACTTTTCTTCGAGAAATTAATACGTTGTGCGAAACGAATTTGTTCTAAAGCCAATAAGTTGAATTGTTGGTTTTATATATCATTCGTCTTCCGCCTCTTCGCCGTCCTTTTTGATTGCGTATTTTTCCAATCGATATTGCAAGGTTCTAAAGGTTAAACCGAGCAGTTTGGCGGACTTCGTGATATTGTTGTCGGTTCGTTCCATCGCTTGTGTAATCAGACTCCGCTCGACATCTTCAAAGTCAACGCCTTCGGGCGGCAGAACGAATAATTCATCGGTTGTCGCTCCGCTTGAAACGGGTTGAGCAAACATTTCCGGCGGCAGATCGTCAATCATAATCATATCGTTTTCACATAACAAAATCGCCCGTTCGACTGCCGATTCGAGCTGTCGAACATTGCCCGGATAACTGTAAGTGAGCAGTAAGTTTTCCGCCTTTTTGTCGATTTTTATTTTGCGATTGGTGTTCCGCGTGTGTTTTTTGATAAAGAAATTCATCAACAGCGGAATATCCGATTCTCTGTCCCGCAACGGCGGAATTTCAAGTGAAAGCACACTCAGACGGTAATATAAATCTTCCCGAAAACTGCCTTCCTGCGACATTTT
Organism: Pyrinomonadaceae bacterium; assembly: GCA_041746675.1. Classification (GTDB taxonomy): domain Bacteria; phylum Acidobacteriota; class Blastocatellia; order Pyrinomonadales; family Pyrinomonadaceae; genus Aridibacter. The sequence goes on along the minus strand of JBGTGO010000059.1, from coordinate 17,684 downwards.
AAGTAAATCCCGGTTCGTCGCCGCGACGACGCGGACATCAATCGAAATTTCTTTCGTCCCGCCGACGCGGCGAATCTGTCTTTCCTGCAACGCCCGCAGTAATTTCGCCTGCAATGCAATATCCAATTCACCAATTTCATCAAGAAAAAGCGTCCCGCCGTCGGCGACTTCAAACAAACCTTTTTTCTCGCTAACCGCTCCCGTGAATGAACCTTTTTCGTGTCCGAAAAGTTCCGATTCAAGCAGATTTTCATTGATCGCCGCACAATTTACCGCCTGAAAAATTTCGTTTGAACGCGGTGAATTTTTGTGCAGTGAACGGGCAATTAATTCCTTTCCCGTGCCGCTTTCGCCGCGAACCAGAATCGTCGAATTCGACTGAGCCATTTTCAAGATAAGTTTTTTGACCTTATCCATTTCCGGCGAACCCGAAACGATCTCGACATCCAGAGTTTTCAATTTATTCAACGCCCGCGAAACCGTATCTAGTAATTTCTCGCTGTCATAAGGTTTCTGCAAATAATCAAACGCTCCCAAACGCAACGCATCGACCGCCGTGTCAACCGTTCCGTGTGCCGTTAAAAGTATGACGATAATAGACTTATCAAAATCGGTCAATTCTTTGAGTAAATCAAGCCCACTCATTCCCGTCATCTGCAAATCCGTCAACACCAGATCAAAATGCCGATCCGCAACGAATTTCATCGCCGCCTCACCCGATGAAGCCGTCGTTACATCGTAACCTTCACCCGACAAGATCATTTCTAAAATTTCCCGCTGACCTTTTTCGTCGTCAACCACTAATATTGCTTTTCTGCTCATAATTTTTTTCAAATAAATTACTTAAATTTATTTTGTTTTCAAGTGTTGCTAATTTTTCTTGCTTTGCACATTTAACTTATAGTATAAACGATTCAGTAAATAAAATCCGTGGACACTTCCCGAAATCCCCGAAGTCCGAAACTTCCCACATTTCCTGATTTTTTCACTCCTCCGTTTTTTATTTGCTCAACAAATAGAACATACTATTCGGACAAGACTGTGAACAATAGATTCATTTATTGATATGAATTTTTATGTATAAAACCCTTTTTAAAACATTCTTCATCATTCTTATCGCTTCATTTGTGATGCTGGTTTTAATTCCCTTTGTTTCATATAAAATAGAATTAAACAATTTGCTTTCATTTATCGGCTATTTCTACCTGACACTTTTTTTTATAAAGTTCTTCGGTAAAAAATTATCGGCAAAATCAGTAGTATTGATTATATTTGCGACAATATTGCTGCTTCAGTCGTATATGATTTACTCGTTTGTTGTTGTAGAAATATATGGAATGCCGGTAGTTTTGGGATATTGTCTAGGAGTAATTTCCGCTTACTTTTATCATACATACGAGGCACCGAAAAATATTTTGCCCTTTGCGTTAAGCAGTTGTTTTATAGCTTTTATGTTTTTTCAGGGTTGGATTTACTGGATCCACAAATCCAATCACGGAACATTGACGGGAAAAGTTACCGCGTATAAATCAGCTACGAAATTTGAAGCATTCGACGAACAGAAAAATTTACTTTCCGACGTAGATTTCCAAAATAAGATTGTTCTGTTGGATTTTTGGACAACCAGTTGCGGAGTTTGTTTTGTAAAGTTTCCCAAACTGCAAAATCTTTATAATCAGCACAAATCCGATCCTGCTGTGAAGATTCTGGCTGTGAATTCTCCCATTGAAGAAGATAAACCCAATCAGGCATTTAAAATGATTAGCGAAAGAAATTACTCTTTTCCGGTCGTAACTGCTAAGGACGAAACGCTTTCCGAGAAATTGGGTATAAAGTATTATCCGACGGTATTTGTACTCAATAAAAATGGTCAGATCGTATATAAAGGCAACATCGAAGGAGCTATCGAAATATTTGAAGAATTAAGATCAAACCTGCGGTAATTCTACTATAAATATTGTTCCCAAATTTTCTTCCGATTCGACTTCAATATCGCCGTTGTGATCGTCAACGATTCTTTTGACGATTGCAAGTCCTAAACCTGTTCCCGTTTCTTTAGTTGAAAAATACGGCTCAAAGATTTTTTCGAGATTTTCTTCGGGAATTCCGTTGCCGGTGTCTTTGATTTCTATTTTAACGGAATTTTCAGATGTTGAAAGTGTGATGTTCAGATTTCCGCCGTTTTTTTCCATCGCTTGCGTCGCGTTAATAAAAAGATTGTTGAAAACCGACCGCAGAACTTCAGCATCACCGAGGACTTGCGGGAGATTTTCGCGTTCGATGACGCTGATTTTGATATTCGTTTCGGCGGCTTGCGGTTCGACGATGCGGAGCGAATCTTCGACGACTTTCCGTATATCGATCGGCTGTAAATTCAATTTAACCGGGCGTGAATAACGCAAGAAATCGGTGATCTGATTGTTGATGCGGTCAACTTCGATTTTTAGTTGTTTGGTTAATTTATCAAAGTTTTCTTGTTTCGATTCGTCTTCGGGTTGGAATTTTTTTCGTAAGTGATCGAGTGATAAGTTGATATAATTCAAAGGGTTACGAATTTCGTGAGCGATTGCCGAAGCGAGCCTTCCAACGACGGCGGATTTTTCGGATTCCTGTAATCGTTCCTGCAATTGCCGGGTTCTTTCGAGTTCGGCGGTCATCTCGTTAAATTGTCCGGCAAGTTGTCCGATCTCGTCGTTTCGTTTTGCTTCGTCCAGTCGAAAGTCGTAAACTCCGTCGGCGACACGCCGGGCAGCTTTTGACAAATTCGCAATCGGACGCGAAAAACGCCACACCAGAAACATTGTGATAATTGTTGAAAACAAAAGAATACTAAAGGTGAAAGCCAAAGATTGTGAGGCGAGATTGTCGAGTTCCCGCTTATTCGTCTTCAGAATAACCATTATGTGCCAGCGTCCTTCGCTCGTTTGAACGGGAATCGCATGAGCTTCCGACTCTGATTCATTGGCATTTACCGGATTTATATTCGGAAATTTGTTGTACGCTTCGCCCAATTTTTCCCGTGTTTCGATCAGCGGCGGCAAATCTTTGACATCGGATAACTCTCTGTAAACCAGATCATTATTTTCATCGGTTGCCGCCGGATACTTGTTGCTCAAGCTATTAAAAATTCGCCAATCGTTGTTAATGATAAGTATATCCTGAATTTTTACCTTTGTTTTCTCGGTATAAAATGACAAACCTTCCCGTTTGACGAAATCGCCGAGGTCTTCGGTTTGCTGCATCCCGTTAACACCGATGGCAAACCCGGCGAGAAGTGCCTGATCCTGCAACTCGCTGATTCGCTGATTTTCCCTCTGAGTTTTAACATTCAGATAATACTGCACACTCAACGTCGCCAGCAGCAGCAATGCCAGAATCACTAGAAGCTGAATACGAAATAACTTTAAAAGTTTTGTCATTATATTAAGTTTTAAACGATAGAGATTTGTCCAAAGTTAGAAATATTAGAAGTCCACAAATATATCTAATAAAATTCGATAGTTTTCGAGCCTTTCGACTTTTTTCAAAAAAAACTTGTTGCACCGACGGTTTGAATGTTATAGTTTTATCTAACTTGAAATCAAATTTTTCGAGTAAATAATCCAAATAACCGGATTATTCCAAATGTTTCTCTCCAACTTAAAAAACTCTCCATAACAATTATAAACCGTGAGGTAATCCGTCAGATGCTGTTTATCACAAAGAATTTTTGCCTTAAATTTCTGTCTTTTTTGTTCATAACGTTTTTTCTAATCTCGCCGAACACTTTCGCTAAACCTAACTTTTACGAAAATAATCTCACCCTAGCGGACGAAGCGGCGGATAATATTGCCAACGATGATTTATCGGGCGAAGATTTGGAAATTCGGCAAGCCGCTATCGAAGCACTCGGCAAACGTGCCGGAACGGTCGTTGTGATGAATGCCCAAACCGGACGCATCTATACGATTATCAATCAAAAATGGGCGATAGAGGACGGCTTTAAACCCTGTTCGACGATAAAACTGGTCACGGGAGTTGCCGGTTTTAATGAAAAACTGATCCGCACGGACGGAAATTTGGTCAATGGTAGTTTTCGACTCGGTTTGGATGATGCACTAGCTTATTCAAATAACGATTATTTTCAAAAGGTCGGGAAAAATCTCGGCAGCGAAAAAATGATCTCCTATGCCCGTCAACTCGGTTTAGGTTCGGTTACGGGAATCAACGCCGCCAATGAATTTGCGGGCGAACTTCCCTACAACAACGAAGACTTGCGGATTTATTCACACGCCGACAATTTTAGCGTAACGCCGCTGCAGCTTGCCGTACTGGTTTCGGCGATCACTAACGGCGGAAAAGTTCTCGTTCCGCATATTCCGCGTTCAGAACTGGAAAAAGCGAGATTTCAAGGCTCTTACAGCAATCTGCTGAAAATCGAACCGACCGTCTATGAACGGGTAATTCCGGGAATGATGGGAGCGACAAAATATGGAACGGCAGGACGCATCAACAATACACGGTTAAATATCGCCGGAAAAACGGGTTCGTGCATCGCCCAGAAAACGTGGGTTGGATTATTCGCGTCGGTTGCTCCGATTCAGAATCCGAAATTTTCCGTCGTTGTTATAATGCGTGGTCAAAACGCCCGCGGAAAATACTCCGCCGCCGTCGCTGAGAAAGTTTATCAGGCATTACTGCCGCGTTATGGCGAAAGCTTCAATCAGAATCTTGCTTACAAACCTCTAGCAACCGAATCTGCACCGAAAATTGATGTCAGAATCATTGCCGCGAAGGAAATCAAAACAAAACCGAGTTTCAAAAAAACAACGGAAAAACAATCTTCACCGATAATGAATACAGTCATCACCTATAAACGGGATGACGATGTAAATAATGATTCGAATGCGAAAGCCGAGTTACCGCAAGTTGTCAAAAAGACCGAGCAGAAAAAATCTTCCGCCGTTGTCATTATCGAAGGAAAACCGGAAATAACCCGACCGCGAATTGTCGGAAATCAATAAACTTCAATTGCATCTTCAGAAGAGCAGCGGAAGAAATAAAATATTAATGTGAATGTTTTATTTCTTCCGCTGCTCTTTGTTATACTTCAAGACTTGACACAAATATACGAGGTGTTTGATTATTGTAGTCTTATTAAACACAGCTCTTTATGCGTTCGATTCGACTTAACATTAAATTTACTTGCACGGAAAATCTTGCAACTTATTTTTATGGCTCTTCATCTGAATTGATGTAAGAGGGGAAACTTTCTAGTTAGTTGAGTTTCCGAAAGTTACAGTAAAAAAATTAATAAATAAAAAGATATAATTGCTTGGAGGAACTAGATAAATGAAGAACTTTTTCAAAGTTACAATGCTCGGATTGATGATGGTCGTTTTGACCGCTGTTTCTGTCTCAACGGTGATGGCTCAGAAAACACCGGAAGAAATTCAGGTTGAAAAAACCGCACTTTACAATAAATTTTTGGCAACTTACAAAGTTGACACAATTGCCGGACAACAATCGGCGATTGATATTGCTAAAGAATATATCGCGACATACAAAGAGCCGGTGGATAAACAACTGGTAGATTATTTCAAAGGTGCGATTCCCGATTTGGAAACAAGAATCGTGGAACTCAAGAAGAAAAATTCCGATGTAGCCAATGCGAAGGCACGAGAAGCACGCTTTAACAATTTTAACAGTTCGATCACTGATGGAATATCGAAAGCTAAAACACCCGAAAATCTCGATAAATTTTTCGCCGCGGGTGAAGAGGTAGTTCAAAACGAAAAGGATTTTCTCGATGTTGCCATCGTTTTGGCGGCAGTCGGTTCGCAGATTCCGAAAGAGAATAATAATGCCAAATATAAAGCATTGACGGAAAAATACGCTAAACGCACAATTAGCGAGTTGGATGCTAATAGAACGGGTTTCCTGAAAGATAAAAAAGGCGATCTCCAATATGGTGCGTTGGATTGGGCTTATGGTTCAAAGGACAACACACTGGCGGTAATGAACATTATTCTCGGTGACTTACAGGCGAAAAATGACAATTTAGACGCGTCAATTCCGTATTACTACAAAGCCCTGCAAACCGAAAACGGCAAAAAGCGATGGGACATCTATAACATTATCGCACTCTGGTATCGCGGTAAAGCAATTCAAATCGGTAAGGAAAGATTGGCTTTAGATTTTGATGTTGAGGAAAATGTCGCCATCGGGAAACAAAAACTGGCGATGGAAAAAGGTTACGCTGACCGTGCGATTGATGCTTTTGCGAGAGCTTACAAGTTGGCAAGTGCCGATAAGGACGTAACGGCAGAACGCAAACAGTCGATTTATAAAGACCTGAAAGAATTAGTCGGTTTTCGCTACGATCAACCTGCCGATGTCGAGAGAAAAACGGATAAAAGCATCAATGATTACGTTGCTGCTGTAACCAAAAATCCATTGCCGAATCCGGCAGCCGAAGTTGCTCCGATTACGGTCAAAGAAGATCCGCCGACCGATTCACCGGACAACAAAAAAATGGACGATTCGATGAAAAAAGATGATTCGATGATGAAGAAGGATAATTCGATGATGAAGAAAGATTCAACAATGAAGAAGGATGATTCGATGATGAAAAAAGAAACTGCTCCAATGAAAAAGGATGGCAAATCGTCGGTTAAGGAAAACGGCACGACCCGCAATAGAACCGTTAACAAAACGACTCCGCCCAAGAAAAATTAATCATATATTCTCTGACAAGCAGAACTTTGGAAATGAAAAAAAGCCGTATGTTTTTTAATTAAAGCATCCGGCTTTTTTCTTTTTACAGATTTTTATATAAAATCAAAAGCTAATGTCGAAATCACTGGCAAAACTGGAAAATCTGACGGGTCATAAATTTCAGAATTTATCGTTGCTGACTCGTGCCGTAACCCATCGGTCGTGGGCTTATGAAAAAATGGCTAACGGAAATGATGCGGCAATTCGCCTTTTGCAAAATGAAACGATGGAATTTGTCGGTGATTCAGTTCTCGGTTTAGTTATTGCCGAACAACTTTACATACGTAATCCGACCTTGAGCGAAGGCGATCTAACGCTGATGAAACATCATCTGGTCAGTTCCGATACACTTGCGGCAATCGCTCAAAAACTTGATTTGGGCAAATATATCCGCTTTGGCAAAGGTGAAGAAAAAACCGGCGGACGCAAAAAACAGGCACTTCTCGCCGATACTCTGGAAGCTGTCATCGCCGCCGTATTTTTCGACAGCGGTTATATTCCGGCGAAAAATTTCGTTAAAAAACTTTTTAAGGATGCACTAAATCAGGTTACGCCGGTTTCATCGCTCGATTTCAAAACCATGCTGCAGGAAAAACTTCAAGCGGAACGCCGTTCCGCTCCGATCTACAAAGTCGTTGAAGCCGACGGACCTTCACACGACCGAACTTTTCTGGTTGAAGCAGCGTGGGATACGGGAAGAACGAACGGTTCGGGAACTTCAATCAAAGCCGCCGAAATGGAAGCCGCAAGTTTGGCATTGAAAACGCTTGAACAGGAATCTATAAACAAAGTAAAAAAATCCGACGTATAAACATCTATGAGCAAAAAGGATACGGAAATTAAATCAACAAAGATCGCCGAACCGAAGAATATCGTCGTCGAATACTTTGAATCGTTCGTCGTTACGCTAATTATGGCACTTTTCGGAATGACTTTTATCATTCAAGCCGTCACCGTTCCGACGGGTTCAATGCAGAACACAATTCTGATCGGTGATTATTTACTCGTCAATAAATTCATTTTCGCACCGAGCGGAAACCCGATTCCATTCCTGCCGCAACGCAAGATTAAACGCGGCGACATCATCGTTTTCAAATATCCGGGCAACAAAGTCAATCCTGAATCTGACCAAAATTACACTCCGCCGCTTGTTCCGTACCAGATAAATTATGTTAAAAGAGTAATCGGACTACCCGGAGAAACAGTTGAATTCCGTGACAATCACGTTTATATAAATGGAAATCTTTTGCCTGAACATAGAATAATCGGCGATTCATACAACAGATCCGCTGCTTTGATAACGAAGGAATTTGAAGAAAAATCCAGCGACAGCAAACACAGCGTCTATTATTCTGAATCAACAATGACGAAAACCGAAGCGGGAGAAAAACTGAAGATTGATGATTATGAGTTTGGCGTTGCGGGTAAAACTATGAAAATCCCCGAAGACAGCTATTTCGTAATGGGTGACAGCCGCGATCAGAGTTCTGACAGCCGCGTGTGGGGCTTCGTTCCGCGTGAACTTATCATCGGGCAGGCGATGTTCGTTTACTGGTCGTGCGATCAGGGTGCGGGCGACGGCGGTTTGGGAACGTGTCTCAAACATCCGCGACTTGATCGAATTGGCACGATGATAAAATAGCAATCAACAATAATTTACAACCGAAACTGCTTGCCTTCGTGAGCGGTTTTTGTTTTTAACAGACATTATGAGTTTCCAATTTAACCGCGAGGTTGCCGATGCCGTAGAAAATAACAAACCGCTCGTCGCCCTCGAGTCAACCGTTATTGCTCACGGTTTGCCGCATCCCGAAAACATTGAAACTGCACATCATCTGGAAGAAATCGTCCGTCAAAACGGTGCAGTTCCTGCCACGATTGCGGTTTTCGATGGTGAATTCCACGTCGGTTTAAATAAACAACAGATAGAACAACTTGCCACCGACAAAGACATCCGCAAAATTTCACGCCGTGATCTTCCGATTGCTGTTGCAAAAAAACTAAACTGTGCGACGACTGTGGCAACGACAATGTTTATTGCACAACGGGCGGGAATAAAAGTTTTTGCAACGGGCGGCATCGGCGGTGTTCATCGCGGAAAGTTGGCGGACATTTCAGCGGATTTGCCCGAACTTGCCAACACGCCTTTAATTACGGTTTGTTCCGGTGCAAAAATCGTACTTGATCTTCCGGCGACAAGAGAATGGCTGGAAACGAACGGCGTTTGCGTTCTCGGCTATCAATGCGTCGAACTTCCGGCGTTTTATTCAAACACAAGCGGTTTATTTGTTGATGAAAAAGTTGATTCAGCGGCTGAAATTGCTGAAATTTCGAAGGCAAGAAATGATTTGCAATTAAAAGGTGCGATACTTGTAACCGTTCCCGTCCCGGCTGAAAATGAAATTGATTCTGAACGAGTTGAAATGATTTTAGCGGAAGCAATCAAACTTGCCGCCAAACAAGGCATTAAAGGAAAAGAATTAACCCCGTTTTTACTGTCTAATATGTCCGAATTGAGTTTCGGTCAAACGCTCAAAACAAACATCGCCCTGCTCAAAAATAATGCAAAAATCGCGGCGGAAATTGCCCTTGAACTTTAGTTTTTACTAGCTATTCCGCAACGGATTATCAATCAACAGTTCAACATCGACGGGGATGACACGTTTGAAGTTGAAACCGAATTTTTTAAATTTGCCAAAGACGAAAACCCGCCCGGAAACGAGCCATTTTTCTTTAGAATCTTCGTATTCATTCAATGCTCCACGCAAAGTCTGGCGTGTGCTGACGAAAATCTTGACGGGATTTTCCAGTGTAAACGGTTCGCCCTGTTTGAAGTCAAAGCTTTTCTCATATTCTTCAATATCAACCTTTATTCCATTGACCTCAAAATCTTTGAACGAGATAAAATCAATTTTGCCGCTCTGACCGAAGACGATTAATTCACTGTTCAATTCAAGGTTGATTCCGAGCAAACCGACATCAGCAATCTTCGGCTTTTCAAAATCCATCGTTACGCTTAAATCTTTACTTTCGGCTTCGAGACTTCGATTTTGAACGAGAATGTTTTTTTTGTGAACTTTGTAGCCACGGATTTTATCGGGCAAATCCTGTGAATAAGTGGCGAAGATGAAGATTGAGAAGCAAAAAAGGAGCAAAAAAGTCTGATTGATTTTAATTATGAAAATTTTAAAGTTGGGCATTTGTCTTCTGATTAAATTTGGAATTATCGTCATCCTCTTTGTCCTCAGTTGTTTTTTTTTCTTTTTCAAGATCTTTTTTTATTGCATCGAGAATACCGTTGATAAACTGCGTCGCTTCATAAGTCGAAAAGCGGCGGGCAATTTCTAATGCTTCGTTGATAACGACGGTGTGCGGCGTATCTTCAAACAGAAATTCATTGACTGCCAAACGCAGCACATTTCGGTCGACGATTGCCATCCGTTCGATTCGCCAATGTTCGGCTCGCGTACGGATTTTGTCATCAATTTCACTCAGACGGCGAAGTGTTCCAAGCACTAATTTGTCTGCAAATTCGCGGGTTATATCGTTAGAATTTTCGTCGCTTAATTCACTCCAAAAATCGCGTGTCAAACTCGCTTTGGTCGTGTTCGCCACATCTGCCGCAAATAACATTTGCAATGCACATTCGCGTGCTTTACGTCTTGCTCCCATAATGCTTTTTTGTTATCAAATCGCGTGCGGAAAAGCCTTTTTCCCGCCGCCTTTCGGTGTTTTTGAATCACCCAATCCCTTATATAAATTTACGATTTCAACCGCTGACATCGCCGCCTCAACGCCTTTGTTTCCGGCTTTTAATCCCGAGCGATTCAATGCCTGCTCGACCGTATCGGTTGTAACGACACCAAATAGAACCGGTGTTCCGATTTGCATTGATACGCTCGCAATACCTTTCGCCGCCTCGCCCGCAACAAAATCAAAGTGCGGAGTTTCGCCGCGAATGACGACACCGATGCAGATGATCGCATCGAACTTGCCGTTTTCTGCCACCTTCAAAGCCGTCAGCGGAAGTTCATAAGAACCCGGGACTTTAAAAATCTCGACGTTTTTCTCCGTCGCACCGAGTCTTTCCAAAGTGTCCAATGCACCTTCGACCAGACGCGATGTCAGAAAATCATTCCAACGCGATGCGATAATCGCAAACTTGAAACCCTGTGCTTTTAACAGTCCCTGATGAACTTTTGGCTGCAAAATTATTCTCCTTCTAAACACTAAAAAAAATCGTCATTTGTGAGTATAGAGTCGGCAAAGTAAAAAGTAAAAAGTAAAAAGGCAAAAGTAAATTATCGTTCAACGACCACCGAAATCCATTCACCGTCCGTTGCAACCATTGAATTTTCGATTCCGTATTTTTCCAATTCCGCTAGAACTTTCTCTTCCTGTTCAACCAAAATCCCCGATAAAACCAAAATCTTTTTAGATTTTCCAATTAGTAAAGAAAGCATCGGAATAATCACGTCCGCTGTTACATTGGCACAAACGAAATCGAATTCAGCCGAATCTTCCGAGATCGAGCCGACAAAAAATTCAATTTCGTTCGCATCATTCAACTCCGCGTTTTCCCTCGCAATCCTAATCGAATCCTCATCCGTATCGCACCCGACAACTCTGAACTCCGAACTCCGAACTCCGAACTTTTCAACAGCAATTGACAAAATTCCCGTCCCCGTTCCGACATCGAAAAATGACATTCCGCTCTCGTAATAGTTCTCGATTGCCCGCAAACAAAGTTTCGTCGTTTCGTGCGTTCCCGTCCCGAACGCCATATTCGGTTCGATATTTATAATAATTTTCCCATCCGCCGCCGGATTTTCCCACGGCGGCGAAATAATAAATTTATCCGTAACCGTCGGCTTCCAGTGCTTCTTCCATTCCGCCAGCCAATCCTGATTTTTAATTTCCTTCGTTTCGATATTGATTATACTTTCACCGGAAAATCCATAAATTCTAAGTGCTTCATCAAGTTTCGCCGTAATAATTTCCGCTTCCGGCAATTCATTGAAATACCCGATCACGGTCAAATTTTTCGCATCCTTTTTGCCGAGATTATTGATCTCATTCCCAAGCGATTCAAGTTCATTCAACCCGAACTCCACCGCTTCCGCCATCTCCGGCAAAACCGTGATCTCAACCGCATACCAATCCATCTGTTTATTTTCCATATTAGTTCTAGAAGAAAGAATTGTGTAATCTTTTGATAACTTCGCTCACCTTTTCTTCTTTAGTAACAAACGTCAGATTGACGCTTGAAGCTCCGTGTGAGATGAGCGAAATATTGATGTCGTCAATGGTTGAGAATAGTTTTGAGGCGAGTCCTGAAGATGCTCGTAAGCCTTCGCCGACGATGCAGATGACGGCGTGTCCGTGTTCGATCTCAACATCGCCGAGACGTTCGAGTTCGGTAACGATTTTGTCGAGCGAATCGGTGTTGTCGAGCGTTAGGGCGACGGAAACTTCGGAGGTTGAAATGACATCAATAACGGTGCGGAAGCGTTCAAAAACTTGGAAAAGTGCGGACATAAAACCGTAACTTCCGAGCATTCTCGCGGATGAAATTCGCAAAATCGTGATGCCTGTTTTGTGAGCGATAGACTTTATTTTATTTGGCGAAACATCACTTTCCGCGAGAACCATTGTTCCCTTTTCGCTCGGTTTGTGAGAATTGCAAACTCTGACGGGAATTGCATAATCGACGGCGGGTTGAATCGTTTTCGGATGGAGGACTTTTGCACCGAAATATGAAAGTTCCGCCGCCTCGCTGTATGATAAAACATCAATCGTCCGGGCATCTTCGCAAATTCGCGGATCGCAGGTTAAAACGCCGGTTACGTCCGTCCAAATTTGGATTTCTCTCGCCCGCAGAGCCGCACCGATCAACGCCGCCGAATAATCCGAGCCGCCGCGTCCCAGAGTCGTCGTTTCGCCGCTCCGGTTCGCCGCGATAAAACCGCCCATTACCGGAATTTCGCCGGCTTCAAGTAAACCGTCTAATTCCAATTGAATAAATTTTTCCGTTTCATCCCAGATCGGTTTTGCCGAACCGTATTCGTCGTCGGTCACGATCACCCGCCGCGAATCAATTTGCCGGGCATTCAAACCGTTCGCCGAACAAACTTCTGCCAATAGACGAGATGAAAGTTGTTCGCCGTAAGAAACAATCGCATCTTTGAGCATTTGCAGCGGCAAACTTCGTCGTTCGACACGAAGCAATAATCCCGATAATTCTTCTTTTGCTAAACTTAATTCTGCGAAGAATGCAGTTTGACGAGGTTTATCCAATAATTCTCCCGCAACTGATTCATGCCTTTTAAAATGTTCTTCTAAACTCGAAAATCCTTCACCCGATTCGCCACTTTTGGCAACATCGAAGGCGTTCAGCAAAGCATCCGTAACTTTTGCCATTGCCGAAGTTACAACAATCGGATAATTATCCTTTTCGCCTGAAACTATTTTAGCGACACGCTCGAATGCTTCTGCGTCTTTGACGGAAGTTCCGCCGAATTTCATTATTGTCGGTTTGTATTCACTCACGGTTAAATTGATAAGTTAAATCAAAACCACAAATGACGCAATGGAAAGAAAATTTTTACTACGCAGACACCGAGGACGTAGAGAAGAAAATGGTAAAAGAAAAAAAACTTCTTAGAACGACAAAAAACTCTGTTTTCTCTGCGTTTCTATGATGAATAAATCATCCGCAAAGAACCGCACCGCCGTTGATGTTGATGATTTCGCCCGTGATGTGCTGCGACCAATCCGACAGCAGAAAACAGATCGAAAGTGCGATATCATCGGTCATTGCCATACGTTTTAGAGGGATTCCGTCAATGACCGATTTTTTGTAATTTTCATCTTCAAAAACGGGACGAACCATCGCCGTTTCGATCCAACCGGGAGCGACGGCATTGACGCGGATTTTCGGACAGAGTTCCGAAGCGAGAGCTTTTGTAAATGAAATTTGTCCGCCTTTTGAAGCGGCGTAGTTTGAATAATTTGCTTCGCCGCGTTGTCCTGCCGTTGAGGAAACCAGCACGATTGCACCGTTGTCTTGTTTTTTCATCGCCGGAACGCAAGCCTTTGTCATCGCCCACGCGGATTTCAAATTCGTATTCAAAACCTTGTTCCACAATTCTTCCGACATATCTTCAATCGGCGAACCTTCCCAAATTCCCGCATTTAACACGAGCAAATCTATCTGTCCGAATTCTTCCAGAGCTTTTTCTGCCACATTTCTCGCTTCGAGCCAATTTGAAGAATCGCCCTGAACGGCAATTGCTCCAACATCCAAACGCCTGCAAATATCCACAACTTCATTCGCCGCATCTTCCCGCGATAAATAATTGATAACGACATTCGCCCCCGCTTCCGCCAGCCGCAAAGCCGTTGCACGCCCGACACCGCGTGATGCTCCCGTAACGATTGCAGTTTTTCCTTCAAACAGATTTTTTGGTAATCCGATATATTTCTTTTCCATAAAATTCAATGTTCTTTTGGTGGATTTGTAATAACTTTTAAATAAAACTCCGCATCTTCGGGAAAATCTTTATCCCATGGAAACTTCCCTTCGACGGTTGGCGGAACGCATTGCATCAAAGGAAAATCTTCATATCCATAAAACCACATTGCCCAACCAACATGATCTTTATATTCGCTTTTTGGAACTTCGCCAAAATAGCACACAAAATCATCCAAAATCCCCTCGTGATATTCGCCGTTTACAAAGTTTCTTCCACGCTCAATCTCATACGCCATATTATTTAACAGTATAGCCGACAATGTATTTTTCAAACCGATAATTATTACTTCGGGATGATTAAACCGCTGATACAATCCGATTGTATAAGAAAACTCTGGATTATTTTCATCCGCCATAACTTGAATAATATGGCAACCGCTTTTTTCGATATTGGCGTTGATTTGTTCTAAGTATTTCTTATCTTTTTCAGTCATTATTTGATGAATATGTTTTGTTGGTTGTTCTAAGTGTTATAAACTTTTGCTGAGAAAATTACAAAATAAAAATAAAGAATTTGTCCGCGAAATACAAGAAAAGACGCGAAAAGGTGAATTTAACCACAGATTAACACAGATGGACATAGATTTTTGATTGGATTTAAGTTAAGAAAATTTTCGGCTTCTTTTCTACAATCTCCTTCTCTTATCTGATTTTATCAGTGTCAATCTGTGGTTAAACCTCTTTCTCTTAATTCCTAAACTAATAAACAAAATCTATGAACGAAGCAAACACATTTGAAAACCTGCCAATCGCTTGGAAACCGTCCGATGAAGTTATCGAAAAAGCTCAACTTACGAAATTTATGAAACAGATCGGCGTTTCGGGTTGGGACGAACTCTACAAACGCTCAATCGAAGACGTTGAGAGTTTTACCGATGAAGTTTTGAAATTTCTGGACATAAAATTCGATCCGCCTTACGAAAAATTATTGGATACTTCCGAAGGAATCGAATGGTCAAAATGGTGCGTTGGCGGTGGTTTGAATATCACCGAAATGTGTCTTGACCGTTGGATGGGAACGGATGTTGAAAATCAAGCGGCGATAATTTGGGAAGGTGAAGAAGGCGAAGTTAAAGAAATTTCGTATAAGGAATTGCTTGAGCAAGTTGAATTGTGTGCGGCGGGTTTGCGTGCAAATGATTTAGAAAAAGGCGATGCGATTGGTATTCATTTGCCGATGGTAATTGAAACCGTTGTCGCACTTTTGGCAATAAATAGAATTGGTGCGATTGCTATTCCTGTTTTTAGCGGTTATGGAATTGAAGCAATTGCTTCAAGATTAAATGCAGTTAAAGCACGAGCAATTTTTATGTGTGATGGATTTTCCAGACGGGGCAAAATAATAGATGTCCACGACACAACCTTTCAAGCTATCGAGTTTGTTGATACGATTGAGAAAGTTATTCTTGTTGAAAATTTACTCAAAGATAAAGAGAAATCTGTCGGGCTTATCAATTATATTTGGAGTAGCTTTGATTATTTAATTTCGGAAGGAAAATCATCTGACGAAAACTTAAAGAATCCAGAACCAACTTCCGCCAATGATCCGGCGATAATTTTATACAGTTCAGGCACGACGGGCAGACCGAAAGGGATTGCTCATGTGCATTGCGGGTTTCCGATAAAAGCGGCTCAGGATATGGCTTTTGGGACGGATGTTGGGAAAGGCACACGAATTTCCTGGGTAACGGACATCGGTTGGATGATGGGACCCTGGTTGATTTACGGGGCTTTGATAAACGGTGCGACGATGGTGCTTTATGACGGTTCGCCCGATTATCCGAATCCCGATAGAATGTGGGAATTTTCCGCCAAACATAAAGTCGAAATTCTCGGAATTTCGCCGACATTGATTCGCGTCCTTTCAACCAAAGGCGACGATCTGCCGAAAAAGCATAATCTTTCAAACCTTCGTGCATTTGCATCAACGGGCGAACCTTGGAATCCCGAACCTTGGCGTTGGTTATTTGAAAAAGTCGGTAATTCAAAACTGCCGATCATAAACTATTCGGGCGGCACGGAAATCTCCGGCGGAATCCTGATGGGAAATCCTCTGCTTCCGCAAAAACCCGGTTCATTTCCCGCACCTTGTCCCGGAATGAATGTTGATATTTTGAATGAGGACGGCGAATCGGTTGAAAAAGGTGAAGTCGGCGAATTGGCGATCAAAGACACTTGGATCGGAATGGCGAGAGGTTTTTGGGAAGAAAACGAACGCTACCTCGAAACATATTGGTCACGCTTTGATAAAACCTGGGTTCACGGCGATTTCGCAATGCAGGACAAGGACGGACATTATTATATTTTAGGACGTTCGGACGACACGCTAAACATCGCCGGAAAACGAGTCGGACCGGCAGAAATCGAAAGTCTGCTTGTCGCCGATTCACGAGTTGCCGAAGCCGCCGTCATCGGAGTTCCCGACGAAATCAAGGGAACGGCAATGGTTGCATTTTGTGTTTTAGCAAATACAGAAGTAACCGAAACACTCGAAGCAGAATTAAGAGCCGTCATCGCCAAAGATATGGGCAAACCTTTGCAACCAAAACGAATCCATTTCGTTTCGGCATTATCCAAAACCCGCAACGGAAAAGTTATGCGTCGCGTCATCCGTTCCGCATATTTAGGCGAAGATGTGGGCGATGTTTCGGCGTTGGAAAATCCAAACACGATTGAGGAAATACAAAATAGCAGCAATTAATTTTTTTTCTTCACTTTTTCTTCTCTTTCTTTTTCTACAAATTTGGCAATCGCGTCATTTGTTAGTTGAATATGCGGATTTAATTTGTAATCGGCATCGAGTGAAAAGCCGTTGCAATTCGCATCGGCGTAACCATATTCGGTTGACCAAAATTCTTTTGGAAAATTATTTTTTACCGAATAATCATCAATTAAACTTTCAAGATTCTGCCAAGCGTAAGGTTCTTCATAGAATAATTCTATCTGATAAAGTTTGGCATCGTAAAACCTCAGAAATATCGCCCGAATTCCTGCGAGTTTTCCTTCGGCTTTTTTCTTTATGTAGTTTTGAAAATATGTGCTTTGTCCTTGCTTTTTGGCTTTGACTTTTATTCCCAAAATATTTTTTGCTTCAAACGGCGACATTCCCAACTTCAAATTTTGCAGAGTTGGCGATTGATTTAAAGTCAGCTCACATTTTTGCTGTGCAAAGCCGACAATTGCAAAAATCAAGATTAAAAATGTTGTAAGTAATAATTTCATAAAATTGGTTTCACTTTGTAATCCTACAATATTTACCTCGTGTGCGACTTTAATTTGAAAAGTGTTCCATAAAGTTATTTCTTGTAAAATGATTTCACCAAAAACTATTTTACGAGGAGAAAAACTTTATGGAACGAGATATTTTTATCATTTCTGTCTATTGTTTGGTAGC
>JBGTGO010000058.1:0-17651 GCA_041746675.1 Pyrinomonadaceae bacterium | reverse complement strand
TTCTTTATTTTTTACTAATTTATCCAGAAAAGCGGGGCGTTCTATTCGCTTGAAACGCTTTTTGAATTCTTCTTCATTATCTAATATTGATTCATCAAAATCATCCTTTTTCATATTCTTTCACCATCCATTTATCTGCTCTTCTAGCGGTTATAAATCGTATCTTTTCACCCTCGTATGTAAAAACTGCAAATACCAAACCGTAGTTTATCGTCAATCCTACGACCGAATATCGTATTTCATCTGCGGAATGCTCTGCGTCTTCGCGGTAAATCCCAAAAGGATCATCAATAATGTCCGTTATCAGGTCAAAATCCACCTTATGATTTTTAATAACTTTTAATCTTTTTGATTCGTCCCAAACGAACATATTTCGATGCTATATGTATAATGTATGTATGTCAATAATTTACTGACAGATTTAACTTACAATAGCTGGCTGCTGCATAGATGTCTGGTAATTATGGCAGATTCAAATTTTTTCCAAACTAACACTAAACATTAATTTCTGTGTTTTACCAAAAAATAGTATTAACGTCAGTTCAAGATAAATAATGTAGAGATTCAGCAGAAAAAGTTTACCAATGATTTAAATGTTTGTCTTATTTTCGTTTATTTCGTGTGTTCCGTGGGGAAGTTTTCTTATGTGAAACTGAGTTTAAGAATCACTTTAAACTAAAAACGAGAGCGACCAACCGATGAAGAAGACAGGATAAAAGTCGGTTGGTCGCTCTCTCAATCTTTCAGATATTCTTTTGAATAAACTGAAAGATGAATTTTTATTTGTTATCAATGAAGCGTGGCTCAATGCACACCTCATTCATATTTTCTCTATGCGTTTTTCTTTTTACGCAATTCTTCGGCTGAAACTTCGTCAACGTCAACTTCCGTATGACGAACCGTATCGCTGACCGTTTCGGTGCGTTCGGTAACGTCTTTGCTGACAACGACTTCGCCTACTACGCGGGATTCTTTTGCCGCGACTGCTTCTTCGCCTCTTTCTTCAACGACGATTCTGGCATCATCCGCCGCCGCAATATCCGCCGCAGTTGCCGGACGGTCAACTTTGCGAATTTCAACTTCAACGTTTTCCTGACGCAGATTTACATCTTCGGAAACTACCTCAGATTTAACATCGGCTGTAACTTCAACACCGCCTGTTTTAACAGCTCGTTTGCCGACTTTCAATTCTTCTTCAATAATCGGAACAGCACCATCCGTTCCGGTTTCCGCAGCAGTTGTTGTTTTCTTTGCTGCAACAGCATTTCCAACTACTCCGGCGGCACTCGAATAAACTTGCTGACCACCGCAGGATTCCCACTTGTCAGCAATCGCATTTGCTCTTTCTGCTGATTCAGGTGTCACACGCAGAACGATTCCGCCTGATTTAACTCCGGTTTCATAAACTTCAGCGTGTTCTTCCGGGATTCCCGAACCGATTAAAGCTCCGATGAGTCCGCCGGCTAAACCGCCCGCTCCGCCGCCGACCAATGCCGCTGCCAGTGGTCCTGCCACAACAAGTCCGATTCCGGGCAGAACAACCGATGTTCCGATTGCCGCAATTGCCGCCAAAACCGCACCGACCGTTCCGCCGATTGCCGCACCTGCTCCCGTGCCTTCCGCTGCTTTTGAACCTAAGTCATCATCATCAACATCTGCATCCGCATAATAGCGGTCGCGTGTATCGTCCGACATTAAAACATCAACATCGTCCTTATCAAAACCGTTATTTACGACTGCATCAAATGCACATTCCGCTTTCTCATTGTTATCAAAAAGTCCTATTACCGTATAATTCTCTGCCATTTTATTTTCTCCTTGTTTCGTTACTAAATTGTTTGTTAAAAGGCACTTACTTCTATTTCATTTCTAATTATTTGTCAGAAAACTATCCGCCAATGCCTTCATAAGACGGAATAGCTTCTGTCAAAAGTATCGCTGTGATTCCTATGATTACGAATCCGCAGCCAAATAATGCAACTTTCCTAACCTTTCCGATACCTTGCTTCTTCGGCATCATTTGAAGGGTTTTCCTTCGGTGTTGCTTTCCTGTTATTTATAAAGAATTTCTTCCTTATTTATTAACCAAACTGGCTTTGCTTGCATTTAGATAGACGCTCTTTGCATTTTTCATAAAGTTGCGTTCCGTGTCGGTCAACTTACGAAAACGGTCATTGGCTGTATTCGCAATTTCTTTCATATCCAGTTTTTCAATTGTTCCGGCAAGATTAATTTTGTTGCCTTTGTCAATTTTCCCCTGTGTTCCGACCTCACGAGCCGCATTATCGTCAAGCATCACATATAATTCATTATCGCCCGAACCGATTGTAAAAGTATGCGGACCGACTATTCGATTGACTTCCGCACCTTCCAGATTCGCTTTGCGTCCGGCAAGAGTCATACGGTTTTTTTCGTTCATCAAAACATTCACATCGGAGATTACGCCACCGTCCGCGTCCCTATCCATATCTTTACTGTCGGCGTTTTTGTCCATATCCGCCGCCGAATTCATATTGTCGGCAGCAACTTTATCTTTATCAACATCGGTTGGCATCGCCGCTGAATCTTTACCCGGCTTAAATCCGACCGAATTTGCTACTAAAACTGTTTTACCGTCAAATGCCGATGAAATACTCGGGTCTAAAGTCCAACCAATTTCCTTTTCGATGTCAGCCGTTACAAATTTCTTGACAACACCCGTGACTGTTGCCACGTCATTAATAACATAGGCACGATCATTTGCATCTGCCAGATTCGGAAATGGCTCGCGTCCGACGACAAGCAGTTCGCCGACGCTGACACCGCTGTCCATATTAAATGCTTTCGGGCTGTGTATTTCCTCAACGTCGCCGCTTACCGTCACGGTTTTTCCCATATAAGCATCCGGGTTTTCAATAACCATCTGAGCGGTTACGCCGCCTTTATCATCGGCAATCTCGTCGGCATCTTTAGCACATCCGATTAGACCGAAAACCAGAGTCAAAGTTACTGCCAATACAGCGAACAGACGAAAATTCTTCGATACTATATTTTTATCCTGTTTTATTAAATTCATATTTCTCCTAAATTATTGATTCCTTAATTTATAAATTTGTCTTTCTGCATAATCATCATTGCCAAATCTATCTAAAAAATGCACTGTCTGATTAATTTCGACAATTTGCAAAAGGTTCTATTTGTTAATTCATTTACAATTTTAATAGAATTTCGAGTATTTTGAATCTGTGAAAATACTCAAATTCTTTGAGCAATACTACTCAAAGAGCAAGTTTTCGGTGTATAGTAAGTTTTTTAGTTATCAAGGGAAGTTAAACAAGGGGTTCAGAATGAAAAAATCTCGGCGGGTATTGGTCGTTGACGATGAGCCGAATTTACTTCGGGCGGTCGAAGCGGTTTTGCGTGGCGACGGATTTACGGTAACCGTCGCCCGCAGCAGCAAAGAAGCACTGATCGCCGTTGCCCGGCAGTTGCCTGATTTGATCGTCAGCGACATTCGTATGCCCGGAATGGATGGTTTTGAACTTGCCCGAAGACTCCGCTCATCAAAGCATACGGCGATTATTCCAATAGTTTTTCTCACCGCAAAAGATGAAACCGAAGACCGCATCGAAGGTTTTCAGGCAGGTGTTGATATGTATCTGACAAAGCCTTTTGAGCCGGATGAATTAGTTGCCGTTATCAGAAATATCTTGAAACGGGTTGAAAACACGCGAACAACGATTGCCGAAATGGTCGGAGCGGAGACAATCGAGAATCAGGATGTTTTGATTCGTGATGAAGAATTGACCGATGCCGAATGGCGAATCGCCGAAGCAGTCGCTCGCGGATTAAGTAACAAAAAGATTGCCGACGAATTAAATTTAAGCAAACGTACTGTTGAAAACCACGTCAGCCGGATTTTAGCCAAGAAAAATTTCAATAACCGCGTTGAACTTGCCCGCTATTTAATCGCCCATCAGACTGCTTCAAATTGAGATTGAAATTCTCTAGGTAAAAACACTCAAATTAAATAAGTGTTATCAGCCATTCAATAAATAGATTTTAAGTGCATAATAAGTTCTTATGGATTTTCAAAAGCTGACAATCCGCACACGCCTGTTAATACTTACGCTTGTTTTAATAATTCCTTTTACCTTACTGGGATTCTTTAACTTGTGGGATTTTTGGGAAACCAACTGGAAAAATCTCGACGAATCGCTCGAACAACAGGCAAAATTGGCATCGAAAGCATTTGAACAGCATCTCCTTGCTCAACGCCAGCCTCTGATTATGCTTTCGGCTTTGATGGCGAAAAAGGAAGATAAATTTACAACTCAGGATTATATTGACTCGGTTGTTAAAACCCGTGCGGATTGGCTTGATCTGCAAGTGTTGGATCAGAAGGGAAAAAGCATTTTCAAGCAAAATGTTAAAAAAACCGACCTCAAGAAAAATTCTGCCGAACAAGTCAAAGATGAAGCCGATAGAGAAAACAAATTCACCGTCGAATCCAATGATTCCAATGATGGAAAAAAGACTTTGTCTCTGGCAATGCCGCTTTCCGCTGAAAATGTTGCCGTTGCACAGATTGACGGCATCAGCATCAGGCAGATATTTGAAAACCTCAAACTGCCGAATGAAAATCTAATCATCGTCATAGATAAAAATAATCATTTAATCTATAACAACAAAGAGGTTCCCGAAGATTTTAAGCACAGCGAAGCAGTTAATTCTATATTTTCGCAATTTAAGGCAAGCGGTGACAAGACGATTGAAATTAAAAGTTCCTACGACAAAATCAGCCGTGTTTACGGAATTTCAAAAATCGAAATGGCGGATGCAGTTGTTGCCGTCGGAAAGCCGACAGCCAGTCTCTATGAACCGGCTCGCCAAAAATTCGCACGGAATGCCGCAATCAGCATAATACTAATAATGCTGGGGATTGCCTTTGCGTTTTTTATAACCAGAGGAATCATTCGTCCGATGAAACATTTGACCGAAGTGGTCAGACGTTTCGGAAAAGGTGAAACCTCCGTGCGAGTCAAGGATTTGCCCGACGGCACGATTGGAGAACTCGGTTCGACTTTTAACAAAATGGCGGGAGAAATTACTGAACGCCACAATGAACTGGAAGAATTAAATCGCTTAAAATCCAATTTCGTTGACAGCGTTTCGCACGAATTGCGGACACCTCTGACCACCATAAAATCTCTTACGCACGTTCTCAGAAGCGGCAATGTTTCTAATTCCGAACGAAAAGAATATCTCGCCACAATCGCCGCCGAATGCAACCGCCAGATCGAATTTGTCCAGACAATGCTCAATCTTTCACGCATTGAATCCGGTGCTTACAAAATTCGCTTAGAACCAAAGGACATAACCGAATCCGTCCGCAAATGTATTGAAACTCATAAAAAAACAGCCGAAACCCGCAACTTATCTCTGATTTTCAAATCACCGACAGAAAACCCTCCCCTCGCCCGAACCGACAACGAAGCCTTGTGCCTGGTCATCTCAAGCCTGATCGAAAATGCTCTGAAATACACACCCGCAGGCGGCGAAATAAATCTCTCGGCAGAATTGCAGGATAAGCGAATTGCCGTCATCGTCAGCGACAACGGAAACGGAATCGCCAACGAAGACATCCCGCAAATTTTCGGAAAATTCTATCGCGGACGACCTCTTAAAAACATTCGCTCTGATTTAGCGGAAGATGCAGAAATTTCCAATGACAAAGAATCGGTTGACGAAACTTTCGGTATTGGCTTGGGTTTATATTTAGTCAATAATCTGGTCAAAGAACTCAAAGGCAAAATAAGCGTCGAAAGTCCCGCCAAAAATTCCAACAAAGGCACAACGTTTACTCTACTTCTGCCGACAGTTTTAGAAATGAAAGAGTCGAATAATCAAAATTAACTTATAACAGACGGCGGCTGCATAAGTGTTCCGCAGTTATTGCAGGTTCGCAGATTTTCATCACCGTAGAATTTTTTGAAAACGCCTTGGAATTGGGTGGTGATGTCTTCGAGTTCAAAGTATTCTTCGTAGAATTTGGAATTGCAGTTTTCGCAGAACCACATTAAACCATCTTTTTCGTCCTCGCGTCTTTTTCGTTCAATAACCAAGCCGACGGTATTTTCGCCGCGAATCGGATTGTGCGGAACTTTTGGCGGAAGAAGAAAAATCTCGCCTTCGCGGATTGGAACGTCAACGGATTTGCCGTCTTCCTGAATCTTGACGAGAATTTCACCTTCTATTTGATAAAAGAATTCCTCGCCTTCGTCATAATGATAATCTTTCCGGGAATTAGGTCCGCCAACCACCTGCACGATAAATTCGGCATCTTCCCAGATCAATTTGTTGCCGACGGGCGGTTTTAAAAGATGTCTGTGTTCGTCAATCCATTTTTTGAAATTAAAAGGTCTTCTGATTTTCATAATTTATATTTTAATCTACAAATTGCAGGAAAAGAAATTTAGCCACAGATTGCCACAGATAAAAACGGATCGGTTTTTCTCTCTTTGATTCTTAAGATAAGTCAATTCTTCATAGTCCCAAATTTCTATTTTTTCAATTGATACTGGAGATAGACGCACCGCTTTCTAAGTGCGGTAGACACGGACTTTTCTAATGGGATATTCAAAGGGCGACCGCCGCCCAAGGCGAAACGGCAAGTTTTCAGCAAAATCGGATTTTGCGTGATGAAGTGTTGAAACGGCAGGATCAAATGTAAATAAAAAAAGGCATTCAACTAAGAATGCCTCCCGCGTAAACTTAACAGTTTATGAATCCGAGCAAATAAAACACCAGTATAAATATTCCGATGGTTGATAAACAGCCGCCGCCCATTTTCCAAGCTGCGACTCCGGCGATAATTCCTCTGAGTGGTCCTTCCATTTTGTGTTTTCTCCTTTTTATTATTGAATTAAATTGATACAAGTAAACTGTCTTATTAAAATATATCTGCAAGACCAATGCCAGAGTTTATTCCTGAATCCATCTCAATGCGTCAATTCTCTGATCTGTCTTAAAATGTCTGACCTCGACGCTTTGATATAATTTGTCGGTGATTTTTATCAGCATTCCGAGCCAACCCTGATCGGAAACAATCGCTTCTTTTTCAAAATCTCCGAGGTGCGAGAAGGTGAATTTAAGGTTCTCGATAAAAGCATCATTCGAGAGTTTCGAAACATCATCGAATTCGAGATAGACATTAAGTTTTTCGTGGCGTTCGAGTTTTTCATCAATCGCCTTTGTAATCATTTCAAGCCCTTCGACCCTAACTTTTCCGGAAATTCTCATTCCAATCACTTTATCATTTTCAAATGGTAAAATTTCAATCATTTAGATCATTCTCCGCTTTTATATTTTTATAAATCAGTTTCGTAACTTATAATTGAATCATACAATAAATTTTAAACATTAAATAATATATGAATTTTGAATTAACCGAAGAACAAGAAATGGTGCGGAATTCGATTCGCGAATTTGCCGAAAATGAAATTGCTCCACTGGCGAGAGAATACGACGAAGCGGAAAAATTTCCGAAAAAACAACTCGAAGGACTAGCCGAACTCGGACTCTTAGGAATGATTATTCCCGAAGAATACGGCGGTGCGGGTTTTGATTCGGTGTCTTATTCGCTCGCGTTGGAAGAAATTTCCAAAGCCGATTCATCCGTTGCGGTGATTGTCGGTGTCACGAATTCCGTCTGTTGTTATCCGATTTTAAGTTTCGGAACAGAGGAGCAGAAACAAAAATTTTTGGTTCCATTGGCGAAAGGCGAAGAACTCGGAGCATTTTGTCTGTCCGAACCGCACGCCGGAAGTGATGCGTCGAATTTGAAGACGAGAGCGGTTGCCGACGGCGATGACTTTGTTATCAACGGGACAAAATCTTGGGTGACGAACGGCGGTGAAGCGGAAACTCATATCGTGATGGCTGTAACCGGTGAAAATGACGGCAAGAAGGAAGTTACGGCATTTATCGTCGAAAAAGACCGCGTCGGTTTGAGCGTTTCGTCGGTCGAACACAAACTCGGACAACGTGCGTCGAAAACTACCGAAATGAGTTTTGTCGATGTCCGCGTTCCGAAAGAAAATATTTTGGGCGGACTCGGCAACGGTTTGAAAGTCGCGTTTAACAGTCTGGACAACGGCAGAATCGGAATCGGAGCATTATCGGTCGGAATCGCTCAAGCTGCATACGAAGAAGCGAAAGAATATTCCAAAGACCGCGTTGCCTTCGGCAAACCGATTGCGGAATTCCAAGCAACGCAATTCAAATTGGCAAATATGGCAACCGACATCGAAGCCGCCCGTTTATTGACTTTGCAAGCCGCTTCGTTAAAAGATTCAGATCATAAAAAAACCGGAGTCTATGCTTCTATGGCAAAACTTTTTGCGTCCGAAATGGCGAACCGAGTTTGCGGTGATGCGATTCAAATCCACGGCGGTAACGGATTTTCGCGGCATTACAATGTCGAAAAATACTATCGTGATGCCAGAATTACGACGATTTACGAAGGCACGAGCGAAATTCAAAAAATAGTCATTGCCAGAGGAATTCTGCGTGATTGATAAAAACGCAGAACCGGATATATTTACAGGAACAAAGTTTGCTTATATATTCATTGGTGATTGGAAATAATACACAGATTAAAATTCGATAAAATCAGGGAGAAAAAAACACAATGGCAAATAATGTAAATGTTATGACGGCTTTATTTAAGGATAAGGCGGACGCGGAAAAGGCTTATCAGGAATTGCTCGACCGAAATTATACTTTTAATGATATTGACGTAATTATGACCGACGAAACCAGAGAGCAGCACTTCGGCGGAAATGATAATAATGACCGCTCGGTTCTCGGCAACAAAGCCGCTGAAGGAACGGGAGTTGGTGGTGCATTAGGCGGAACAATCGGTGCGATTATCGGCGGAATTGCCGCTATCGGCACTTCGATTGCTCTGCCCGGATTAGGATTGGTAATTGCCGGACCAATTGTAGCGGCACTTGCCGGAGCCGGAGCCGGCGGTGCGGCGGGCGGGTTGATCGGCGGTTTGGTCGGTTACGGGATTCCTGAAAAAACTGCTCTCGAATATGAGATGGGTTTGAAAGAAGGCGGAATCGTGCTTGGTTTCAGACCAAAAAATGCGACCGAAGCCGGCGAAGTTTTCAGTGTTTGGGAAAAACATAACGGCGAACTTATCAAACAATAAAATAGTTTTACAACTTTACCAAATAGGTGCGGAATTTTCGCACCTTTTGATGTTTTAAACGTCCTGAACCGTTTCAAGCCTCAACGGACGTTTGTTTTTAGGTCAAATGTTGTAAAATATAAAATATGGGATCAGCACAAAGAACACCCGAATCGGAACGAAAATACGCCATCGCCGAATATCTCGAAATGGAAATGGCGGCGTTTGAAAGGAGCGAGTATATTGACGGAAATATTTATGCATTGGCTGGCGAAAGCACCGATGGCTGAACATTATGTTTGACCAAGTAATTGTAACTAAAAATTATTTACACAATTTGGAATTGACGGAACATTTAAGTATAAAAATATAAAATACGAACTGGAATTGAAAGATATTTATGACCGCGTAAAATTCAGCGAAGAAGCGACACAATTTATGGATGATATAAAAAATGCAAAATAATAATATGTTAGATTTTCGGGATACAAAAACAGCTTTTCAAGATAAGACGGATTCGGAATTGCGGGAAAAATACCGTATGTTCAGGATGATGAATTCGGCGACCTTAAATGAAATCGGTACGAGTCTCACGAGATTTGCGTTGGCAATCGGTTTACCGGTGGAAGGATTGATAAAAAGCACCGTTTTTCAGCAATTTTGCGGCGGTGAAAATATTGAAGAATGTGACGCAACGATTAATCGTCTGGGAAGCTCAAATATCGGCACGATTCTCGATTATTCGGTTGAAGGGAAGTCGGCGGAAACGGATTTTGAACACACCAAAGATGAAACGATTCTCAACCTGAAACGGGCAAAGAACGACGCTGATATTCCGTTTGCGGTTTTTAAGACTACCGGAATCGCACCGTTCGGAACGCTTGAAAAAATCAGCGACGGAATGGAGTTGATAAAGGAGTCGAATATCACGAAATGGGCGAACGCAAAGCGGCGGGTTCGGGAGATTTGTGAATATGCACATTCGATTGAACAGCCTGTATTTATTGACGCGGAAGAAACTTGGATACAAAACGCGATTGATCTTCTGGCGATGGAAATGATGGAAAAATATAACCGCGAAATGCCGATAATTTTCAATACAATCCAGTTGTATCGCCACGACCGTTTGGAATATCTGAAAAAATCTCACCAGCAAGCGAAAGAGAACGGTTTCATCTTGGCGGTCAAATTGGTTCGCGGTGCGTATATGGAGAAAGAACGCGAACGTGCCGTAGAATTGGACTACGAGTCACCGATTCAGCCCGATAAAGCGGCGACCGACAGAGATTATGATTTAGCGATTGATTATTGCTTGGAAAATATCGAAGACATTGCTTTTGTCGCCGGCACGCACAACCAAAAAAGCGTCGAAATACTTACCCAAAAAATCAATGAAAAGGGACTCGACCACGATCATCCGCATATATTTTTCTCGCAACTCTACGGAATGAGTGATAATCTTTCATACGTTTTAGCCGATAATAATTTTAATACTTCAAAATACGTGCCTTACGGACCTGTTTCCGATGCGATTCCGTATTTAATTCGCCGTGCCAAAGAGAATTCATCCGTTTCGGGACAAGTCAGCCGGGAACTCGATTTAATCGGCAAAGAAATTGAACGAAGAAAAAAAAGAAAATAAATTTTTTAATAAATTTAACCGTTTCATTATTGAAACTATAACAACGAAAAACAAACAAACTTATGTTTTGTTCAAATTGCGGAAATTCAAATCAAACGGTTTCGACTTTTTTTGTAGGTTTAAAACTTAGAAAAACATTTAACAGAAATCAGATTATATCCGAAGCAGAAAATGAAATTAGGGCGAAAAATAAATTGAACGATGTAACGACCGATAAAATTCTGCCTCAAGCGGATTTTGAAGACATTGTGCCGGCGAGCGTAACAGAAAACACAACCACAAAACTAAAGGAAAAAATTAAACGCTCAGCGTAATCCCAAAAGCAGTCTTACAGTTCGGTCGGAAATCTCACGGTTTGCATTATCTTTCCATTCCTGCAAAGGTTTCAATTCGTCTTCCGTAAGTATTTTATTTGTCATCCGCGAGGTTTGTGTTGCTTCAAAGGCACGATTTGTCAGGGCGGCGTGTTTTAAATTTATTTTCAATTTTTGCGGATTCTCTAAGGCTCTGTCAGCCGAATCAATATCGAGAAACATATCTTCATAAGCGGCAAGATGCCAGATCGTATCGTCTTCCGTTTGTTCGATTTCCAATAGACGCAGCAGACCGAAAGCCGATTCGATCTGGAAAATTAAAAAATCACCAGGTTGAAAGTTTTGCATAGTTCTAAAAGATTAACATAAACAATTCAAAGGTAAAATGTGCTAGAATTTATTCAAAAATTAAGTTTATAAACCAAAAAATATGAAAAAATTATCCGCCTTATTTCTGACGTTTACAATATTATTTGTGCAGGTTTCGTTTGCACAAGAAAAAGTTGACGAGCAGATTGTTGCACAAATCAAAACCGAAGCATTTCAGAATTCGCAGATTATGGACACGCTGAGTTATCTGGTTGATGTCTTCGGTCCGCGTTTGACGAATTCGCCGAATATCGAGAAATCGCAGAAATGGACGGTTGATAAAATGACCGAATGGGGTTTGAAAAATGCACGCATCGAACCTTGGGGCGAATTCGGTCGCGGTTGGGAAATCGTAGATTATTCGGTGAAAATGAAAACACCGACCTATGACCGCATCAATGCGATTCCGCTGGCGTGGAGTCCTTCGACAAACGGCGTGATTGCGGGCGAACCGATTTTTGTTGCGGTGAATTCCGAGGAAGACTTTGCAAAATACAGAGGGAAGTTGAAGGGCAGAATTGTCTTTAACGGAAAAGTTGACGGCGAAGATGCGGACGCTCGATTCAAACCTTTTTCAAAACGTCTGGAAGAGAAGGAATTAGCAGATGCGGCACAGGCGATTGATCCGATAAAGTCAGGCACAATCGGCGGAAGCGTGAATTATCAGGAAGAAGAGAAAGAGTGGTTGGAGATTCTGGCAAAACGAAGTGCGATCAATAAATTTTTCTTTGACGAAGGCGTGTCGGTTTTAGTGCAGCCGAGCCGATTTGCGAACGGTGTGATTCTCGCTCAAGGTTATTACGAATTTGAGCCGTCAAAGAATGTTCCTGCATTTGTTATCTCACGCGAACAATATGCGAGAATTTATCGCTTGAACGAACGCAAAATTCCTGTGCAAATCGATTTGGAACTAAAAACAAGAACAATCGCCGACAAAACCGCTGCTAACGTTATCGCCGAAATTCCCGGCACAGATAAAAAGTTAAAAGATGAGGTCGTACTGCTCGGCGGACATTTCGATTCGTGGCACGGCGGAACGGGTGCGGCTGATAATGCGGCGAATTGTGTCCTGATGATGGAAGTCTTGCGAATACTCAATAAAATAGGTGTCAAACCGCGTCGGACAATTCGCATCGCACTCTGGTCGGGCGAGGAACAGGATTATTACGGTTCGTTTAATTATGTCAAAAAATATTACGGCGATCCTTTGACGGGAAAAACAAAACCCGAAGCCGTAAAACTTGCGGCTTATTACAATTTAGATAATGGTTCGGGCAAAATTCGCGGTATATTTTTGCAGGGAAATGAAGCGGTTCGTCCCGTTTTTGAAGCGTATCTGAAACCGTTCAACTATCTCGGAGCAAACACAATTTCCGCTTCAAACACGGGCGGCACGGATCACATGGTTTTTGACGCAATCGGTTTGCCCGGATTTCAATTTATTCAAGATCCGCTCGATTATGATTCGAGAGTTCATCATTCAAATTTGGATGTTTTGGAGGCTGTGAATGAAAATGATTTAAAAATAAACGCCGCCATCGTCGCCACTTTTGCCTATCAAACGGCGATGCGTGATGAAAAATTGCCGCGAAAATTCTTGGTAACTAAAAAATGAAGTGGCTTGACCGAAAATTTTGCCGTTGAAGATTAAAAAAATAAGTGTTCATAATTTACGGCTGCGAATCTCATCCGATATAATTAAAAAAAATCAGGTCAGAAAATTGCGGTCAGAATGATTAGCCAGTTTGGGGAAGAATCTATGAAAGTTTTTTCAGGTTATTAGTTTGTTAGATAGTAAGATTGTATATGTAGCTAGTTCATTTCTACCAACTTTGGATAAGCGGAATATTTTGTCTGAAATTTGGTATTATACAGATGAGACTGAACTGATATCTACTCTAACAGTAAAACACTTTACAAATAATGAAAGAGATTAAGTTCATTCTTAATTTTACGAAGAATAAATTAATAATTATGAAAAATAAATTAAGTAAATTTTTGATCGTTTTATCGTTGCTGGCAGTCGCTGTATTTTCGGCTTGCAGTCGGATTGATGCGTTTGAAACCACTTCGGCACAATCGGCGGATGAGAAGATTTCGATTGAAAAGAATATTTCATCAGCATCGCCGGAAGTTCGGAAAGGTGAGGAATCGGCGGTTTTTGCGGGTGGATGTTTTTGGGGAATCGAGGCGGTTTTTGAACATATCAAAGGTGTGCGGTCGGCGACGAGCGGATATACGGGCGGAACGAAAGGAACGGCGGATTATGAAACGGTTAGCGGCGGAGGAACCGGACACGCCGAAGCGGTCGAGGTTATTTTCGATCCGACAAAAGTTTCATATGAACAGTTATTAAAAGTATTCTTCAGCGTTGCCCACGACCCGACCGAACTAAATCGGCAGGGTCCCGATACGGGAACGCAGTATCGTTCGGCGATATTTTATAACTCCGATGACCAAAAAAAATCGGCTGAAAATTACGTCAGGGAATTAACCGGGGCAAAGACTTACGGGAAACCGATAGTTACCCAAATCGCCGCGTTGGAAACATTTTACTACGCGGAAGATTATCATCAGGATTATCTTGTTAATCATCCGAATCAAGCGTATATCGTCATCAACGATCAGCCGAAAGTCGAGAATCTGAGCAAGCAATTTCCCGATCTGTATAAAAAGTAAATAGCGGTTTTAGATGAAAAAAGCCACACGAAGTAGATTAAAATTTCATTTTTTCTCGCGTGTGGTTTTTTTGTGTGATTTATATCATAATTTCGATGTGATATTCTTGAAACTATGAAAAAGATTTCCGGGAACAATGTCGGGGATGTGTAGATTGAAGTTGGATAGATCGAAGCGGATATGGATTTTTCATAATATCTAAAATCATATCAGAAGATGCTCAATACCGTTTTCTGGAGAAAATCGATGAGTGAAAATTTATAAAGATACTTGGATCACAGAATAATTGATAAAGAAAACATATAAAATTTAGATAAAAAAGAGGAACAATATTAAATGACGGAAATGAAAGACGCAGTAATTATAAGTGCCGTGCGGACTGCAACGGGGAAATTTATGGGTAGTTTGATGCCTTTTTCAGCGACTGATCTCGGTGCGATTGCGGTTAAGGAAGCAGTTAAGCGAGCGGGAATCGAAGCGGAAAAGATTGATGAAGTGATAATGGGCTGCGTTGTGCAGGCGGGACTCGGACAAGCTCCGGCACGTCAGGCAGCGATCAAAGCAGAATTGCCGCCGGAAGTTTCGGCTTTGACGGTGAATATGGTTTGCGGTTCGGGACTTCGGGCGGTTTCGCTGGCGGCACAAGCGATTAAATTGGGCGATGCGGAATTCGTCGTCGCGGGCGGAATGGAATCAATGTCGAACATTCCGTATGCGATGCCGAGTGCGAGAGAAGGTTATCGGATGGGCGATAAAACGGTGACGGATTTGATGATCGCCGATGGTTTGTGGTGTCCGTTCGAGAATTGGCATATGGGAAATACGGGCGAAGTTGTTGCTGATAAGTATCAAATCGGGCGGGAAGCACAGGACGATTATGCTTACAATTCACACCGTAAATCAATGGAAGCACGCGACGAAGGACGTTTTGACGACGAGATCGTTTCGATTGAAATTCCGCAACGCAAAGGCGATGCAATAATTTTTAACAAAGACGAAACGATTCGTGATGATACGACGGCGGAAGGTTTAGGCAAGTTGCGTCCGGCATTCAAAAAAGACGGCGGCACGGTAACGGCGGGAAATGCTCCATCGGTCAATGATGGTGCGTCGGCGGTGGTGGTTACATCGGCGGAGAAAGCGAAGGAGTTAGGAATCGAACCACTGGCGAAGATCGTTGCTTATGCAACTTCGGGAATCGAACCGAAATTGATTATGATGGCTCCGGTCGAAGGCGTAAAAAATGTTCTGAAAAAAGCCGGTTGGACGATGGATGAGGTTGATTTGTTTGAACTCAACGAAGCCTTTTCGGTTCAAGCCCTCGGCGTAATGCAGGAACTCGGAATGAATCCTGAAAACGTCAATGTCAACGGCGGAGCGGTCGCCCTCGGACACGCCATCGGCAACAGCGGTTCGCGTGTTTTGACGACATTGCTTTATGAAATGAAACGCCGCGGAGTTAAAAAAGGTGTCGCGGCACTTTGTTTGGGTGGTGGAAACTCTGTTGCGATGGCAGTTGAAAGAGATTAAAAATATTGCGGATTTTAATTGATTGATAGTTAAAGCGGTGAACAATATATGTGTTTACCGCTTTAATTGGAATTATTTCTACAATTGTGCAACAATTTTCAAAACTTCGGCGTAAAATTAAATAACTTACAAAAAATAAAAAATAAGCGGAGTAAAAAT
Organism: Pyrinomonadaceae bacterium; assembly: GCA_041746675.1. Taxonomy (GTDB): domain Bacteria; phylum Acidobacteriota; class Blastocatellia; order Pyrinomonadales; family Pyrinomonadaceae; genus Aridibacter. Next base: position 1,780 of record JBGTGO010000058.1, on the reverse strand, counting down.
CAATGACCAAAATAGATCACAGAAAAACTTTAGGAGCAATTTTCTTTTTTCTCGGACTTTTGCAGGCGTTTGCTTTGGTTTTAGTTTATTTTGAATATGGTTTGGATTTGCTTTTGCTGGGATATACAATTCTTTATGTAATTGCGGGTTGGAAACTTCATAATAATACGGATGGTTCGAAAACATTCGGGATTATAGCAAGTCTGGTATGTTTGCCGAGTTTTCCGATCGGGACGATTATCGGGATTTACGGAATGTGGTATTTTGTGATGCAGCAAAGGGATGAACTGTAAAAACCGCAAAACTAATCATCATTTTTCCTAATTCGAGCAAGGTGTTCTACAATAACTAAGTTATTTGTCGAACACTTTTTTTTATGGATCAATCATCAATAGTTTTTGTATTTCAGCTAATAATCTACGCACTTCTCGGAATTGCGTTCGTATTCACGATTCTGCCGTTATTCAAAGTGAGTTTTTGGATATTCAGAATCGGAGATTTTCCGCGTCTTCAAATCGCGTTTGTCTTGCTCGTAGTTCTGATTTTTCTGCCCTTACTGCATCAGATAAATTACTTTATAATTACATTGGAAATCGTCTTGACGCTTTGTTTTGCATACCAAATTTCGAGAATTCTTCCATATACAAAATTTCATTCGAAACAACTTCAACATAGCAAAGAAAATTCAAGAAACGATGCCAATATCAAAATACTTATTTCAAACGTCCTCATCGAAAACCGTGAATCGCAAAAACTTTTAGATCATATCGAAAAAGAAAATCCCGATGTGATACTGCTGGCTGAAGTTGATGATTGGTGGGACGATCAAATGAAGGAAATTAAAGAGGATTATCCGAATTTTTTATGTTATCCGCAAGATAATGCTTACGGCTTGAATTTTTACTCGAAACTTGAAACAGCAACGCTGAATCAAAATTTTTTCGTTGAAGATGATATTCCGTCGGTCGAGGCGGAAATAATTCTTCGTTCCGGTGACCGTATAACGTTTTACGGTTTGCATCCGCGACCGCCCGTGCCGAGCGAACACGGCGAATCAAAAGAGAGAGATGCGGAAATTTTGCTGGTCGGGGAAAAAGTGAAAAAAAATGACGAACCGACAATTGTGGCGGGCGATTTAAACGATGTTGCGTGGTCGGCGACGACAGCTTTATTTCAAAAAGTAAGCGGTTTGCTCGATGCCCGCATCGGTCGCGGATTCTATAATTCATTTCACGCAAAACATCGGTTTTTGCGAATGCCGCTCGATCACGTTTTTCAATCGAATCATTTCAGATTGGTCGAATTGAAACGGCTCGAAGCAATCGGTTCGGATCATTTTCCGATATTCATTGAACTCAGTCTGGAAAGCGATGCCGAAGTTGAACAGGATGAGGTTGAGAAAACTGATCGGGATCAAAAAGAAGCCGATGAGAAAATCAAAAAAGTCGAGTGAGCAAAAATATAAAAATTATACTTTTTTCGGCTTGATAGATTACAGAGCTTATTTGTTTTATCAAGCAAATTTCGTTAGATTTCAATTACAGGTTTTCAGAAATACATAATATAAATAAAGGATTAAAAAATTAAAGATGAGTGAAAAAATAGGAATAATCGGTGCGGGAACGATGGGCAACGGGATTGCTCAAACTGCCGCGAGCAGTGAAATTGATGTTGTCATTTGCGACATCAGCGAAGAATTTCTTGAACGCGGAGTTCAGAATATTGCGGGAAGTCTGGACAGATTCGTTAAGAAAGAGAAAATCACGGAAGATGATAAATC
>JBGTGO010000057.1:0-2245 GCA_041746675.1 Pyrinomonadaceae bacterium | reverse complement strand
TTTCACAGCGTTTAATGAGATCGGCAAATGGCAACAGCCGCGTTCCGGCGGCGGAAATTCTCGTTTCCACACCGCTCATTTTTTCCATTTCTTCCTTAGACTGAGCCGAAGTGCTTTGAATTCCGGCGAGCCGCAGACGGAATTCGTCCGGGTTCGTCGAACCGCGTAGGGCTTCATCGAGCGTAATCATTTCAGACTGATACAAATAAAATAATGATTGATCGAACGTCTGCATTCCGTATTGTGATGTTCCCGCCGAAATCGCGTCCCGAATTTGCGAAGTTTTATCTTCGTTGAGAATACAGTCCCGAATCAGGGGCGTTGTAACCAGAACTTCAACCGCCGGAACTCTCGAAGTCCCTTTCGCGGATTTCATCAGACGCTGCGAAATAACGGCTTTCAGCAAACCCGCCAACTGTATCCGGATAGATTTCTGCTGATACGGCGGAAATGCCGTAATAATTCGGGTGAGAGTTTCGGTCGCATCTAAAGTGTGCAGCGTCGAAAAAACCATATGTCCGGTTTCAGCGGCGACGAGTGCCGTTTCAATTGTTTCCAGATCACGCATTTCACCGACCAGAATCACGTCCGGGTCTTGCCGCAGCGAACCCCGCAGAGCCTCGGCAAAATTCCGCGTGTCAACATCAACTTCGCGTTGCGTGATATACGATTTTTTGTCCTTATGCAGAAACTCTATCGGATCTTCAATCGTGACGATATGCGAATTTCTGTTCTCATTAATCGAATCGATCATTGCCGCGAGCGTCGTGGATTTTCCCGATCCGGTCGTTCCCGTAACCAGAATCAGTCCGCGATTTTCCTGCGAGATCGAACTTAAAACCGGCGGAAGTCCGAGTTCGCTGAAGTTTTTTATCTTATCGGAAATAACCCTTGCGACGATTCCGATGGAATTTCTCTGTTGAAAAATGTTGACGCGAAAACGTCCTAATCCCGAAACACCGTAACCGATGTCAACTTCATAATGCTCCTTAAAGTGCATTTTCTGCCGATTCGACATCATTGAAAAAGCCATTTCAAGCGTTTCTTCCTGCATCAGACGGTTCACGCCCGTCACGGGTTTGAGCTCGCCGTTGACCCGAATCACCGGATACGAACCCGCCCGCAGATGTAAATCCGATGCACCGAAGCTAATCGCCATTCGCAATAAATCATCAATTCTTGTTGACATAGTAATTATAAAGTTGTTTGAAGTTGGTGAAGGAGTTTTTCAGTTTATTATTATTTTTGTTGTAACCGGCTGCCATTGATTTTAGCTTTACTTGAACTTTTTAGTCAATGTTTTTTTGTTGCGGGCTTTTACCGAAGCCAAGCATTCCGCAAAATACTACTATATAAAATATAACTTTTGAAACAAAAGTTGACTTGAGCAATTTATCGCAGTTAAAATTATTCAATGATTCCGAGAACGAAAAGACAGAGGCAGATTTTGAATTTTATACAGGAGTTCGTTACAAATCACGGTTATGAACCATCCTATCAGCAAATTGCCAATCACCTCGGTGTCAGTTCAAAAAGCGGTGTCGCCAAGCATCTGAAATCACTTGAAAAGAAAGGTTTGATTTCCCGCAATTATGATAACGGTGTTTTTAATCTTCAGATTGTTCCGCAGAAAACGGTTAGTGATCTCGTGTGCGAAATCGAATGGCTTCGGAGTTCAATCAGTGACGATAAAAATCCGGCAAACGAGTATTTGTATGTGCCGAAATTCTTGTTGGGCTATTTGTCGCCCGGCGATGTGCGGGCAATGATCGTCGAAGATAACGGAATGCTCGACAAGCATATCTGCGAATTCGATGTCGCTCTGATCGAATCAAAAAGTTTTGCGAGGGACGGCGAAATCATTGCGGCGTCGATCGAAAATAAAAATCTGACGATCCGAAAGTTCTTCCGCAAAGGTTCTCAGATTGAACTGACCGCATCCAACAGCAATTATGCCCCGTTGGTGCTGAGTGCCGATAAAGTAGAAATCAAGGGAATTTATAAAGGTGTCCTGCGACCGATGACTTAAAAAATTTCCGTTGAACTGAAATTTGCTTAATTTAAACCGTTTGAAGTAATCTAACTGTTTAACAAATTTATAAATTTTACCTCGTGTGCGACTTTAATTTGAAAAGTGTTCCATAAAGTTATTTCTTGTAAAATGATTTCACCAAAAACTATTTTACGAGGAGAAAAACTTTATGGAACGAGATATTTTTATCATTTCTGTCTATTGTTTGGTAGC
>JBGTGO010000056.1:0-43990 GCA_041746675.1 Pyrinomonadaceae bacterium | reverse complement strand
AAAGACCTGTGGCATTATCAAAATCGGATATTTAGGAAAATCCTCAGCCACACAGTCGGAGTCTTTATAAATATGCAACTTGGCAACAAAGCACTCCAACTATCACTTTTAGATGAAGTGGTTTAAAGTCGCACACGAGGTCACTAAGTGTTGTAAGATGATTTATATCCGAAGCTAAGTTCCTTAGTTCCTTAAATGTTTCATAGCGAGAGTTTTTCTCTTTCAATATCATTTCAGATATTTTCTTTACCGCTAGATCAGCTTCTTTGGACTGATCCAACATTTTAAGTATTTTCTCAACCCAAACTTTTTCTCTTTGTTCCTTGATGTTTTGGGCATTCTCTACTAGAAATTTTTGTTGTGATTCCTCGTATTCCTTAATTTTTCTCTGTGCTTCTAATTCACGTTCGGCTTTTTCTTTTGGACTCTCCGAATATTCATCTAAAGCTCTTCTAAAAAATTCATTCATTTTTTGATCTCAACCTTTATTTCAATTTAATTTTATTTACTGCTTCGCGTTTCTTTTCATCAATAACCCGTGCGTAAATTTGTGTAGTTTGTAAATTTTTGTGTCCGAGCAATTTGGACACGGTGTAGATGTCCGTGCCGAGCGTTAATTGCAGGGTTGCAAATGTATGGCGGAAAGCGTGAAAGGTTATCTTTCGGGTGATTCCAACTTTTACAAGCCAATCGGAAAGATGTTTGGTCTGGTAGTATTTCAAATCTTTGAAAACTTTTTCCGAATCTTCGCCGCGTCTGCCGATCAATGCAATAGCTTCATCGGATAAAGGCATAGTTTCATTATCCTTAGTTTTCTTCTGCTGAAAACGTATGAATAATTCGTCGCCGTCCTTTTGTATTTCCTTCCAAATGAGTTTCTCGATGTCGGAATACCGCAAACCTGTCAAAGCAGAGAAAAGACAGGCACGGCGTAAATCTTCGTAATGAAAAGATGTTTCTGCTAACTTTTGCAGTTCTTCCAAAGTCAGAAATTCGCGTTTAGTATCCTCAAGTTTGATTGAGCGTATGTTTTCCGCCGGATTCTCTTTGAGAAACTTTTGTTTATATGCTTCGCGGATAACATACTTGAATTTGTCAAAATAAGCAGATGCCGTATTTGTTGAAATACTTTCTTGATTAAGCAAAAACTCTCTGAAATTTCGGCAAAAGTTTTCATTCACATCGGCAAACGTGCATTGTTCACCTGCAAAGGCTTTCACATATTTTGAGATCGAAACATAGCTTTCATAATTGCTTTTGGATGTTTTTCTTTTGGTTTCGGTAAAGGCATCAAAAAATGTTGTAAAAATCTTTTTATTATTTCGATTTGATAAAAAGCCGTAATAACCGCTTTGCACATCCAACTGCCTTTGTGATCGGATAGCTTCACCGAGCAATTTTGTTGCTTTGTTATGTTCCTTTTCGTGTTCGGTTTTTGGTCGCTCAAATATGTAAAGTTTCAAATGTTCCCGGCGTGTCAGTTTCTTTGTGTCAGGATTTGTGATCGGCGGATAAAAATCAAGATAAAGGCTACGTCTGCCTTTTGATAATTTCTTTTCTCTTAAAAATACTTTGCTCATAAATTTTTTATAAAAATAATCGGTCAATATCTTTCCGGCGAATAATTACACGCCTTCCAAATCGCACGGCTTTTAGTTTTTCCGAATTGACTGCATAACTGATAACCCGACGGCTTACATTCAATAATTCGGCAGTTTCTTTGATACTCAAGAAATCTTTTGATTGCAGTTCAGTATTTTTCTTTGAAATTTGCTTTACAGTTTCGGAAACACTTTTTTCAACATTCTTTTCGCGTTCCCTTTGTTTATATGCCTTTGATGAGCAACGATGCGAACAATACTTGGTTACGGTTGTCCGAGCCGTAAAACTCTCACCGCACAACTGACAGATTCTCGTAATTTGAATATTTGAACTCATTTTTCTAAGTGCTTTTGAGTGCGTCTATGTCCTTTTGTGTGCCTATATGCACATAATTTCGCCAACTGTGTATCTTAAACTCAAAAAATGTATCTACAAGATACATCACAGATACACAAATAAGCAAACTAAAGCGAACAATCAATAACAAATAATTAAAATAAAGACAGAAAAAGCCCGCAAAAACAGGCTAATGCTAATATATTTTATTTGTTTGGTTTTTGTTGCTTGTTGTAAGTTACTTTCCGATACAAAAGGTAGAAAAAATTTCGGTCAGCATATCTTCGGTCGTTGTTTCACCTGTAATTTCACCGAGCAGACGAATTGCATTGTGAAGTCCGATGAGTGTAATTTCTTCACTCATTTGGTCTTCGAGCAGGGAAATAGAATTTTCGATTTCAGATTTTGAACGCAGAAGCAGGTCATTATGCCGGGCATCGGAGATTAGAAAATTTGATTCAGAGATTTGCTCGGTGGAAAAAGGTTCAATGATAGCTTGTTCTAATGCGGTGAGACCTTCGCCGGTTTTAGCAGAAACTTGAAAAGTTTTGGAATTAGTAAATGATTGAAACAAGTTGATGTTTTCGTTTGTTGCCAGATCAACTTTGTTAAGGGCAATCAACCTAGCTAAATCGGCGGTTTCGATCAAAACCTCTTTATCTTCGGCAGATAGATTTTCGGAAACGTCCAAAAGCACAATAACTAAATCGGCATCTGCCATCGCACGTTTTGCACGTTCAACGCCGATACTTTCGACCGTATCAATAGTTTCACGCAATCCGGCGGTATCAATTAGATTAATGGGAATATTTTCGATTGTAAAACTCTCGTGAAGTTGGTCGCGGGTAGTTCCGGCAATTTCGGTAACAATTGCTCTATCGTGTCCGATTAAAGCATTGAATATACTAGACTTACCGACATTCGGTCGTCCGACTAATGCAACCTTCAGCCCTTCTCTGAGAAGTTTTCCGGCTTTAAAAGTTTTTGTTAATTTCTCGATTTTTCGCACAAGTTCGGTAAGGTTTTCTCTAATACTTTGGATTTGAAACTCGGGCAAATCATCCTCAACGAATTCAAGAGCCGACTCTAAAACGATTATGACTGAAAGGAGATCATCCTTGAGCGGCTGCAGTTGGTGAGAGAATTCCCCGCGAAGCTGACGAATTGCCTGCCGCGTCATAGCAATACTATTGGAATCAATCAGATCCCGAATCGCTTCAGCTTGCGACAAATCCATCCGTCCGTTTGCTAATGCACGCAGAGTAAATTCGCCCGGTTCAGCCAGTTTAGCGTCGAAACTTAAACAAATATCAAGCACACGACGCAGCAAAACGGGCGAACCGTGACAACTTATTTCAACAACATCTTCACCCGTGAAAGAATTGGGTGCTTGAAAATATGTGATCAAAGTTTCATCGAGAACTTCGTCCGTGCCAAACTCATAGATTTTCTTTAGAGCAACACGGCGAGGTGCGGGGGAAAAAGTATCATCAGCAACAAGTTTTCGAGTGATAGCAAGCGAATCAATTCCGCTCAAGCGTAAAACGCCGATTCCACTGCGTCCGAGAGGCGTTGCTAATGCAATAATCGTATCATTCATAAAAACGGTAAAAAGGGTTCGGAGTTTGAAATATGCATTTCCCGAACCCTTTTTGAAAAAATAGGTAAACTCTTATTTGAGCCGAACTTGTAATCTTCTGTCTGTGCCGTGTCCAACCGATTCACTGGAAAGGTCATCTTCATTTTGCAGATACAGATGAATTATTCGGCGTTCGGTAGAGTTTAGTTCGCCGAATGTAAATAGTTGATTTTTTTCACGGACATTTTTAGCGGCAAATTTTGCCATCGCATTTAATTCGGATTTACGTGTTTGTCTGAATCCGTCAGCATCGCAAATAATTCGGTGATCCCGGTCAAGTTCGCGTCCGTAAATTTGGAAAAGAATCGTTTCCAGAGCATCAAGCATCTCGCCGTTTTCATTTAAAACATAAGACACATCTTCTCCGATAATATCTACCAGACAACCTTCATCATCCGACCATTCCGCCTTTGCTTCAAGATCGAAACCGAAATCATCAAAAATTTCGGATAAAAAGTTTTCGGTATTTTCACAAATTTCATTCATAAGATTTTAAGAAGTCGTAAGTTTCGGTTTTTTCCTGAGAATTTCGGGTTCTTCATCCGGCTTTTCGTCGTCAATATCATCGGTTTTGTTGAGATAATTGATAATCATCTGCTGACCGAACATTATGATATTTCCGGTAAACCAATAGAGCAGGAGTCCGGCGGGTGCCGACCACATAATCCAGAGCATCATCACGGGCATAATATAAGTCATCATATTCTGCTGCATTTTTTGCTCGGATGTAACGGCGGGCGTTGTCGGCGAAAACTTGAACGAAAGAATCATCGAAATCGCAAACGCGAATTCGAGTATGTGAAATGGATCACCGGAAGAAAGATCGGGCAGCCACAGGAACGATTCCTGCCGAAAACCGAGGTAGATCGAAACAGTTATATAAAGTGCGATTAAAAGCGGAAATTGCAGAATCATCGGCAGACATCCGCCGATTGGCACAGCACCTTTCATCATCCGCAATTGTTCCATCTGAAGTTCACGCATCCGCGGATCATCTGCCGGAACGCCTTTTTCCTTGAGATCATCCATTTTGTCTTTGACTGCCTGAAGTTTCGGAGCATTTTTTTGTGCTTTTTTGAATGATTTCGATGAAAACCAGCGGAATGGAAACAGTAATGAATAAAAGAAAAGCGTGAAAATAATGATCGCTATACCGTAATTATTTACAAAACTGTATAAAAAATTAAGAACCAACAGAATAGGATATGAAAGTCTTTCCGTGAAAAATTTCAAGTAGCCGAAGTTTAGAAAATGATCAATATCAATTCGGCGACCGACCGAATCGGAAATTAAATCGTCGTAATAGTGCAGAACAAAGTAATCTTTTGTTCCAGTATAGATTTTGTTGGTCGAACCGTCAGCATTTATGGGAACGTAAGCGGTCATTAAATGTTTAACGGTCGTCGTACTTTTGCTTCTCGTAATCCAAGAAATTATTCCGTCGTAATATGGTGCAACTTCTTCCTCGTATTTACTTGAACGAAGAACAAAACCGTTCGTTTTTTGTGCCGGAACCGCCGCCATCGCAAAGTATGTGTCGCCGATTCCAGCCCAATTAACCGCTCCATCCAACTTAAATTCGCCCTTGCCGTTGTCTTCCGTGATTGAAGCGGCATACTGTCTGCTCGGCGAATCGGCAACATTATAAACGCCTTCGGGTTCTACCGTGTAAAAATCATAACGGGTAATCGCCTGATCGCCGATGCTCGGTCCGATGACAAGTTTCGTATTCGGAACTACTTTGCCTTCTTTCGTTAATTTAACCGATAAATCCGCAATATATGTATCAGCCCGAAATACGAAGGATTTTGTAACTTTAACTCCGTTCTCACCTTCGAATGTAAAATCAATTTGTTTTGAATCTTTTCCACTAAGTTCAACTATGTCATCGTTTAAAGAAACTTGATAATTTTTATAGTTGAGTGTCTTATTAAGTTGCTCGTCATCGGTCGAAAGTTGAAAAGGAGCGAGTGCGGGTTCCTGCTTCAAACCTTTCTGTGAAATCAATTCGAGCGGAATTTTCTTGGACTTGGTCGAACCGTGAGCATACAAATTTTTGCGGTTTCTTTCCAGTTTTGTATCATTGACCAATAAAATCCAACTTGTCGCCACCGCACCTTTTGAATCTAAAGTCGCTTCATAAAGTGGTGTTTTAATTTTGATCAGTTTATTTGAAGCTGCGTCGGAAGTTATTTCAGTATTGTTTCCGGAACTGCTTTGTTCATCGGATGCTTCAGGCGTAGATTGTGCTTCGGCGTTTGAATTCGTATTGGTTTGTGAAACATTCGTGTTCGTGTTTGCATTTGCCAATTCCTCTTCGGTTTTTTTAGGAGCAAAAAAATACATCCATCCGGTCAGGACGAACATACATAGAACTGCGGCGAGGAGAAAATTTGACTGCGATTTTTGTTTAAATTGATTTTCCATTTATTTAGTCAGTATTTCGTTGTTTAATCAACACAAATCAGCGTTTGCCGAACGTAAAAAACTTATCTCACGGGATCGTCTCCGCCTTTTGCAAAAGGATGACACCGGCAGATTCGCTTGACACCGATCCAACTTCCGCGAGTCGCACCGTATTTATCAACCGCCTGCATCGTATAGGTCGAACAGGACGGCTTGTAGATACACGAAGACGGCAAAAAAGGCGATATAAACGTCTTGTAAAGTTTTATTAAATCCAATACTAAAAACTTCATCTTGCTTTAATCTTACGACGTTGCTTTCGCCTTTGTTTAATTTTTTCGATTCTCTAATGAACCCGCTTTTTCGATTATCTCCTGAAGATCATCGAAGGCATCTTTCATTTTTATATCCAATAAATTTCGACGGGCATTTAAAACCCAATCGTATTTAACCGGCAACTCCGCAAGTCCCGCTTTACTCAACCGAAATGCTTCCCGCAAAAGTCTTTTCGCCCGATTTCGCTGCACCGCGTTGCCGACCGCTTTTTTTGAAGCCGTCAGACCGATACGCTGAAAAGACGTTTCTGACGGCATCAAAAATGCAGTCATAAAACGCCCTTTAATCCTCACGCCTTCCGCATAAACACGGCGAAACTCCTTCGGCTTCCGCAGACGATTCTGCTTCGGCAAACCGAAGTTTTTTAATAGTGAAACGGCGTTATTCTCTTGCGTCCCTTTTTGCGGCGGCGGGCTAATACATTGCGTCCCGCTTTCGTGGACATTCTCTTGCGAAATCCGTGTTTTTTCGCTCTTCTGCGATTGTTCGGCTGATAAGTTCTTTTTGGCATAATTTTCCATCTCCTTCACTAACAGTGAAACCTAAGATTCTATTGATTACAGAGTCTTTTGTCAAAGTAGAAATACAAATTACAAACTCAATTTTTTTGATAAAACTTAGATTTATGTTATTTTGATGTATTATTTATCATCCAAAAGCTATAATCTGAGTTAGAAGAATGATAAGTGTAAAATGTCAGATGATTAAAAGATATGTATGAATTCGCTGTAACGCCTGCTGTAACTCAACTTCGCCGTGCCGGAGTGACGATTGATTCCGTCGAACCGGATAGTTTGGCGGAGGAATTAAATTTGGAAGCGGGCGATAGAATCGTGCGTGTTAACGGTCGTGCCGTGCGTGATTATCTGGATTTCCGCTTTCAGACATCGGGCGAAGTCGAGATGGTTTTTCTTGTTCGCAAGACAAACGGTGAAAGTTGGGAAATTGATCTCGAACGCGACGAAGGTGAAGATTTCGGCTTAAATTTCGAGCAAATCGTCCCGCGGCAATGTGCCAACGAATGCCTTTTTTGTTTTTGCAAGGGAAATCCCGAGGACGCAAGACCATCGCTGTTCGTGCGTGATGAAGATATTCGTCTGTCATTTCTGTACGGCAATTATACGACGCTCAGTTCGATCACCGAAGACGAGATGAACCGCATCATCGAACAGCGTTTATCGCCGCAATATGTTTCGGTTCACGCCACGGATCTGAAAACCCGGGCATATTTGTTAGGCGTTCCCGAAGAACGGGCGGATATTTCCGAAAAACTTGAAAAATTACTCGCAAATAATATCGAACTCCACGCTCAAGTCGTGCTTTGCCCCGAAATAAACGACGGCAAACAACTCGAAAAAACCTTGCGTGATCTTGCCGCACATTATCCGAAAGTCATTTCGGTTGCAGTCGTTCCCGTCGCTCTGACCCGCTACAACAAAGACGAACGATTAACCCGCGTCACGCCCGAATTCTGCCGCCGTACAATTGCCGAAGTCAAAAAACTGCAAGCTGAATTCCGCCAAACTCTCGGTGTAACATTCGCGTTTCTCGGCGATGAAATCTACTTAAAAGGCGGCGTTGAGATTCCTTCAAAAAAACATTACGGCAAATATCCGCAAATCGAGGACGGCGTTGGAATGATTCGTTCATTCACGAGCGAATTCGAGGAATTTTTGGAGGAATTGAAAGAAAAGAATTTTCACCACGGAAATATAGAGAAATACGGAGTTTTAAAAAGTAGAAAACTTGATGTCAGAACGCACGAACTAGCGATAAAACCGAATGTTGCCACAGTTGAAAAAACTCCGAACGCCGAACTCCGAACGCCGAATTCACTTTGTGGAACAATAATGACGGGCGAATTGTTTGCTCCGGTCTTGCAAGTAGAAATTGCAAAGCTAAATAAATTGATCGGTTCTGAATTGCAGGTTTTAGCAGTTCCGAATACATATTTTGGCGGCGATGTTTCGGTCGCGGGTTTGCTTTCGGGACAGGATTTTCTCGCCGTCAAAAATAAAGTCATTGGTGATTTCGTTATCATCCCGGAAAGTGTCATCAAATCTGACGAGCCTATTTTAATTGATGGAATGCAGTTCGACGAACTCAAAGCAAAATACGACGTGCCGATTTATGATGTTGATGTGAAAGATTTTGTGCGTGAATGTTTATTTTACAATTCTGTTGGTAGTGGAAAAAAATTCACTTAATTTAAGGCGAAAATAAAATTTATTTCTTCGGCACGACCTTTATTTCAAAAAGTCTTTTCCATTTTTTACCCGTAATAAAAATTCGGTCGTTGGCTTCATCGTAAGCGATTCCGTTCAAAACATCGGCATCCCTCGATTCTTTCATCTGGTCATCCATCAATTTTGTCATATCAATCCAGCCGAGAAGTTTGCCGTCTTTCGGATCAATGCGGGCGATTTTTCCTTCCTGCCAGACGTTTGCCCAGATTTCGCCTTTGATGTATTCGAGTTCATTAAGCCGGAAAATCGGTTTGCTGTTCTCATCAAAAACTACAATTGCACGTTCTTTTTCAAATGTTTCAGGATTTAAAACCTGTATAATTTGCGTCCCGTCGCTCATAAAAAGATTCGTGCCGTCGGTCGTGATTCCCCAACCTTCGCCGTTATAACGAAACACTTTGATAAATTTGAAATCGGACAAATTATAAACGAAACAAATTCCGCTTTTCCAAGTCAGTTGATAAATTTTATCTTTAAGTATAACGATGCCTTCGCCGAAAAAATCATCCCTTAAGTCGAATTTCTGCAAGACTTTGCCGCTTTCAAAATCTACTTTTCGCAGAGAAGAATCAAAATCGTCGCCCTTGTCGCCGCCCGTTCCTTCATACAAAAATCCGTCGTGAAAAACCAAACCCTGCGTAAACGCATTCTTATCGTGTTTGTATTCCTTAACGATTTCAAATGTATATACGGGAACTTCCGAAGACGTTGAGGTGTTCGTATTTTGATTTTCATTCACAGGATTAGTTCCGTTTTCAACCGAACTTCCGTTACAGGAAAACATTAAAAGCATGAATAGAATTAAAATATAAAAACGCATAATCATTTATCATTGAACATTTATCACTGAACATTTATTTTTAAATAATTGCCGTGATAAATTTTTATTGTTTCAAGGCTCGGTCAATTGCTTTGCGGAAACTTTTTACCGATAAACCTCTTATTTTATAACCATTTACAAAGATACTCGGTGTTCCGCTGACACCGTAAATATTACCGTCGGCGATGTCTTTGCGGATTTCGATGGCGGCTTTTTCGTCAGTCATATCGGTTTCAAATTTTTTGACATTCAGACCGATGTTCGCGGCGTATTTTTTCAATGATTCAGTATCAAGCGAATTTTGATTTTTGTAAAGCAATTCTTTGTATTCGCCGAATTTTCCCTGCATATTTGCGGCATTTGCGGCAAGTGCGGCTTGAAATGCGTTTTCGTGAATTCGTTCGAGCGGGAAATCCCTAATGACAAGGCGGACTTTGTTACCGTAACCGGCGATGACGTTTTTTAGAATCGGATCAACCGTTGAACAGGCGGGACATTGAAAATCGGTAAACATCACGACCGTAACAGGTGCATTTTTATCTCCGAGAATCGGATCATCGTCAATGGAAATGTTCTGAATAAAAGGTTTCGGTTCATTCGTAAAAAATTTGACGCTGTATTTCGGATAGAGTTTTTTTCGTAAAGCGGTTTGAACGATCTCCGTTTCTTCGTCGGAATAAGTCTTCAATTTATTCGTAATTTCGCGGGCGATATAATCGCTCGTGGCAATTTCCAAACTCTGTGCTTCGGCGGCAAAAAGTGCCGAATCAACGACTTGTTCAAGTGAATTCTGCACCGTGTCGAAAACATTTGCTTCATATTCATAAAGCGTTAAACCATTTTTTTTGATAAATTCTTGATAAGTTATTTTCCGTTCGCCGACCGTTGCCAGAAAATCGTCCGTTGCAAAAGATTTTGAATTTACATCTTTGCCGTAAGTGACTTTGTACTTCTTTTTCAAAGATTCAAGATAGTTTGCAAAAGCCTTTTTTTCCGGTTCCTGCCGCAAAAAACTTACGATTTGCGGACGAACTTCGGCAAACGTCGCATCGCCGACTTGACTGCGATTTGTCTCGTAAATATCCTTGATCTGCTTCTCCGTCGGATCGGAAACTTTTTTTGCAACTTCTTTTTCGATCAGTTGATTAACCGCGATTGTCTGAGAATCTGCTTCAGCTTTTAGCAAAACGTCTTCGATTTCCTGAGAAAGCAGTTCCTTGCGGGCATTCGCTAAAGTTTCGGGAAGTTTCGTCCACGCTTCGCCAACCTGCGGCGACAAATCCTGCACCGTAAAACTCCGCCCGTTCGCCGTCGCCAGAGTTTCCGCCGGTTTTTGAGCGAATGCTGAAATGGAAAAAGCAATAGTAAAAATTAATAAAGTAATAAATTTCATAAAGTTATTTCTTGAATTTCAATAAATTTCCCGGAACACGAACAGCTTCTTTCTCCGTCGGTTCACCGAAGATTGCGGGATGAAAAATCTTCGCCAGAATTTCCGTTCCGTCAACGACTCGCGGTGCGGGACGCGAAAAATAGCTGCTTGCGTCCAACGCCCAAACTTCGCCGTTTTTGATTGCCGGAATTTCCCGCCAGTTTTCGGGAAATTCGGTATTTTCAATCTGCCGCAGAATATCTTCCGTATAATATCCGCACGGAATTAAAACCATAATCTCCGGATTTGATTCATAAATTTCCTGATAAGTTGTCGTGATGCTTTTCTCGCCAGAGTTTCCCATCAAACAAATTCCGCCTGCAATTTTAACCTGTTCCGGCACCCAATGTCCGGGTGAAAAAGGCGGTTCAAGCCATTCGAGCATAAAAACTTTGGGAGATGTCGGATGTCGGTTTTCAGATTTTAGCAATTTTGTTTCAATATTCTCGAGTCTTTTTTGCAAATCATTAACAACCTCGATACCTTTTTCTTTAACACCGCAGAGTTCAGCGACGGTCTTTATATTCTCAAAAATTTCCCCAATCGTATTCGGTTCCAAAGACACGACTTTCGCATCGGCGACGTAAACTTTCGCCGCTTTTTGGACAGTTTTGTAACTGACCGCACACACATCGCACAATTCCTGCGTCAAAATCAGATCAGGATTTAGTTCCTGCAAAAGTTTTTCGTCCAGATCATATATTGAACCGTGTCCGTCAAGTTGTGTCCGAACGGCGTGGTCAATTTCTTTGCTCGACATCGATTCGTGCGAAATTCGGCTGGCGGTCAGCGGTGGTCGGTCGGTGATCGAAGCCGGAAAATCGCATTCGTGCGTAATACCGACGAGATTCTTCTCCAAACCCAAAGCACAGACGATTTCGGTCGAAGAGGGAAGTAGCGAGGCAATGCGTATGTTGTTTTCTTTCATTATTATTTTTTCGTGTTGCGGACAATTTTCGGAAAGATAAATATTAACAAATCTGCAAGTTTTGACCAATTTGGTTTTCAAACTCGCCGGTAAATTGATAAAATTTCTATTTATAAAGGAGTTAAAATTATGTCGGAACAAGCAGAAAATTTTCGGTTTGAAGGAACGGTTGACCATTTGGCGATCAAGTGTGAAGACCTGGAAAAAGATGTTGAAGCTTATAAAAATCTCGGCTTCGCGGTCGAAACGGTTTATGAAGATTGGGCGATGATGCGTGATGCGAAAGGTTTCGGCATCGCCCTTTTGCCGCCGAATTCAAAACATCCGCCGCACATCGGGATGAAAGTTGAAACATTTGCGGAGCTCGAAACCGCCGCCGAACGCGAGAAACGTCCGATCAAACCGCACCGTGACGGCACTTCGTCGTTTTACACAAAAGGTGTCGGCGGGCAAATCGTCGAACTGATCTATTATCCCAAAAATTACGGCGAATAATTTAAGAGAAAAAAAGGCTGCACAAACGCCAAATTAGTGCAGCCTTTTTGAATTTCGCAAATCTTATTTTTTTATGCAGACGCTTGGGAAGAGCCGGCTTTTGAAACTTTCTGCACGACTTCCGCCGTTTTCTGATCGTTAGCATTGATCGCAATATCAGCCTGAGCAACGATTCCGCAGCATTTGCCGTCATTATCTACAACAACAACGCGGCGAATCTGTTTTTCTTCCATTAAATTACAACAATCTTCAACGCTCGTGTCTTGTTTAACCGTTTCGACGTTCGCGGTCATTGCATCGCCGACTTTCAACTCAAGCGGATTTTTCCCTTCGGCAACCGTTCGGCAGGTTATATCTCTGTCAGTAATGACACCGACGGGTTTTTTGGAATCTTCGTTTTCAACTACCGGAATACAACCGCAGTCGTTGTCATTCATCATTTTCGCAACTTCCTGCAAAGTGTTATCTTTCGTGCAGCAAGTCGGGTCTTTTGTCATAATATCTGTAATTTTCATTTTTTATTTTTCTCCTTAAATTCTGTAAAGTTAATATAAATAGAAAGTTTCGTATCGTTTCCGAACATATCTCTTATAAATATCGTGTACCGATAAATAAATGCAAGTTTCATTCCAAGAGTTTGTGGAAGTTTTAAACACAGAATTATGAAAATACTACGCAATTTTTATGAACAACCTGATTCTCTGAAAATCGCCCGCAAACTTCTCGGCAAAAAACTTGTCGTTCCGAATGCGGCAGGCGAAAGAATTTCGGGAATCATCGCCGAAACCGAAGCGTATTTAGGGGAAAATGATAAAGCCGCTCACGCCTACAAAAACCGCCGCACAAAACGCACCGAAATTTTGTATGGCGAAAGCGGCTTCGTTTATGTCTTTTTAATCTACGGAATTTACAACCAACTGAATTTTGCGGTCGGCGAAAATGGCGTTCCGCACTGCATTCTAATCAGAGCGGTCGAACCGCTTGAAGGAATCGAACTAATGCGTCAGCGTCGCGGAAAAATGCCGGACAAAAATCTAACTTCAGGTCCCGGAAAACTTTGCATAGCATTAAATATTGACAAAACATTCTACGGCGAAGATTTATGCGGCGATAAAATATGGCTCGAAGAAGGCGTTGACGTGCCGAAAAATAAAATCGTTGAGGGAAAGAGAATCGGCATTGATTACGCTGAGGAATATGCTGAAAAACCCTGGCGTTTTTGGATAAAAGATAACCTGTTTGTGAGTAAATCAAAATAAATAGAGCCGATAAAAACGTTAGTTTATCGGCTCTATTTATTAATGTGTTATCCTATAATCAACTAATTTTTAGTGCTGGTTTTAACACTACTTGCTCTGATATTTACTTTTTCATCAGGATTTATTTCGAGCGGAACCTGAGAAAATATTCCATATACAACTGTCATACTGACCAAAAAACCAACTGCAAAAATAATGAAACTAATAGAATCCATTATTCTGCACCTCTCATCTTAAACTTGAAATAATTTCCAAGTGCAAGAATTGATGGAACCCAAAGACCTACAAAAATACCCGATAATTTATTACCTTCCGGATCTCCTCCCAACACACCAAACCACAGTGCAATTGAAAGCAAAAAAGAAATAAATGCTGCTCCTAAAATAGAATAATCTGATTTGTTCATTGTTTTACTTAACCCTTTTTTTCACAAACTTAATTTACGGAAGATACCGCGTTTAACGCCAATTCATATACTCATTATTGATTCTCGAAAAATAAATACCGAAACTGCGTTAATATTTGACACACAAATTTATTATTTTGAATGAGCATCTATGTTCCGGTTATTGAACTTCAGTATATCATTTGATCTAGAAGAATGGGAATTTGGCTTCAAATTCTGTCTGATCTCTTTATTGAAAGTGTGGAAAAATTCAGAGAATGAGAAATTTAAGCAATAAAAAAAGCCGTCAAAGTTTTTCTGAAAACTCGACGGCTTCTTCGGTAGACTGTTTAGATTAGCCTGAAAACTAAGCCTTTGAAACAATCTTCTTGTTATAAAGGTTAGGCTTCAGCCACCTCACTATAATCATTTATCATAAATTTTTGATCACCTCCTTCTCTAGTGTTTGAGGATTTTAGTTTAGCGAATCAGAAGATAGAAAGTCAATAAATTTTTTCCTTATTTCAATAAACTTATCAAAGTACTCTAAAAAAATTCTTTATTATCTAATTTAATACCGTTTTGGTTAGAAGGTAGTCCTAAGTTTCGACTGCGTCGGTTTTAATGCCGATCAATATTTTTTGTTTGTCCAAACCGACTACGTATATTTTTATTTCCGTTTTTCCGACTTTAAAATACTTTATATTTGTTAAATTTTCTTCCATAGCAATTTTCAGCATTTGGTATTTTTCTGCTGTCGCTGTTGCTTCTTCATCAAACCATTCCTGAATTTTTGTCGGGTGTGCAAAAAAGTTTTGATAATCCAATTCCTCAACCTTTGTGTTTACATCGGTTCTGATTTGTGTCAAAAGATTTTCCGCACTAACCTCTTCAGCGAATTTACCTAAAAAGGGCAGCACGTCCGCATCGGTTTCACTGATATAGATTAAATCGTTCGTTGCAAACTTTAACTTTTCGAGGAAATCATTTTCTGTATTTTCTACACAGTCAAGGTTTTGCCCGGATGTTTTGGTTTCTTTTTCGGCAACATTCCAAAGTTCGGAACATTTGCCGATTTTATCCGCCTTTGAACTATCTCCGGCTTCACTCAATTTACTTAACTTTTCCTTTTTTTTTCTCACAAAATTTTTGCCGGAACATTAAATTTTTAAGTTATTTGAAGTCTAACAGAAATAATTTTTCTGCCAAGTTCTTATCTCTAAAAGGGTTTTAGCAGGTAATAATTATTTATTTTAAAACCTGTGGATAACTGCTTGCGTTTCTATCAAAGATTTGATAATCTTTGTCCTATTCAAAAGGCGAAAAACCTTGTAAGTCATTGAAAACAAAACACTTAAAGTTTTACTTTAACTTTTAAGCAATTTTCCACAAACCTGTGGAAAACTCTGTGGAAAACTTTCAGCAGGAATTCCCTGAATCATTCTAAAGTCACCGAAACGCAACGACTTAAACAGATTTTATTTACTTTATCCCTGAAATGTTTTCAAAAAATTATTTTGCAGAATCAACTGCTTAAAAGTTTCACCGGATGATTAACAAATTTTGCAGTGGAGATAGATATGAATACACAACCGGAAAATCAAAATGTTTGGGACAATATATTGGAATCCGTTGAAAAACGTCTGAACCCGCAAATCTTCGAAGCGTGGTTTCGGGCAATTCAATTTGAAGGTTGTGATGATGAAAAAGGCGTGTTGCGTCTGAAAGCAAGTCAGATAAATCGTGATTGGATTACATCGAATTACCTTGATCTAATTTCTCAGACTTTAAGCGAACTTAATTTAAAAAACTATGATTTAACTTGGGAAGTCGAAGAATCCGATCTGGAAGAAGAAGATTATTCTGATGATATGCTGGAGTTATTCGATAAGAACGAAATATCTTCGAGCAACACATTCGCCAATAAAAAGTCCTCCGGATTCGATTTTCTTGAAACTGCACAAACCGAACCGCCGCGTCAAAAAAGCACGACCAAGTTTGTTGACATCGAACCGATTGAAAACTCCTTAAACAGTAAATATACATTTGAAAAATTTGTGGTCGGTTCGTGCAATCAGTTTGCCCACGCTGCTGCCGAAGCGGTTGCGGAAGCACCGGGCAAAACCTACAATCCAATGTTTATTTATGGCGGAGTCGGTTTAGGAAAAACACATTTAATGCACGCTGCCGGTCACGCGATCCGTCAAAAAAATCGTCATTTAAGAGTCGCTTATATGTCGGCGGAAAAGTTTATGAACGAACTTATCAATGCGATTCGCTACGATAAAACGCAGACTTTCCGCGAAAAATATCGTTCGATAGATGTTCTTTTGATGGATGACATCCAGTTTATGGCAGGCAAAGAGCGAACGCAGGAAGAATTTTTCCATACGTTTAATGCCTTACATAACGATCAGAAACAAATTGTTATCACATCTGATTGTCCGCCGCGTGAGATTCCTACCTTAGAAGAACGCTTGCACTCGCGGTTCGAATGGGGATTGATCGCCGATATGGAACCGCCCGATTTAGAAACGAAGGTTGCGATTTTGCAAAGAAAAGCGGATATGGACGGAGTTGATCTGCCGGACGAAATCGCATTTTTTATCGCCAGCAAAGTCAAGAGTAATATCCGCGAATTGGAAGGAACACTCGTTCGGCTTATCGCAATTTCTTCGCTTCGAGGTTTGCCGATTTCCAAGATGCTCGCTCAGGATGCGATGCGAAATATTATAGATAGTGAAGAGCCGGAAGGCGTGACAATCGAACGCATCACGAAGAAAGTTGCGGATCATTATAAATTATCTCTGGAAGAGATAAAATCCAAGAATAATTCCCGTCAAATTGCTGTCCCAAGACAGGTCGCAATGTATCTTTGCAAGCGACTTACGAAACACAGTTTCCCGGAAATCGGAAGAGCGTTCGGCGGCAAACATCATACGACTGTAATCCACTCTGTGGACAAAATCGAGCACGTAATTAAGGAAGATAGAAATTTCCACAGGGTCGTCAGCGAGCTTATAGATAATCTTTGCAGTTAATTAAAAGTGGTTAAACAGCAATTTTGCAAAAGTTATCCACAGAAAGGAAAACTTCAAGGTTTATACAAAGTCTTTTAGATGCACTAGTTAAAAGAAATTTATCCACTTTTCCACAGGTTGTTGAAAAAATGCTTTGTGGATAAAGTGGAAATGTTGTTCTAGAATCAAAGTTTTCCACAGGTCGCCGAGTTTTCCACAGTTTATCCACAAGGGCTGTGGACGCATAAAGTCAATGTTTAATATATTTTAGGTCGGTTATCCACTTTTCCACAAGCCCTACTACTACTACTATAAGAATATATAAAATATTAATAATATTAGAAGTAGTAAAAAGCGTCGCAAAATTTGCTAAAATTGTGTGTATGAAAAGAATTATTTTGCTATTGACACTTTCTATTGTTTTGATAAGTTGTTCGAAAAAAGTTTCAGATAACAAAAAAGAAATCACATTTTCAAATGGTCAAAAAGTTGAAGTAAATTTTGAACAAAAAGAAGCGGGAAAAGACTTGAAAGTTTTCGTGGTTGAATATCAAAATGAGAGTAGAGTTTTAAAAGAAGAAACAGTTGAAAAACAAGTTTTGGAAATTTGGAAAAATCTGGAATCTGAAGCCGACAAAACAGATTTGGATGAAGCGGTCATCAAGACAAAATATTTTATCGGTAGAGATGAAAAAAGTGGTGAACCGATTTACGAAGATTTTTTATTCACAGGTGAGAAAATTGAAAACGGAACTTGGAAAATCAGAAAAGTAAATTAGAATAGTAGGACATAAAAATTAGGAGTAAAGAAAATGGAATTTGTAATCAAGCAAAACGCCCTGAAAGAAGAATTGGGATTTGTACAGGGAATCGTCGAGAAAAAATCTACGATTCCGGTGCTGTCGAATATTTTGATCGAATCGGTCGGCGAAAGCACGATTCGCATCGTCGGCACGGATTTGGATGTAACGATTCGTTGCGAAGCCGATGCTGAGATTAAGGAAGCGGGAGCAATGTGTATTCAGGCTCGCAAACTTTTCGATATTGTACGGTTGTTGCCTGATGCCGATGTTCACTTTAAGAAGCAGGAAAATGAATGGGTTAAATTAACCTGTGCCAAATCAAAATTTCGTCTAGCGGGAGTTTCACGGGATCAGTTTCCGGAGGTTCCCGAATTCAAATCTGCACCGATGTCAGTTTCAGCAGAAGTTTTCAACAACTTTATCCACAACACGAGTTTTGCGATTACAAACGAGCAATCACGGTTCACTCTTTCCGGTGCAAAATTTATGATCGAAAACGGTACGGCTCGAATGGTTACGACCGACGGACACCGGTTGGCGTTCATCGAAAAACAACTGGAAAACAACGCCGAGGCTTCGATTGATTCGCTGATTCCGAAAAAAGCTCTGACCGAACTGACAAAAATTTCCAAAGGTTCAAGCGGTGAAATAAGCTTCGGTGAAGACGAAAATCACATCTATTTTGAAGTTGACGGCAGATTGCTGATTACACGCAAACTTTCGGGGACGTTTCCGAATTACGAAATGGTCATTCCGAAGGATAATGATAAGACGGTTACTTTTGATTTAGAGGATATGAAGCGTGCCGTCGCCCGTGTCGCGTTAATGGCGGATGAGCGGACTCGTTCGGTGCGGATGAATATCAAAGAAGGTGAAATCGAAGTAGAAGCCGAATCCAGCGAGGAAGGCAGAGCGACCGAAAAAGTTACCGCCGAATACTCCGGCGAAGATGTTCAGATCGGTTTTAACGCTCAGTATTTACAGGAATTTTTGAATAATGTCAGTGCCGGCGAAACCGAAGCCAAGGAAGTCGAACAGGAAACCGACGGCGAAAAGGTCAAGGTCAAAGAAACAGGTAGCCGACCGCGAATTTCATTTGAATTCAAAGACGGTAATGCTCAAACTCAAATGCGAATTGCAGGCGACACCGAATATGATTACAAATATATCGTAATGCCGTTGCGTATCTGATAAGGTATTTACAAACTAAATCACAAATAAAGTTCAGCAAACTTTGATTGGTTGAAACCGCCCGCGACGAGCGTGGCGGTTGTTCTTCGACTCGGAATAATCTTGACTACTAAAAGGCGAATCGTTATTTACTAGTTGTGGCGTTCGTATCTGTTATCAAATTTTCAGTTGGTCGATGAATCACTTTTCCGGCGGGCGTGAACAGCAAACTGAATTTTATTTAACTTTCCGCGTAACATTGAATAAAAAAGACTTGCGGGCAAAATGTCCGTAAGTCTTTTTTAATGAAATATTTACTTTCGATAAAGTAAATTTAACTATCTTCCAATTTGTTCAAATTACTGTGGCTGTAACCATATAGAAAATAAACGACTAAACCGATAATCAGCCAGACACCGAAGCGAATCCAGTTCGTAATGCCGAGTTCGCTCATCAAATATGTGCAGAACAGAATGCCCAGAATCGGAATAACCGTCCACTGTTTGAATGAAGCATAGATCAATATAAACACCGCAAATATTGCGAAAACTAAATATGGAATCTTATGCAGAAAACCCCAGATCGCAGATTCTCCGGCGGGCGGCGTGAAATCGGCTAAAAAAGTGAAAACCGCAGTGCCGGTATATGCATAAATCAGAGAACCGACAATGATTGTCAAAATCGGCAGGACATAGAGCGAATTGATATACGGCACGAAACGATTTTCGCGTCCGAATTCTTTATCTTTGACAATCACGCCGGCACAGACGAGTGTAAATGCAAAGAGTGTTCCGATGACGGCTAAATCCGTTACTTCCGATAAATTCATAAATAGTGCGGGAATTGCAACCAGAAAACCGGTTAGAATCGTTGAGAACCAAGGTGTGCGGAACTTCGGATGAATTGACGAAAAGATTTTCGGCAGAAGTCCGTCGCGGCTCATCGCCATCCACAAACGCGGTTGTCCGAGTTGAAATACAAGCAGGACGGTGGCGAGAGCGATAACTGAACTGACGGCGACCACGCCCGAAATCCAGGGAATGTTGACACCGTTGGGACCGAAAACGAACGCGAGCGGATCGCCGATTCCCTCGAAACTGACATAATTGACCATGCCCGTCAAAACGAGTGCGAGAACGACGTATAAAACCGTGCAGATCAGAAGTGAATAGATCATTCCGCGGGGCAGATTGACATACGGGTCTTTACATTCTTCAGCGGTTGTTGCCAGTGCATCGAAACCGATATAGGCAAAGAAAACCGCCGCCACTCCCGACATTACGCCGCTGAAACCGTTCGGTGCAAAGGGTGTCCAGTTGTCGGTGTTGATATAAAATGCTCCGACGACTATAACCAGAGCGATCACCGCCAGTTTTAAGAAAACCATAACGTTCGAAGCGGTTTTCGATTCGCGGATGCCGATGTAAACGATGATTGTAATGAAAACGACGATTCCGAGAGCTGGAATATCGAGAATCACCGGCAGACTACCGATTCGCGGGGCGGATGTCCACGCAGAGTAAGCCTCGACCACACGCGGCGTAAGTCCTTCCGATATTTTTGAGAGTTCGTCGCCGGACATTCGCAAAAGTGTATCCAAAGTTTGACCGCGGCTTAAAACTCCTTCGACGACGGTTTTACTTTCCTCGAAACCGCGTGAAGCACTGAGGAAATCCATCGTAAAATAAGCCGGAATATCAATGCCTTGAGCAGACAGCAGACGCGTAAAATAATCACTCCAACTAATAGCGACGGCGATGTTTCCGATGGCGTATTCGACCAGTAAATCCCAACCGATGATCCACGCTGCGAGTTCGCCGAAACTGGCGTAAGCGTAAGTATAAGCCGAACCCGCAATCGGAATTCGAGCGGCAAATTCAGCGTAACAGAGAGCAGAAAAACCGCAGGCAATCGCGGCGAATAAGAACAACAGAACAACTGCCGGACCGCCTTTGAAAGACGCTTCACCGACGAGTGCGAAGATTCCCGCACCGACGATTGCCGCAATTCCGAGCATCGTCACATCGAACGTGCCGAGCGAACGCCGTAGGTGCGTTTCGCCGGGTTCGACCTTAGCATCGGCTTCACCGACGATCTGCGGCGTAGCGGCGGAAAAATCGTGTTCCGACATTCCGGCGGCGGCATCGGCTTTGATCTGTTCAATAGACTTTTTACGGAATAAATTGCTCATAAATTCACCTCTCTGATATTCAGTTTTAGATTTCGGATACTGCTGTGGAAATTAGCTTTATAAAGTTTGCTTGCAAATTTTATATGAATTTTCACGAATTGCAATGGAATTTGATAGATATTAACATTTTTTAAGAATAGCGTATAATGAAAAACGCTCCGACGAAAAACCCTCGATAATTCAGACACTTGAACACAACTCGATAAAATTCTTCTTTATAATAAATGAAAAATCGTCCGATTCATCAAAATTTAGATACGTCTTATGTCAATCTTTCGGCGTTGGTAAAATACCTGCGGCGAAGACAATTTTTAGGAATCGTAAAAGTTCAACTTAACGGTTATAAGGCGGATATAAATTTGCAGGAAGATAATCGGCTCGATGTCCGCGAACACGATCAGATTTCGGGCAGAATTTCGCAGGGTGAAGAAGCGTTACAGAGAATTCTTATTAGAGCGAGAGAACCGGGCGGAACGATCAATGTTTATCAGGTTATCGAAAAAGATTCCGAAATACCTGCGGCGGAAGAAGCGATATTTGAAGAACCGGCAGCAAAAGTTGAAACTGTAAAAATCGCAGTTGAACCGACGCTTGCAAAAAATAATATTATTACGGAAGTTGCTGAACCTATTTTGGAAAAGGCGACTGTCGATAAAGTTCATCGAAACGGAAATTCAGCGGTAGAAACGATTAACGAAAATTTAATAAAACCCGAACCCGTACCATTACAAATACAAAAGCCGCCTGAGCAAGTTAAATCTTTCAAGAAACCGAAACCGAATTTGCCGGATTTTCCGTTTAGTTTGACAAATAAAGTCGAAGACAAAGCAAAATCGAATCAAATTTCAGTGGAAGATTGGCAGACGGTTTTGAAACTGACGGTCGAATTGTTGGCGGTTGTGGATAAATCGCTGGCACAGGCAAAGCTGGATTTTGCGGCGGCATTTCGCAAATCACGGACGGAAATCGCGGAAGATTATCCGTTTCTAAATCCCGCATCAAATATCTTCGATTACAAAAACGGCAAAATAAAAATGACCGAACAGGTAAATTCTAATGTTTTTACGGTCAGCATTATCGAAGCATTACGCCGCATTTTGGAAAAACTTGCGGATAGTCCGAAGTTCACCGAAGTTCACCGTCGCACCGTTCAAAATCTGATCGCTCTGATGAACAAACGCAAAGATCTTTACGATAAATTTTCAATCACACCGCAACTTAGAAGAGTTCTGGGAATCTGAATCGCATTCGCAGGTAAACAATAACAGCAAGCAGAGAGAAAATTAGGTTAAATGTTGCGATTCTTACTGTTACCGGAAGATTAGCGTGTGGTTGAGGCAGAAAGTGTTCGCCCTCCGAATGACCGCAAAAATCTAAATTTAGCCTTGCTAGACACTCTCGACACAAAATTAAATCAAACTCACATCAAGAAAAAAAAATAAGAAACTTCAGCATAGTAAAAGGTCAAATCCGGTTAAATTTTGATTGCAATAAATATTGCGGTTAGTTCGATTTCCGGCAGATAATACGTTGCCCCTCTACGGTTTTCGCGGATTGGGAAAAGATCGGATTTAAGATTCGTGTAATATCCAATATCGCCGAAATATGATAAAAAATATATTCCCCTTATTTAAATGAAATTGAAAGTAAAAGGAATATTCAAATGAAGCGGTTATATGTAGTTTTAGTAAGTTTAATAATGGTTTCAGCGTGTTTTTTGCTGACTTATAGAACACTTGCGAAAAATACCGGAACAAAAGAAAATTTGGTTTCACCGAATTTGGTCATCAGTCAGTTTCAAACGGCGGGCGGAAATTCCAACGATGAATTTATCGAACTGCATAACACGAGTTCAAATAGTGTTGACCTCAATGGTTATCGCGTCGTTTATCGTTCATCGAGCGGAACGAACGATGTCAACTTCGCCGCGTGGACGACCAGCACGATTGTTCCGCCGGGTGGTTATTACCTGATAACTTCGACGGGTTATGACGGCACGACACCGGGAAATTTTACATATAATCCGGGAACCTGTGCGTGTGCTTTATCGGGCAGCAGCGGCGGTTTGGCGATTCGCTTCGGCGATTTGAATTCCGGTGTGATTATTGATTCGGTCGGTTACGGAAGTGCGACCAATGCTTTTGTCGAAACTGCTGTAACAAATGCTCCATCGGCAAACGCGGGACAAAACCGCATCGGCAACGGTTGTCAGGACACGGACAATAACGCGGGTGATTTTTCGACTTTAACTCCGGCGGCTCCGAAAAATTCGGCAACTTCGCCGAACACTTGCGGCGGAAGCAGTTCGACACTGCTGGCAAACGGCTCGGCAAATCCGGCGACGGTTGCTCCGAATGCTTCGACACTTCTGACCGTTTCGGTTTTTGCCGCAACCGATCCGCCCAGCACGGGAATTTCGGTAACCGGAAACTTGACGAACATCGGCGGTGCGGCAAGTCAGCAATTCTACGACGACGGCACGAACGGCGATGCGGCGGCGGGCGACAATGTTTATTCGTATCTGGCAACGATCAGCGGAAACACAGCGGGCGGTCCGACGAGCGTTTCGGCGACGGTTACGGATGCTCAGGCGAGAAGCGTCAATGTCACGATAAATTTAGCGATTGATGCACCTCTGCCGGGCGAAAATCCGCTGTTATTCGGCAATCCTTCAAATGCGACGAGCAATATTGCCAATGAAAATAATTACCTGATGACGAAGGCACAATACACGCTTTCATATAATCGTTCAAAAGCAACGTCGAATTGGGTGGCGTGGCGGCTCGACAGTTCGTGGTTCGGAAGTGCACCGCGGCAGAATGATTTTCGTCCCGATCCGGCTTTGCCGGCAAATTGGTATCACGTTACCGATACGGATTATTCCGGTTCCGGTTATACCCGCGGGCATATGTGTTCGTCGGGCGAACGAACCCGTTCGATTCCCGATAATTCGGCGACGTTTCTGATGACGAATATGATTCCGCAGATTGCCGATAATAATTCCGGTTCGTGGAATGACTTTGAAAATTATCTGCGTCAACTGGCGAACGAAGGCAAGGAAATTTACACATTCAGCGGCGGAGCGGGAAATATCGGCACGATTGCAGGCGGCAAAATAGTCGTTCCGGCGGTGACGTGGAAGGTCGTGCTGATTTTGGAAAACGGTAACGATGATTTGCAGCGAGTCAACAAAAGCACGCGGACAATCGCCATTATCGTGCCGAATCAGGAACCGCTGAACAGTGCGGCAAAGTGGCGTGAATTCCGCACGTCGGTTGATGCGGTCGAATATCTGACAGGTTACGATTTCTTTTCGAAAATTCCGAAAATAACGCAGGAACTCATCGAACGAAGACGCGACTATCAATAAAAAAAGCGAAACATTGTGCCGTTTGCTTCATCCGAACGAACGGCATAAACGCGACATTTTCAAAAACATTTCGGACTAATTCGTCGACAGTTAAATTTCCTTTATGAAAATAAATATCTTCAGTTCAGTCATTTTTACTTTCGCCTTCGTCCTTAATATAAACGCTCAAGCTCTGCTCCCGATAGCGGAAATTCAGGGCGAAGGTTTTCGTTCAACAAGTGTCGGTAAAACGGTTAAAACTCAGGGAATCGTAACGGGAATCAGGAAGGGCGGTTTCTACATACAAACGCCCGACGACAAAATTGACGGCAATCCGAACACTTCCGAAGGACTTTACATTTACACGCAAACGCCGCCGTCCGACAGTGTAAAAATCGGAAATCTGGTCGAAGTCGCCGGAGAAGTTACTGAATATCGAGCGGCGAAGGAACTCTACGGACTTTTCGTAACGGAAATCATCAAACCCGATGTGAAAATTATTTCGGAAGGAAATGTTCTGCCGAAACCCGTGATTCTGACAAAGAATACAATCAATCCGAAGGGAAATGTTGATCAGATGGAAAAATTCGAGGGAATGCGGGTGCAGATTGATGAACTGACGGTCGCTGCTCCGACTGCCGGATATGAAAATCGTAAGGAAGACAAAATTGTTTCGGACGGTGTGTTCTTCGGTGTGATTGGCAATACGCCGCGAGCCTTCCGTGAACCCGGACTCGATGTATTAACGGTTATCTTCGATAAACTCCCGCAAACTTTACCGATCTTTGACATGAATCCCGAAATGCTGCGAATTGACAGCGACGGAATGAATGGCGGTGTTGCCCTTGATATGGCAGCGGGGGCGAAAATCAAAAATGTCGTCGGGATAATTGATTACGCTTATCAGAGATTCACGCTTTTAATTGATTTCAGCGTCAAACCGACAATTGAAAACGACATCAAAGCTCTGCCGACTTCACCCGCCGGCGAGCGTGAAATTACTGTCGGAAGTTTCAATCTCGAAAATTTTTTCGATGACGAAACGAATTCCGATCTGCCGCGAAAAGAAACAAAAGTTTCCGCAGAACATTTCAGAAAGCGTCTGAAAAAGGCTTCAATCGCAATTCGGGAAGTGCTTTCGATGCCGGATGTTCTCGGCGTGATCGAAATGGAAAATTTGGTAGTTTTGAAAAAACTTGCCAAAAAGATCAATGAAGATGCGGTCGCTGCGAAACAACCCGATCCGAAATATGTTGCATATTTAGAAGAAAGCAACGATTTTCGCGGAATTGATGTCGGATTTTTGATAAAAACCGCGAAGGTCAGCGTCGTCAAATCGGAACAGTTGGCAAGAGATATTAAACTCGACCACAAGGACGCGAATCCGAAAGAAAGATTGTTCGACCGACCGCCGTTGCTGATGCAATTGACAGTGCCGGATGAAAAAACTGGCGGAAAATTCGAGTTTACGGTGATCGTCAATCACTTCAAATCCTATCTCGGCATCAGCGATCCGAAGGACGGTGACCGCGTGCAAAACAAGCGGCGTTTGGAAGCCGAGTACTTGGCAAAATTCATTGTCGAACGGCAGAAACTAAACCCGAACGAAAAACTTATCGTGATGGGAGATTTCAATGCTTTTCAGTTCAACGACGGTTATAATGATCTGATCGGTATTTTGAAGGGCAAACCCGAACGCAACATAATTACGCCTTCGCAGGATATTTACAATACAGAATTGATAAATATGGTCGAATATATCAGCCCGGAAAATCGTTATTCTTACGTTTACGGTGGAAATGCACAGGTTCTCGATCATATTTTAATAAACAAACCGACGGTAAATTACGCCGTCAAATTCGGTTACGCCCGATTCAATGCGGATTTTCCCGAAGTCCTGGCTAATGACGAAAACCGTCCCGAACGAATTTCCGACCACGACGCTCCGGTTTTATATTTATCAATGGACGCGAAAAACGATAAAAAAGAAGATGTGAAAAGTGATCCGAAAAAGTAGAAAAACCGAACAAAAATCGCTTGTGGACGTATTGCATTGTGAAGAATTTATAAGAATGAGGTAATAAAAAAATGGCAGATTATAAGGAACGCTTCGAGAAATGGCAGAAAGAGGCAAAGGAAAAATTTGAGGAAATTGATGAACAACTAGGTTTGTCGGATAAGGTTGAAGAAAGTGTCAAAATTGCCAGAGAAACCGCCAAAAAAGGTGCGGAAGCAATCAGGGAAAACGCCGAGAAGATAAGGACTGAAGCTGAACGAAGTGAGGTCGGCAAAAAAGCTGTAAAGGTTGCCGAAGACACCTTCGACACGGCTGAAAAAGGCTTTAAATCGGCAGAAGACACTGCCCGAAAAACGGCGAAAAAGGCTTGGGATGCGAGCGAACCCGTTCGCGGAGCTGCCGATGATGCGGGCAGAAGTGCCGAAGATATGTTCGGAACAGCGGCGAAAAATGCCGGTGAGGTTTTTGAAACGGCGACGAAGAACGCGGGCGAAGTTCTGCGGACTGTCAGCCAGACGGCGGGCGAAGTTATTAACATTGCGGGCGAACGTGCCGGAATCGTTCTCGGCGAAACCCGGAAATCGGTCGAATCAACCGCAAAGAGTGTTTCCAAAGCATTCGGTCTCGGGATGAGTTGGACGCGGACGATTGATTCTGCCTTCAAAACTTTAAGTCAGGCAGGCGAATGGGTTCAGGAAAAACCTCTGCAAGCTGCCGCGACGGGTGCTTCGGTTGCCGTCGGTGCGGGACTCGGCGTGGTCGTTACGACGTTTAGTTCGCATTGGCTTTTAAATTCAACGCTGCCGACATCAGCTGTTAAAATTGCCGCCGATAAATTTAACGAACACCTCAAAACTCAAAATGCACTAGCTCTGCAGGGAAATATGTCCGAAGCCGAAACTGAGCGTCTGCAACTTGAACGCGACATCACAAAATACGTCGGTGCTCCGCTGCTTGGTGCATATTCATTCGCATCGGGAGCAGTGATGATGACCAATGTTTTCAATCCGCGAACGATCACGGGCTTCCCGATTGGTTGGCTGCTGGGCGGAAATCCATTGCTCGAAGGCGTTTGGTTTTTCGGCAACGGGATGGTCTGTTTCAAAACGAGTTACGACTTTTTTATGATCTCGCTCGAAGACCACGAAGATGTTAAGAAAATAGTCAGGGAAGTAAAAGGAATGCTGCCGACGATTCCGCCGCCGGACGAAGTATGATTCAAAATTCAAGACTTAAGATTTGAGATTTGAGATTTAAAAATTTCTACGCAAGCAACTAATTTGATTGTCGTCTGTTCTAATGGTTTGAAGTTTTCGACAAGCACAGAGGAGTTGTAAAATAATAATGAAAAATTTACGTTTGATTGCCGTAAGTATAACCTTTGCGGCAATTTTTTGCGTTTCGGCGATTGCTCAGACAACCGCCGGAAATAAAGTTTTCGTAATTGATACGGGAGCATTCGCCGATGAAAAAGAGGGAATTGCGAAATTCATCAATGCCGCCAAAAAACTGAAAAGCGAGATGCAGCCAAAATCAAACGAACTTGAAGCAACTGCCAAGAAAATTCAGGATTCCGCAAAACAATACGGTACTTTGCGAACCGAATACGAAAAAAATCCGAGAGGTCTGATCTCGGCAACGTCGGTTCAGCAGAAGGGTGACGAACTGGAAAAAATACAGATCGAATACAAAAGAAAGGAGGAAGACCTCAAACAATCAATCGCCAAACGCGAACAGGAATTGTTCAATCCATTGCGAGCCGATATTTACAAATCAATGAACAAATTCGCTAAAGAAAAAAAATATCCGATCATTCTCGATTTGGTGCGTCTGGTCGAAATAAATTTAATTCTGGCAATCGGCGACGAGCAAGTTGATCTGACCAAAGAATTTATACAATATTACAATTCAACTTCGCAGAAATAAATTTTGATTGATGTTAGCAAATCAACTGATGATTTGATTTGCACATACATACTCTAAGTTCAAATAAGTAATGAAATCATTTTAACTTAGAATCAACAGTTATAAGAAATTTCCAATGAGATCTAATTACAAGTTGAAATTAAATTTATACATAGTTAGAGCGTTCTTCTTTAACTTTTAAAACATCGCTGTGTTTATACAAATAATAAACTAAATCGTCAATCGAAGGTCCTGATACGGCAGTGAGTCTTTTTTTGTCGGGTAAGCCTATGCACACGACCTGCTTTTATATTACGAATACTTTCTACCCAACCGACACTAATTAAGTTTAATTTTTTTAAGCCTTCAACATCACCACTTCCAGAGTAAATAGCGGATTTTTCTTTTCCTGCTATTGTAATTCGGTTCGTAAATAGGTATCTGTTTTTAAAACTGTTAATAGAAATTCCAAGGGTTTTTGCCGCTTCGCTCGTGCTGATAAGCTTCTTTCGCACTGCACGATCTTTTCGTTATTTAGTCAAAAAAATTTTAACTTTTTCTTTTTATATAACTTTTACAACTTAGGTGTTGTAACCCCAACTTGACCCTGGTATTTGCCTCCACGGTCTTTATAGGAAGTTTCACATATATCATCCTCATCCGCCCCAAAAAATAGAACCTGAGCACACCCTTCATTAGAATAAATTTTAGCCGGGAGCGGTGTCGTGTTTGAAAACTCTAATGTTACGTAACCTTCCCATTCCGGTTCGAATGGAGTTACATTTACTATAATTCCACAATTAGAAACTATTACTCCCGCCTTTAAAGCAAAATTTCCATGTTCGGGAACGGTTAGGCAGTAGACATCATGCTCTCCTTTTAACTCCCTAATTCCCGTAATTTTTCTATAACAAACATTTTGAATTGTAGAAATATTGACTCTGGATAAAAAATTATTTGAGGAAACTGAACGATTCAATTGAAACCTATCTTCATCACTACTGGAAACACCCATTAACAAATCATTTAATTTAAGAGATGATGCTTCAACCATCATCCCGTCTAACTTCATAAATTTATGGCAGGGAGTACACTTTACTTTTTCTCCATTATCCAAGATGATTTCAACTAAACTGTCTCGACCGATAAAACGTGGAAAATCTAATTCAGATATGATTTTTCTACCAAATTTGTCAATACTAAATCCGGAAAATACTTTACTGTTTTTTTCAAATTGATTGGCTAGTTTACCTAAAGTTTGTGTGTTGCCTTTTGAAATCATAACTTTTGTATCTTCAGAGAAACATCTCGCATAAGTACTCTTACCGAGACAAACCGTCAATACATCTCTCGGTATTCTGAAATACTCTACTGTTCTAGCCAGGCAAAATGAGTTAGGAGGTATAATTACGTGATCAGCTTTTACATCTACAAAACTTTTTGGATCAAAATTCTTCGGGTCAACAATTGCACTGTGAACATTCGTAAAAATCTTAAACTCATCCGAACATCTGATATCATATCCATAACTTGATGTTCCGTAAGAAACAACTTTTTCATTATTAACATAACGCACTTGGTTGGCTTCGAAAGGTTCGATCATTTTATGCTCTTCAGCCATTCTTCTTATCCATCTATCTGATTTTATGCTCATGATTTATTTTTAATATGCACAGTATTGCATACTTATTTTCCTTATATTTTGTAACTCGAACTTCCCGCCGAAATTATTTTGTTGCCGTTCACTTCCCGAAGCAATTCGGGCAGAAAAGGCGTAATCTTTTCGTGTTCCTCCGCCATTTTGCAAAACCATAAGTCGGATTTAACAGCCATAATTTATGCGTAAAAGTGTAAATGGTAAATTGCTGATTTAATCAAACAATTTACCATTTACCATTTACCATTTACAAATTTCTATCCTCAATTTTTTGCAACCGTTTCGTAATCGGCAATTGTCAGATTTCCGTCGCCGACCTTAAACGACAGTTCCGCACCACCATTTCCGGCTTTGGCATAAATTCCTTTGTCGGTAAATTTTGTCTGCCGCATCGGTTCGAGCATTTCATAAGAATTGTCAATCGTTCCCGTTCGTAAAATTTCGGCTTTGATGTTGGCATTGATATTTTTCGGCAGATGCAAATGCATACTTCCTTCGGCAACCGCGACTTCGGCAAATTGTCCACGCCAACTCCGCGTGCCGATGGTTACATCAACATCGCCCTTGCCGATGGTCGCTTGCACCGCACCGCCAATCAGATTCATATTCGCATTCGATTCGAGATAATTAATTCTCATCATACCTTCGACCAGAGACAGTTTGAAATCACCCTTGCCGCCGTCTATTTCAAGACTCGTAAAGTGCGGAACTTTGATTTTATAGTTCACCGAAAAAGGCATTTCACGAAGTTCCTTCGGGAATTTTCGATATGCTTTTTTGAGATATTTTTTATCGTGCGTGCCGACACTGATGATGCTGACTTTAACTAATCCTTCGTCAACCGTAAATCCGGTGATTCCGGCAAGTATCTCCAAATCCTTTTCAGTAAATCCCTGAACTTCGATCTCCGAAGTGATTTCTATTTCGTTTTTGCTCCAGCCTTCAATTTCAATCGAACCTTGCGGCGAACCGATTACCGCCAGCGTTCCGCCGGCACCGAATTTTAATGTTTCGGTCTGATATTTCGTGCGTTTAAGCAGAGGTTTAGCCGTTTGTGCAAACAGCGAACCGCCGCCGAGTGTCAGCAAAATTCCAATGACGATAAATTTAAATAGATTTTTTTTTTTCATTTTGTTTGAAGTTTCGGGAAGAAGTTTAATCGAAAAAAGGAAGGGAAGTTTCGTGTCTGGAAAAGTGAAGTTGATTTTAACCTCACTTTTAATCTAACACATTATCGTCTCAGAAAGGAAATAGTTCCTTGTTGGTTGGTCGCCGTAACATCAGCTGAACCGTCGCCGAATTTAGCGACCAAACGACGACCTGTGCCGAAATATTTCATCGTCTTATTGTTAAACGGACCAGTATCAATGTTTCGGGTCGAAGGTGCGGTAGCAACGAGATTAAAATTGGATTCAAGCGGGATTCTGATATTGATATTTCCCTGTGTTGAAGTAAAAATATACTTGCTGTTCGGCTGAATCAAACCATCGTAAAAAATATCGCCGATCACATTTTTCGCGGAAATTCCGCTCGAACCGATATTGGTCAGAGTGATGTCGCCTTCCGATGTGATGTGGGCTCGCACAAATCCGCCCTGAACATTGCTGACGTTCAAATTTCCGATGCGGGTTTCAATGTCAATCGAAGATGAATACGGCACATAAATATTGAAATTGACATCGCCGACCTCATCGCGTCCCTGATTATCCTGAACGACATTGACATAAATCAAGCCGCTTTTATTCTTAGGAATTATTTTCGCAATCGGTTTATCGAGATTAGCTTCGATCCGAACCTCATCACGATTCCAACCCTGAACGGTAATCGTTCCCGTTCGATTGGTCAGTTGCAGACGGATGTTTTTGCTCGCCGGATAAGTTTTTGAAAACTTCTTCTGAGCAGATGCTTCACTTGCGGACAAGGCAAAGAAAAAAACTACGCTTAAAATCAAAACCGTAGCTTTTTTGTATGTCGCAAGGCTAATTAAATTGTTTAACTTCCAACTCATTTTACTGTCAAAACAAACTATAATTCGGAGAACTCGCGGAGAAGTTCCATTTTATCGTTCAACGCCGCATCGAGCATTTCGTTCGAAATCTGATCCTGCGGGTCTTCCTGCAAAATATCGGTATATTCATTGACTGATTTTTCGATCACATTCAAGTTGCGGTCAAACGTCCGGCGGGTGTCCGTGTCCCATCTGACGCGGCGTGCTTCAACCCGTTTTTTCCAATAATCTATTGCTTTTTTTCGTTCGTTCAACTGCCGTTCGATTCTTTGTTCCGGTGTATCGGCAACGCCGAGTTTTGCCAGAACCTTTTCAAAAACGGTCGGCTGCAAATCATTTTCGCTCAAACCATCCGCCGCACCTGAAAAATTTTTGACTCCGACGACCGTCAGAAGTGAACTGATAAGTGCGATTCCGAAAAATCCGGTCAGAATCTGCGATGTCGAAAACTGCAGCTGACTTGCCCATAATCTTGTCAGCCAACCCGGTTGAGCTTTGATTTCCTGAACTTTTTCCACTTCGGCAAGTTCGGGTTTAACTTCGGTTTCGATAATATTATTGATCCGGCACCAGAGAGCCTGCGGATTTGGCGGAAGTGAATCTTCGAAAAATGTTTCGTCGCAAAAATTCAGGATCGAAGCAAAATCTTCGTGCAGTTTGGCACAGTCGGCACATACCGCAAAGTGCGTCTTCAAACCCGCACAGGTTTCCGCGTCGAGTTCGCCGTCAATATACTCGCTGATTAAATTTTGACTCTTTTCACAGTTCATCGAATTAAAGTTATTTAATTTTTATATCGCCAAATTCTTTTTTTAATTGTTACGCGGTTTCAAACTATAAGATTGACTTGCAAACTTTTTGGTTGCTTTGTAACTTTACAAAAGTTTACGCTTCCGTAAATAAAAAAGCAGTATCAACTGCACACAAACCGAATCAAATTACTTCTCCAAATCTAAAATCTAAAACTATCTAACCAACATTCCTCGCAGTTTGAGCCGTGCTTTGTGCAGTTGCGACTTCGACGTTCCGATGGAAATTCCCATCATTCTCGCCACTTCCGAATGTTCGTAACCTTCGACATCGTGCAGCACAAACACCGACCGATAACCCGGCGGCAGTTCCGCAATCGCTTTTTTAATGTCAATTTTATTCAAGATCGGCGTTTGCGATTGTGTTTTACTGTTCAATCTGAAAACTTCCGGCAAGTCGCCGTCCTCGGTGGTTTTCTCATTCTTAAAACTCTTTCTGCGAAAGTGCATCAAAACTTGATTGACCGTCAGCCGATGAAACCACGTCGTAAATGCCGAATCACCGCGAAAACTGCCGACTTTGCGAAACAATTGAATAAACGCTTCCTGCGTCAAATCCTCGGCTTCCGTCACATTATTCGTCATCCGCAGACAAATGCTGTAAGTCCGCCGATGATACTTTTTGTAAAGCATCTCGAACGCCTCCAGATCGCCGCCCGCCGCCATCTGCGTCAGTTCGTAATCCGGCGTTTGTTCATCAATAACTTGTTTTTCGTCTTTTTCCCGTCCCAAAATATACGCGGAAACATCCGTATCTTCCTCTGCGTTATTTGCGACATTAGCGTTCATCGCCGAGGTTAAATTCATACTCGCTCCTAGGTTGCTATCTGAATTTGAAAAGTCGTTATCGTCTATGATGGCTGACCTCCGAAAAGTGGTTGCATTGACCGCAAAAATAATTCTAGGCGAATTTGTAAAAAAGGTAAATGTTTTTGCCGGGATATTTTATTATATCCGATAACTGTTGTGATATTATTTTTTGAGCAGATATTTTTAATGTGATAGATGTTTGTGTAAGATAGTTTATTTGGAAATTTACTTATGAAACGAATACTCTTTGCGATATTTCTTTTGATTTTGATTTCAACTTTTTCTTTCTCGCAAGATAAACAAAATGAGAAAAGTTTGCTAACCGAAATTTCAGTTTGCCCAATTGAACTTCTAGAAACTGGAAAAACTCTTGATTGGCGATTCAATTTTGCTTATAAATTTAATACTGACAAAAATGGCTATATAGAAGAATTGACGCACACTCAAAAGAGTAAACTGATGAGTTCTTTTATTGACCAAAATAAGATTCTTAATTGTATATTGAGATGGAAACTAAAACCTCAAGATAATTATCAAGCGGAAATTATTACTGGAAATATTCTTGTTAACACTTCTTTTTCACTTTCTAGTAAAAAGGAAAAAATTACGTATTCTTACGACACAAAGACATTTGAGTTTGAAACTTTAGACAAGAAAATTGATAGTAAAAAAGAAATAACCGTTTGTTCCATAAATTTAAGAGTTGGAGTTGCTAATTTTTATTCTTCATATAGATTTATTGTTACAACAGATAAAATTGGTAATGTGGATAAAGTCCAACAGCTGAGTGAAAAGTCTGCTTTGCCGTTCTTTAATTTTGAAGATTTTGCTCCTTGCATCAAAAATTGGAAATTAGAGCCTAACGAGAATTATGGAGTTCTCTTCTCTCTTGGCACAAAAAATTCTGGAGTGCAGAGAAATTTCATAGAAATTTCCAGTAAAAATGAATCAATCAAAATGTACTTAGGCAGTTTAACTGAAGATTTAATTGATCGTCCTATTCCTGAAAAAGTAGAGAACAAAGAAAAAGATGACACAACCAAAAATTTCTAAAAATCGAATATCAAAAAAAGCGGCGAGTTTTGCGGAGTCTGTGATACGTGAGATGACACGCGAGGCGATGAAATATGATGCGGTGAATTTATCGCAAGGATTTCCTGATTTTGCCGCACCGGAAGATATTAAAATCAAGGCACAGGAAGCGATTGCGAAGGATTTTAATCAGTATGCGATAACCTGGGGAACGAAGGATTTTCGGGATGCGATTGTTGAGAAGACGAAATGGTTTTTGGGTTTAGATGTTGACGCGGAAACGGAAATTACCGTAACGTGCGGTTCGACGGAAGGAATGATCGCGGGAATGATGGCGACGGTTGATCCGGGCGAAGAAGTAATTGTCTTTGAACCGTTTTACGAAAATTATTCTCCCGATGCGATTCTTTCAGATGCAAAACCGGTTCACATTCCGCTTTATCAAACTGAGAACGGTTGGAATTTTGAACGTGATGAGTTGCGAAATGCGTTTAACGAAAACACGAAAGCAATAATTATCTGCAATCCGAATAATCCGACAGGCAAAGTTTTTAACCGTGAAGAAATGGAATTTATCGCCGAACTTTGTAAAGAATTTGATGTAATTTGTTACACCGATGAGATTTACGAACACATCATTTATCCAATGGAAAATGGAAAACGGATAATGGATAATAAAGAAGGAATCCAAAATCCAAAATCTAAAATCCAAAATCCAGTTCATATTTCGATGGCACAGATTGACGGAATGCGTGAGCGGACGGTTATTGTAAATTCGCTGTCAAAAACTTATTCGGTAACGGGTTGGCGTGTCGGATATTGTATCGCTCCGCCGGATATTTCGAGTGCGATTCGCAAAGTTCACGATTTTCTGACTGTTGGTGCGGCTCACCCATTGCAGAAAGCGGGTGCGTATGCGTTGAGTCTGCCGCAAAGTTATTATGATGATTTGCAAAAAGAATACCAAAAAAAACGCGATTACATTATTCCTGTTCTGCAGGATGCCGGTTTCAAATGTGATTTTCCCGAAGGTGCATATTATGTAATGTGCGATATTTCAAACTTTGGTTTCAAAGATGACATTGAATTTACAAAACACCTGATTCGTGAAATTGGTGTCGCGGTCGTGCCGGGTTCTTCTTTTTACCACAATAAATTATTGGGAAACCAAAAGGTCAGATTCTGCTTCTGCAAAAAAGATGAAACACTCGAAGCGGCGGCGGAAAGATTGCAGAGGTTGAAGAAAATCTAGCATTATCCGATTGATAATCCAGCACGAAAGCCCTATCGGTGGTCTTCCAACTTCAATTTCTGCTTCTTCGTAAATTTTTATACACATTGCCGGATTCTGTTTTAAATTATAAACAAAAAATCACGTTAATTTCCTCCATATACATTTTATTTAGCAAAGAATTCACATTTTAGCATCGAATTATAAAATTGAGGCAGCAAAATTTTTTAATAAGTTAAACTGTTTGCCCGATTTGAACATCATACATTTGAATAATGCGAAACAAATCTCTAAAATTTAATTATGGCAAGTAAAAAAACAGATTCCGGTAATTCAGCATCGGCGGCGGCAAAAGGCGTGAGCGTACGATGTCGGTATTGCGGACAGCAGAACAGCGTCCGCGAAAACTACAAGAGCGGCGAGGCGAAATGCGGTAAATGCAAAATGCCTCTGTCGGACGAATATCATAAGAAATTTGCGGATTTGACGAAACACGAATATGTCCATCCGGCTGACAGTAAAGCACTTGCGGCACTTCGGGCAGTTCCCGGAGTTGATACGGCTCTGCGAAAACTGATCCAGATTACTGGCGAGTCGGCGATTCGTGTGATGCTGATGGCAAGTGCCGTTAAAGTTACGCCAAAGCAATTTCCCGATCTCCACGCAAAATTACAAATTGCCTGCACGACGCTCGGCGTTGATATGCCCGATATGTTCGTCCAGCAAAATCCGATTGTCAATGCTTTTACGACCGGCGTTGACAAACACGTAATCGTCTTGCATTCGGGTCTTCTCGAAAGATTGGACGATGCGGAAACGCTCGCCGTAATTGCTCACGAAGTCGGACACATTCACGCCGAACACGTTCTTTATTTAACGGCGGCAAGACTTTTTGAAGCAATCGCCAAAGGAACGATTTCAGTGATTCCGGGTTCGGAAATTATTAAATTTTTAATCTCGACCGGCATCAGCAGTTCGTTGTTAGCGTGGGCGAGAAAAGCCGAACTTTCCTGTGACCGAGCCGCCTTGCTCGTAACGCAAGACCCGCACGTCATCGGTAAAACGATGATGCAACTCGCCGGCGGAACAATGGCTTCCGAGATTGACTACGACGAATTTCTGGAACAGGCAAAAGAGTTTCAGAAAAATTACGACGAAAGAAAACTCGACCGTTTCTGGGCGGATATTCTCAACGCCGGTCTGACGCATCCGTTTCCGATCTACCGCGTTTCCGAAATTCTCGAATGGGTTGACAGTGGACAATACACCGAGTTAATGGCGGAATAAAAGATTTAAGATCTAAGATTCAACGGGCAAAAACCGAGAGTGTTTTCGGTTTTTGCCCTTTTTATTTGAGCAATTATGTTAGTAATTTTTACAACGATACATAGTATTGATGAAGCCGAAAATTTGGCGAAACAAATAATTGAAGCAAAACTTGCGGCGTGTGTGCAGATTTTGCCGCCGATAAAATCTTATTATTTCTGGGAGGGAAAAGTGCGTAATGACCCGGAATATCTGCTTTTAGTCAAAACCATCGAAGAAAAATATGCGGAATTGGAAGCATTTATAAACAAAAACCATTCTTACGACGTTCCTGAAATCGTCGCGGTTTCATCCGAAAAAGTTTCGCAAAAATACTTGGCTTGGATAAATGAGTTCCTACAAAAATAAAAATGCAACGTCACCTATCTCTCCGGCTGTAAGAAACAATTCGGATTTCTGATTCTGTAAAATATTGAAAAGTGACGGCGAAATAGATGGCATTAGTTCTTACGAAAAACATTTATCTCACTTGTAACTTTTGACAACAAAAATGTATATTAAATAACGCCGAATATGCGGACGTGGCGGAACTGGTAGACGCGTAGGTCTCAGAAGCCTATGGTAGCAATATCGTGGAGGTTCAAGTCCTCTCGTCCGCATTCAATTTTTCTCAACCACTTGGAAAACAACTCCTGCAAACTGTAATGAAAATCACCGAATCAATCAAAAAACATCAGTCGGCATTCGGCATCGAATTATCGGATGAAAAGATCGAACAACTCGGCGAATATTACAAACTGGTGATTGAATACAACAGCGAACTGCACTTGGTCGCTCCGTGCGACACGCAGGAATTTGCGGTGCGGCATATTCTGGAATCGCTCTACGGTTTGCAATTCATCGCGGAAAATTCGGTCTTTGCCGATGTCGGAACGGGTGCGGGTTTGCCGGCGATTCCGTGTCTGATTGTCCGCGATGATCTACTCGGAAAACTGGTCGAATCAAAAGTCAAAAAAAGCAAGTTTCTGGGACACGCGATCAGAAAACTCGATCTGCGTGAACGAACAATGCTTATCAACGAACAGTTTCAGGAAGTCGAAAACATCGAAGTTTCCTATGTGATGTGTCGGGCGTTAGACAAATTCGGCAAGCGTGTTGCTCAGATGAAAAAATGGGCGGACGATGCCGAAATGATTCTATACGCGGGCGAATCGGTCAAGCGAGAACTTATTCGGGAAAAAATCGAATTTGACGAGTTTTTGATTCCGATGTCGGAAAGACGCTACATCTACAAGACAAAAAAATAACCTTCGATAATTGTCCGTCTGTTTCATATTTGATACAATATCCTATATGAAACAGACAACTAATGCCGCTATTAAAAAAAGCCTGAAAACTGTTAAGAAAAAAGCAGTTACGCCGAAAAGAAAGAAAGCCTTAAAACCTCAAACAAAGATTGTAAAACCGAAAAATACGGTCGTTGCCGAAACTCCGCCGATTGCAAAATCGAAGAGTAAATCTGTATCAATTCCTAAAATCAATTCTGCAAACTCGTCAAAAACCGCTACGGTAAAGGCTGAAAAAAAAGCGTTAAAGATTAAGGAAACTCCGCAGAAAATAGTTAAGGAAGTGAGGGCAAAGACGAGTAAAGTTGTGTCGAAGAAAACGGAGAAAGTGGCAAAACCTTCGAAAGTGCTGACTCCGAAAAAAAGCGTTTCAGGAGCGAAAGAAAAGAGCCTTTCAAAGGCGAAAGTAGAAATAAAAGTAAAACCTGAAAGACAACCGGCGGCAAAAATAACGGCAAAACCGGCGGCAAAAAAAAATACCGCTGCAAAAAAAATCACGCTGAAAAAAAGTTCATCCGGGCAGCGGACGGCGGTTAAGAGCAAACCGGAAAAGTCCTCCGAAAAAAAGATCGAACGGATAACTAAGAAAGACCTAAAACCTCAACCGAAAAAAATTGCCAGCCGAAAAACGGATACAAC
This sequence comes from Pyrinomonadaceae bacterium, assembly GCA_041746675.1. Taxonomy (GTDB): domain Bacteria; phylum Acidobacteriota; class Blastocatellia; order Pyrinomonadales; family Pyrinomonadaceae; genus Aridibacter. The sequence goes on along the minus strand of JBGTGO010000056.1, from coordinate 4,853 downwards.
ATCGAAGAAAGAAAAAGAAGTTGAAGCTGAAAAAACGAAAATCGTTTTAAAAAAACAGATTATCCAAAAAGCTAAAACTGTAACTCCGGTTAAAAAAGTAGATCAGGATACGCAAAAAGTTCAAACAAAAACAAAACCTGAGGTTTCCGTAAAAAAGAAAATCGTTCGCAAAACAAAGGCTGATTCGCAAATTAATCAGCTAAAATCTGATGAACCGGAATTGGAAAAAGCCGAACCGAAACCTTTTCTGGCTGATGTCGCTCAGAAAACTAAAAAGCGTCGAAAAAAAACGAAAACGGTTGAAGAAGTTGATACGAGCAGTTATTTACTGGAAAAAATCGTCGGTAAAAAAAGAGGGCGACGGAAATTTATCAAGCCGATTGGGGCAGCGGTGTTTCGCGGAAAACGTCTGAACTATGCGTTCGACACTTTTGACTTGCAGGCAAAATTTGAAGATTTTTCGGTTGTGTTTGTCATCTCGAACCGCAAAATTGACCGCTTCGGGCGTGGTCATCACAAAATAATTTGCGTCGGACAAACGGAAACACTCGGAAAAGAAATTGATAAACACAAAAAATTGACGGCGATCAAAAAAAATAAAGGGAATGTAATCAGCATCTTAAGCAATGAAAATGAAAAGGAGCGTCTGCACATTTTGGAGAATTTGAAAGAGAGATACAAAGTCTTGTGTCTGCACGATGAACCGAAAAAATAAGCTGAAGCGTCGAATTATACTTTGTTTATTTACGGAATATAAATACAATGCTTGCGGGCGAGATGATGGCAGTCCGAATGAACGACATACAAACGACGATTAAATTGCGGGAGAAAGTGTTTGAATTCCAAAGCAAAAAGCAACATCGAAACCGCAGAATTGGTTTTGCCGTGTGAAGATTTTGATAAAACATTAGAATTTTTCACCGAAAGACTCGGCTTCAAAATCAATGTGATTTTCCCCGCCGATAATCCCGCCGTTGCTTCGATTTTTGGCTACGGTTTAAGTATTCGGCTGGAAAAGAGCAGTGGGAATTTCGGCGAAAACAAAAATATAAAACTTCGGCTTGAATGCAATTCGCCGGAAAACATTGCGGACGGCGAATCCGAGTTGACCGCACCGAACGGCGTAAAAATCGAACTGATTGACGCAAATCCGCCGCTTGATTTACCCGAAGTCAAACAAACATTTGTTCACACTAAATTATCCGAAAATGCTGAATGGATCAAAGGACGAGCCGGAATGCGTTACCGCGATTTGATTCCTGACCGGCAGGGCGGACGTTTTATTGCGTCACACATACACATTCCGCAGGGCGGCGAAGTTCCCGATTACGTGCATTTTCACAAAATCCGTTTCCAAATAATTTACTGCTACAAAGGTTGGGCAAAACTGGTTTACGAAGATCAGGGCGAATCGTTTATTTTCAAAGCGGGCGATTGCGTTCTGCAGCCGCCGCAGATTCGTCACCGCGTTTTGGAAAGTTCGGATAACTTGGAAGTTATCGAAATCGGCTGTCCCGCCGAACACGAAACTTTTGCCGATCACGAAACAAATTTGCCGACGAATCTAGTAGATTCTTTGCGTGATTTCGGCGGACAACGTTTTGTTCATTATGCCGCCGATCAAGATTTGTCCGAAAAAAGATGGCGACTCGATGATTTGTTGTGCCGGACGACGGGAATTAAATATGCGACAAATGGTTTAGCCGATGTCAAAACAGTTTGGTTTATTCAGCCGAATGCAGATTCCGGTTTTGAGGAAAATAGTGCAAAAATCAATCTGACGGAACACGACGCGGAGTTCGTTTTTTTCTTTATTCTGCAAGGTAAAGCAAATTTAAGACGTGAGAATAATACAAAAGATTCACTTGAACGCGGCGATGCTCTGACAATTCCGGCGGGAATGAAGTATTCATTTACGGAATGCTCGAAAAATTTCAAAATGCTAGAAGTTACGCTTCCCGCAGATATTCGCTTTAAAGAATTTTAATCCTCAAATGCTTCCAGATATTTAATTCCCGAACCCGTGTTAAACAAAACTATCTTTTCATCCTTTTTGACTTCGCCCGTTTCGAGTAATTTCTTCAGAGCGGCAAGCACCGCACCGCCTTCGGGAGCGGCGAAGATTCCTTCGTGTTTACCGATTTCTTCGGAATCGGCAACCAATTCCGCGTCGGAAACGGCGACGGCGGTTCCACCGGATTTTCGCAAAATGTCGAGCATTATAAAATCGCCGACAGCTTTCGGGACACGCAAACCGGAGGCGACCGTGTGCGGATTTTCGATGTCTGCACCGTGATTTAAATTTTGATGAAACGCATCAACTATCGGCGAACAGCCTTCTGATTGAACGGAAACCATTCGCGGTCTTTTTCCGTCAATCCAACCCATCTGCTCCATTTCGTCGAATGCTTTCCACATTCCGATCAAGCCCGTTCCGCCGCCGGTCGGATAAAAAACTACTTCAGGTAATTCCCAGTTCATTTGCTCGGCGAGTTCATAACCCATCGTTTTCTTGCCTTCGATGCGGTATGGTTCTTTCAAAGTCGAAACGTCAAACCAACCTTCTGCTTCCTTGCGTTCGCCGACGATCTTTCCGCAATCTGTGATCAAACCGTCAATCAGATTGACGTTCGCTCCGAGTGCTTTGCATTCGATAACACAAGCCCGCGGCGTGTCGAGCGGCACGAAAATATGTGCTTCAATTCCGGCGAGTGCCGCATACGCCGCCAACGCTCCGGCAGCATTTCCGGCAGATGGAACAGCGACTTTCCTGACACCTAATTCCTTTGCCATCGAAACCGCCATCGTCATTCCGCGAGCCTTAAAACTCTGCGTCGGGTTCATCCCTTCGTCTTTGATAAGCAGATTCGGTAAACCATATTTTTCGCCCAGACTTTTCGCGTGGTGAAGCGGTGTCCAGCCTTCGCCCAAAGTCATCCGGTTTTCCGAATTCTCGACCGGCAGAATTTCCTCATATCGCCACAGTGTCGAAACTCTTGTTTTCAGAGATTCTTTGGTCAGAGTTTCGGCAACTTTGTCCAAATTATAATTAACCAGTAACGGTTTTTCGCACTCCGTGCAGAGATTGTGCAGTTGATTGGCAGCGTATTCCTCACCGCAAGCCGAACAATATAAATGTGTTACGTTCATAACAATATATCTAACATTTTTTTGGAAAAGTTTCATTCACAAAACAAAACTTTCTGCAATAATTTTATATTTTTCCTGCGACAGATTATATGTGATATATTTTGTTAAATACATCTTCAAATTGACTAAATTATGAAAACTCTAACATCAACAATTCTCGTCATATCCATTGCGGTTTCTTTAATGATTTTATCTCCGCGAACTACTTTTGCTCAGGATAAAACTGTCGGCAAATTATCAATCTCCGAAATTCCCTCGGCAGGCGGTAAAACATACGTTACGGTAAACGGTGAAAATGCAGAGGATGGACGTTCAATTATTTTTCCGGCTGAAATGACCACACCTTCGAATATCGAAGCGAGAGTTTCAATCCCGGATGCCGGTTATATAAATATCTCGGCGAATTCAAAACTCAGTCTGGCTTACGATAATTCCACGATTTCCGGCACACTCCAAAAAGGCGAATTTGTAGTATTCTCAAATCCTAACGTCAGTGTTAGATTTTCCACGCCGGATGGTATTGTTACGATTCCGGTTACCGACAAACTAAGTCGTTTTGAAGTAACCATCGTTGACGGCAAAACGACGGTTTATTCGATTTTCGGCTCAACCCGCTTAAACAACGTTACAGTTCCGGCAGGTGAATTCTATCCGAATCCCAACGAGGATAAAGTTACGAAAAAAAGCGGCAACAACAGCTTGATCTACTTAGGAATCGGAGGGGCAATTCTAGCGGGAATTTTAGTTGCTCTAATAAGTTCTTCAAGCGACAACGGTAGTGTTGTCAGTCCCGTCAGGTGAATCTGCTTTCCGAATAAGCACTCAAGCAAAATAAAGTTAGTGATCGTTTAGAGTCGGGTTAATTGACCAACGGGTGTGAATATTTCTAAATAGATTTAATTTTGAAAAGGTTATCGCCGACCGACGGCAGAACAAACTTGATGCAGCAAACTACGCAATTATATATCAGAAAAGTCTTGCCAAGATAATATCTAAACGGTCTGGCGAGGCGTGATGAATGCGATGAATCCCGCGGCTGTGACATTCTGCAAAAAAGAACCGGACATTTGAACGATATAGTGCAAAAGGTTGGACAACTAACTTTGCTTCGGTGGGATTGCCGATTTATCAGCATTGGTTTGTTCATTGTTCGACTGAAATCGTATCAAAGCTCACAACCCGGTTGTTAAACTTTTGCTAAAACCAACGCTGAATTTTTTGAGCCGAAACCAATGCAATTGCAAAGTGCTGTGTTGATTTCGGCGTTTTTTCTGGCAATATTCGGTGTGTAATCCAGATCACAGTCAGCGTCGGGTACATCCAAATTTATGGTCGGAGCGATGATATTTTCATTTATCGCCAATAAAGTTGCACCGATTCCCGCCGCTCCGCTTGCTCCCTGCGGGTGTCCGATCTGCGATTTCGTGGCGGAAGTCGCCAGTTTATAGGCGTGTTCGCCGAACGCTTTCTTCAAACTTTGTGTTTCGATATGGTCGTTTAATTGTGTCGAAGTTCCGTGCAGATTGACATAATCAACTTCCTCCTTAGCAACTCCCGCATCCTCCAAAGCGAGCATAATCGCCCGTGCCGATTCGTTACCATTTTCTTCCAGACGAACGCGGTGATAAGCATCGCACGTCGCTCCGTAACCTTTTATTTCCGCATAGATTTTTACGCCGCGTTCCCTCGCACTTTCCAGAGTT
>JBGTGO010000055.1:0-11141 GCA_041746675.1 Pyrinomonadaceae bacterium | reverse complement strand
AAAGACCTGTGGCATTATCAAAATCGGATATTTAGGAAAATCCTCAGCCACACAGTCGGAGTCTTTATAAATATGCAACTTGGCAACAAAGCACTCCAACTATCACTTTTAGATGAAGTGGTTTAAAGTCGCACACGAGGTGATTTGAATATTTTTTGATGGAAAACAGAAATATTTTCATTGACGATCTAACATCAAATTCTGCATTTCAACAGTGGTTTTTTTTGGAACAAAAAAGTTAAAAAAGTGTGCGTTTAAACACAAATATTGTTCGACTTTACTCCGAAAAGATCTATCTTGCTTATTTTTTCATTCACAGGGTTTACCTTATTTAAAAACATAATGTCGCAAATTAAGTGTTAAATTTGACTCAAAGTGATTTTAACTACTCTATAAATTAAATTTTAATAAGGATTTCTCCGCATAATAAATCATAATGCAAAAGAGATTTTACCGAAAACACTCGCTCTTTTGCAGTTCAGCCTTTGTGTTAAGAAATCTTTCAAGTGCGGTGAATTGGTTTCATAAAATTTTAAACTACTGTTATTATAGAAACACATTATTCCGATAGATTGCGTTTGTTTTAAGGACAATTCGAAACTATGCAAAATTCGGAGTGATATTTAAAATTGAACAGAGGGAGTTAAAATGAGTACAAAGACCAAAAAGCAAAAAACAAAATCAGAAACGAAAAAAAAGGTAACGAAAGCAGCCAAGCCGGCGAAAAAGTCTGCGGGCAAAAATAACGGAAATTCTGCCGAACCGATTATGAATCAACGCGGACGGATTTTGCAGGAATACGATACGGTTGTGCGGATGCCGATTGGGATTGAAAAAGAAGTTTGTCTGAAAAGTGTTAAGGCGTTGAATCAAGTTTTGGCGGACACGATTTCGATCCGCGATATGTATAAAAAGCATCACTGGCAAGTTGCCGGACATACTTTTTATCAACTTCATTTGTTGTTCGACAAACATTACGAAGAGCAGAATTTGCTCGTTGATTCACTCGCCGAACGCATTCAGAGACTCGGCGGAATCACGCTCGCAATGGCTGCCGATGTTGCCGAGGAAACAAACATCGAACGCCCGCCGCGTGGACGCGAAGAAGTTCCGGTGCAGATTTCACGTTTGCTCGAAGCTCACGAAATCATTCTGAAGGAATCCCGCAAATACGCGAAAGATGCCGACAAAAATGAAGACGACGGGACGAACGACCTGTTGGTCAGCGATGTGATTCGCACCAACGAACGGCAAGTTTGGTTTATCTCCGAACATCTCGTTGACGCACCGCTGGTCGAAGCGGCTTAAAATTAGATCAGACTTCAACTTTCAGACGTGCCGGACGGTCGGTGATTTCAAAAATCTCGCCGTGCGGCACGATTGTTATCTGTCCGAATTCTTCCAGTAATTGGCGGTAAGCGGCAGCGACCGGACGCGGTTTGCGTTTTAAATCATAGAGTCCGCACTTATTGACGTTGCCGTTTTTCTCCGCAAGCCCGGTGTCCCAATCAATCTGGTCAATCAGGCTGTACCAAGTGAAACCGAGAACCGGCACGCCGTCTTTTCGCATCCGCAAAACATTGATCCACTGCTTCCAGAGCCACGTCGGAGCTTCCCTCGGCTTGAACGTATTCGTTTCGGTGTGCATCACGGGTTTGCGGTAACGCTCGTAATATTCGTGAGCGATTTGATACCAACCCATCACGTCTTCCGCCGTACAAATTTCGCCGTCGGGTTTCATAATTTTTTCATTGCGTCCGTAATAATCGCTGCCCATAATCTGATAACCCGGCGGTTCGCCGACCATAAACCATTCGTATTCTTCGCGGGTTAAACCGTTGTCCATCATATAGATACAAACATCGGCATCGGGCGGATGAGCGTATAAAAGATCAAGGGCGATGAACCGCTGTTTGTTTGCCAATGTAACTTCCGGCGACGGCACGGCACGGGCTTCGTGCAGATATTCGGCTGATTCCGATTGAACGATGACGCAGTCGGGGCGATGGGCGGCGATTTTATGCGTCGCCAGAATGCTCCCCGCGACGATGTTTTTGATCGCCGTGACGAAGCCTCTGTCAGTTTTTAATTGTTCGTTCCACATTCCATCCTTTCCGCTCATCCGTGCCGTGACGTAAATTTCGTTAATCGGCGTGTAAAATCTAACCCACGGATAACGCATCGCCACGGCTTCGGCGTAGTCGGCGAAATGAATCGGGAATTCGGGATTTTGAAAATCTCCGATCCAATCGGGAACGCCGAAATGCAGCAGATCGAGAATCGGTGTGATATTCAAACGCTGTATTTCGTTCATCGCTTCATCGGCAAAACTCCAGTCGAATTCGTCCTTCGATTTGTGAATTTTGTAATACGGCAAACCGTATCGCAGAACCTTCAAACCGAGTTCCTGCACGAGTCGCAGATCAGTTTTGTAATTGTCATAATGCCCGCATTCTTCCAGTTGATCGCGGCGGGTTTTGCCATTATTTACCGTCGGATATGAACATTCAATGCCGGTCGCAAACATAAAATTTCCGGCAAACCCGTCCGGCAAGCCGCTGCCCGAAAGCCCCGCCGCACCGCCATATTGATCGCCCGCATATTTGCCGTCGCCGTATTGTTTTTTGATTATATCGAGAAAACTTTTTGCCATAATTTTTAAGAAGTTCAATGTTTAATGTTCAAGGTTCAAGGTTTTCGTATTTCAACTTTCAACCTTAAACTTTGAACATTAAACATTAAACATTGAACTCTCCAAAAACCCGTCCGCTGTTCTTAGCGACAGAGCCATAATTGTCAACGCCGGATTGACGGATAACGCACTCGGAAAAGTCGAATTATCGGAAATATATAAATTCGGAATATCGAAACTCTGCCCTTTTTCGTTGACGACGGCACTCTCCGCGTCCGTTCCCATACGGCACGTTCCGATAATGTGGGCGTTTCGCGGAAATGACCAGATATCTGTTGCACCCGCCGCTTTCCAAATTTCCGTCATCAACTTTTCGGCGTGTTTCGTCAGACGTTTTTCGTTTTCGCCGTTCGTAAAATGAACCCGCGGTTTCGGCAAGCCGCGAGCGTCTTTTTCATCGGACAATTCGACAAAATTTTCATCCGACGGCAGACATTCGCCCAGAATATTTATGCCCGCCGTGTGATTGTATCTGTTCATACATTCGCGGAGTTGTTCGCCCCAGATTTTGCGTCCGCGGGCGACTTGTCCGGCGTAAGTTACGGGCATTACACCGATTGACTGTAATAAATAACCGCCGGCGAAATCGGCGTTTTGCGGGCGGTGCGTGTCTTCGGAAATCAACGCACCGGGGATTCCTTTGAACGGTCGCACGGCTTCGTCGAATTGCCCCCAAACTTGAATTCCCGTGTGTGCCATAAAATTTTTGCCGACCTGTCCGCTCGAATTAGCGAGATCGTTCATCAACAAAAATCGCGGCGTTTCAATCGCACCGCCGCACAAAAAGACGTTTTTGCAAAGCTGCTTTTCAGTTACGCCGTCCCTGACATAAACGACCGCATTGATTTTTCCCGCCCCATCAAATTCAAAATTCGTCGCAAAACTTTCCGCCCGAATTTCCGCTCCGAAACTCACGGCAAGCGGAATATATGTAACATCCATCGAACCTTTCGCACCCGTCGAACAACCCGCCTGACAAAATCCGCGATTCGTGCAGGCGTGTCGCCAACCGATATTTTTCTGATAATAATTTTCAGAAAGTGCGGCGTTCGCGGCGGGAACGGTTTTGATATTCAGATGACGGCAGCCGCGTTCCATCAATTGAGCCGCACCGTTCAGAGGCAGCGGCGGCAGAGGATATTTTTGCCGATTCGGTTCGCTCCAAGGATACGGCGAAAAACCGGAAATGCCGAGAAAATTTTCGATTTCGTTATAATACGGTTCTAAATCTTCATAACTCAAACACCAGTCAACACCGACTCCGAACTCAGTATTTAACCTCAGATCGTCAGCGTGTGAACGCGGCGTGTAAGCCGTGTAATGCAGCGTCGAACCGCCGACACCGATGCCCGAATTATTTTTGCCGAATGCCACCGGATCGCCGCCCGCACTCAGGCGTTCGTCGTTCCAAAAAAGTTTATTTTGAGCAACTTCGTCGGTCGCAAAATCTTCGGCGGGCGACCAGTATTTCCCGGCTTCAAGTGCGACAACCTTCAAACCCGCTTCCGCCAGACGTGCCAGCAGCGGCGAACCGCCCGCACCCGTCCCGATGACGACGGCATCAACCGTTTCGCTTGTTTGATAACGACGCATCTGCGGTGTTTCAATTTGCGGAAATTCGGCTGAATCACCGTAAGATGTTTTTTCCATTTCCCTTAGTTCGATAGTTTGTTATTAATTTTACGCAGCAGAATCGCCGATTTTCTCCGGCTCACGCGGTTCGCGTTCATTCAATTTTATTTGCGTCCAGCCGCTCGCGTCCGCCATTCCAACATAACCGATGCGTTCCTGTGCAAACGGATGAGCGTAATAAACTTCGACCGCTTTTGCTAAAAGTTCCTCAAAAAACAGTTTAGCGGAAAGCGTCATCCAAGTTTTGACCGCCGCCTTTCCGGTTTGAATTTCGGTTAAAATTTCGTTTTGCTGTGATTCATTTAATTTAACAAATTCCGCACCGAATTTATTTTGAGCCGTTTCATTAATTCCACCAATTCCGCCGCGAAAAGTTTCCGCATCGTTCGGCAATTTGTCGTAACGCCAACCATTGCTTTCGTTTTCGCTCAGACTTTTATCAATAAACGCAGCACAATTAACAAACTCAACATCTTCATCCTGAATGATCAAACGCCGACAAACCGCATCGAGCAGAGCAAATTCCGCCGCGTCAAAAAACTTCGGCTGATAATTTTCCGTTTCACTCAGACGCTTCTCCAAAGCCTTTCGCGTCGGTTCGGTAACAGCGTCGGTTGTAAGTAATTTTCTGACCGTTCCTATCGGATAAATGTCCATAATTCAATTGTTTACCCAAGTTTTCCGCCCGTCACTTCAACCAGACTTCCCGTCATAAAACTGCCGTCGCTTGAGGCGAGTAAAACATACGCGGGAGCGAGTTCTTCAGGTTGTCCGGGACGTGCGAGAGCGACTTCGTAGCCGAAATTTTCGACTTCATCAGCGGGCATCGTCGCGGGAATATTCGGTGTCCAAACCGGACCGGGAACGACGCAGTTGACGCGGATTTCTTTTTCGCCGAGCGACAGGGCGAGCGATTTTGTAAAAGCGTGAATCGCCGCTTTCGTCGCCGTGTAATCAATCAAAATTTTGTTGCCGGTGATGCCGACGATGCTGCCCGTATTGACGATTGCATCGCCTTTCTGCAAATGCGGCAACGCGGCTTGTGCCATAAAAAAGTAGCCGAGAATGTTCGTGTCGAACGTCCGCCGCAAATCTTCTTCGGTGATGTCTTCAAATTTTTTCTGCGATTTTTGAAATGCCGCATTATTGACCAAAATATTCAAACCGCCGAATTTTTTGACCGTTTTCGCCACTGCATCAAAACATTTCTGACGCTTCCGCACATCGGATTTTATCAACAGACATTCGCCGCCTTTCTCCTCGCACAGACGCTTTGTTTCTTCCGCATCACTCGTGTTTTCATTATACAAAACGGCAACCTTCGCTCCTTCCATTACAAATGCCATCGCCACCGCCCGCCCGATTCCCGAATCAGCACCGGTAATCAATGCGACCTTATCCTTTAATTTCCCCGCCGCTGAATAATTTGATAAATCGCTGTCCGGTTGCTGTTTCATATCGGACTGCTTCGCCGGATATGGCAATTTTTCCGCTTTGATGTCCTTCGATTTCGGACGCTTTTCCTTTTCACTCATAAATTAACTTCCCCTTTTTCGATATTTTTTGCTTCATTTATTTTATACAAACTGATTATTGTTGTAAATACGATCGTCAGAATGAAATTGATTGCTGCTTGAGAAATTGAGTAGATAAAAAGTTGTATAGGCGATAGATTAATTTTTTCGGATTTGTTTTCTTTAAAAAATTAAATTTTATCGCCAATCTAAAAGTAGCGTTCGGCTCGTCCGATTATCGAAAATATTTCCAAATTATCAAAAATACAGAGGTTCAGAATACACATTGTTGCAAAATGTGTATTCTTGATTTTCGGATGAATTTAGGGTAATTTCTTCTTGTGAATGATTTCAATAAATTACAAATTTATGATTCCGACAATTTTTCCGTTGAACTGGATATAACTTCCGTTGTCGAAAGTTGGCTGACCCGAACCGTCAATTCTTCTTTGAAAAGAAGCAGCGACATTCGCAACGATAAATCAAAAGCCATTTTTGATTTTTTTGATTTTTGCGGAAAATCTGCTGTCCAAGTTCTACCGAAAGATGTTGAAGAATGGCGTTGGGATTTGAAAACTCAGAGATTGGCAGACGGAACTATTTACAATCGAATTTCCGCACTATCACAGTTTTTCGAGTATCTGCGTAATGAAGGCGGAATGATCAAGCTGATTCCGATCAATCCGGCAAAGGTTTCTTTGCCGAAAGCCTCGAAGCCGTTTCAGTCGGAAAGCGTTAAGGCTTTGTCGCGTGAAGAATTGGTAAAACTTTTGGAAGTCGTCACCAATCACGTCCGCAATGAACAGCCGATTTATTTACGAGATAACGCGATTTTACAGTTTTTTATAGCAACGGGTAAAAGAAGAGCTGAGATTATAGATTTACGCGGAAAAAGCATCGAGATAAAAAATAGACGCTTTCTAATTAAAGCTAAAATGAAAGGCGGCTATTTTCAAAACTTTGAACTCAATGATGAAGACACACAGAATGCTCTTCATCATTACCTTGCTGTTACCGGAAGATCAGACATTTTTGGCAAGGATGAACCGCTTTGGCTGAGACACGACAGAGGTGCCGGAACGGGAAATAAAGCACGGGGCTTGACTTCGCACGGATTTGCCAGCCGAATGAAAATTTACGCTGCCGAAGCCGGAATCTCCGCTTTTCACATCCATCGGCTGCGGCATTCATTTGCAAAAATAGTTTCCGAATACTCGGAATCAATGGCGGAAACGCAGGAAGCACTCGGACACAGCAACATCAAAACCACGCAAATATACGTCCAAAGACTCGCCGTTAAAAAAGACAAACACTCAAAATCTATTCGGGATGCTTTGAAAAAATAATTTCGTTTTCTATTATTTTCCATTCAAAAACTTAAAATCAGGGAATGTTATGGTAAGGCTTTTAGCGTAAAAAAGGCACTGAAGCAGTTTATGAAGCAAGTTTTCGAGTTACAGCAGAGTTCGTTGTGCCGATTCGTCTTAGAAGTTGTTTGGGTCGTCCCGTCATTTGCAGGTTTGACGGCTTTCGGTGAAACTAATAAGCGGAAGGCGGACGGCAACTTTCAGACCGGTTTGCAGTAAGTATCGTGGCAATAAATTTCTTATATATTTCTTTACTTATTATTAGAAGAGCTAAAGATTTATATTCCTTTATTTATTACCGGAAGACTTTAAGATGTAAAGTTTTAATATATAATAGGTTTACAGTTAGTTATGGTATCTGGAAAAGAATTACTTAAATTATTTCAAAGATTCATACGTTTTTAGAGAAGAGGTAAAAAATTAGATTGGAAGCGACAAATTCTCAGGGACTGCTGTTTGTTATCGGTATTAACCACAAAACGGCATCACTCGAAGCAAGAGAAAAACTTTTTATTCACGACACGGAAATCCCCGAACTGCTGGCACTTTTGCGGCAGACACTCTCGGAGTGCGTGATTTTGTCAACCTGCAATCGGACGGAAATATATGGCGTGTGCAGCGAGCAAACTGTTGATCTGGATTTTTACAAAGAACTTTTAATCGAGTTCAAAAGTGCCGGAGATGTCGTTGAGAAAGACCATTTTTTCACATTCGTTTCCTGTGCGGCGTGTCGGCAATTATTTAATGTGGCAACGAGCGTTGATTCAAAGATCGTCGGCGATACGCAGATTTTGCAGCAATTTAAATCGGCATATCACACCGCCAAAGATTTGGACGCGACGGGCAGAATCTTAAATCAGCTTTCGCAGAGAGCGTTCAAGATCGGGAAAAAAGTTTATACCGAAACGACGATCCATAAAGGTGCGGTTTCGATTAGTTTGGCGGGAGTGAAACTTGCCAAAGAGATTCTGGGAACGCTTGCCGACAAACGCATTTTAGTTGTCGGTGCCGGTGAAACGGCGGAATTAACAGCCAAATGTCTGCTCAAACAGCAGGTCGGAAAAATCTTTTTCACAAATCGAACAAGAGAGAACACGGAAAAACTTTTATCAAATTTACAAAAATCTCACAGATTTGACGGAGAAATTTTAGATTTTGAAAACTTTGGAGCCAATCTTAATGAGTTCGATCTCGTCATAAGTTCAACGAGTGCGACCGAGCCGATTTTGCGGCGGGAAGATTTTGCTGCTCAAACAAACGAAATTTTACTGGTAGATATTGCAATGCCCCGCGATATTGCACTCGATGTTACTGAAAATGAACGGGTTACACTAAAAAATATTGACGATCTAAATCAGATTATTGATCGCAATTACGAACGCCGAATGGAAAATTTACCCGGCGTTAAAAAAATAATTATGAAGGAAATGGGCGAATTTTTAATGTGGTATTATTCGCTCTCGTTGATGCCTGACTTCAAGAAAACTTACACGAAACCGGATCGCAAAACCATTGACGAAATTTTGAAAATTAAGAGTTTTTTAATGGAAAATGTTTCCGAACTGCACAGACTGGCGATCAAAAGCAAGGGCAATGACACGGACGATCTGCAGAATCATTTTGAGTTGGTGAAAAAACTTCACGTCTTAAAGCAGGAAACATTTGGGGAAGCCGATGCGTAGCGAAAAAATCATCATCGGCTCACGCGGCAGTCAGCTCGCATTGTGGCAGACGAATTTTATCAAGGAAAAACTTGAAAATAAATTTCCCGCAATAGATTTCCAAGTCAAAATAATCGAGACGACCGGCGATAAAATCCTGAAAACCGCACTGGCGAAAATCGGCGACAAAGGTTTATTTACAAAACAGATCGAAACCGCACTTTTAGAAAACGAAATTGATCTGGCAGTTCACAGTCTGAAGGATTTGCAGACGGTTCAGCCCGAAAATCTGATGATCGGTGCGGTAACCGAACGCGAAAGACCGAATGACGCTTTTATTTCGGTGAAATATGAATCGCTCGATCAACTGCCGTTTGGTGCAAAAGTAGCGACGGGCAGTTTGCGTCGCCGAAGTCAGCTTTTGAATTATCGAAAGGATTTGCAGATTTTTGAAATTCGCGGAAACGTGCCGACGCGGATAAAAAAACTCGTCGAATCCGATTTAGATGCAATGATTCTCGCATACGCCGGCGTGCATCGTTTGAATATGGATTCATATATTAAACAGATTATTCCGTTTGAAGTTATGCTTCCGGCAGTCGGACAAGGTGCGATGGCGATTGAAGTTCGCAGTAATGATGAAAGGCTGGAAAATGTTCTGGAAAAACTGAATGACCGTAAAACCAACGACTGCATCACCGCTGAGAGAAGTTTTCTGCGGAGATTGGAAGGCGGATGCCAAGTTCCGATTGCGGGATTTGCCCAACTTCGAGATGAAAAAATTCATCTGAAAGGAATGGTCGGAAATTTGGACGGAAGTATAAATTTGCAGGATGAAATTTCAGGCGAAAGAGGTGATGCGGAATTATTGGGCGTTACGCTGGCTGAAAAATTAATCGCAAAAGGAGCGAATAAAATACTTGAACAAACGCGGGAAACCGTCGAACACACAAAGGAAGATGTTGTCTGATGGAAACCAAAAAAACTGTTTTAGTTATTCGGGAATTCGGCGATTTTTCTGCGACACTAATCGCAAACGATTTTGAAGTTATAAATTTTCCGACGATTTCAACGAAAAGAGTTAAAAATTTATCAGAACTTGAGAAAAACATTGCAGAAATTGATAAATACGACGGCATATTTTTTACAAGTCCGAAAGCGGCAGAGATTTTTTTAGCTGATTTTGATAAAGATTACAGCGGAAAAATCTACATTTTGGGAAATCGGGCGAAGAGTTTATTTGAGAATAAAAATTTTAGAATTGTTTTCAAAGATTCCGCAAACACGGCTGAAGAATTTATAAATTCCTTTGACGAAAGCGAATTTGCCGACAGAAAATTTCTTTTCTTGAAAGGCAATAAAAGTTTAAGAGTTATCCCGGAAATGCTTAAAGGCTTGGCAGAAGTTGATGAAACGGTTGTTTATGAAACAATTTTGTTTGAAATCGGAAAGGAATTTACTGACGAACTGAAACAAAAACTTTCGCGTCAAAAGATAGATTTTATATGTTTTTTCAGCCCTTCGGGAGTTAAAAATTTTCTGAAAGTTTTTGACGAGTTCGAGCAGAAGGAAACACGAATTGCCGCAATCGGAACGACGACTGCCGCGGGAATCGAAGAACCGGGTTTTAGAGTTGATTTTACAGCTTCAAATGCAAAAGATTTTGCGTCTGAATTTTGTAAGTTTTTTAATTAAGCCGTGGAAAAGGACTTAATAATTAAGGTAATATATTTTGGAAAATTCATTGTTTATAAGAGCCTGCAAAAAGCAGGAAACAGAGCGAACGCCGGTTTGGATTATGCGGCAAGCGGGACGTTATTTGCCCGAATACCGGGCGATTCGTGAAAAATACGATTTTATGACGACCTGCAAAACGCCGGAACTCGCGTCTGAGATCACGATTCAGCCGATTGATATAATCAAAACGGATGCGGCGATTTTGTTCTGCGATATTCTGGTCATTCCCGAAGCATTTGGAATGGATTTGCAAATGGTCGAATCGGTCGGTCCTGTTTTTGATGAACCGATTCGCCAACCGAAAGACCTTGAAAAACTGCAAACCGAAGATGCACTCGAACGGCTCGAATATGTAATGGATGCCGTTAAAATGACCAAGGAAAAATTAAATAATCGCGTTCCTTTGATCGGTTTTTCGGGTTCGCCGTGGACGCTGGCGTGTTATATGGTCGAGGGCAGAGGCTCGAAAAACTTTGATAAAATCAAAAGTTTTGTTTATAACGAACCGGAAGCCGCCGACAGACTTTTGCAGACTTTA
>JBGTGO010000054.1:0-28164 GCA_041746675.1 Pyrinomonadaceae bacterium | reverse complement strand
GGAAAAAGATGAACTGACATAATCTCTTTTCACTATTCAAAAGTTCAGAGTTGAGAAAAGTCCAAATTTGATAATGCAAAAAATTAAGTGTCAATTAATTTTCACTTAAAAAGGAAAAATTATGAAAAAGCTATTGTTTTTTTTAGTTTAGCCGAAGTGCAGGTTTTTGCAAAAGAGAAGTCAAACCCCACAGCAAAAGTGGAGAAATCACCTGAGACTCAGATTTCCAAAAAAAGTCTTGTCGGAATTTGGAGTGATGGGAACGAAAAGTTTGCTTTCGATCAAAACACACTTAAAGTCTATAATTTGCAAGATAAGTTATTACATACCACTCCATATAGAGCAACAATGAGTATTGAAGATAATAATAATACAACATTGATTTGGCATAGACCTGACCTTGGGAAAGTCTTTAAATTTAAACCTGTTCAGTAAACGGGAAGGCGACTGGAATGGTTCATTTTGTGCCAAACCTGCCGGAAATTAAATTGTAAAATCAGACATTTTAACAAAATCTGTTTGGTTTCTGGAAAAAAAATCGCTTCCTTTTTTATTGAATAAACCAATTGTAAACACAGATAAAAAACAAAAGGAGAAAAAATGAGGTTATATAATTTTGTAATTCACGCCATCTTCGCGGGCTTATTTCTAACCGCTTCGATACAGGCAGAGACCTTTACGGTTGACCGCACCGATAATGCAAATGTTTCAAGCTGCACGGCGGCAGCCAACGACTGTACACTGCGTGGAGCAATTACGGCGGCAAATGCTGCGGCAACGGATGATGTGATTGATTTTGATCCGGCAGTTTTTAACACCGATACGACAATCGCTTTATCGGCGGGCAATCTGCTGCCGAATATCGCTAACAACGGCACATTGACGATCAACGCTCCGACCGCGAATCGGGTAACTGTTTCGGGTAGTAATGCCGTTCGTGTATTTACCATCAACACCGGAGTAACTTTTGAGGTAAACAATCTAACAGTTGCTAATGGTCTTGTGGGCGGAGCAGCCGGTGGCGGAATTTTGAATAACGGCACTTTAACAATGACGAATTGCACTCTCGACAATAATCAATCCGGTCAAAACGGCGGTGCAATTGCCAATTTCGGCACAATAATGATGATGAACTGCACTCTCAGCAATAATCGAGCTGGATCCGGTGCCGGAATTGTGAATTTTGCTTCTGGCGGTAATTCAATAACTTTGAATAACACGACTATCAGCGGTAATGTGGCAGTGGGTTCAGGAGGCGGAATTGCCACCACTGGTATTACAACAACTTTGAATAACTCGACCGTCAGCGGTAATTCGGCAAACTCCGGTGGTGGAATTAATTCCGGTACCGGCAGCACATTAATATTAAACAGCACGACCATCAGCGGTAATTCGGCAACGACTATCGGCGGAGGTTTGTACTCGATCAATTCAGGAACCGCAACCCTGAATAACTCGATTATAGCCAATAGTACTTCCGGTGGCGACTGTAGGACTGCTGCCGGCGGCAACGTCAGTGCAACATATTCGCTGATCGAAGACAACTTGACTTGCGTAAACCTCACGAACTCGAACAATCTGACGGGCGATCCGAATCTCGGTCCGCTTGCCGATAACGGCGGTTCGACACAAACCCACGCACTTTTGCCGGGAAGTATTGCCATTGACACGGGCAATTCAGCATTGACAACCGATCAACGCGGTTCGACTCGTCCGGTTGACGATTCGAATTCGGCTAACGGTTCGGGTAATCTCGCCGACATCGGAGCGTTTGAAGTGCAAGCACCGACGGCGGCAGGCGTATCAATCAGCGGTCGCGTATCAAACGGCAGACGCGGCGTTTCGAGAGCAATCGTTCATCTCACCGATCAAAACGGCAATGTTGCAACAGCGACAACAAATATGTTCGGTTATTTTCAATTTGCTGATATTGAAGTTGGACAGAGTTTGGTTGTCAATGTCTTTCACCGAACTTTCCAATTTACGCCGCAGGTCGTAACGGTTAATGATGCTATATCTGATTTAAGTTTTACACCTCAGGTCAGACAAACGAAACAACGGTCGAGATAGGTTTTTATTGCAGTTATTGAAGAACCGGAAAGATCTTTTTTATTCTTCTTATAAGAAATCCCTAACCTGAGTTGGGGATTTCTTCTTTTTTTGGATGAAACGTATTTTCGACGATTAATAAAATTCTGATAATCTTTCTAAAAAACATATTAAAGCAAAAGGAGCTCTATTCTGTTACTTTTAATTTGTTATTTATTGATTATTTTTTATTTCAAAATCTCTTTGAGAGCCTGTCCGGTATAAGAATTTTTCACTTTCGCAACTGCTTCCGGCTTCCCTTTCGCTACGAGTTCGCCGCCTTTTGAACCGCCTTCGGGACCGAGATCAATGATGTAATCGGCGGACTTTATCACGTCTAAATTATGTTCAATGACAATGACGGAGTTGCCTGTGTCAACCAATCTTTGCAGGACATCGAGCAATTTGTGAACGTCGGCAAAATGCAAACCCGTCGTTGGTTCGTCCAGAATATAAATCGTTTTTCCCGTCGCACGTTTTGATAATTCTTTGGATAATTTAACTCTTTGGGCTTCACCGCCGGAAATTGTCGTCGCGGATTGTCCGAGTTTTAAATAACCTAAACCGACATCAATTAAAGTCTGCAATTTTTCCTTTATTTTCGGGATATTTTCCAATATCGGCAGAGCATCTTCAATTGTCGTATCGAGCAGGTCGGCGATTGATAAACCTTTATATTTGACCGACAAAGTTTCACGATTATAACGCGAACCGCGGCAGACATCACAGGTTACGTAAACATCCGGCAAAAAATTCATCTCGATTCGCTTCATTCCCGCACCTTCGCAGGCTTCACAGCGTCCGGCTTTAACATTGAACGAAAACCGCCCGGATTTATAACCGCGTTCGCGTGATTCGGGCAACATTGCGTAAAGTTCGCGGATCGGGGTAAAAACTCCCGTGTAAGTTGCCGGATTTGAACGCGGCGTTCTACCAATCGGTTTTTGGTCAATCTCGATTATTTTATCAACATTTTCGATCCCGACGATTGATTTATGTTCAAGCGGTTCTGTAATTGATCTGTAAATTTCTTTTGCCAATGCACGATACAAAATATCGCCGACCAGCGTGGATTTTCCACTGCCCGAAACGCCCGTGACGACCGTTAGAACGCCGAGCGGAAATGTTACGTTAATGTTTTTCAAATTGTGAGCCGTCGCCCCTTTGACGATGATTTTCTTGCCGTTCGGCGAACGTCTTTTGGTCGGCACGGGAATTCTCAATTCGCCCGACATATATTTCCCCGTCAGCGATTTTTTGCTTTTCAATATCTGTTTCGGTGTTCCCTTCGCCACGATTTCGCCGCCGTGAGTTCCCGCTTTCGGTCCAATGTCTATCACGAAATCGGCTTGCCCGATGGTTTCTTCATCGTGTTCGACAACCAAAACCGTGTTGCCTAAATCCCGCAATTCACGCAAAGTTACGAGCAATTTCTGATTATCACGCGGATGCAGACCGATTGACGGTTCATCCAAAACATACAGCACGCCGCGTAATTGCGAGCCGATCTGCGTTGCCAGCCGAATTCGTTGACCTTCGCCGCCCGAAAGCGTTCCCGAACCGCGATCCATCGTTAAATATCCGAGTCCAACGCCGTCGAGAAATTGCAGACGATTCTGAATTTCACGCAAAACTAAACCCGCGATTTTTTCCTCGCGTTTGCTCAATTTTACATCGTTGAATTTTCTGACTGCTTCCTCAATCGGTAAACTGACGTAATCGCCGATGCCGAAACCGCCGATCTTGACCGCTAAACTGTCCTTTCTAAGCCGATGTCCGCTGCAAACAGGACACTCCACGGGCGAAATGAATTGTTCCAAAGCTGTCCGAATTTTCTCTGAACCCGCATCGTGCATCCGGTTTCGCATCACTTCGACCACGCCGTTCCAGGGCAGACGCTTTGTCCGCCGATACAATCTCATCGGCACTTTTAACCGCGAACCTTTAAAAAACTCCGTCTTGACCTTTTCGGGTAAATCCTCATAATTCGTATCGATTCGCACAGTTCCCGAATTTTTATCGTTATAATTTTTTATCAATCCCGTCAGTGCTTCCCGAAAATATGTCGAAGCGGATTTGTCAATTTCATCGAGCAACGGCAGTTTGTTTGCCGAAACCGTCGGATCGGGAATCAAAGTTTTCGGCGAAACTTCGGCAACGACTCCTAAACCTTCGCAGTTCGGACACGCCCCGAATTTTGTGTTGAACGAAAATGAACGCGGTTCCAAAGTCGCAATATTTATCTTGCAATTAACACACGCCATTTTCTCGGAAAAAAGCGTTTCGTCGCCGTCAATCACCGAAATTAAAACTGCACCATCGGTTAATTTTAGAGCGGTTTTCACGGATTCATTCAAGCGTTCCTCAATCCCTTCTTTAATTAAAAGCCGATCAACAACGACTTCAATCGTGTGATTCATCTGCTTTTTAAGTTTTATTTCTTCGTCCAGCGAACGCATTTCGCCGTCAATTCTCGCCCTTATAAAACCGTCTTTCAACAACTTTTCGAGTTCTTTTTTAAACTCGCCTTTTCGTCCGCGAACAATCGGAGCTAAGACCATAACTCTTTCGCCGTCGGGCAATTCGCGGATGTTTTCCGTGATTTGCTCAACCGTCTGCCGCGTGATCGGAGCATCGCAATTCGGACAATGCGGCGTGCCGATTGACGAAAATAAAAGGCGGATATAATCGTAAATTTCCGTAACCGTTCCGACCGTCGAACGCGGAGAACGCGAAACGGTTTTCTGTTCGATAGAAATTGCCGGAGACAAACCTTCGACTGAATCAACATCGGGTTTTTCGAGTTGATCCAAAAACTGCCGTGCATAAGCCGAAAGCGATTCGACATAACGCCGCTGACCTTCCGCATAAATCGTATCAAAGGCAAGCGAAGATTTGCCCGAACCCGATAAACCCGTAATCACCGTAAATTTATTACGCGGAATGTCGATGTCTATGTTTTTGAGATTGTGCTGTCTGGCACCGCGAACGGAAATGTTTTTTATGCTCATCTTAAATCGTGTCTTACAGATAAAATATGTGTCTATTGGCGAAACAGATATTTTATCAACGAACAATGAGCAACGCAAAGTGTGAGATTTTTAATTAACCGCGAATATTTTACGAAAATCAACTTTGATTCCTTCGCTTTCAACTTCTTCATTATGAAAGCGTTTACTGTTATCTTCGGAAGTCGTTACAAAAACTGTATTCGTAAATGGTTCAACCGTCCAAACTGCCTTAATACCATTTTCAACAAAAACTCTGGATTTAATGAGCAAGTCTTGAATATTCTGGCTGGCAGAAATAACTTCAACCGCTAAAATCGGCATTTCGGGAAACTTAAAAATGTCATTTAAAAAATCAGGTTTAAATTTATCTCTTGGATAAACACAAATATCGGGTGTCAGACCATTTTCAATATCAAGCGTTAATTCTGTAAAAGGTTTAATACTTTTATCTTGCAATAATTGTTCAATAATTTCCGTGCAGATATAACTATGATTAAACGACGGCATTTCTTTTTCTTCCTTTTCTTCTAATTCTACAACTTCTTCAATTAGCATTTTTATTTACCTCATTATTTGAATAGATATATTATTGATTCAAAACCAATTAAAGTAAAGAATTAAGGATTTTATTCACAAAAGTTTCAATTCCTTCAAAATCTGTTTAGTTATTTCAATTCTCGCCGGAATAAAGTTTTCATCGTCGGTATTTGTTTCGATATTTGTGGCGAAAAAATAAACATTTTCGTTTTGTTCGATAAAGCCGACATACCAACCGATTTTTTTATTTTCAAATGTCATCAAACCCGTTTTGGTGTAAAGTTTGTATTTCGAATTATCTTCAACCAACATTATTTTCTTTACGAGTTCTTGATTTTCGTTTGAGAAAGGAAGTTTATTTTTATACAATTTTCGCAGCAAATTTACTTGCTCATTCGGCGAAATTCTCAAAGTGTCGGCAATCCAAAATCTGTCAATTCCGCCTGAAATATTTTTGTTGCCGTAACCGACCTTTTCAACCCATTTTCTCATTCTCGGTTCGCCGATTCGTCGGGCTAAATCCTGATAACACGGCAGACACGAAAACTGAAAAGCATCACGCAAAACCAAATCCTGATTCCAATTCTCGTTCCCGTATTTTTGACCGCTCCATTTAAATATGTAATCTTCGCCCGATATTTCGCCCGTTTCCAAGCCGATCAGCGAATTAAGAATCTTAAACGTCGAAGCGGGAGTAAATTGCTGTTTTGCACGTTCGGGATTGTAGCGGGTGAATTTTTTGTTGCTGGAATCGTATAAAACAAAAGTTCCTTTGACATCATATCCATCGAAATATTTTTTGAATTCGGGTTTCACATCATCTTTAGCAGAGACGCAATTTGGTAATAAGCAAACCGAAATCATTAAAAGTAATAATATTTTTTTCATATTTATTTTTGTAAAACTGATACAAATTTTATAGTTGTCGTTATCTGAGGTTTTCAAATTATACCAAATTTAATTTGAATTTAGGGGATTTTCAAGTAATGTTAGTTGATTGATTTCTTTGGTTTAACGTTATGCAAATCTCTTATAAATTAAAACAAAATTTCACCGACGCTCGAAATGTCTGTGTTTTAACGGGTGCGGGCATTTCAGCGGAGTCCGGCGTGCCGACGTTTCGCGGCGGCGGTCAGGCGGCGGTTTGGAAAGGAATGCCGTTTGATGAAATTTCATCGGCACGAATGGTTAGGGAAAATTTAGCGGAAGTCTGGGAATGGTTCGATTATCGTCGGGGAGTTTTGGGAAAATGCGAACCGAATCCGGCACATTTTGCTTTGGCTGATTGGGAGAAAAACTTCGGCAAATTCTCGCTTATAACGCAAAATATTGACGGATTGCATAAGCGTGCCGGTTCTGAAAATATATCGGAAGTTCACGGAAACATAAATCGTTCGCGGTGCGTAAAATGCGGCGAAACTTTTCAGATGAAAGCGGGAGTCGTGCCGCACGAACCGAAAAACTGCAAAACGTGCGACGGAGATTTGCGTCCCGATGTGGTTCTGTTCGGTGAAATGCTTCCCGAAGGTATTTACGAGAAGGCGTTGCAGGATGCAAAAAACTGCGATTTATTTTTTGTTATCGGAACATCGGCACTTGTGTATCCCGCCGCGATGCTGCCCGAAGTTGCAAAACAAACCGGAGCTTTTCTGGTTGAAGTAAATCCTGAAGAAACACCTCTAACAAGTTTCTGTGATGAATCACTGCGTGGAAAAGCAGGAGAGATTCTACCGCTTTTATTATACTAATGTTATGAAAACCCTTTATTTTGATTGCTTTGCAGGTGCGGGCGGAAATATGATTCTCGGCGGATTGATTTCGCTTGGAGTTGAAACAAAACATTTGACTGATGAAATTTCAAAGCTGAATATCTCTGATTTCGGTATTGAATTTAACGAGGTAAATCGTGCCGGAATCGGTTCGGTTCACGCCCGGACAATATACGAGGAAGAAAAAACTCACAGACATTTATCGGATATTCAAAAAATTATCGAGACTTCGGATTTAAGCGAAACCGTAAAAATCCGTTCGGTCAAAATATTCAAAAATCTGGCAAAAGCCGAAGCAAAAGTTCACGGAATAGAACTCGAAAAAGTCCATTTTCACGAAGTCGGAGCGATGGATGCGATTATTGATGTGGTCGGTGCTTGTGTCGGTTTCGAGATTTTGGGAATCGAAAAATTCGTCTGCTCAAAAATTCACGTCGGAAGCGGTTTTGTGAATATTGCACACGGCAAATATCCCGTTCCGCCGCCCGCAGTTGCTGAATTGTTAAGCGGAATTCCGATTTATTCGACAGAAATCGTCGGCGAACTGATAACGCCGACAGGAGCGGCGATAATCTCGACTTTATGTGATAAATTTGACGAAATTGACAATTTCCTGTCGGAAAAAATCGGCTACGGTGCGGGAACTCGTGAATATGAAAACTTCCCTAATACGCTTAGATTGATGCTCGGAGAATATTCACCGCAGAGCCGCAGAAACGCAGAGGGATTTAAATCGAAGACTAACGACCAAAAACTAAAAACCGAAAGTCTGTTGTTGATCGAAACAAACCTTGATGATATTTCAGGTGAAGTTTTGGGTTTTGTGATGGAAAAGGCTTTTGAACTCGGAGCATTGGATTGTTGGTTTACGCCGATTCAGATGAAAAAAAACCGTCCGGCGACGATGGTTTCGATATTGTGTAGCCTTCAAGATAAAGAAAAATTTGCCGAATTGCTTTATACTGAAACTTCAACTCTTGGCGTTAGAATCAAACAAATTGAACGCGAATGTTTGCCGCGTAGAATTGAAAAAATTGATACTCAATTTGGAAAAGTAAAATTCAAAATTGCCGAGTTTAATGGGAAAATAGTTTCAAGAAAACCAGAGTTTGAAAATATAAAAAAGATTGCAAAAAAAACCGGAAAATCAATAATTGAAATAATTGAGGAACTTGATCAAATTAAATTTGGAGAAATAAATTAAATGCTTTACGGTTTTATATTTTTGATAGTGGGCATAGTATTAATTTTATTAAGTTATGTATCATTAAAATTTGGCTCATCAATCAAAATTACAAATAATAAAAATGAAAAAACTAAAAGCACAATTAAAGATGAAATTTTAACCCTAACTGGAATTGAGTCAATTGAAGTTATACGTTATATGTTGCTCTCTGTTGGGCTGTTTGTCGTTGGAGTTTTGTTCGTTATATTCGGAATCGCTTTAGTAATAGGAGTAGTTACAATCTCTTAATAATTATGGGATATTTATATTTAATTACAGGTATTTTTCTTTTATTTGTCAGTTTTAAATTGATGCTTTGGCATTTACACAAACAACAAGATGATTTCGATAAACCTAACAAAATCGAACCTTATTTTGCCAATCCAGTTGGGATGCGAAATTCTAAAGACGTAAATTTGAACGAAACAATTTCTATAACATTATTTTTGGTTTTTGTGATAGTTGGTAGTATGGTTTTGAGTTTGTATGGAGTTGCTCTGATATTTGGTATAGAAATTAAAATAAATTGATGAAAGAAAACAAAGTAGATATAGAGAAAATCGCACAAGGCGTGCGTTTAATGCTCGAAGGAATGGGCGAAGACCCGGAACGCGACGGTTTGCAGAGAACGCCGGAACGTGTGGCGAATTTTTATGCGGAATTAACCGAAGGAATGTGGCAGGATGCGAGAGCGGAAGTCGTGCCTTTGCCGGGAGATTCGCACGATGAAATGGTTATTGTCAAAGATATTTCCATCGCTTCGGTTTGCGAACATCATCTTGCACCTTTTGTCGGCAAGGTTCATATTGCCTACATTCCGAAAGACGGGCGAATCGTCGGATTGTCAAAATTGGCGAGAATTGCGGAGATTTTTGCCAGACGTTTGCAAGTGCAGGAACGCCTGACGAAACAGATCGCCGACACGCTTTTTGAGGAATTAGAACCGCTCGGCGTAATGGTCGTGATGGAAGCCGAACACACTTGTATGACTTTGCGTGGAGTCAAAAAACCGGGTGCAAAAACGATAACTTCGGCGGTTTTGGGCGGATTCAGAAAAGACCCGCGAACCCGTTCTGAGGCGATGAGTTTGATAATGGGTTAGGAAAGGCAAAATGACAAGATTATACATTAAACCCAATAGAACGAATCTGTTTCTGATGATAGTGGGATCTTTTCTGTTCGTATTAGGTGGGGCGTTTCTTGTTTATAGTTCACAGGGATATAACTTATCTCTGTCTGGAAATCTGACACCTAAATTTCTTGCTGGATTAGCCTGTATTATCTTTTTCGGGGCTTGTTTTTTGTATGGGCTTTATAAGTTTATAAACCCTGTTGCCATAAGATTGGATTCGGAAGGGATATATGATAATTCGAACGCATCCGCCGCCGGGCTTATTCGGTGGAAAGATATTAAAGCAATCAGTACTGATGAATTTGGTTCGAGAAAGATATTAGTCATATCAGTTTCTAATGGTGATGAATTTATACATAATACCTCGAACCCTATCGTGAAGTACCTACTGAATTCAAATAAAGAAATGTTTGACACACCAATAGTAATTATCCCAATGTTAGTCAAGATGGACTTCGATTCATTAAGAAGGTTAATTATAAGTAATTGGAGGAAATACAAATAATTTATCACCAATAGGACTTTCTCAAAATTGAGAAAATAATTTAATATTAAAGGCGTGAAAACAACACGCCAACTTTATTGTCAATATCTGATCTCCAGTCAAATTAACTATAGGAGCTTCGATAGGAGCAGGAGTTGGTGTCTGGTTTGGTGGCATAGGTGCCGGACCAGGAGCTATAATTGGAGGAATAATTGGTGCTGGTATTGGAGGTTATCTTGGGTCGAAAGGAGGTACAGCTGCTGTTAGGGGAATTCAAGGAAGGAGATGCTGATAGTAACTTAAAAACAAGATGACCAAAATAGAATTAGAGGACGACAAACAAAGTATCGAAATTAAACTTAGTAGATTGAAGATATTTCTGGTAATCATAGGTTCATTCTTATTTGTTTTAGCCGGATGCTCGTTCATTAATGATCCACAAGGATGGACATCTCCTGCGTCCAGAAGTTCGGCGTTTATATATGTTGCCGGAATAGCTTCTGTATGTTTTTTCGGAATGGTCCTGCTATACGCACTTTACAAAATTACAGATACCAAAGTCGGTTTAAGACTGGATCCGGATGGGTTTTATGATAATTCCAACGCAGCAAGTCTAGGGCTTATTCGCTGGAAAGATATTACTGGATTTAGGACTGTGCAAGTGGAACGGACAAAGATGTTGGTCATATCAATTTCCAACGATGAGGAGTATATAAATAATGCCTCAAATATTTTCGTGAGGCTTTTAGCGAAAATGAACAAAAAATGGTATGGTTCGCCGGTAGTAATTGGGTCAGTTGGACTTAAGACAGACTTCGATACGCTAAAAAGTTTGGTGAAAAGTAGTTGGAGAAAATTTAGATAACTGGATCAAGCCGCTCCGCTGGTTGGTTTGAAAGCTGATATTGGAGATGAACTAAGAGCATTCTTTAACTTGTGTAATTAACCTGAAGAAGGGTTAAAATTAGTATTAGAAAAATATTATGAAAATTAAAATCTTATTCCTTATATTATGTTTATTTACAGCATCGCATTCATTTGCACAGAATAAAACTAATTATTCACAACATTTCAGCGAAAAGGATTTGCGTTCGACGGTGAAATATTTGTCGGATGATGGGTTTGAAGGGCGTGGTCCGGGAACTCGCGGCGGGGAATTGGCGGCGAAGTATATTGCGAATCGGTTGGAATTGGCGGGAATTAAACCGGGCAATAAGGGCAGTTATTTTCAAGCTGTTCCGCTTGTCGGGTTAAAACCTGATGCGAATACGAAGTTGAATGTTTCGAGAAAATCGGACGGAAAAGATTTTACATTTGATTTTGGGACGGATTTTGTCGGATTTACGGATGCTCAGAAAGATGATGTAACGGTTGAAGGCGATTTAGTTTTTGTCGGTTACGGGATTGATGCACCGGAGCAGAATTGGAACGATTACAAAGGTGATGCGAACAAATATAAAGGCAAAATACTTTTGATGCTGGTCAATGATCCACCTGCAACGGCGAAAGAACCGAATTTGTTTGGCGGAAAAGCTCTGACATATTACGGGCGTTGGACTTATAAATATGAAGAAGCGGCTCGGAAAGGTGCGGCAGGTGTGATTTTGATTCATACGGATTTATCAGCGGGTTATCCGTGGCAGGTTGTCGAAACTTCTTTTGGCGGAACGAAGCGTTATGACATCGCCCGAAGTGCCGATTCTAAAACGCCGTTTTTGCAGTTGAAAGCTTGGATGAAAGATTCGAGCGTGATGGAATTTATCAAAGATTCGGGGATGAATTTGAGCGATTTGATGGAAAAGGCGAAAACGAGAGATTTTCAGCCCGTTGATTTGAAAACGAAAATCAGCGTCAATCTGAAAGCCGAATTGGAACGGGTTGATTCAAATAATGTCGTCGGATTCTGGGAAGGAAGCGACGCGAAGTTGAAAGACGAATACGTGATTTACACCGCACATTGGGATCACATCGGCATCGGCAAACCGAATGCGGAAGGCGACACAATTTATAACGGTGCGTTGGATAATGCTTCGGGCGTGGCTCAAGTTCTGGCAATTGCCGACGCATTTACAAAATTGCCGAAAGATCAGCAACCGAAGCGTTCGCAGGTGTTTTTATTTGTAACAGCGGAAGAACAAGGCTTGCTCGGTTCGGAATATTACAATCAAAATCCGATATTTTCGCTTAATAAAACAGCCGCGAATATAAATATTGACGGTGGAAATTTCTACGGTAAAACCAACGATTTCGGTGCATTGGGTGCGGAACGTTCAAATTTAGGAATGTTCATTGATGAAGTATTGAAAATGCGAAATATGAAGTTTTCGCCCGACGAACATCCCGAACAGGGTTCTTTTTATCGCTCCGACCATTTTCCATTCGCTAAAAAAGGAGTGCCGTCATTAAGCATTCGCGGTGGAACGGATTATATCGGTAAGCCGAAAAATTTTGCAGAAAATACATTTGCCGAATTCAACAAAAATCATTATCACCAACCTTCCGACGAATTCCGCGAAGATTGGGTTTACGACGGAATGGTGCAAATGCTTGATGTCGTGATGGGAATTGGTTTGCGTGCGTCAAATATTGAGAAATTACCTGCTTACAAAGCAAGTGATGAATTTGCCAAAGCACAACCAAATAGGAAGTAGAAAGTAAAAGGTAAAAAATGTGTTATCATTTTTTGTAAAAGGAGTTATTGAAATGAGCGTAAATATTGAACAGCAAGTTATTGAATCAATTCGTGTTTTGCCCGAAGAAAAACAGAAACAGGTTTTGGATTATGTGAAGAAAATCGGAGAAAATCAAGATGATTCTCAAAAGCCTGAACGAAAGAAAATTTGGGAAAAGATTGATGAAATTGTCAAAGATATTCCAGAAGAAACATTTAGCGGAATGCCGACAGATGGTTCTCTAAATCACGATTATTATTTATATGGTTCAGCAAAACGGGAAGTGAAATGAAACGAGTTTTTGCGGATACGAGTTATTGGATTGCAATTTTCTGGAAGTTAGATCAATGGCGTGAACAGGCGTTTGCGGCAAGTGAACAAACTGGCGATGCAGAAATTATTACAACTGAAACTGTTTTGATCGAGGTTTTGAATTATTTTAGCGAATTCGACAAATATGCCAAACAGAAAATTACCTTAGCCGTTGAAACTATTTTACAGGATGAAAATGTTTTAGTTCTGCATCACAATCACGAAGATTTTTTGAAAGCACTCGAACTTTATAAATCAAGATTAGACAAAGGTTACAGTTTGACCGATTGTATTTCGATGAATGCGATGAGAGATTTTAATGTTGCCGATGTTTTGACGAATGACCAACATTTTGAGCAGGAAGGATTTACTAAATTGTTTTAGTGTAATTTGTAATAAATTGTTGGTATAAAATATCAATCATAATATATAGTGATTTACTAATTTTGATGAAATAAATAGCGATAAAAATATGTTATCATTTCAAGGTAAAACCAAATAATAATCTTGTAAATAAAAGAAATAAAACAGAATGGAAGATTTAAAACAAGAATTAATGAAACTGGAATTTCAGCATAAAAAAGATATTGCCGAAGCCGACAAGCGTTTTAATGAAAGATTCGACAAAATGCAAGAAGTGAATCAGCAAATGCAGGCACATTTAAATCACATTACTAAATTGGCGGGAATATCGTTTGAGAAATTTGAAGATATTGAATCGAGAATCGAAAACGCATCTGTTGCATTGAAACCGAAAGTCGGTTAGAAGAAATTTCGTAAATAGTTAATGGTAAATGGTTAATTGTTGGTTTAAAATACCGCAATTAGCCATTTGCCATTTACATTTACGATTAATAAATAATGAAAACTTTTTACATAACAACACCGATTTACTACGCAAATTCGCTGCCGCATCTCGGACATTTATATACAACGACGGTCGCCGATGTTGTCAATCGCTATAAAAAACAGCGTGGATTTGAAACATTTTTTCTAACGGGAACTGATGAACACGGGATAAATATTCAACGGGCGGCGGCGGAAAATAAACGTTCGCCGAAGGAACAGGTTGATTTTGTTTCGGATGCACTCAAGAAAATGTTTGCCGATTTTGGTTTGAATACCGAGAACGGCGGTTACGATATTTTTATGCGGACGACGAATGAATTTCATTACGAAGCGGTGCAGAAGTTTTGGTTGCAAATGGCGGAAAATAAAACGCCGAAAGGAAATTCAAACATTTATAAGGATTTTTACAAAGCTTGGTTTTGTCCGGCGTGTGCGGAGTTTAAGACCGAAACTGATTATGAAATTCGTGACGGTGAAGAAATCCCCAAATGTTTGGTTCACGAAAAACCGCTTGATCGGGTTGAGGAAGAAAGTTATTTTTTCAGACTTTCCGATTATGACGAAATTTTGCTTGAGAAGATCGAAAACACTAAATTAGTTCGTCCTGAATCACGTCGCAATGAAATTGTTTCATTTATCAAAAGTGGTTTGCAAGACCTTTCGATCTCGCGTGAAAAGAAAAATGTGAGTTGGGGCGTTCCCGTTCCTGATGATGAAAATCACGTGATGTATGTTTGGGTTGATGCACTTTCAAATTATATTACGGCGATCGGTTGGGGCAATGAACAGCAATCGCATATCGGTTTTGAAAAATTCTGGCAGAACGCACATCATTTTGTCGGCAAGGATATTTTAAGATTTCATACGGTTTATTGGTTCTCATTTCTGATGGCGGCGGGACTTGATCTGCCGAAAAGCGTTTTTGCACACGGAATGTGGCTTGACGGCGATGGTCGCAAAATGGGCAAGACGCTTGGAAATGTGATTGAGCCGTCAATTTTGAAAGAGAATTTTCAAGTTGATGCGTTGCGATATTTTCTTTTGAAGGAGATGACTTTCGGGCAGGATGGAAAGTTTTCGTATGAAAATCTGATCGAAGGTGCGAATGCAGGATTAGCGAAAGGTTTGGGCAATTTATCATCGCGGACGCTTTCGATGATTACGAAATATTGCGACGGGAAAATTCCCGACGGCACGATTCACGAGGAAAATTTTATCTATGCAAAACGGGCGAATGTTTCGCCTGATGAACAGGAATTAGTTTCAATTCTGGAACTTGCGAGAGATGAATTTTTGCGTGAATTCGACGATTTTGATTTTAGTGCGGCGTTGGAAAGAATTTGGGAAGTCATCGCCCGAATTGATAAAATGATTACGGAATCCGCACCGTGGAATTTGGCGAAAGATGAGAAGCAGACGGAAACTTTGAATGCGGTTTTGTACCGTTCAACCGAAACTTTGCGTTGGTTATGCGTTCTGCTTTATCCCGTAATGCCTGATTCGATGGAAAATATTTATTCGCAAATCGGTTTAGATGACGAACTTAAACAACTAAATCCGGCTGAGTTAAATTGGGGAGATTTGAAAGTTGGTTTGAAGATCGGAGAAACCGAAGGCGTTTTTCCGCGACTTGATGCAGGTAAAATTATGGAAGAAATAACGGAAAGTGGAAAACGGAAAATGGAAAATGAAGAAGAAAAGCAGGAAGACTTTATAACTATTGATGATTTTATCAAAGTCGAATTAAAAGTCGGCGAAGTTTTGGAATGTGAACGAGTTGAAAAGTCGGATAAATTATTGAAATGCAAAGTTGATCTCGGCGAAGAGAACCCGCGTCAAATCTTAGCGGGAATGGCACAATATTATACGCCGGAAGAAATGATCGGCAGAAAAATCGTGGTCGTGGCGAACTTGAAACCGCGGAAAATGATGGGAATGGAATCACAGGGAATGATCTGTGCGGCTTCGGTTGGGAAGGATGATAAACCTGTGTTAGCGACAGTTATGGAAGATACACCGAATGGTGCGAGGTTGAAATAAATTTATTATGAAAATTAAATCTTTATCGATTATTGTTTTATCATTAATGCTGAATTTTGTTGTTATTGCTCAGGACAGCAGCGAAAACCGTCAAAATACAGATTTTAAGGCAGTAAATACAAAAAAGACTTCAGAAGTTTATGAAAATAAATATTATAAATTTCAAATGAAGTTACCTGCCGGTTGGAATAAAATTTCTGCTGATGATTCATCATCAATGGTTAAATTAGCAAAGGAATTTGATACTAATATTACGGCTGAAGGGAAAAAAGGGGTTGAAAGATCTATCGAGAATTCAACTATCCTGCTGCATTATACTAAACATCCTTTAGGAACAAGAAATAATTCAGTTCTGATTGGCGGAGTAGAAAAAGTTGAAAACAACGATGCAACGACGAGAGAAATTGCAATAGCTTCAGAACTTAATTTTAAGCAAAATTTTGGTCATAAAGTTGTTAAACCTACCGAAGAAATTAATTTAGCCGGAAAGGACTTTTCTTATTTTACGTTAAGCCAAGAATTAAACGGAGTTACATTCAGACAAAGAATGTATCTCTTAAAATTAAGTAACACTGAGATTTTTCAAATTATTTTCACATTTTTTAATGAAAGTGATCTGGCAGAAATGGAGAAGGCAGTCAAAACATTAGAATTTACAAAATAATGAATTTAATAGACTCACATTGCCATATTGACGGCGAAAAATTTGATGAAGATCGGGAAGAAGTGATTCAAAATGCTTTAGATTCCGGCGTTGTGGCAATG
Source organism: Pyrinomonadaceae bacterium (assembly GCA_041746675.1). Taxonomy (GTDB): domain Bacteria; phylum Acidobacteriota; class Blastocatellia; order Pyrinomonadales; family Pyrinomonadaceae; genus Aridibacter. Next base: position 11,280 of record JBGTGO010000054.1, on the reverse strand, counting down.
CTGAATGTCGGGACGGGATCGCCGAAAGATGATTCGTTTGAGAAAACCCTTGAATTTGCGAAGAAGTATCCGAATATTTACGGTGCAGTCGGGATTCATCCGCACGATGCTTTGGAATACAGCGAAGTGGTTGAAAAACGGCTGATAAATTTGCTCAATTCGAGTGAAAAAATGATTGCTTGGGGCGAGATCGGTTTGGATTTTTATTACGATCATTCGCCGCGTGATGTGCAGGAGAAAGTTTTCCGGCAGCAGATAAATACGGCACGAAGTTTAGATTTACCGATTATCATTCACTCCCGCGAGGCGAATGACGAAACGGTTGCGATTCTGACGGAAGAATGTTCCGATAATGATTTTCGCGGCGGTATTATGCATTGTTTCGGCGGAACTCCGGCGATGGCTGAAGCATTGATGGATTTGGGTTTTTTGATTTCGTTTGCCGGAAACGTAACTTTCAAAAAAGCCGATAACTTGCGTGATGCAGCGGCGGTCGTGCCGCTTGAAAAATTGCTGGTTGAAACCGATTGTCCTTATTTAACGCCCGTTCCCTTCCGCGGCAAACGCAACGAACCGGCGAGAGTCGTCGAAACCGGAAAATTTTTAGCGGATTTTTATGACGTTGAATTTGAACGATTGGCGGAACAAACAACGAAAAATTTTATGAATTTTTTCAGATTATCCGCAGCAAATTCGTGAAAAACTGCTATTATAAAAAAGTTCAAAAATAAATATGTCCGAAGTAAAACAGAAACAAGTTGATCCGTGTGTGATGGTTATTTTCGGTGCGACGGGGGATTTGACGAAACGCAAACTCTTTCCCGCACTATATTTTTTGGCGATGGAGGGATTTTTATCCGATAATTTCGCCGTCATCGGAGTCGGCAGACAGGAACTTTCAACCGCAAATTTCAAAAAACAAATCATCACCGACCTCAAAAAATTCGTCGGAAAAGATGTTGATGCAAAACTCGTCAAATGGTTTGAAGACCGAATCTATTACACCGGCGGTGATTTCGACGAAGACAAGGTTCTGTTCAACGACATCAAAACCGAAATTGAAAAAGCGGTAAAAACTCACGATATTCCGCCGAATTATTTTTACTATATGGCGATTCCGCCGTTTCTTTTTGCAAATGTCGCTGAAAAAATCGTCAAACACGGGCTAGGCAAGGAAACCGGTGGAAATTGGCGAAGATTTATCTTTGAGAAACCATTCGGACGCGATTTGGAATCGGCAAAAAAGCTCAATGCCGAATTGCTCGACATCCTGAGCGAAGACCAAATTTACCGAATTGATCACTATCTCGGCAAGGAAACGGTGCAGAATATTTTGGTTTTCCGGTTTGGTAATAGTATTTTCGAGCCGATTTGGAGTCGAAATTATGTCGATCACGTGCAGATTACCGTTGCTGAAAGCCTCGGCGTTGAGCAACGCGGCGGATATTACGACACGGCGGGAGCATTACGTGATATGATTCCGAATCATATTTTTCAGTTAATAACGCTAATGGCGATGGAGCCGCCGGTTTCGTTTGAAGCGGATGCGGTGCGGGACGAACAAGCTAAGATTCTGCAGGCGATTCAGCCGTTTACGCCCGAAGATGTGCTGCACGAAGCAGTTCGCGGACAGTACGATGAAGGCGTGATAGATAAAGAAAAAGTGCCGAAATATCGGAACGAAGAAGGCGTTCCGGCAGAATCGAACACGGAAACTTACGCGGCTTTGAAACTTTCGATTGATAACTGGCGGTGGGCGGGCGTGCCGTTTTACGTGCGAACCGGCAAGCGTCTGCCGCTGAAACACACGACGATTGTCATTCAATTTAAAAAAGCTCCGTTTATGCTGTTTCGTGATACGCCGATTGAAAAATTAACCTCGAATTTTATCGTTCTGCATATTCAGCCGGACGAAGGAATCTCGCTTCACTTCGGAGCAAAAATTCCCGGACCGCTGGTAAAAATGGGTGCGGTTGATATGGATTTTGATTATTCCGATCACTTCGACGAACAGGTTTCGACCGGTTACGAACGCCTGCTTTACGATTGTATGGTCGGCGACGCGACGCTTTTCCAGCGTGCCGATATGGTCGAGTCGAGTTGGCGTGTCGTGTCGCCGATTCTCGATGTGTGGGAAGCGATTCCGGCACGGCATTTTCCGAATTACGAAGCCGGAACTTGGGGTCCGGTCGAGGCAGATGAATTGTTGCTCGAAGACGGGCGAAAGTGGAAGAACGATCTTGATTAAAAAAGGAGATTTGCACTTAAATGACGACGAAAGCAAAACAAAAATCGAATAAGACCATTAAAGTTTTTGATGATCTCGAAGCAATCAGCCGATTTGCCGCTGAGAAATTTATTGACATCGGCAATCGTGCAATCAAAAATTCGGGGCGATTTTCCATTGCCTTAGCGGGCGGTTCGACACCGAAGCCGCTTTACGAATTACTCGCGACCGCGGAATATGAATCACGGATTGATTGGGAGAAAGCGTATTTTTTTCTGGGCGACGAACGTGATGTTTCGCCGATGTCGGAAAAGAGTAATTACCGGATGATTAACGAAACGATGCTGGCGAATTTGCCGATTCCGAAAACGAATATTTTCCGCTGGCACACGGAAATTATAAATGCCCTCGAAGTTGCCGAAAGTTATCAACGGACGCTTATCAAATTTTTTGAGTTATCCGATGGTGAATTTCCCCGATTCGATTTGATTTTGCTCGGAATGGGCGACGACGGACACACCGCTTCGATCTTTCCGCATTCTGCCGCGATTACCGAGAGTAGGAAATTAGCGGTCGCAAATTACGTCGAAAAACTCGACACAAATCGCCTGACGCTGACTTTTCCGGTAATCAACAATGCAGCAAATGTGATGTTTCTCGTCGGCGGCAAAAGTAAATCATCGGCTTTGAAGCAGGTTTTGAAGGGGACAGTGAATCCCGAAAAATTCCCTTCGCAAAATGTCGAAGTGAGCAATGGAAATTTACTATGGCTGTTTGATAAAAATTCCGCAGCTGAATTGACCGGAGATTTTGATTAAGTTTTGAAGTGTGAATGGCGGAAAAATTGAAAAGCACTGCCGGAAATTATTGTTTTACAAGTTTCCGGCAGTGCTTTTTCAATGGCTAAAATGCGACAGACTTATTTTAGTCCCGATTGAGATTTATTAGTTAATTTATTGGCTCTGTAGCTCGCGTAAATACGCTCGGATTTTGCTCCCTTCCAAATGTATGTTTTGAATTCAACATCATTCAGTTGCGAAATTCGTGTCAATTCACCATCAGCACCAAACAATTCCTTTACCTGTTCATAGGTCATTCCAATGTCGGCTTTGTCAAATTTTGCGAGAGAAATATCACCGCTGCTGTTGGTCTTTTCCGATAAATTCGATTGCGATTTCATCGTCAGTTTATCGTTTTGAAATGACGTGCTGACATTCGCAAACTTATCGCCTTTCCAACGAACTGATTTTATTTCATTTTCGCCAATCTTCGAACTTGAGGTTACAACTCCCGCCGAACCGACGATTTCCTCGACTTGTTTATAACTCATACCGAGTTCGATCTTGCTGAATTTATCCGACGAAACATCCGCTATCGGATCGGAACTGCTGTCGGTATTGATCGGCATCGAATCGCCCGCGGAAGTTTTATCACCGTTAGTTTTGTCTGTTGCGGCGGAAGAATCGGTTGCGGATGTCGGAACTTCATCTTTGCTGCTTTTTGATTCACCTAAAGAACATCCTAAAATCACGAATGCCAATATAATTATCACTAAATTGATCGTTTTCTTCATCTCTTTTTTATTCTCCTGTTTCTTTTTGGGTGTCTAATAAATATATTAAACATTAAAGTTAGTCAACTTTTATAACCAAGTTGATAACTTTGAATATGCCGTCTGAGAGCTTACCTACAATGCTCAAAAAAGTTTCGTCTGCATTGAAGCATCTCCGGTTTTCCAGTTTGAAATTTCTTCCGTAGCGACCTTTCGATTGTCCAACTCTGCGATGATTAAGCGGCGATGGCAATTTTCAGGTTTCTCGCAGGCACACATCAAAACGACGTTGAAAGGTAAATGCAAAACCGTTTCAATGCCGAGATTAAGGTTTTGAATCGTGATTTTTTCCTCTAAATATGTGCGGTTTCCGAGATTTGCGATGTGCCTGTATTTTTCGCCGAGCAATGCTTTAAGATAAACTTTTCGCCAGTGCATAATCCGGCTGAACGGCGAGAATCTAACGTCGATCAGCATTGCATCGAGTACTTCGAGCAACGGTTTTAAATCGCCGATGTCTTTGCCGGTGTAGCCGGTCGTGAAAATTTTCTTATCCGTCATCTACTCCCGAATTACTTTTTAATATCGAAATAATCATCGTGATATTTTAAAATATCTTTACCGTCATTAGAAGAAATTTCGTGTAAACCACCCTGCGGGTTATGAAAGGCGAAATAAACCAAACCGCCCTTAGTATAAATTATCGAAGTTGGGGTCGTTGTGCGAACTACTCCGCCCGAACTTTTTACATTATCTATGTAAGCGTCAAAATCACTCTCCATAGAACTTGCTGATTTGTAGAATGAAAAGCTGTGATTGAGTTTTTTCGAGCCGCTTTTGTATGAAGCACGAACTCCGGCATCGCGGTTTTCAAATGAAGCCTTACTAAAACTTTTGACAACGCTTTGCAATTTCCAGTTACCGACTGTGGACTTTTTAGCTTTATAAAAACCTTTTAGTTGTTTGTTCGTGATATTCGCCGGTTGGTTGTTGTTCGGTGAATCGCTCAGGTCTTCGTCGCTTCCGTTTGAAGGATAATCAATGTCGCTCAGTGAATCGTCATCATCTTTTTTGTCGGCGTTGACCGGTTGAGGTTTGTCGTTCGGATAATCGTAAACAACATCACTTTTCGATGAAAAGTAAAAATAACTGCCGATGCCGACGATGCCGAGCAATCCGATTCCAAGTATCAGCAAAACACCGGCGATACCGAGAATCCAAAACATTTTGTTGTTTTTTTTCTCAGCCGGCGGCGGTGGTGCAGCGGGAATAGCGTTACTGACTCCGAACGGATTATTTGCCGAGGGCGTGAGCGGTTTACCGCATTTTGTACAAATCGCCACGTTCGGAGAATTCGCCTGTCCGCAGTTTTTACAAAATTGATTGTCCATACTTCTCCTGTTTTTTATTCACCGGTTCTTCAAAGAAAAGTTTATACGATGATTAAGTGTATGACTAATAATTAGATTGTTTTTGCTCTAGTCTTCGTCTGCCGAATCGTTTTCAGGATCATATTTTTCATAACCGTGATCGTCGTCGTAATAATAATTACGTTCCTGCTGATCTCTGCTCCAGAAAGATTTCTCGCCGATCTGCGGTATGTCATTCGATACTTTTCCGACTTCTCTTTCGGACTTATTTCCTGTATCTTTTTCTATTTCGGGCTTATTCAAATCATTTTCAAAAGGAGTTTTTTCATTCATAATGTGTCGTTTTATCGCCTATTTAGGCTCACCTGTTAAATTAGAAGATTTACTATATAATCCTACAAATTCGCTGATAAAACAAAGTTATCAGGCAAAGGAACGCGATGTTCCGCTTAATGGTGACGGTTTCGGTGTCGGTTGGTATGACACGGTTTCAGACTTGGAACCGTGTGTACAAACATACATTACGCCCGCTTGGTCAAATCGTAACTTGCAGCGGCTTTCAAGCCAAATTTCCGCACCGAACATTTTCGCCCACGTCCGAGCCGCATCGCCCGGATTGGTCGTAATGGATACGAATGTTCATCCGTTTCAATATCAAAATCTTTTATGGATGCACAACGGTTCGGTGGCGGATTTCGACAAAATCAAACGTCCTTTGCGGGCTTCGCTTCCCGACAAATTATACAATTTTATCCAAGGCACGACCGACAGCGAACACGCTTTTGCATTATTTTTAAAACATCTCGACCGACCGCCGTTCGAAGCCGATGTTGTCGCAATGCGTGAGGCAATTGTCAAAACGATTCACGAATTGGACGAATTAACGAAGCAAGCAGGAATTACAGCCGCATCGTTTTATAATTTCGCCGTGACGAACGGAAAAGAATTGATCGTTTCGCGGTATCGTTCCAACGATTCGGAAGCTAGTGCATCGCTTCATTATTCACGCGGAAAACATTATAACGTATTGCCAAGCGGCGAATATGATCTCGAACAAGCCGACGACCGATACGATGCGGAATATGTGATAATATCGAGCGAAGTTCTGACCGAGGATACGGAAGCATATCCCGATGTTCCCGAGAATCACACGATCTGCGTACGGTCTGATCTGAGTTTTGAACTTCAGGAAATTGTAAGAAAGTAAAAAGGCAAAATATGAAAAATAAAAGATACATTTTACCGCTGATAGTTGCGTTATTTTTGAATGCTTTCATTATCAATATATCTGCCCAACAGGAAACTTTGCCGCCTCCGCCTGACAATGAATATCAAATCGGTGCGATTCTGTTTCATCAAAAAGCGGCGGAATATCGGGCGTTGGTTTATCAATCATTCAACCTTGCGAAAATGCAGCTCGACGCGGACAAGAAATTAAGCAAAAAACTACCAAAGTCAGAACGCAAAAAACCGCGTGCGATTGTCATTGATGTGGATGAAACGGTTTTGGATAATTCACCGTTTCAGGCAAAAGTTGCCAAAGAAAATAAACCATTTGTAATGCAGGAATTCTTTGAATGGAAAAAAACCGGAAAGATTAGAGCAGTTCCCGGTTCGGTTGAATTTTTGAATTATGCGAAAAGTAAAGGCGTTGAGATTTTCTACGTTTCAAATGTTCCCGATTCATTCAAACAAGTTACGATTGACGGCTTAAAACAAAACGGTCTTCCCGATGCAAAAGATGAAAATGTTCTGCTCATAACGGATGTTGGAAGCAAAGAACCGCGTCGCCAAAAAGTCGCCGAAACGCATCGAATAATAATGTTCATCGGCGATAATCTAAACGATATGTCAATCGTTTTCGAGGGAAAATCCACCGCAGAAAGATTCGCCGAAGTCGAAAAAGCCAAACAACTTTGGGGAACAAAATTCATCGTCATTCCAAATGTAATGTATGGAGCGTGGGAAAGTGCGATTTACGAAGGACAAAAATTAAACGAAGCCGAGAAAAAAACAAAACGTGCAAATAGTTTGGAAACTTATTAAAATGATTTTATGAAAAGATCAATCGAAGAAAAATTATTGGTTAATAATTCTTGTCGCTAACGGCGACCAACATTATAGCCTAGCGAGAATCGCTAGGTGAGTTGAGGAAAAATATTCGGACGCTGAAGGCGACTAACAAAACAAAATTATTGTTCGACACTTTCAGCGTCGGATTGAATTGTTATTGACAACCTATGGTTTCGGCGAAACGCCTGCACCATAGGCTCTTATGTTTGTCGCTGTTGGCGACTAAGAATAAATTCAGTTTACCCATTAAATATCAAAGAGCCTAAATAGCAAACTTATGAAAAACACACGGAAACTTTTTACCTTTTACCTTTTTACTTTTACCTTTTTACTTTCCCTGAGCGTTAATGCTCAACAATTAACGGTTAAAGAAATAATGAAAGAACCTTCGATTGCGGGAATGCGTGTCGAAGGCGAACAGCTTTCGCCTGATGGGAAATATGTCGTTTATTTGTGGAACGCGGAAGGCAAAGAACCGCGAGATTTATATCTTGTTTCAACTTCGGGCAGCGAAAGCAAAAAACTTTTGTCGCCGAAGGATTTGATAACCAAAAAAGATGAAAAGGAAAAAGATGATCCGCTTGAATATGGCGTTGTTGTAAATGATGATTTTGTTAAATCTCAGCGAAACGGCATTGGAAATCTGCGTTGGTCGCCGGATTCGTCGAAGATTTTGTTTACTCAGAATGGTGATGTTTATGTTTTGAAAATTGGCGAAACGAAACCAAAACGGATTACGAAAACCGAATCATTTGAATTTTCGGCGGAGTTTCTCGATAACGACAGAATTTTATTTCAGCAGAGCGGGAATCTTTTTTCGATTGATACGAAAAACGGAACTTTAACGCAGATTTCAAAGGAAGCGAATTCGAGTAAGAACATTTCTGTCTTTGGCGATACGCACAGCAAAAACGGCGAGATGATCGCTTATATTACTTCGGACGGCTCGAATCAGAAACCGCTTTTTGTGCCGAATTATTTGCCGCTTTATACATCCGCACCGACGATTCGGAGAGGTTGGACGAAGCCGACGGTTTACGTTGCAATGACCGATGGAAGTTTCGAGAAATCAATCGAAGTCGAGTTGCCGAAACAGGAAGGCGAAGCGTATATCGGCGGGATGGAATGGCTTGCCGACAACAAAACGCTTTTGATAAATCGCGTTGATAAAACTCACAAACGGCGGCAGATTTTTGTTGTAACTTTTAATAAAGACATCAAAGCAAACGCATTTCTCGTCCACGAAGAAACGGACGAAAAATGGATCGGAAGTCCGGCAAGTATTCTTGAAGCAAATCCGAAAAACGAAAATCAATTTTTCTTCAGTTCGGAAAAAGACGGTTTTAATCATCTTTATTTGGTGAATTTTGACAGAGCAAAATTTGCCGATGGAAAAGCGAATGCGGAAATTAAGCAATTGACGAAAGGAAATTGGGAAATCAATTGGGCTGAATGGATGGCGAACGGTGAGAAAATTGTTTTTAGCTCAACTAAGGTGGATACTGCCACACGCGAGTTTTTTGTTGGTGAATTGAAAGGATTAAGTTCTCAAATGCCATATCGAACGATTTTGCTTGATAACGAAGGAATGAAGATAGATCCGCAAATAGATAAAGTCAACGAAAATCCGACGTTACTTTACTCGTTTTCGCTATGGAATTATCCAACCGAGCTTTACACAGCTAAACTTTGTCTGAGTTGTAGTAATTGGAATACACCCAGACAGATTACCAAATCCGTGCCTGACGCTTTCAAGAAAATCAAATGGAATGAACCAAAATTCATTGACATTCCTTCAAGGGACGGCAAAAAAATTCCTGCGAAGATGTATTTTCCTGCAAATTTTGATAAATCGAAAAAATCTCCGATGGTGATATTTGTTCACGGGGCGGGTTATTTGCAGAATGTGATAAATGGTTGGAACAATTATTATCGGGAGTTTATGTTTAACCAACTTTTGACGCAGAAAGGTTATGTTGTTTTGGACATAGATTATCGCGGTTCGGCGGGTTACGGACGCGATTGGCGGACGGATGTTTATGATTTTCTTGGCGGGAAGGATTATGAAGATCATATTGATTCGATTGATTTTATGGTTAAGGAATACAATGTTGACCAAAAACGAATCGGCGTTTACGGCGGAAGTTACGGCGGATTTATGGCGGCGATGCTGGTGATGCGTTCGCCCGATAAAATTCAAGCGGCGGCGGCACTTCGTCCGGTGATGGATTGGAAAAATTATTATGCGGCGAATCCTTTCTATACTTCGCAGCGTTTGGGAAATCCGAAGGATAATGCGGAAGCATACAAACGCTCGTCGCCGATAAGTTACGCTAAAGATTTACGCAAAAAACTTTTGATTCTGCACGGACTTCTCGACGATAATGTTCACGCACAGGATTCCGTCCAATTGGTCGAGCAACTGATTCGGCTTGATAAAACTGAATATTTCGACATAATGTTCTATCCGGCTGAAAGACATTCATTTGAACGTCCTTCGAGTTGGGAAGATGAATATGAGCGAATCTTGGCGTTATTTGAGAAAGAACTTAAATAATGGATAACGGATAATTGATAGTGGATAATAAAGAAAAAAATTGGTTACTTTCCGTTATCCATTTTCCATTAATAAAAATTTATGAGAATTTTAGTTACAGGCGGTGCGGGCTTTATCGGCTCGCATCTTTGCGAAAGATTACTTGACGACGGCAATGATGTCGTTTGTCTGGATAATTATTTTACGGGCAGAAAAGAAAATGTTGCTCACTTATTGGATAATTATAAATTTGAAATGATCCGGCACGACGTAACTTTGCCGATTTTTCTTGAAGTTGACCAAATTTACAATTTTGCGTGTCCGGCATCGCCGATTCATTATCAATATAATCCGGTCAAAACCGTAAAAACTTCGGTGATGGGTGCGATTAATATGCTCGGAATGGCAAAGCGTGTCAATGCCCGGATTTTGCAGGCTTCGACCTCGGAAGTTTACGGCGATCCCGAAATTCATCCGCAGACGGAAGATTATTTCGGCAATGTCAACCCGATTGGAATTCGCAGTTGTTACGACGAAGGAAAACGTGTCGCCGAAACTTTGTTTATGGATTATCACCGGCAGAATGATGTTGATACGCGAATCGTGCGGATTTTTAACACTTACGGTCCGCGAATGATGCCGAATGATGGACGCGTTGTTTCAAATTTTATCGTGCAGGCGTTGCAAGGAAAAGATTTAACGGTTTACGGAACGGGCGAACAAACTCGTTCATTCTGTTATGTTGATGATCTTGTCGAAGGAATTATTCGCTTAATGAATGCGGAGGCGGAAGATATACATTTGCCTGTCAACTTGGGAAATCCGGGCGAATTTACGATGAATGAATTGGCTCAGGAAGTGGCGAAAGCGGTTGATACGAATATAACCGTAACAAATCTGCCGTTGCCGCAGGACGATCCGAAACAGCGTCAGCCGAATATCGAGCGGGCGAAAAAGCATCTCGACTGGACTCCAAAAGTTCCGCTTGAAGAAGGTTTGAAGAAAACGGTTGCGTATTTTGCGGAAAGACTCAAAAAATAGGAAAATGCCTTTTGGTAAACTTTACGGGAGAAAACTATGGGTATTGAACAGAGAGTTGATATGGTTGAAGATGCGATTTCGATAATGAAAACATTATTGGTCAGCCACGATGAAAGACTTGAGGATTATTTTAAGGCTTTAAATGAATTTCGTGAAGAATTTCAATTTAAAATGAATGCCGTTGTTGATGCTCAAATAAAAAATGAAGTCGAAATTACCGAAGTAAAAGAATCTATTATTGAAGTAAAAGAATCTATTATTGAATTGAGAAAATCTACGACAGAATTAAGAATAGCCTCGCAATTTCAATTGAAGAGAATAGAAAATTTAGAAAGCAAATAAACATTTATGAAAATATTAATTACGGGCGGAGCAGGTTTTGTGGGAAGCCATCTTGCCGATAAACTTATTGGCGAAGGAAACGAAATTACGGTCATTGACGATCTTTCGACGGGACAATATTCAAATGTCGAACATCTCG
>JBGTGO010000053.1:0-26641 GCA_041746675.1 Pyrinomonadaceae bacterium | reverse complement strand
AAAAAGTAAAGGAATAAAAGATAAGAATAAAGTAAAAAAGTTTCTTGAGAATACTAATTTACAATTTCCAAAAGCGTTTATTTGGAATGATTCAGATTCCAATTTTTTAGTTCGGCAGAAAAAAAAAGCGATTAAGAACTTTAGTTGGAAGTCAGCTACTTCTATTGATGAGGTAAGTAGGTTAGCTTATTGGTTTTATGTTTTCGAGGAACAAAATAAATCACTTGATGTTTGTGAATTTTTAGCAAAGTTTCAATTTGCGGGTAATTTTAATTTGTGGACTTGGATTGAACACAGTTTGGCATTACAAGCTAGAATTTATCGAAAAAAGTCAAAATTTGATGAAGCTAAGAATTGTATTAATCGAATTACCAATGCTGGTTTTGTAAAAACTCGTTTAGATGGATTATTCGTTACTGATAGAGAAGATAGTTTACGAAATGCCATTAAAGAAAATGACAATTGGGCAATTAGAGAAAACAGATTGTTACTTATGATTGAGTTATGTATTTTGATTGAGTTAGGCGGATCAAAAAAATTACCTGTTTCTATTTTAGAAAAAATGTTCTCTACAAACCTGAAATATTTAAGACAGTTTATGAAAGTTAAATAAATGAATAATTTTGAACCAAATGAAAATGGATATTGGGGTGAATATGGCGGGCGGTTTGTGCCGGAGACGCTTGTTTCGCCGTTGGAAGAATTGACCGATGCTTATTTTGCCGTGCGGGAGACGGCGGAGTTTCGGGCGGAATTTGAGCAGTTGTTGAAGGATTTTTCGGGTCGTCCGACTCCGCTTTTTTATGCGAAGCGTTTGAGTGAGGAGTTGGGCGGTGCGAAGATTTATTTGAAGCGTGAGGATTTGGGGCATACGGGTTCGCATAAGATAAATAATGCTATCGGGCAGATTTTGCTGGCTCGGAAAATGTCTAAAAAACGGATCATTGCCGAAACGGGTGCCGGGCAACACGGGGTTGCGACGGCGACGGTTTGTGCTTTGTTCGGGTTTGAATGCGTGATTTATATGGGAACGGAAGATATGCGGCGGCAATCGCTCAATGTTTTTCGGATGGAACTTTTGGGAGCGGAAGTTCGCGGCGTTGATGCGGGTTCTAAAACGCTGAAAGACGCGATAAATGAGGCTTTGCGGGATTGGGTAACGAATGTTGAAACGACACATTATCTGCTCGGTTCGGCATTGGGACCGCATCCTTATCCGTTGATGGTCAGAGATTTTCAAAGCGTAATCGGTAAGGAAGCGAGAGAGCAAATTCTTGAAATGGAAGGCAGACTTCCCGATTGTTTAGTTGCTTGTGTTGGCGGCGGTTCAAATTCTATCGGTTTGTTTTATCCATTTTTGCAGGATGAATCGGTGCGAATGGTCGGCGTTGAAGCAGGCGGAAAAAGTAATAAACTTGGCGAACACGCGGCACGTTTTAATGAATCAAGCGGAATGAAAGTCGGTGTTTTGCAAGGGACGAAAAGTTATTTGCTGCAAGATACGCACGGGCAAATTTCTTTGACACATTCTATCTCGGCAGGTTTGGATTATGCTTCGATTGGTCCCGAACACGCTTATCTGCACGACATCGGACGAGTTGAATATGCTTCGGCAACCGACGATGAAGCGTTGGAAGCATTTCAGACTTTATCGCAAGTTACGGGGATTATTCCCGCTTTGGAAACTTCGCACGGAATTGCACACGCGATGAAATTGGCGAAGGAAATGTCGAAGGATGAAATTTTGATAGTAAATTTATCGGGGCGTGGTGATAAGGATGTAAATACGGTGGCGGATGAATTGGAAAAGTTGAAAGATAAAGATTTAATTTAATCAGCTATCGAAGATAGCGACATAATTGTAGCCCACGGTGCAAACCGTGGGAATGATTGCAACAATTATTTTGAGTGGTTGAAAACCACGACATACAATTTTATATATCGCCATTTTCAATGGCTTTGTCATCATCTTTCACTTTCCCCACGGTTTGCACCGTGGGCTACAAATATATCGTCGTTTTCAACGACTAAGAGTGAATTTGTTAGTTACACAACTTATTTATGAGCAAAATTGCTGAAAAATTTGAGCAAATAAAAAATGAGAATAAAAAAGGTTTTATTCCATTTATCACGGCGGGCGATCCTGATTTGGAAACGACTTACGAGTTGATTTTGAAATTGGCGGAACTCGACTCAACCGTTATTGAACTCGGAGTTCCCTTTACCGATCCGATGGCGGATGGTCCGATAATTCAGCTTTCGGCTCAGAGGGCTTTGGAAAATGGCGAGATAACGATTGCTAAGATTTTTGATGTTGTCCGGCAAGTTCGCAAAAAAACTGATGTACCGATTGTTTTGTTTGGTTATTTAAATCCGTTTATCCAATTCGGAATTGATAAATTGCGGGTTGAAGCAAAAGAATCGGGCGTTGATGGATTTTTAATAACGGATATTATCGGCGATGAATTTATTGAGATGTCGGACAATTTTGCACAAGCGGAAATTGATATGATTTCTTTGCTCGCTCCGACGACAAACGATGAAAGATTGGCAAAAATAACATCGGCGGCGAGAGGTTTTGTTTATGCAATTTCGCGTGCGGGTGTTACGGGAACACGAAATGATTTGAGCAATGAAGCACAGAAATTGGTTGAACGAGCGAGAAAAGTTACCGATTTGCCGATTGCTGTTGGTTTTGGGGTTTCGACGAATGAACACGTTGCAGAAGTTTTAGAATATGCGGACGCGGCGGTTGTCGGATCAGCGATTGTTTCGGTGATCGAGAAATCGGGCAAAAATGAAGTTGTCGAGAATGTTGGCGAATTTGTCGGCGGTTTGCTGGCAAGCTAATTGCACTTGTTTAATTTGTATGAATTTTGAGTTATGGAAAGAAGAAGTTTAACCATCCCGCGATTGCGTTTGCACAGATTAACACGAGATTTTTTTTATGATTTAAGAAAGATATTTTTTTAATTCTTTTATCATCTAGTGTTTATCAGTATTTATCTGTGGTTAAATTTCTTCAATTATGAAAAGTTGAATAATGATTAGGTTTGTTAAATTTGCAAAATGCTTATTTTCAATCGTTATTTGCAAAAGTTTATTGAAATAAATAGTGTATTTGGTTTGAATTTATAAAAAATTATAAAAATTTATGTTAATTGTAATGAAACAAGACGCGACTCAAAATGATATTGATCGCGTCAATGAAGTGATCGAAAAATTGGGGTTTCGCCCGCACGCAATGCCGGGTGCGGCTCGGACGGCAATCGGAATTACCGGCAATGACGGTGCGGTTGACCGCACGCATTTCGAAAATTTATCAGGCGTTGCCGAAGCTATTCGGGTTACAAAACCTTATAAATTAATTTCCAAAGCTTTGCGTCCCGAAAAATCTGTGATCAAAGTTGGAAATGCGACAATTGGCGGCAATGAATTGGCAATGATTGCCGGACCTTGTGCGGTTGAAAGTGAAAAACAAGTTTTTGAAGCTGCTGAGATTGTGGCGAAAAGTGGTGCAAAGTTCTTTCGCGGCGGAGCGTTTAAGCCACGCACTTCGCCTTATGCTTTTCAAGGGAAAGGTGAAGATGGCTTAAAGATTCTGGCACAAGTTCGGGAGCAATTCGGTTTGAATATCGTCACCGAAGCGATGGACGAACACGGCGTTGATTTAGTTGAAAAATACGGCGATTGCATCCAAATCGGTGCGAGAAATATGCAGAATTTTTCGCTTTTGAAATATGTCGGGAAAACCCGCAAACCTGTTTTGCTAAAACGTGGAATGTCGGCAACCTTGGATGAATTTTTGCTTGCCGCCGAATACATTATGGCGGAAGGAAATTATGACGTGATTCTGTGCGAACGCGGCATCAGAACTTTCGGAACTCACGCCCGAAACACTTTGGATCTATCAATCGTTCCGGCAGTTCACAAATTGACGCATTTACCGATAATCGTTGATCCGTCTCACGCAACCGGCAGAAATTATATGGTCGCTCCGATGACCAAAGCCGGTGTTGCAGTCGGTGCGGACGGCGTGATTATCGAAGTTCATCCCTGCCCCGAAGAAGCACTCTGTGATGGAGCTCAAGCAATGTTGCCGAATCAGTATTTGGAATTATACGATCAAGTGAAAGCCTTGCGTGAACTGATGTTTCCCGTGAAAGAAACTGTTATGGTTTAGTTTTAAAGGAGTATGGAATTTTACAATTTTTTACTCCTTTCTTTTATCCACTCAAATAATTCATCTTCGCTCAAAGTTCCTTCTGCAAGTTTCAAAAAAGTTAAGTATTTTTCTTCTTGAGCAGCCTCAATATCAAAACTATTTAAAAGTAAAAATGTTCGCATCACGACATAAGCGGTGCGTTTATTTCCGTCTAAAAAAGGATGATTTTTGGCGATGCCGAAAGCGTAAGATGCGGCGAGTTGAGATATTTCTACATTTTCAATGTATGCTTTCAAATTTTGCGGACGGGCAAGTGCGGACGACAATAAATTTTCATCCCGAATACCGTTTATTCCGCCGTGTTCGGCAATTTGTCTTTGATGAATTGCGTAAGCTGCTTCTTCTAAAATCCATTTAATTTCAGACATTTTTCATTACTCCGCAAGTTTTTTCAAAACATCCCTGTCTTCACGCATAACTTTTTCGGCGATTTCTAATTGTTCAGCGAATTCGGGATTATACGGAGTTAGTTCGACACCGTTTTTTGTTTCAACTGCAAAAAGCGTATCGCCTTTGGAAATGCGGAGTTTTTCCAGGATTTCTTTTGGAATTATTACGCCTGTAGAATTGCCGATTGTCGTAACTTTTAATTTATTTGTCATTCATATAACCTCTGCGAAATTATAACAATAGTTATAACATCAAATCAATCAAAAAAATCTGCATTCGTAATAACACGAATGCAGATTTTGCTTCATCTTCCGTAAATCGCCTTTTGCCTAATTTGATGAACGAAGTTTGAAAAAGCTGTAAAATTGGACGTAGCAACTGAGCATTGCCGTGACGATTAAAAGTGAAAACGGCAGATAACGAAACGATTCAGGCAGAAGCACGCCGAGCATTTGTTTAAACATCAAGCCTGACATTACCGCGAAAGTTACGATCAGACTCCTACCGAGCAACCAATTTCCGAATTCGGGTTTCTCGTCCGGTTGTATGAAATACGGCAACACCGCAACTGCCAGGAGTGTGATGCCCAAAAATACCGTATCAAATGCGACAATGCTTAAATTTTGTCCTAAATCTACCGCCAGAAAAAATAGGACGAAGGTTGTGTCAGTTGCGAAGTTTGAAGTTTCGTTAATTCTTGCTTTTATTAAACTAGAAGTTGCTTCCATTTTCTTTGAATCTCTCCTTCAGACAAAACTTCTGCCCTTAATTACTCTGCAAAATTACTTCTTGTTTTTCGGATCGCTAAATTGCGAATAAGCCACGCGGAAAAGTTCTGAGAGAGCTTTTGCCGTGTCTTCGGAAAGGTTCTTGTCGGCACGAAGATGTGCTTCGACGATTTCGGGTGTCGCTTCGTGCGGATAATACACGACCGCTTCGACATCGTCCGAATTGCTTTTTTTACGCATCACGCGGTCAATCGGCATATCAAGCCAATCGGTTAAACGTGCGATGTTATCGGCATCAGGCTTCCCTGTTCCGTTTTCAATGCGTGAAAGTGTTGATGCGGAAACCTGTGTTTTGTCCGCTACGTCACGCAAGCTGAGTTTTAATTCTTCACGACGGCGTTTGATCGCACGTCCGAGTTCGATTGTACTGATCAAGCCATCATTTTTTGATTTATTTGCCATAATAATTTTCTCCACTTTTTGTTACAGACTCTAGTGCAAGTGTCTATCGGTTAAGAATTCACTTGTGCCATCTATAAAACAAGTTATCACAATAAAATTTTAATTGCAACACCGCGTTTCACGCTTGCAACAAATAAAATTATTTGATACGATGTTTCACAGATGAAACATTTGTTTGTTTTATTGATTTTTTAAGTATCAATGATTTTACAAAGTTACTTGGAAAGAGAGGTAGAAAGATGACAGTCAAGTTAGATACAATTAACGAAACGGAAAAAAGAACGAAACGAGCGAAATCAATTTCGGCGATGGGTTTAGTCAATCGTGAAGGCGATAGATTCAGCGTTTCGACTCCTTCCCTGCGTGGTCGGCAGACTTCTTATGAAGTTAAGCGAGATGATATTGGGAAAATTCGCTGTAATTGTTTGGAATTTGAAGAAGCTGTTATTGGGGATTCAAATTTTCGCTGCGAGCATATTTTAGCAGTAAAATTTGCACTCGTTGAGCAAAATACCGAATCCGTTACCAAGAAAAATAAGCCTGTGAAGGCTGAAACGGAAATTACTGTTTCAAATTTAAAAAACACAAAAGACGAAAACGCTACTGAGTTACGCACAGAGTCCAAGCGTAGCGAACAGAAGGCTGATGAAGTTCGAGAGGCGGTTGCGGTTGTTGGACAAACTGCGGCGAAACAAAATCTCGAATCGAAATCACTTGCGAACACAAAACGAGGTAAAAATAAAATGACACAGAATAATTTAAAGGAAATGCCGTTTATCACGGCTGAAGAAGCGGAGAGATTTGAGAATATGGCTGACGCTACTCAGGAAGTTGAAGTTGAGAATTCAAACAATGTTTTGGATTTTCCGACGAAACTCAAGGCTTTGCGAAAAGATTTGAATCCGAGTTTGGTTAAACAAAGACAAGGTTGGACGAATCGCAACGGCGAAGTGCAAATGGTTGATTATGTCGAATGGCACACGGTTGCAGATATTTTGGATGAAACAACTCCGAACTGGATGCACTCGGTCAAAGATATACGGCAGATCGGCGAAATAATTACTGTAACGGTTGCACTGACAATTGACGGAATTGTCCGCGAAGGCATCGGCACGGGAAAAGCTGAGTCCGAAATGGGAATCAAAAAAGCCGAACACGACGCACTAAAACGGGCGGCGGTAAAATTCGGAATTGCGAGAGAATTATACAAACAAGAATCCGACACTATTGAACGCGAAGGTGCGGTTGTTCCGGTTCAGGCAAATAATAACGAAAGTGGTTTTCCGGCAAATCCGATTGCAAAATCTTTATCGGATTTAGTTACAGCGAAACAACTAGGAATGATTCGGGCGATTTCACGCGAGATCGGAATTGATGCGGATGAAGAATCGAATCAAGTTATGAGTTGCCGAACCGATGAATTATCAAAACGGGCGGCTTCCATTTTGATTCAGCATTTGCAGGATTTACAACAAAATCAAGTTTCCGATGCTCCGATGCGTCGGGCTGGTTAAGTCTGGAAAGTTTTGACTTTCGGACTTTGGAAAACGGGTTACGAATTTTTATAGTCCACTTTCTCCACGAAAGGGCTGCCGTCACCTCACTCGTAACTCGTTTCCTTAAATAATCGAATAAAAAAGGATGAGACATTAATTTCTCATCCTTTTTTATGTTTGTGCTGCTAAACTATTTCACTCTTACTCCTGTAAATGGAATCGGTTGCGGTGAAAGTTGATTTGCCGGCAGTATTGCAAAATAGTTTGTGCGTTTTGTGCCGATCGTGCCGATTATTGTCCCGCCGGGTTAGACGAACCGAAATTTGCCTAATAAATTCGAGGAAAATTAACTTTTATCTTTGATTCATCTCGATTTTCGATTATGTGGCGGGGATTATTGACAGGAGGTCACGGCACAATCAGGAATTGATAATGAGTTAACAAGGCGGTATTTCCAGTTTTTGTATAAAGGATATTTGGTAAACTACTTGAGTGGCGGCGGATTAAAATCAATCAAATCCGCCTGATAATTTCCGATCATCAATCTGAGCGGCAGACGTTTTGAATCGTTGCCGAGCCACAGACGTATGTTCAAAGCATCCGCCGTCGGATTTCCGGTTTTGATCGTAATTAGTTGAGCCCCGACCTTCTCACCTTTGAGGTTTATGATCTCGGCGGTCTGCGGTCGCAGAGTCAAAACATAGGTGTCATCACCGAACAATACTGCAACTCGCGTGTCATTAACCGGATTTGTTGGGTCTAAACTCGGCTTCAGATTGAACGAGCGGACGGCATACGCGAGAGACATAATGCTGTGTGTGCCGACGGGAATTTCAATTTGTTTTGTTCCGCCGCCGACTAAAGCGAATCCTTTTTCGCTGTCGAATACTGTTGATTGATTGTACGAACTGAACAAACCGCTAAATTTCAAATCTATATTAGTCGGTGTCAGAGTCAACGGGTCAACTCTTCCCTCAATGCCGTCGTTAAGTAAAAACGGCGACTTGCCCTGCTCGATTCCGGTAACTTTAGCGGTTAACAACAGACTATCTTCATTCCTGAACAAATTTCGTTCCCTTGCTTGCAGTGTAATCGTGGCGACCTGATTACCTTGGTTAGAAACCTGATAAATCAGCACTTCACCGAGTTCGAACGCCAGTTCGTCGGTCAGCGGTAGATTTTCGATATACGGCGGCGGAGTTGGTTCGGGGGTCGGTGTTCTGACGGGCGTAACGACCGGAATCGGGGTCGGTGTTAGTTCGGGATCAAGTGCGGGTTCCAGATTTTGAATACTCGCAATTCGTGCATTGAAATTTCCCTTTGCTGTTTTGAAACGAATCTGCACCGGGATTTTTCGGTCGTCATTGGTAAAGTTGATGCGAAATTCGGTAATGCCGAGATCAGTCAGATATGCACTCTGAACGGTCGAGATCGTCGTTTCAAAGTCGGTGCCGATAGCTTTGAAAACTTCCCCGCCGGTTGCGGTAAAATCAAAATTATAATTTTTGCCGTTCTCCTGCACCGCGAAAGTTCCCGCACCGCCCGTTTCACGAACTTTATAGATGAGCGACAGCAGATCGAAATTCGTCGTCGGTGAATTGATAAAATTGAATATGGTTTCTTTCGGTAAACCGCTGGTACGAGTCGTATGCCGAACGTAGAGCGGCAAACCCGTATCAGCCGCGATAAAAGTTGAGCGGGTTTCATCGAGCAAATAAAAAGCCGCACTTACAAGTCCGCTCGATTTGAGTTTTGCCGATAATTCGTAGGCACTTTTATCCGACAATTTGCCGTTCGAAACAACATAAATCTCGGCGTAAGCAGCATTGTCGAATTTCGCGAAGGAAATATTGTAGGTTAGGCGTTCGCCGACCCGGAGAATTGTTTTCGTTTGAGCGGAACTTGAAAACGAAAGAACCGCACCGCTGATAAACAGAGTTATGGAAACAAATAAAAAAAATATTTTTAGTTTATGGAAAATTTTCATATATGAATCGGGGTTAACAGATTCTTTATTTCTAAGTTCATAAAAAAAACCCTGTTTTGCTCTAAAATCTCTGTAGCTTAAATTTCTTCCAAAATTCTTTGAACCGCTTCCGCTTTATTTTTCGCCTGTAAAATCGGTCGCCCGATCACTAAATAATCCGAACCGTCAGCAATTGCTTCGCCCGGTGTCATTACACGCTTCTGATCGTCATTCGTTGCAAAACTTGGACGAATTCCCGGCGTAATTACCAAAAATTCTTGATTCTCCACATTTTGTCGGATCAATTTAGTTTCCAAAGGTGAAGCAACAACTCCGTCCAAACCACATTTTGCCGTAAGTTTCGCTAAATTTACAACTTGCGAATCAATTTCCTGCTCGATTCCGGTTTCCCGCAAGGTTTCGCGGTCGGAACTTGTCAAAACCGTAATGCCGATAATTTTCGGTTTTCGCAGATTTTCTTTTTCGCATACTTCAGAAACATCAGAAACGACTCGCCGCATCATCTCGCCGCCTCCGCTCGCGTGAATATCAAACATCCAAACACCCAGACGAGCCGCTTCAACCGCTGCTTTTGCGACCGTATTCGGAATATCGTGAAACTTCAAATCAAGAAAAACCTTATTGCCTGCACCAACGACTTCCCTTACAAAAGATGCCCCGGCGGAAGTAAAAAGTTGCAGACCGATTTTGAACGCACCGACCTCACCGCTTAGTTCAGCAATATATTTTCGGGCTTCATCCGCCGTCGCCACATCCAGGGCAACGATGATTTTTTCCTTTTTGTTGTCGAATGCTTTTTTTGAGTTCATAAATTTTAAAAAAGACTTTTAATCAATCGAATCGAAAACAAGCTGCTTGAAAAACTTCGTCATCCGTAGTGAACCATTGGTTAAAAGACGTTTTTCGGGCGATTTCAGATGCAGAAACGGAATTGCCACGTCGATTTTTGCAGAGTCGTTTTTTCGCATAAATTTCAGGCTCATAGCTCCCGCTTCTTTTGACATAAACGCCATCTGATGTGCATTTTCCGCTTTGGTCGGCTTGTCCAGATTTTCGTATATGACATAGATCAGAAACCAAGCATCGGCAAATTTTGCATCTTCCAGAACCGCCAATTCCAGAAGTTCCAAGGCTTGCGGGAAATTCTGGTTTTCAAAGTAAGCCGCTCCGATCAGATAATTTATTTCAGGCGATTCGGAAAGTTCCAGACATTCCCGAAATGCCGCGATTGCCTCGTTCCAGTTTTCCTCAAATGCCGAAAGCATTCCCCAAATATAATTTGCACAGACCCGACTTTTCGGAAGACCCGCCAAGACGCTTAACATTTTGCGGGCTTTTTCCGCCTCGAAATCATTTGCATAAACTGCACCGAGCAGAAGCAGAGCGGTCAGATTTTGCGGAGATATGTCATAAATTTTTTCCAGATAAACTTTCGCCGCATCGAATTTATCAAGCCGAAAAAGTTTTTCGGCGATAAAAAGCTGCAACGCAATGTTTTCGGTTGAAAGCAACGAAGCTCTTTCGAGTGTACGAAAGGCTTGTTTTTCCTCGTTCTGCTCTAAAAGCTTGATGCCTTCCTTGACGAGATGTGTAA
Source organism: Pyrinomonadaceae bacterium (assembly GCA_041746675.1). GTDB lineage: Bacteria > Acidobacteriota > Blastocatellia > Pyrinomonadales > Pyrinomonadaceae > Aridibacter. The sequence goes on along the minus strand of JBGTGO010000053.1, from coordinate 15,759 downwards.
AAAGTTCGGCGTTCGGGTTTTCGTGATTTAAGAGAATTTCCTGCAGAATCTTCTGTTGTTTTGTTTCGATTTTAATTTCATTTGTTTTTTGGTTGTAAGTAAGAGCAAATTCAGCGGCAAGTTTTTCGGATAAATTCGGTTCGACATTCAGAACAGCTTCGGTAAATGCCGCGATTGATAAATGATCTTTCTCAAAAAATTCCGATTGCCGCGAAATAAATTCATACGCCATCGCTAATTGTTCCGATAACTGTTTAAGCCGAAATTCGAGCAGCGAAACTCGTTCAAGCAAATGATCTTCGTAATAAGACGGCGAAATTTCCTCAATCTCGTGGCGTAAATTCGGGGGAAAAGTAACGATCATCAGCCGTGTTCCGCACTTACGGCAACTCGCTTCGCCGGGTTCATTTGCCGTCCGGCATTTCTGACAAAAATGTGCGATGCGGTTGTTCATTGGCTTATTCAAACTCAACATTTAATCAAAATCAAGCGGATTCCTGAAAGGTTCATCCGAATCCGTATCCGCTTTTTTAAATGCTTCGTCGAATTTCTCCTGCAAAATCCGTTGACGATCTTTCTGTGCTTGTTGTTCCTGCGAAAAAATCTGCTCACGAAGTTCCTTTTTCTTATTCAAATCGCTCTGCAAATCTTCAAATGATGTCAGTTTTTTCGCCTTTTCCTCGTGCGAAATAATCGCACCCGATTGAGCGTCAACCGTTAAAATCGTGTCGCAGCACGGACAGATTATGCTGATTTTATCCATCTTGAACTCCTTCCGCAATTACGCTTTTCTATCAATTAATTCCCTTCTTTATTGCGTCCGATGCGATTGATACCTGCTTCGGATTTAACGCCGACCGCCGCCAGAATCATTGCCGCCGAGAGAGTTTTATAATCTTTGAGTTTTTCTTCGGTCAGTTCAAAAGTTTTGCCGTTCTTTAAATAAACCTTGAACTTCGAGGCTGTTCCGTTAATGATTCGTTCAACTTTATCCAACTGCGGATCATTCGCAAATTTTCTTGTTTCGACAAAATCTGCTCCGACACTGCGAACCGACATTTCGGAATTGTCAGCCATTTTTGTCGTCGGCACAATTTCTTTTATATCCTTTTCGTCAATTTTTCTGATATTGGTATTTGCCACATTCGGCACTTCTCCGTTGGAATTTTCCAATCCCGGATACGGAACTGCTTTGCCGTCGCTGCCCGAATTGGTTTGAAGATTTACGTTATCCGCCTTTTTCGGAACGATCACCCGCACGTTTTTATTGGCTTCTAAATTAGAATCCGTTTCAATAAACGCGTTTCCGCACGACGAAGCACAGCCGCTGAGAAATGCCGACAGAACAAACACTCCGATAAATCTGACATTTTTAAACATTTTTTATGAACCTCTTGAGATAATATTTTCAATAAAATGTAAATCGTAATTTTCTCAGTCCAATCATACTTTAATATAGACAAACTCGAAAATGCTCCGATAATTTAATGATTGCTTGAATTTCCTGAAAGTTTTGACACGTTACCAAAATATAATATTTCATCGCTTAATTTGCCTATCAAAATAATGAGTCTTGAAGCAGACAGTAATAAAAGGTTATAATTTAAAGACTAACAAATTGATTTATTTCGGACGCGTTATTCAAGTTCTGAAATATTCAAATCTACTCGGTGGTTCGGACACAGATCAAGGAGAATAATAAATGAAGGAATTGAACGAAGGACTGGCATCCTACGATGTCATCACACATCAGGACGAAATGTTCGTTGCTGAAGAGTTGACTGAAGATGAGGAAAGATTACTGGATGAACTCGGACTTCACGGCGATTCGCGGCGGAAGTTTTTAGGGCAGATCGGAGCGGCGGGTTTTGGGATGTTGGCGATGCAGGTTCTGGCAAATCAGGAAATGTTCGCGGCGGAAGGCGGCGGTTTTGAAGTCGTTTCGCCGAAAGCGGATGCGATTGAAAATGCCGTAAAAGTTATGATGAAGATCAACGGCGACAAGAAATCGCTCAATGTTGATTCGCGGATGACTCTGCTTGATGCTTTGCGGGAAAGACTCGGTTTAACGGGTTCCAAAAAAGGCTGCGACCACGGACAATGCGGTGCCTGCACGACGATTGTTGACGGCGAAAGAGTCCTTTCGTGTCTGACTTTGGTGGCAACTTGCGAAGGAAAGGAAATCACGACGATTGAAGGAATTGCCAACGGCGAAAAACTTCATCCGATGCAGGAAGCGTTTATCAAATATGACGGTTTCCAGTGCGGTTACTGCACTTCGGGGCAAATTTGTTCGTCGGTTGCTTTGTTAGACGAAGCGAAAAAGGGCGAAGTCAGTTATGTAACGGAAAACATTACGGCAAAATCGCGTTCGTTGACGCTTTCCGATGATGAAATTCGTGAACGGATGGCGGGAAATCTTTGCCGTTGCGGTGCTTATCCGAACATCGTTAAAGCGATTAAAGAAGTCCATCGCGGCGAGGAAACGGCGGCGACCTGGAATTTTGCCAACCCAAACGACAGCAATTTAGCCGAAAACAACAAACAGGAGGACGCGAAAAATGAGACCGTTTAAATACGAACGAGCGACGAAAGCGGAAGATGCCGCAAAAATGGTGACGGCAAATAAATCTGCAAAATACCTTGCGGGCGGCACGAATTTGATTGACTTGATGAAGGAAGATGTCGAGCGTCCCGATGCGTTGGTTGATGTCAATAATTTGAGTTTGAAGCAGATAAAATCGAGCGGAAATATGATTTCCATCGGTGCTTTGGCAAAAAATAAAGACACGGCGAATCATCCGTTAATTAAGCAGAATTTTCCGCTTTTGACGCAGGCGATTCTCGCCGGAGCTTCGGCACAAATCCGCAATATGGCGACGAACGGCGGGAATTTGAATCAGCGAACCAGATGCGTCTATTTTTACGATACGGCAATGCCCTGCAACAAACGCGAACCGGGAACGGGTTGCGGTGCGTTGGAAGGTTTGAACCGGATGCACGCGATTTTCGGCTGGTCGGAAAAATGTATCGCCACGCATCCATCGGATATGTGCGTCGGTTTGGTCGCGTTGGACGCAGTTGTCAAAGTTCAGGATGAAACGGGCAAAACACGCGATATTCCGTTTAATGATTATCACCGTTTGCCGGGAGATTCGCCCGAGAAAGACAATAATTTGAAACACGGCGAATTGATAACTTCCATCGAAATCCCGAAAAATAAATTTGCCAATAAATCTTATTATTTGAAGGTTCGAGATCGTGCAAGTTATGCGTTTGCATTGGTTTCCGTCGCCGCAGGTCTGGAAATGGACGGCGACACGATTCGCGGTGCAAGAATCGCAATGGGCGGAGTCGCACACAAACCCTGGCGGGCGTTGATCGCCGAAAAAGAATTGATGGGCAAAAAAGCGGACGAGAAATTATTTGAACGAGCCGCAATGATGGAAATGGAACGTGCCAAACCCTTCGAGCATAACAAATTCAAAGTCGAACTCGGCAAACGGGCGATTGTGCGGACGCTGAAAATGGCGATGAATGGAGATAAAGCGTAAGAAGATTCAAGATTCAAAATTATGAACATAAAAGTTCAAATGTTTTGATATTAAGACCAGTCATTTTCACCGACTGAAAACGAAATTTAATATGGAACAAATAAATAAACATCCATTAAATGTTGAAGGCAAATATTATGTTGATTTTGATGTTTGTCTTGACCACGAATGTTGTGTAGAAGAAGCACCAAATAATTTCAAAATGGATGAAGAATATGCAGCCTATGTTTGCAAACAACCGACAACACCCGAAGAAGAACAACAATGTATAAGTGCAATGAATATTTGTCCGGTAGAAGCTATTTGTGATGATGGGTAATCATAATTTCGGGCGTAAAATTAAGAAGTTACCAGCAAAATATCAATTCAAAAATACTTATACTTCTAAAACGCAAAGTAATTGACAAACAAGGGGAAATAAAAAGATGAAAACAGATGTTATCGGCAAACCGATTGATCGGAAAGATGCGAGGTTAAAGGTTACGGGTGCGGCGAAATATGCGGCGGAGTTTAATCAGACGAGAATGGCTTATGCGTTTCCGATTCGTTCGACGATTGGACACGGGACGATAAAATCTTTTGACACGAGCGAAGCGGAAAAGGCGGGCGGCGTTCTGATGATTATGACGCACGAAAACGCACCGCGTTTGAAGGTTGCCGATCCGCAGGAGTTGAGAAAAACGGGCGGTTTGCCGGGCGAGATGTTTTCGCCTTTGCAGGATAATAAGGTTCGATATTTCGGGCAATATATCGCCGTTGCCGTTGCCGAAACTTACGAGCAGGCGAGAACTGCCGCCGAACTCGTCAAGGTAAATTACGCAAAATTACCGGTGGCGATTGATCTGGAAAAAGAGTTGATCAATGCCGAAAGACCGCAGAAGTCGCAGGGACAGGATGTGCAGATAAATTCGGGAAAAGCGGCGAGCGTGATCGCTTCGTCGCCCGTAAAAATCGAGCAAACTTACACGACGCACACCGAAAATCATCATCCGATGGAGCCGCACGCGACGGTTGCGATGTGGAACGGAACGGACAAATTGATGCTGTTTGACGCGACGCAAGGTGTTAAAGGCGTGCAGGGCGTGACGGCTTATTTTTTCGGCTTGAATCCTGAAAATGTGCAGGTCATCTCGCCGTTTGTCGGCGGCGGTTTCGGCTGCAAGGGCGGACAATGGGGACATATTTTTCTTTCGGCAATGGCGGCAAAGAAAATTGAACGTCCTGTAAAACTCGTTTTGACCAGACAAATGATGGTCACGAATGTCGGACGACGACCTGAAACTATTCAAAAAGTCGCACTTGCCTCCGACAAAAAAGGAAAGCTGACGGCGATTCGGCACGAAACGGGTTCTTATAAATCATATTCCAATTATTTTGAAGAAAGCGGCAAGCAAACAAAGGTTTTATATGACGCACCGATGCGGGAAATTACTTATAAGATTGCAAATTTTACGATAAATTCACCGACATTTATGCGGGCTCCGGGCGAAACTCCGGGAACTTTTGCACTCGAATCGGCGATGGACGAACTTGCTTACGAACTCAAAATTGATCCGCTCAAATTGCGTTCGATGAATCACACGGCAGTTGATCCGTTGAGCAAAAAACCTTTTTCGCTTGAAAATCTCAATGAATGCTACACGCTCGGTGCGGAAAAGTTCGGTTGGTCGGAACGCAAAATGCAGCCGCGTCAAATGCGTCGCGGCAGACAACTTGTCGGCTACGGAATGGCGACGGCAACTTATCCGGCAATTCGTTCGACCGCTTCGGCAAAGGTTCAGATTTTTGCCAACGGACAGGTCAAAGTTTTGAGTGCGACGCAGGACATCGGCACGGGAACTTATACGATTATGGCACAAACCGTTGCCGACGCTCTCGGCGTTCCGGTTGAAAATGTGTCCGTTGAATTGGGCGATTCAAGTTTTCCGCCCGCACCTGTTTCCGGCGGTTCGACAACAGCCGTCAGCGTTACTTCGGCAGTTTTGGCGGCTGGCGAAATGCTCAAAAAAGATTTGATGACGTTGGCTTTAAAAGATGGAAAATCAAAATTAAACGGTAGAAATCCGGGCGAAGTTGATTTTGCCGATGCCAAGTTTTTCGTCAAAAATGACAAATCAATGAGCGACGATTACACGGCGATCCTCAAACGAAACAATAAGGAAATGATGGAAGTTTGTGCAACTTCGCTGCCGCAAAACGGCGGCGGACTCGGCGGAAATCAAGCACCTTGTTCAACCGAAGATTTTCCGAAAGATGAAGATGCCGACGCAAGCACATATTCGTTTCATTCCTTCGGAGCTCAGTTTGCCGAAGTTCTGGTTGACGAAGATTTAGGAACAATTCGCGTGTCGCGTTTTACGAGCGTCCACGATGTCGGGCGAATTTTAAACGCCAAAACCGCCGAATCACAAATCATCGGCGGCGTGATCTACGGACTCGGACACGCTCTGATGGAAGAAACACAATATGACAAACGCTGGGCAAATCCGGTTCAGCGAACTCTGGCTGATTATCACGTTCCGTGTAACTTGGATGTGCCGCCGATTGAAGTTCATTTCATCGGCAAACCCGATCCGCACATTTCCCCAATCGGTGCGAGAGGAATCGGCGAAATCGGCATCACCGGAGTTTCCGCCGCCGTCGCCAACGCGGTTTTCAACGCGACCGGAAAACGCTTGAGAGATTTGCCTCTAACGCCGGATAAATTGATGTAAGAATTGTTGCCCGCGATTAAATGCGAAAGATCATAAAGAATTATTTGAACGAGCCGCCAAAATAAAAATGGAACCAGCAAAACCGCTTGAACATAATAAATTCAAAGTTACATTAGGCGAACGGGGGATTGTTCAGGCATTGAAAGTAGCGGCGAATGGCGAGAAGATTTAGTTTGTCGTTGAGTAGATGAAATTAAGTTGCATTAGCACATTTGGAGTTTTTTATGAGTATAGAGAAATCTGTAAATGACCCAAAACGATTGTTTCTATCGAAATCTGGCTTATTCTCTTTTTTGATTGGCATTGGTTTTTGGATTTTCGCTGCTCTATGGATTTCAAATACTTTTTACTTAGACACATTTATTCAGAACACTTTAGGGCGAATTCTGGATGGCAATTCAGGTGAAAAATGGATAACGGTTGTGTTTATGATGGTGGTGGTTCCATTGGTGAGTCATTTTATGGGATTGACACTCGGCTTAGTCGGATTAAAGTCATTTACTCGTAAATTCGCTATTTTCGGGTTAATTATTAATGCGATTTTACCACTATTGCTTTTGGTAAACTGGATTTACCGACTGATGTTTGGGTATCCAAATAGTCCTTAATAATCCTTCCAGTTTAAAGGGAGCAAAGTCAAAATTTTATTAAACTATTTCAGTTTATTTTGAGTGTAAACAAAAAAACGGAGTGATTATGAGATACATCGGAAAAGAAATGAGTCGTGTGGACGGCGTGGCGAAGGTTACGGGGAAGGCGACTTATGTGGCGGAATTTCCTGTTAAAAATGCGGCGTATGGTTATATTGTAACGAGCGATATTGCGAAGGGTTCGATCAAAACTATTGACACGAAAGCGGCGGAAAAGGCTGGCGGAGTTTTGAAGATTTATACGCATTTGAACGCGACGAAGAACCAGTCGAAAGGTAATGCTTTCAATGCTTTGCAGTCGGCGGAGATTGTGTTTAACGATCAGCCGATAGCACTCGTTGTGGCGGAAACTTATGAGCAGGCGAGATATGCGGCGAATCTTGTGACGGCTGAATATAGCAAAACTGAATCGCAGACGGACACGATGGAAGCGAAGGAAAATGCGGAGAGAACGGCTTCGCAGAATGGGGCAAAACCGCGTGGGAATCCGCAGGCGGCACTTGATAAATCCGATGTCAAAATTGAAGCCGAATATACGATTCCGATTGAGCATCATAATCCGATGGAAATGCACGGGGCGATTGCTTTCTGGGAAGGCGAAAAGTTGATGATCTTTGATAAATCGCAGGGCGTTTACGGCGTTCGCGGGCATTTGGCACAGAGTTTTGGAATTCCTGTAAACAATGTCAGCGTCGTTTCGCTTTTTGTCGGCGGTGCTTTCGGAGCGGCTTTGAAGCCGAATTATTATCCGTTTATCACGGCGATGGCGGCGAAGGAATTAAATCGCCCCGTTAAAGTGAATTACACCAGACGGCAGATGTTTGCTGGACACGGTTATCGTCCGTTCACTTATCAAAAGGTGAAAATGGGTGCGAGCAAGGACGGTAAATTGCAGTCGGTTATTCACGAAGTTGTCGGAAATACTTCGTCGTTTGAAAACTTTTCGGAAGGCACAAGCGGTTTCGGACGGACGCTTTATAAAGTAGAAAATTACGATTCGCCGTATAGTTTGGCAAAAACCGATTTGCCGACACCCGTTTGGATGCGAGCTCCGGGAGCGGTTTCGGGAGCGTTTGCGATTGAATCGGCGATTGATGAATTGGCGTATAAATTGAAAATTGATCCGCTTGAAATGCGTCGAATAAATTATGCTGAAACCGATCCTGAAACGGGCAAACCTTTTTCGAGTAAAAAGTTGATGGAATGTTTCGATGTCGGTGCGAAAAAGTTCGGTTGGGAAAAACGCAAACTCGAAACCCGTTCGATGCGTGAAGGAAACTGGCTCGTCGGAATGGGTTGCGGCATCGGAACGTGGGGAGCATTTCAAGCACCGGCAGGCGTAACGGTAACTTTGCGGGCAGACGGCACGGCATTTGTCAGAAGTGCGACCGCCGATATTGGTCCCGGAACTTACACGACAATGACGATCATCGCCGCCGAATATCTCGGAATTTCTGCCGACAAAGTGAAATTTGAACTCGGCAAAACCGAATTTCCGCAAGCCCCTTCGCAAGGCGGTTCGGTGACAACGGCTTCGGTCGGCTCGGCAATTTACGGTGCGGCGATGGCGATTAAGCAAAAGTTATTTGATACGGCAATTAAGGAAGAAAATTCACCGTTTGCCGGAAGAAAAGTCGAGGAAACCGAATTGATGGACGGCAATCTGCGTTTGAAAAACGATACAACAAAATCAGCTTCAATCGCCGAATTTATAAAGAAAAGCGGTATGAATGAAATCGTCGAAAGTTATCAGGCAACACCTTCTGCTGACCGCTCGAAATATACGACGATGGGACACGGCATACAATTTGCGGAAGTCAAAGTTGACGAAGATTTGGGAATCGTCAAAGTAACCAAAATCGTCGAAGCCACAGCTTGCGGAAAAATCATCAATCCATTGACCGCACACTCACAAGAACAGGGCGGAATGATCTGGGGAATCGGAATGGCTCTCCACGAACACACCGAAATTGACCATCGTTACGGCAAAATGATGACGACGAATTTTGCCGATTATCACATTCCTTCACACGCCGATGTTCATTACATCAAAACTGAATTTGTCGAAGAAGAAGACAAAATAGTAAACCCGCTCGGAGCAAAAGGAATGGGCGAATTATGCTTGGTCGGAGCTCCCGCCGCGATTGCAAATGCGATTTTCCACGCAACCGGCAAGCGAGTCAGAGATTTGCCGATCACGCCTGATAAACTTCTCTAAGTGATTGGTGATAGGTAATTGGTAATTGGGTAAGAAGCAAAAACCTATTACCAATTACTTATTACTAATTACCAAACTAAATGAAAGAAATTCAAGAAATACTCAAAAAAATCAAAACTCTAAAATCCGATGAACAAGCGATTCTGGCAACTGTTGTTGATGTGCAGGGTTCGAGTTATCGTCTGCCGGGTGCGAAAATGCTGATTTTGGAAAACGGCGATACATTCGGCACGGTTTCGGGCGGTTGTCTGGAAGCGGATGTTTTGGAACGAGCAAAGCAGGTTTTGGAAACGGGTGAACCGCAGATTTTTGTTTATGATACGACAAAGGATATAGATTCGGTTTTCAGTTTAAATATGGGTTGTCGCGGGATTATTCGGATTTTACTAGAGCCGATTCGGGATAATTTACTTTTGGACTTTATCGAACAATGTTTTAACAAACAGCAAAACGGAGTGTCCGCAACTTTGATTAAATCTGAAAATGGTTTGAAATTAGGAAGCCGTTTATTGATTGCAAAAGATACAATTTTTCACGATGATTTTGATAAAAATATATCTGATAAATTCGCAGATAAAGCTCAAGATATTTTGATCTCGGAAAAATCCGATTCGAAACCTTACAGTTTTGGTGAAGTTTTTTTTGATTATATTTCTTTGCCTGTAAGTTTAACGATTTTTGGAGCAGGTGCAGATGCCGTTCCGCTGGCTGGAATTGCAAAAAGTTTGGGTTGGCGTGTAAAGGTTATTGACCATCGTGAGAAATTTGCGAACAAGGAAAGATTTGCAAATGCCGATGAAATTCTTATTTCGCATCCTGAGCATACAGCGGAAAATATCGAAGTTGATGAAAATTCTGTTGCTGTAATAATGACGCATAATTACGAACACGATAAAAATATTTTGCGAGTTTTATTGAAATCAAATGCAAAGTATATCGGTAAATTAAGACCGAAAAGACGTTCGGAAAATATGCTGCGGGAATTTGGAGAAGAAGGTTTAACTTTTACCGAAAATGAACTGGCAAAATTTTATTCACCCGTCGGTTTGGACATCGGAGCGGACACGCCGGAAGCGATTGCACTTTCGATTGTGGCGGAAATAAACGCGGTTTTGAAAGATCGGGAAGGTTCACATTTGCGAAAGCGGGAAGGTTCGATTTATGGAAGGAACTAATGAAATCGGAATAATAATTCTTGCTGCCGGTTCATCAAGCCGTTTGGGTGAACCGAAACAGCTTATGGAATTTGATGGTCAGACACTTCTGGCAAGAACGATTCAAGTGGCAATTGATTCTAAATATCATCTTATTTCCATCGTTTTGGGGGCAAATTCTGAAATTATTTTGAACAACATTAAAAACTTTCCTGTGCAGATTTGCTTCAACGATGATTGGCAGAGCGGAATGAGTTCATCACTTCAGATCGGTTTGCAGAATCTCTTGAAAAAAAACCCAAAACTTAGAGCGATTGTGGTTTTGCTGTGCGACCAGCCATTGATTGAAACAAAACATATTATTCGACTAATTCAAAAGTTTAAGGAAACAAATAAACCGATAATTGCAACACAATATAGAAAAACAAGCGGCGTTCCCGCACTTTTTGCGAACAAAGTTTTTGATAAATTGATGTTGATTCAGGGCGATAAGGGAGCGAGAAAAATTATTGAAGATTTTCCCGAATTGGTTGAAACAATCAAAATTCCCGAAGCCGATTTTGATATTGATACGGCGGAAGATGTCGGCAAACTTCGTGAGTATTTCAAATTCAGTAAACATTGAAATGCCGCATTGCTTTTTTGCGATTGATTCGACAAACTGACATTCATCAAATTTTTGAATTATTAAATTGATTAAATGGAAAAACCTTGGGAAATCGAGAATTTTCTCGAAATTACAAATGAGCAACTTCAAATTAATGGAGTTTCAGCCGTTGAATTGGCGGAAAAATTTGACACGCCGCTATTCGTTTTTAGTGAGTCGCGGATCAGGCAAAATATCGAACGGTTAAAGCGGGCGGAAGATGTAATTGATTGCAAATTAAAGGTTTGCTATGCCGCCAAAGCGAATTCAAATTCGGGAATTCTGCGTGCGGTCAAAGATGCAGGAAGCGATTTGGAAGTAAATTCCGGCGGCGAACTTTTCAAGGCTTTGCGAGTCGGATTTCGCGGCGAGCAAATAATTTTTAACGGCACATCAAAAACCGAAAAGGAAATCTCCGAAGCAATCGAAGCGGAAATTTACGCAATTCAAGCCGATTCATTTTTCGAGATCGAACTGATCGAAAAAGTTGCAAAATCCTTGAAAAAACGTGCAAATGTTTCGCTTCGACTTGTTCCCGAAATCAAATCTGAAACCTTGCATGGCTTACAGACTGCATTGCTTACGTCAAAATTCGGAATGATGCCGGATGAAGCATTGAAAGCGTTCAAACATTGGAAACCGGATGATAAGTTTCTGAATCTATGCGGAATTCATCTGCATATTGGCTCGCAAAATCCGAAATCCGAATCATATTCGCAAGCATTTCTCGCTTTGTTTGAAAATCTTTTGGAAATTTATTACGAAACCGGACACAAACTTTCGCACCTTAACCTCGGTGGTGGTTTTCCGGTTGATTATTTGCGTGATAAAACAAACGTCACGGATATTTCGAGCGAACACAAGCAATTTTTCTCGGCAAATCTCGAACCGCAGGAAGTTTTGAAAGATGCTTGGAACATTGTCAAAAGTTCCGCAGAAGCAAAAAATGCGTCGCATCTTTTAGAAAATATTGAACTGCTGATCGAACCCGGCAGAAGCGTAATTGCCGATGCGGGAGTTTGTTTGACGAGAGTTAGAAACAAAAAAAGTCGTCCGATTCTTCAAACTGAAGTTCAAGGTATAAAACATTTTTCGGATGATAAGGATATTTGGCTTTTAACCGACGCGGGTTTTAATATTTTGCTTTCGATGGAAACTTACAAATGGTATTACCACTTAATTTCGGCGGAAAGGGCAAACAAAAATCACGATTTAAATTATAAAGTCGCCGGACCATTATGCGACGGCGGCGATGTATATTTCGACATTGAAGGGCAAAACAGACTTCCCGATTATCGTCTGCTGCCGGAAAATGTCGAAGTCGGCGAAGTCTTGGCTTTGCTGAACTGCGGTGCATATTCAATCGCCCAAATGTTTCCATATAACGGACGCGAACTTCCCGCCGTTGTGTTAATCGGCGAAAACGGTGAAGTTGATTTAATTAGAAGACGCGATACTTACGAAGATTTATTTATTAATGAATTGTTTTAACTTAGAAAATAAATGTATAGATAATTATTCCTTGGACTTCGACAAACTCACCGTTTATCAAAGTTTTCTTAAATTTTGAACGAAATGCTGCTTTCTCACCTGATTTTCTTAAAATTTCAGGTCCGCAAAAAGCCTCGGCACTCTTAACTGAACCGTCTTTGTTAACAACTGCTCTAACTACAACTGTTCCCCCAATTCGAGCTGATCTTAATTCTTGCGATAATTCAGGTTTGGCTAAATTCAAAGCGTATAAGTTAAGCATTCCAACATTAAGCGTTTTTCCCGTTTGATTAGATGAAGTGGAATCAGAATTTTCCGAGCCTAAAGCTGCTGAAACCGCATCGGAAATTTTTCGCTCTCTTTCCGCAACTTCTTTTGTACCGAGATTTTGATATAAATAACAAAGTGTTTCGTCGGCAACTTTGGTTTCCGATACTTTGTCATTCAATTTTGCCGAAATAATTCGCCGCCGGATAAAGAATTCATCGGCTTTATCAAAGTTTTTGAGATATAAATAAAAATCGGTCTGAGCCTTCAGATACGGCAAAATTTCGACACTTTCCTTACCGATTTTTTTCTCAACCGCCGTTAATTGCTGAGTCAGAACTTGTTCAGCTTCATCGTTTTTTCCATCGAATGCTAACGCCGTTCCCTTACTTTCTAAAATATCAATTATCCTGTCAACATTTTCTTCCGGCTTTTGCTGACAAATCGCCAAAGCCTTGTCAAAGTTCTCAACTGCTTCGTCGTATTTCTTACGCATTCGCAAAACTTCGCCGAGATTTCGGTATGAAGTTGCAGCTTCAATGCTGTTTTCGCCATAAATTTCCAGAGCTAAATTTATGGCTTCATCAGCAGCTTTTTGAGCTTCTTTGAAATTTTGTGATTTGAACAAAGCAATTACTTTCTGATTCTTTTCCTTAAAAATATTGATTTTGTCGGAATCAGCATTCACTTGGGCAGACAAACAAATGCAAGCTATTTGAATTATCAAAATAATCGAAAATATTTTTTTCATAATTTTATTTTTGCGGCGGCTGACTCGGACGAATCTCAACCTTGCTCGGCAACGCCCGCGATTCCATCTTGAGTAAATCCATTACGGTTTGAGCAATGTCTTCCGGTTGCAGTTGCCACGCCTTTTCGTCTGAAACTTTTTCGTCGCCGAATTCGGTGTTGACCGAACCGGGACAAATATAGCTGACTTTGATATTTTCCTGACGGACTTCCTGCATTAAGGCTTCGGTAAATCCGTTAAGTCCGAATTTCGAGGCATTATAAGCCGCCATTTTCGGATGAGCATTTTGTCCGGCGAGCGATGAAATGTTGATAATATATCCACCGTTTCCACTTTCTTTAATTATTGGAATCGCGTAGTGGCAAGTGTAGAAAACGCCGAATAAATTTGTTTCCAAGGTTTGCCGAAATTTATCCGGCGACATTTCTTCAATCGTCTTCCCGATAAACCCGACTCCGGCGTTATTTATTAAAATATCTAATCTGCCGAAAGTATTTTTGCATTCATCGAGCATTGCTTTGACATCCGATTCGTTACGAATATCACAAGTTTTACCTTCGACTTTACCAACTTCGGATAACTCACTCACGCAGTTTTCTAACTCGGACTCATCTCTCGCACAAATAAACACTTTTGCACCGTTTTTCAACAAACTTTCGGCAATCGCCTTTCCAATTCCTTTCGTACCGCCCGTAATTACGGCAACTTTATTTTCAATGTTCATAATTTTTAATTTTTTCTTTCGCGGATATGTTTATAAATTACGCATTTAAATGCATAACTTCCAATATTTTTAAGCATTCAACTTTTTCGCTAAAACCTGATTGACGACTTTCGGATTTGCTTTGCCGTTTGAAGCCTTCATCACTTGCCCGACGAAGAATCCCATCAGCTTTTGATTTCCGCCGCGAAATGCTGCGACCTGTCCGGCATTATTGGCGATAATTTCATCAATGATTTTTTCAATTTCACCAACATCGGAAATCTGTTTCAATCCTTTTTCTTCAACAACTTGCGAAGCGGTTTTGCCGGACTCGAACATTTCGATTAAAACTTCTTTTGCTTGTTTTCCGCTGATCGTGTCGTCGTCCACGATTTTTATCAGTTCCGCCATATTCGTCGCCGAAATCGGTGAATCCGTCGCCGATTTTCCGGCGTTATTTAACTCCCTCATTAGTTCTGACAAAATCCAGTTTGCCGAAGCCTTCGGATTGTTCGATTCCTTCGCCGTCATTTCGTAGAATTCCGCCAAGTCTTTTTCCGCCACGATTTGCGACGCGTCATTAAAACTCAATTCATATTCGCTCTGAAATCTTTCCAGCATCGCTGAGGGCAGTTCGGGCAATTCGTGTTTTGCTTTTTCAATAAACTCCGCCGTGACGACCAGCGGTTGCAAATCAGGTTCGGGAAAATATCTGTAATCTTCCGCATTCTCTTTGGAACGCATCACGCGGGTTTTATCGTTTTTCTCGTCCCACAGACGCGTTTCCTGCTGCACACCTTCGCCCGATTCGTGAGCAGCGATTTGGCGTTCGATCTCATAATCAATCGCTTTCTGCATAAACCTGACAGAATTCAAGTTTTTCAATTCAACCTTGTCCCGAAATTTCTCTTCGCCGATTTTCCGCACCGAAACATTCGCCTCGCACCGTAAATTTCCCTTTTCCATATCCGCATCCGAAGCTCCAACCCATTGCAGCACACGGCGAACGTGATTGACATAATCATACGCCTGCCACGAAGTCCGAAAATCCGGTTCGGTGACGATTTCCGCCAGCGGAGTTCCCGCCCGATTCAGGTCAACGTAAGAAAATTTGTCCGTGTTCGGTAAACCTTCGTGAACATTTTTTCCCGCATCTTCTTCCAAGTGCATCCGCGTAATCCCGATGTTCATCGGTTGCCAGTTTCGAGCGTGTCCGCCCTCATCGCGTTCCGCCGTCATAATTGTCAGCTTTCCATCCGACGAAAACGGCTTATCATACTGCGAAATTTGATAACCTTTCGGCAAGTCGGGATAAAAATAATTCTTCCGCGAAAAGATCGAAGTTTCGTTGATATTCAAACCCAGAGCCAACGCCGCTTTTGCTCCGAAGTTGACAACCTGTTCATTTAAAACCGGCAAAGCCCCCGGCAAACCCAAACAAACCGGACACGTATTTGCATTCGGTTCATCCCCGAAACTCGTCCGACAACCGCAGAAAATTTTCGTTTCCGTCGCCAGTTGTGCGTGTATTTCCATTCCGATAATTGCTTCCCAACCGTTTTTCATAAATTATATTCTCAATAAATTTTGTTTTTTATCAAATAAATTATA
>JBGTGO010000052.1:0-33833 GCA_041746675.1 Pyrinomonadaceae bacterium | reverse complement strand
TTAATCGAAAACGAAGAAATCACACATTCGCTTGTATTAGCCGGGTTTTATCGGTTTGAAAAGTATCTAAAAAGGTCAGGAAATTATAGTTATGAAGGTTGAATTAACAAAGCTTGCTCACGCCAGATCAGGCGATAAAGGCGACACGGCAAATGTCGGATTAATCGCTTTTAATGAGAATATTTATCCGATTCTGGTGCGGGAAGTTACGGCGGAAAAAGCGAAGGAACATTTCGGCGAAATGGTCAAAGGCGACATCGAAAGATTTGAGCTGCCGAATCTCGGTGCTTTGAATTTTTTGTTACACGAATCGCTCGGCGGCGGCGGCACTTTATCTTTAATGACTGATGCTCAGGGGAAAACTTTTTCGACGGCAATGCTCAGAATGAAAGTCGAAATATCCGATGATGAAGCAGAACAGTTTGACTTAAAATAATTAGTTTTCAAAAAATATTGTTGCAGATTTAACCAGTAAATTATTGATTTGTAATTTTTTCACGAAAGAGAATCCGATATTAGAGAATCAAATGACTAAACTTATCCACACCAAAAATGATTCGATTTTAACCTTGTCGTTAAATCGCCCCGAAAAGCGGAATGCGTTGAATGATGCTCTGGTCAATGCGTTGAAAGATGCTTTACGGGAAGCAAATCGGGACGAAAATCTCAATGCGATAATTATCAGAGGCGAAGGCAAAGATTTCTGTTCGGGTGCGGATTTATCAGCATTGCAGAAGATTTCGGAAAGCGACGTAATGGAAAATTTGGCGGACGCGGAAGGCTTGTTGGAACTTTTTGCTTTGATGCGGAAAGTAAAAGTTCCTGTAATTGCTTCGGTTCACGGGCGGGCGTTGGCGGGCGGATGCGGTTTGGCGACGGCTTGCGACATCGTGCTTGCTTCGGAATCGGCGATGTTCGGCTATCCGGAAGTTAAAATCGGTTTTGTTCCGGCGATGGTAATAGCAATTTTGCGTAGGAATCTATCGGAAAAAATCGCCTTTGAACTTATTACGCAAGGTTTTAGTTTTTCTGCCGATGAAGCATATGATTTCGGTCTGATAAATCGTGTTTTTGAGGATGAAACTTTTGAAAAAGATGTTGCAGATTACGTTTCGGTTTACAAAAAAGTCAGCCGTTCCGCAGTTGTTTTGTCGAAAAAACTTTTATATCAGATGGATGGAATGAATTTCGATGCGGCACTCGAGGTCGGAGCGGAAGTTAACACAATTGCAAGACTTACGGCGGATTGCCAAAAAGGAATCGCTAAATTTTTGGAGAAGTAATTTGACCTAATTTTTCTCGAAAATCAAGAAATAATCCATCCCGTCTTTAACGAAATCATAAGTATTCTTTAGCTTAAATCCTGCCTTTTCCAATTCCTTGATTATCACTTCTTTTTTTATACCGTGATCTTTGCCGTTTCCGTCGCGGTCGATAATTCCGATTAGTGCATCTTTCTTGAGCGATTGGTTTATATTCGTCAAAAGTTTTACGGGTTCGGAGATTTCATGATAAGTTTTTAAGATCATCGCTGCATCGACCGCATCTGCTGGAAGTTTCGGATCAACGGGTGTGCCGAGAATTGTTTCGATGTTTGGTAAATTTTCTTTAGTTATTCGTTCATCGATATATTTTATCGATTCTTCGTTGATATCAATCGCATAAATTTTACCGTTTTGACCGACCTTTTTCGCTGCAAGCACCGAAAACCAACCGCTTCCCGCACCAATATCGGCAACGGTTTTTCCTTCACTGATTTTCAAAAGAGTCATAACTTTTTCGATCTGTAGATCTTTCGCCCGTTCTTCATTCTCGAAAATCTTTAAATCTCCCTCATAAGGCTTGCTGGTTTCTCTTTTTTGTTCTCGATTTTGTTCTTGACTTGCAACGTTTTCGGAAGTTTTCGGCTTTTTTTTCTGAGTGCGAGTGGCAGTTTGACACGAAAACACAAAACACGAAAATACTCCGACGAGAAATAATTTTACGATAATCCAACTGAGAATATATTTTTTCATATCAACTATTGTCCAAATTTTAACAATGCTTTGGCAAGTGGATTTTCTGTAATTTCACTAATCAAACCGATTCGCAAGGCTTTATCCGCATCTATTTTTTCCGTCGTCAAAAACATTTCGAGTGCATTTTTTCTACCGATTAATCGTGGCAGAAGTTGCGTTCCACCCCACCCCGTAATGATTCCCAATGTTGCTCCGGGATGAGCAAACACCGCACGTTTCGACGCAAATCTAATTTTACAAGACAGAGCTAAATCCAATCCTCCGCCCATACAAAAACCGTCTATCGCGGCGATTGTTAATTTACTTGAGCGATAAATCTTTTGCATCAAATTTTGTCCACGCAGACCGAATGCAGTTGCGGATTTTGCATCTAATTGTGCAACTTCATTCAAATCCGCCCCCGCCGCAAATGTTTTTCCCGAGCCTGTGAAAATTATCGTTTCGGTATCTTTATTTTTATCCAACGCATCAAATCTATCGTCCAGACCTTCAAGAGTCTTTACCGAAAGCGGATTTTTTCTCTCAGGTCTGACTAATCGAATCACCGCACATTTATCAATTATTTCAATTTGTAAGGATTTATTTAATGACATTGCTACTTGGCTTGTTGGTAAATATTGTCTCGGTTAATTGACTTGCCAAAATAATGCTTAGTTGATTTTGTTCTTAAAACATTACTGCCGAATTATGACTCTTTAACTTTCGGTTCCTCGTCAACTACGGCTTTTTGGGCAGGTTTAAGTTTCGCTTTCGGTAGGATTTGCTTTTTGATTTATGTATCTTTAAAGATTTGTATTTATTAATTTTGAATGTCATACGAATCTACTCGAATTTTTTTGACTGTTATAGCTATCAGCAAAAATCCGTTTATGTTTCCAAGTTACTGATTTTTCAATAAAATCAGTAACTTTTAATGTATTTAGATATTTTCAGGCAAAACGAAAGCCCCGAGATGCGGCTTATCAGTATTAAGAGTCGTTTGCAGAGCCAACTTTAAGCACTCACGAACATTTTCGGGAATCACAATCGCATCGACAAAACCTCTTGCCGCCGCGTATTTTGTGTCAAGTTCTTTCTCGTAAGTTTGCCGGACGGATTCCATCTCCGCCAGCATATCCTCATCAGGTTCGATGCCTTCTTTTTTCATCCGGTCAAGCATCGTCCCGAAAATCGCCTGCACCGCCGAATCGCCTTCCATTACGCCCATCCGTCCGGTCGGAAGTGAAAATATAAAATCAGGATCAAAACCTTGTCCAGCCATCGCATAATATCCCGCACCGGAAGCGTGATTGATCGTTAAGACAAGTTTAGGCACGGTCGCTGTCGCCATCGCTTCGACAAATCTTGCTCCCGCCCGAATAATTCCCGAATGTTCCGCATCCGCTCCGACCATAAAACCGGAAACATCCTGCACAAATAAAATCGGCGTGCCGTGGCGATTGCAGTTTTCGATAAAATACGCCGTCTTTTCCGCCGATTCGGTATAAACGATACCGCCAAACTTCGGTGGTTTGTCTTTCCGCGTAACCATTCCGCGATGATTGGCGATAATACCGACTTGAATTCCCGCAATCCGTGCCGTTCCGCAAATCATTTCCTTGGCATAATCGGCTTGAAATTCATCCAATTTTCCGCCGTCAATTATACAACTTAGAACTTCCCGCATTTCATACGGCTGACGATGATCTTCCGGCAAAATATCGTAAAGTTTTTCCGCATCGTTCTTTGGCTCTTTTGCTTCAATAATCGAAACTTTCGGTTCATATTCTTTGGGCAATTCGGAAATCAATTCGCGGATTTTCTCGATACATTCTTCCTCATTCGCCGTTCGGTAATGTGCCACACCCGAAACCGAATTATGCGTCATCGCACCGCCAAGTGTTTCATTATCAATCGTTTGCCCGGTCGCACCCTTTACCAAATTCGCTCCGCCGAGTCCCATAAACGAAGTGCCTTCAACCATCAAAATTACATCCGATAATGCCGGCAAATAAGCACCGCCCGCGACACACATTCCCATCACGGCAGAAATCTGCGGAACTTTCAAATATTTCCGCATAATCGAATTATAATAAAAAATCCTCGCCGCCCCGTATTGTCCCGGAAAAACACCGCCCTGATACGGTAAATTAACACCTGCCGAATCAACCAGATAAATTATCGGCACACGACAACGCATCGCAATTTCCTGCGAACGCAAAATTTTCTTAATCGTCTCGGGATACCACGCACCGGCTTTGATCGTCGCATCATTCGCCACGACAACACATTCACGCCCGTTCACAAGCCCAACCGAAGTAACAACTGCTGCCGCCGGAGCTTTGCCGTCATACTCATCATAAGCAACAAGCAAACCGATCTCCTGCGAAAAAGAATCATTATCAAACAATAATTCAATCCGTTCACGTGCCGTCAGTTTGCCTTTCGCGTGCGTCCGCTCGATCCTCTCGGCACCGCCGCCGAGTTCGAGTTTTTCAACCAAACGCTTATATTCTTCGCTCAATTCGCGGAGTCTTGTTTTTTGTTCTGATATTTTCATTTTATAAAAATAAATCTATATGGAAGTTTGTCTCTTTCAATTCCTTTATTGCTGTAATTTTCAAAACAATCCATTCTTGATTCTATTTGTTCAGGACTGTTTAATTTGTATATTTCTATTGTTACTTCTGCCTTTATTTTGTCTTCGTCAATTGCTTTTGGATTGACTTCAATTTCGCCTGAAGCAGAATTATATAGAAAGTATTTGTTAAAACTGTAACTTTTCCTATCTGGTTTCAATAAATATTTGCTAAATCTATTGTTCTTCTCTTGGCAAATGTTACAACTCGGAAATAGATTTCTCCACACATAAGAATAAAGTGGAAATTCAGATTTTGGACGAAAATGCTCAATGGTTCCTTTCGTTATTTTATCATCACAAAATGCACAATGTTTCTTTGTTGCTGTCCTCAAAATAGGTAGAAGTAAGATATTTACTCTCTTTTTTTTATATTCCGGCTTGTACTCTTTATTTAATTCTTTGTTTTCCTTATATTTTCTTCCCCATTTCTTGAAATTTTGTCTTAGCCATTCAGGTTTGAGAGGTCTGTTCATTTTCATCATAAACTAAAATCTTCTCCCGACATTTCACTAAGTTGGAAAAGTTCAAAGTCCATTTTAGTTTTCAATTCTTTGGTTTGTTCAGCCAATTCTTTTGCTTTTCTTATTAAGTCCTTTTTAACTTTTTGCTTATTTCCATTGGCAGATAAAAATTTATCCCTCAATTCATAAAAATCCTTTAGCGTTTGCTCGACTTCTACCCCAAACTCTTTATCTATTCCAAAAGTATTTCTCAAAACATACCGATAACTCCAACCGTCTTCCGATCTAACAACATCCGCAACCCTCGCCTTGCCATCTTCAACTTCCAACTTATAAACCCAAGCATCATCAACCGAATTAACCACAAACGGCGAATGCGTCGAAAGAAATATCTGCGAATTTTTGAACAATTTTTGCACAACGGGCAAAACCTTCCTCTGCCAAGCGGGATGCAATTGCACTTCTATTTCATCGAGAAATAAAATCAAATTCTTCTCGGTTATCGGCAAATCATCTTCCCATTTCAACAAATCAACCCGCCCGAGCAAATCCGCAATCCAACTTATCAAAGAACGCAAACCATCAGGTAAAGCATCAAAATCTAATTCTTTTCCATTCACTTTTGTAACAAGATTTACTGGTTCAGTTTGCATATCAAATTCAATTTGCCAACCTGTTATCTCGTTGAGGACATGTTCCATAGAAGATAGTACTTTTGCAAATCTTTTGGATTTATCTCTATTTCTACTTTTTTCAATAGCACTTTTTGAAATGTTATTGGCAATTAATTGATTGACAGTTATTTGATTGTCTCTGCCGTAATCTTTAATAAAATTAAGAGATTGACTTAGTGGGTTAAATTTATTCGGCTCGTGTAGTGCTTCTGCTTTCCGAGATTGAAGTTGCCGGTAACCTGAATAAGCAAATGCGGCAAATTTCATATTAAGAATCCAATTGTTAGCGTTCACCAGAAGTTTTGAATATTTAAATACATCGTGAGAAACTTTGTATTGAAAATTTGCTGGAAATTCAATTTCAGTCGGATAAGATGCCTCATCAAAAACTGTTGTCAACTTACCACCTAATTTCCATCTGCTGAAAAAATTGGGGCTTAAATAATTTTCATAGTCTTCGTAAAGCACATACGGATAGTTACTTTTACCACCTAAAGAATCGTCAAAGGGGAAAGGACCAAAGCTGTTAGCTAATGCCATCAGAAGCGTAGTCTTACCAGTTCCATTCTCACCCGTAAAAATATGAATTTCAGCTTTATCTTTCGGACCTTCTTGAAATTCAATCGTTTCGTCATCGAACGGACCGATATTTTTTAGTTGTAGCTTTCTTATTTTCACTAATCTCTTTTACTTTTTCCCTTTCAAAATCATCGTCGGAACCATTCCGCCGCCGGATGAAACATTTGCTAATTCCGTAGCGGAAAGCCTTGTAAATGCTGAGCCGACTTTTCCGTTGAAAATTAAGGGATCAAGATCAACGAGCCACTGCGACATTTGAATTTTGCCGTCATCATCAATATACGGAAAACTTTCTTTAGCGGTTTTGACACGCTCCTGAACGAGATAATCGCCGACTTTTAAGGCGTGTTCGATTGCCGCGTTCCAATCTTCCGGTTCGGTAATCCAACCGATATAAATTCCGTGTCCGCCGTAATCGTCGTTTGGTTTTAAGACTAATTTGCTCGAAT
The DNA here is from genome assembly GCA_041746675.1 of Pyrinomonadaceae bacterium. GTDB lineage: Bacteria > Acidobacteriota > Blastocatellia > Pyrinomonadales > Pyrinomonadaceae > Aridibacter. Next base: position 27,032 of record JBGTGO010000052.1, on the reverse strand, counting down.
TCGCCCGCGTCCATTCGACGAGATCAATTTCTTGACCGTAAAATTCGGTTTTTTCATCGCGGAAATTTCGTGTCCAGGGAATATGTTTTTTAATTGCTTCAAGTTCATCTTCATTAAAAAGATGTGCATATTTTTCGTTCGTCTGCACTGCGAACATCGCTTTTTTGTGCAGAATTAAACCGCGAAAACTGTTGGCGACGCATACTTTTCCAGCTCGATATGCTTCGAGCAGATCGGGAAACTCTTTCAAAATCGGCAAATATTCACGCACCAACAAGCGTCTGTAAACGAGATCAATTTTTTCTTCGTTTTTGTAAATAAGATTATCGCCGTCAAAAGAAATCTCGTCGGGCGAACAAATTATCGTTTTGTAACCCTGTTTTTCAAAATACTCTTTGCACAGTAAGAATTCTTCAACCGTTGGCAAATCTTTCAAGTCAATAATTGCAATCGTCGGTTTTGATTCGGGTTCGTGTCCGAGATATTCCTCGTAGCATTTGAGCAAAGTTTCAAGCAGTTTCGGACGACCCTTAAAGGTTTCGATCTCGTAAATTTCGGTAAACTTCCGCATTATCGGCAAATCCATAAAAATTTCGCTCGCCGAATCTGAAAACGCGATTCCCGCCGGACTTTCGCCGTTTAACTCGACATAACTGTAAGAATCTTCGGTCAAAAAAGAATCAAGCCGAGCCGTCGGTGCGGCTTGATTATATTTCGGATCAATTAAAACAAGGTCTTTCTCCTGTTCGGTGATTCCCAATTCGGTCAGCAGTTCATCCGATTCAACCGCGGCATCTTTGATTTTTTGCAGCGTTCCGAAAATCGTTTCGCAGATTTCAACCGTTTTCGTCCAATCATCTGCCATCACAAAATGCGGACGCAAATAAGGCGACAGCCGCCGACCTCCGAAAATCAATCTTGCTTCTGCCAGTTTATTTTGCAGCTGCTCCAGCGAAGACTGCGTTAATTCCTCGTCTTCCAGTAATTCGTTGTAGTAATCTATCGCTTCTTTTAACACAATTATATTTTTAATATTTAATCTAAATTTTGTAAATCAAATTCGTATCTGATGACCGGATACGGTTTACGAATTTTCTCACTGTGAACCACAAACCCGAAACTCTCATAAAGCCGACAAAGTTTTTCACGCTTTGCACAATCGAGCCGCAAGAATTTGTTTCCCTCCGCTTTCGCCTTATGTTTTGCCCATTCGATCAGATTTTCTGAAACATTTTGTCCGGCAAATCTCCGGCGTACCGCAACTTTGTGAACGAACGCCGAATCCGTATGCGGAACATCGTCCCAGTATTCCGAATCTTCATTCTGATAGCGAATGCAGCCCGCAAATCCGCCGTCAATCTTTACCAGCCAGAACATTCCGTTCTCAACCTGTTCAAATATTTTATCAACAGAAAGCTCATCAGTTTCCCAAAGTTTAACGCCTTTTGCAATTAGCCAATCAGCAGCTTCCTGCAAAATTGATGAAACAAATGCAGCATCAGCACCTGACTTTGCCTGTATTATCTCAATCTGCATAAATTGATAAATGATAAATGATAAATAATTTACTTTTTCTGTGCTGCTTTATTGTTAAGCCACTTTGCCCATTTTTGCATCATCGGCTGCAAGGGTTTGAATAATCTTCCACGCCAGCTGTTCGCCGATTGTATTTCGCTCCAGTCCTTTAGATTCGTTTCGGCATATTTTCTCACTTTTGCTTCCAAACCCTGTTTTTTAACAGAGTGCTGCATCGTAAAATAATAATGCTGACCGACGAGCGAAAATATAAGTCCCGCCAGATTACTCTTAAATCCGGTTTTCGCCATCCAACGCTCCGACCAATTTCCGAAAGGTTTCAGCAAAGCACCCGCTGCAATCTCCATCCGAGCCGATTTGTTCTGCGACCGCGGATGATACAATCCCGGTAAATCGCCCGGTGTTTCGATCTTCGCTTCCTTCAACCGCGGATCATCTATAAAATCAACTAACTGCAAAATCTCAATCCCACGCCGATGTTCATTCGGCAAAAAGTTCAAAACCTCGTGAATAGTTTCTTCCCAATTCTTCGGCAGATCGAACTGCGTGTCCTTTACAATCTTTATCTTTTTCGCACCAACGGGCTTTTTACCCGCAACTTTAATCGCCATAATTCTTAATGTTTATAATTTTTTTTATTATTTAACCACAGATTTACACAGATTTACACAGACTAAAAGAGGATAAAAAATTCCTCATCAGTTCTCTAGAAATTATCCGTGTCTATCTGTGAAAATCTGCGGCTGAAGTTCTTTTCCCTCAAACTGTCTGTGTTTTGCCACAAATTAAATTTACCTGTTGCTCATTCGCTACAATTCAAAATGTTCAAACAACTAATATATAGCATTTTACTGTGTTTATTAAGCGGCACAAACTTTGCAATACATTTTATCGAAATTAAATGCAAAAACAAACAACTCTTGCAAAATCAATAAAGGTAAACGGAATCGGCTTACACACGGGCGTAGATGTTTCGCTTGAAATGAAACCTGCTCCCGAAAATACGGGTTATATATTCGTCCGCACGGATTTGGATAATTTCGAGATTCCCGCCTCCGCCGAATATATTTCGCATTGCAGTTACGCGACGACGCTTTTGCGAAAAGGCGTTGTATTATCAACCTGCGAACATCTGCTGTCGGCTTTGCGTGGAGTTGGAGTTGATAATTGTTTTATCGAACTCGACAACATCGAAATCCCGATTATGGACGGTTCGAGCGAGAATTTTATCGAACTCATCGAACACGCTGGAATCGTCGAACAAGATACGCCGCGTAGATTTTTCAAAGTCTTAAAAAAAGTAGAATTTATAGACAACGACCGCAAAATGTCCGTCGAGCCATCCGATAATTTTGAAATAGATTGCATCATAGACTTCAAACATCCGTTCATCAACAAACAAATTTTTAACTTCAGACTGGAAAACGGTTCATTCGGCAGAGAGATCGCTTCGGCAAGAACATTCGGTTTCACGCAGGAAATAGAAATGCTCCGCAAAGCAAATTTAGCACAGGGCGGTTCGCTCGATAACGCGATAGTTTTAACCGAAACCGGAATGCTCAACGAACATCCACTTCGCTACAAAGATGAATTCGTCCGCCACAAAATCCTCGACATCATCGGTGACTTCGCCCTTCTCGGAATGCCGCTTCTCGGAAAAATAACCGCTGAAAAAAGCGGTCATTCCGTCCACGCTTCCCTGATGAGCAAACTACTGAAAACCGAAAAAGCTTGGAAAATCGTTACAAGTGATAGCTGATAACTGAAAACTGACAAGTCAGAATTACTTATCAGCTATCAGTTATCATTTAGTTTCCCAATCCGTATGAAATACGCCTTCTTCGTCGATTCTTTGATAAGTGTGTGAGCCGAAAAAGTCGCGTTGAGCCTGAATCATATTTGCCGGTAAACGGTGTGAGCGGAAAGCGTCAAAGTATGAAAGTGCCGACGAAAGACTGAGCGAAGGAACCTGACTGATTGCAAATTCATTATTTATCTGACACCAAAAATCGCGGTTTTTGCTGAGGATTTCGGCAAACTCATCATCCATAATCATATTTGCTAAATCGGGTTTTTTAGAAAATGCGTTGCTAATATCTTCGAGCATTTGCGAACGGATGATGCAGCCGCCACGCCAGATTTTAGCGATTTCAGCTAAGTTCAATTCGTAATCTTTTTCAATCGAAGCAACTTGCAGCAAAGACATTCCCTGAGCGTAAGTTACGATGAACGAACTGAATAATGTCTGTTTAAGTTTTTCGATAAATTCTTCCTTGTCTTTGTAAACATTTTCACGCACAACTTCATCGTGTTTTTCGTCGGTTTGTTTGGTCGAATGTGTATCGTCATTGCCGCCGCCGCCGGAGAGTTCCGCTTCGATATTTAAATCCTGATGTTTGGTTACAAGCGTTTCGGCGGCGGCAATTTCACGCACCGCTTTTGCTTCGTCTTCTAATAATTGACTTTCAACTTTTTCAGCATTTGCCGTCGGCGGATTTGTGATTTTGGATTCTTCATTGCCGTATTTTTGAGCAGTTAAAATCCTGACTTCTTTCTGAGCGGAAATCTGCCGCATCGAAACCGCGGCATCAATCGTCGGAATCGGCACACCAAAATCCATCGCCACCTGCGAAGTCCATTTTCCCGTTCCTTTCTGAGCGGCTTTATCGAGAATCATCTCAACTAAAGGATTGTCAGTTTTACTGTCTTTTTTCGTCAATATTTTTGAAGTTATTTCAACCAAATATGAATTCAATTCTGCATCGTTCCATTCGGCGAAGGTTTTGCTCATTTGGTCGTAATCCATTTTCAAAACCCGCTTCATAAAATCATAAGTTTCCGACAAAATCTCCATCAAACCGTATTCAATGCCGTTGTGAACCATCTTGACAAAATGCCCGCTCGAACCTTTTCCGATGTAAGTAACGCAAGGTTCTCCGTTCACTTTCGCCGAAGCCGCGATGAGGATTTTCTCAACCTTTCGATAGGCATCTTTGTCGCCGCCGGGCATAATACTCGCCCCGTGTCTTGCTCCTTCCGCACCGCCGGAAACTCCGACTCCGAGAAATGAAAAACCTTTTTCCGACATATATTCCTGTCGTCTTTCGGTGTCGGTAAAATGCGAGTTGCCACCGTCGATGACAATGTCGCCTTGTTCCAGATGCGGCAGCAGATCTTCGATCACCGAATCAACGATTTTGCCTGCCGGAACGAGCATCATAATTTTTCGCGGTGTTTCCAATTTTTTGATAAAATCTTCCAAATTGTCCGCCGCCTCGATCTCAAAATCCTTTGCTTCTTCTTCAAGCGACTGCCGTTTTTCCGTTTCCAGATCATAACCGACGCAAGAAAACCCGCTCTCGGCAACATTAAGCAAAAAATTTCTGCCCATAACTCCAAGTCCGATCATTCCAAAATTTGCTTTTTCCATAAAATGAATTTTAACTTAAAGAAGCAGAGCGGCAAAGACGCAAAGTAGTTTTCCGCTTTGATTTATGAGTTTTTTGTGTTTTTATTTTGTAATGAAAACTTTGCAGGAAGCAATTCGCCCGACAACATTTATTAGATCCGATAAACTTTCAAACTTATTTAAAGTTGATTTAACAATCGCAACTGAAACTTTTCAGCAAACCGGCAGTTTTAAGTTTCGGGCGGGATACAATGTCGCGTTGAATGTTAAACAAAATCATCTGATAACGGCTTCTTCAGGAAATTTCGGGCAGGCTTTGGCTTACGCCTGCAAATTATTAAACAAAAAATGCCACGTTGTAATGCCCCAAACATCAGCGAAAGTTAAAATCGAAGCCGTCAAAAATTACGGTGCGGTCGTTGATTTAATTGATGTTGCCAAAGTTGCGAGAAGCGAAAGAGTTTCGCAGCTATGCAGAGAATTTCCCGCAGCATATCGAGCGAGTGCTTACGATGATGAATTAGTAATTGATGGAAATATGACGATGGGCGACGAGATTGCGGATTTTGACGAAGATTTTGACTGCATCATTGTTCCCGTCGGCGGCGGCGGTTTGATTTCGGGAATCTCGAAAGGTTTGTGTCGCAAAGGAAACGCGGCAAAACTGCTCGGTGCTGAACCGTTAATGGCAAATGACGCATTTCGCTCGTTGCAAAAAGGTGAAATTATTTTCAACAAAACCGAACCGCAGACAATTGCCGACGGAGCGAGAACCGTTTCGCTCGGCGAACATAATTGGAAAATAATCAAAGACGGCGTTGCGGAAATAATCGAAGTTTCCGAAGAATATATAGCAGAGAGCGTACGTTTGTTATTCAATCTGGCAAACTTAAAAGTCGAGCCGACGGCAGCTTTAGGTTTGGGAGCGATTCTGGAAAACAGAGGAAAATTCACCGATAAAAAAATCTGCATCGTCGTTACCGGCGGCAATGTTGATGCGGAAATTTATCGGCAAATTTTAGTAGGCTGATTCAGATTAAAAATTCGGCGGTTGCGGCGGATCAAGACTCGGCGGAATTGCCGTACCGTTGAAAATTGCCTTAATTTCGGGTTTTGAAAGAATAACTAAACTCCAGATTCCGAACGGAATACCGACGGCGAAACAGCAAGCAGTAACCGGAATTATCGCTAGAATCGACGCGGCTTTGGCAAGTCCCGCCCGTTTTCCCTTCATCATCTGAATCGCCCCGTAAATTATTACGGGCATCGCGATCAGACTGATCGCAGCAATTCCGTATATGATAAATGTTCCAAAAATAAAGCCGATTTTTTCCGCCCCATCAACCGGCATAGGCTGTTCATAGCCCGGCTTCAGCAAGCGAAAAAGTCCGCCGATCAATATTAAAAGTCCCGTTATACCGTTGAGAACTCCGGCTATAATTAAACCGATTGCCGGAATTTTTAATCTATCTAATTCGTTATTCATCCGTATTTTTCTCCAAGATTTTTCTTCTCAAATAATCTAACGCCGCCTGTGACGAACGCCAGCGAATTATATTTCTGTCACCGGGCAGTTTCAAACGCAAAGATTTCGTGATTTCCGCGTCCGAATATCCGACGAAAACCGTGCCGACGGGTTTTTCACCCGTTCCGCCGTCCGGTCCGGCGATGCCGGTGATCGAAATTGCATAATCAGTTTCTGCAATTTTTCTCATTCCTCTTGCCATCGCTTCGGCAACTTCGCCGGAAACCGCACCGTGTTTTTTGATCAAATCCGGCGAAACATTCAGTGTTCCAATCTTCGCGTCGTTGTGATACGCGACGACTCCTTCGATAAAATACTTCGATGATCCCGCAACATCAGTCAGCCTGAAACCGATCAAACCACCCGTACAGCTTTCCGCCACTGCCAGCGTTTCGCCGCGTTCGGTCAGAAGTTTGCCGATTACTTCCTCCATCTTTTCGCCGTTCATCGCAAAGACTGCGATGCCGAGTTTCTCCGCGATTTTGTCAGCGAGTTCAGCGTTCAGATTTTCGGCTTCGGCGAGCGTTTCGCCCTGTGCGGTCAGTTGAATTTCGATCTCGGTTTTATTGAAAAGCGTCGCCGTCTGCGGATTTTTATATTTCGTATAAATCGGTGCGATCAGTTCGTCGAGCGAAGATTCGCCCATTCCCGCAACCCGCAAACTTCTCCGCCGCACAAAAATCTCACCCGCCGATTCCGACAATTTCGGCAGCACATAATTCTCGAACATTGGTTTCAGTTCCCGCGGCGGTCCCGGCAGAACGACGAGGAATTTTCCGTCCATTTCGATTTCCATCCCGACCGCCGAACCATTCGGATTCGGCAATACTTCCGCACCTTCGATAATATATGCCTGCGATCTGTTTTTCTCCGGCATTTCGTAACCGTAAGCCTTAAACTTTTCGCGTAATTCTTTTAGAAGTTCATCTTTGAAAACGAGTTCACGATCAAGTGCCTTCGCTGATATTTTCCGCGTCATATCATCTTCGGTCGGTCCGAGTCCACCGGTTGTAATAACAATATCGGAACGCGAAACGGCATCCCGAATAGTTTCTTCGAGCCGCATTTCATCATCGCCGACGATTGTTTTTAAGCGGACCTCGATGCCGATTTCATTGAGTTTTTCGGTCAGCCACAAACTGTTCGTGTCAGTTTTTGAAGGTGTTAAAAGTTCCGAACCGATGGCGATTATTTCAGCAGAAAGCATAATTTATTCCAATAAAAATAGTGAAAAGCGAATAGAATAAATATATTATAACTATCCGCCATTCACTATCCACTATTTACTATTTACTGTTTTTTACTGAATATTTTTGTCGTAGATGTCGTGAAGAACTTCCGTGATCGGTTTGCGGTTGGCAAACATATCCTCGTCGCTCTTCCTGACCGGACGATTTTCTCCCTGAACAGATTTTCTGCGTACAGTTTGCTGATATTTCTGTTCGCTCCGGCGTTCGTGTTCCTTTTCACTCAGTTCATTAGCTTCTCCTGTCGGATCAGTAACCGACTTGATAGGAGAATTATCGTTATTTTTATAAGCCGGTGCCGCAACTGCGTGAATTTGTTTTGCCTGTGCCTTTTCAGCCTGCACACTCTGCATTTTCAGACGGCTTTCATCGAGCAGTTTCTCACCGCGATTTTTTCTCGCCCGTTCGAGTGAACGAATTGCCGCCGAAGTTTGCGGTGCTTCCGCCGGTTCGCGTTCGATCTTTCGCAAAACTTTGACATAATTCCGTAAATCGGCGGATGGATGGACATAAGTTGACTCATCGGAATTATCATTTTCAACAACATACGTCAGATGACTAACCGCCGCTTCGTGGTTTCCGATCTTGTTGTATAAAGCCCCGAGCGTGAAGTAGACGAGCGGCGGGGCACCGTGCATAAATTGCAGAATGCTTTCGCCACGCATAATTATTTCCTGAACTTCAAAGCCGAACCAGCTTCGTTCATCATCACGCAAAACTTCATTTGCCGATAAATAAAATTCAAAAACCTGCCGCACACCTTGTTCCGCAGGTTGTGAAAAAGTTTTCCACAAAAAATATGCAAAAACTCCGAAGAAAAATATTACTACCATTGGAAACCCCGCGACGAATAACATTGTCGCAATTACGCCGAAAGTTAAGCCATATTGCGATTTTTCTTTTAATGCGTTAGGGCTTTTTTTCTGTATTTGTTCGTTCACGCTTTATTTTAATCAATATCGAGAGTAGCTATTGGTTTGCAACTATTTGCCGTCTTTTTGATCTGTCTTGCTTTGTTCTTTCACTTCTTCTTCTTCTTTTTTCTTTGAGTTCGTTTTTTTGACAGTAGGATTTTTTTCATCCGAAGACTTAGAAGCAGTTTTCTTATCCGCCGTTGTAGACGTTTTTTCATCATCCGCAGATTTTTCGTCTTCCGCGTAATCTACGAACTCAGCGTTGCCCGTCGCGTGTTCATCGGGACGCTTTGCTTCTTTTTCATCGCGTTCCATCTTTAATCCGAATCCCGCCATCACGTCCATCACTTTTCCGGCGGCGGCATACGGCGAGTTCATCACGAACGAAAATGTTTCGCTGAGAGCGATTGCTTCGAGTTCGAGCAAATTCGATATTTTTTTCTCAAGCGGTAAATCTTCAAACTGCTTTTTAAATTCTTCCCGCGTTTCTTCTTTTACATCTTTTGCTTCTTCCTTCGGGTCGGATTCTTTGTTTTTAACAGCCATAATCGTAATTTCTCCGGATTTTTCAATTTTTGTCTGACACGCCAGGCGTTCGCCTTTCTTGCGTGCCGCGTCGCTTAACAATTCCAATTCCAGAGCGGTCGGAGCGGATAAAAGATCTCCTCCGTTTGAAACCGTAACGGCACACGAGCCTTTTGTTTCAACTTCTTCATCGCTGCAATCGCATTCGATGTAAATTCCCAGACGTTTTGCCGCGTCAATCAAATATGTATCAACCGCGACGATTCCTTCCCTTTTTTCCGATTCAAAATTTATTAGTACTTCTTTTTCATTCATTATTTTTTATTATTTCCGCTTTAAATCTAATTTATTGTTGTTTTGACACGCACGCGGGGCTGAGCTCCCGATGCGGCACTGCTGAGATTTATTTCCGCCTCGCGGCACTTTTTGCAAATTCCCAAAATTCGCAGTGAATGATGAGTCGGTTTAAAATTATATTTATCCGCCATTTCATCCTGCAAACGCTCGATCTCAGCCGAGAAAAATTCGATCACCTCGCCGCATTCGGTACAGATCATATGATCGTGATGGGCGTGGTCGAAATGATGTTCGTAATATGTCCGCCCGTCGCCCAAGCGGACTTCTCTCGCCAATCCCGCGTCGGTTAAAAGTTTCAAAGTCCGATAAACCGTTGTCTGTCCGACATTTGCATCTTCCTTCTGCACCAACCAGTATAAGTCTTCGCTTGCCAGATGATCTTCCGTCCGCAGAAACACTTCGAGAATTAGTTCCCGCTGAGCCGTCCGCCGCAAACCTTTTTTCTGAATGTGTTCGAGAAACATCCGCCTCTCTTCTTTAAATTCTTCCTTGTTTTTTGACATAAATTTTATCGATGCAAATTTATTTTAACACTTGAGATTCTTTTTCGCTAACGATATTTTTTCTAACATTTCAGATATTTTTTTGCCGTCAATTCCCTGCTCTTTCGCCAGTTTCAAAGACCTTTCGCCGAGCAACAAATAAATTTCCAGAATTTCCGCTGAAACATTTTTATTTAAAACTTCGATATGTCTTTCAAAAGTTTCTGAATCCGCCCTCGCAAAAGTTCCCGTCAAAGCCTCACTTATTTTCTGTTCGCCGACATTTTCAATCGTGCTTTTCATCAGAGGCATCAAAATTTTCTTCGCCGCATCTGCCGTTAGTCCGCATTTTTGCAGCATTTCAAGTGCAACATCAATTACTGCTACGATGTGTCCGCACGCCGTAACTGCCGAAGCGTGATACAAAGTTTTATATTTTGTTTCGATTGCAAAAGCTTTTCCGCCCAAGTCTTCAACAATTTTATACGCCAGTTCGCACGCTTCCGCATCACCTTCAACACAAAAATAGGCGTTCTTGAATCTCTTCACACCGCGAACTGAATCGCTGACCGAAACAAGTGGATGAATCGAACCGACAAAACAATTTTGCTCTTTTAAAGGTATTAGAATTTCCGATGAAAGTGAGCCGCTTGTGTGATAGATGTATGTTTTGGCTTGAAACGTTTTGTTGGTTAATTGACCGACGACATTCTCGATTTCCGCATCCTGCGTCGAGATAAAAATAACTTCGCTCGTCACTTCGTCAATATTTTCAAGTTTATCAATTTCTACTTCCCGACCAATGTTTTCGAGAATTTTTTCAGCGTTTATATTATTTCGCGTGAACAAATTCTTAGTCCGATAACCTTTTTCGTGCAACGCCAACGCCAACGCTCCGCCGACTCTGCCGACACCGATGATGGCAACGCTTTTCATAAAAATAAGTTTATGACAAATATGCTCCCGACTAAAGGAAAGATTTAACTTGCGGTCAAAAAATTTCCGCTTGCCGGTTACACTTTAATGACAATTTGCTGTTTTTTTCGTTTCGATTATCAGTGAATTTTCAGGTTTAAAAGTGCTTTTCGGTAAGCGGTGAGAAGTTGATAAGAAGTATTTTCATCCGGAATAATTTATTTTTTGCTGAGAATCAACAAAAAGTCGGAACTCAGCATATTCAACAAATTTTTGTTCTTCAGCGATTTGTGAAGTTTTTTTGCGGTTTTGACAGAAGAGTTCTTTAAAATCTGATTAAACGGAAAAACAGTGTGATTCAGCCATCGCACATCCTCAATTACAAAATTCGATTCAACCAGTTTTTCGATTTCGGTCAGTTTCTCCGCGTAAATTTTGAAGTTCTGCCGCAGGACGTTTTTCTTCGGCATTATTCGCCGTGCCATAGTCTTGATCAAACTGCGGCTTATCCAATCGATTGAATGTTTATTGGTAAAAGTGATAATCGCCTTTCCGTCATCTTCCAGAGCGGCGGCAATAAAATTCAAAGTTCTTTTAATTTCTTCAATATCGAGATAAGTAGTTACGCCAAGCATAAAAACGTAATCAAATTTGTTTCGCGGAAAATCAATTTCATAACATAATCCGACGAATCTTCGATCGACCGGAATATTGCTTTGATCAAGCATATTTCCGGCAATATCACATCCGTAAAAATCTATATTTTCGTTGTTCGATTTGAGATAATCGTGTAAATCTCCAGTTCCCGCTCCAATATCGAGAACGATACTGTTTGCAAAATCATATTCTCGGGTCGCTTCGATAAGTCTTTCATTAAAGAAATAATTTAAGAAATCATCAGCTTCAGAGTATTTTGATTTGTAATTTTCGGCAATATCGTTGAAGAATCCTTCAACTTCATTTTTTTGCATATCTGTTTACAGTAATTGTTTATTGGTCTAAAGTAATTAAACCAATCAAAGCGATTGTTGTACGATCAGCTCTGTCAAGGTTCTGCTGCAAGTTTTGAATACCGTCCAATCTATTTTTATACTCTTTCGGTTGCAGAGAGAGGATAATTCGACCTGCAATTGCATTGTACCGCACTATCCAATAAATTAGGGTTTTTCAAAACATCAGCCGTAAAAAAACTCCGTCGGAACTGACTTTAACAGAAATAATACTTTGCCCGGACTTCTTTTGCAAATTCGGTTTTGTTTCGCTTGAAACTCGTCCGGCAAATCGCAAATTTAATGTTACTTGACATCGAGGAACACCGCTCCGGACGGTAATTCTTCAATCCATCTATTCATATTTTCGCATAGTTCGGCGGCATTCATAATTCCTTGAAGTTGCGGATAACTAACCGCGATGGTTGGCGAAGAAGCGATGGTTTTAAGTATTTTTTCCAAGATGATCAGATGTTCGTAAGACAAATCTTCAATCTCGTCGGTCTCTTTAATTTTCAACAGTAAGTCTGCCGCTGAATCCGCAAAAACCTGATCGGTTTCGCTACGAACGTAATTTTCCAGCATACGTGTCAGCGGCTCGACCATCAGCGTTAAAGTCCGCCGGTAACTTTTGCGTCCTTTTTCGGTCAGAGAAATAAGCGTCTGCGGCAAATCCTCCCAATCCTGCATTTGCGATAAATTGTAAGAACATGCACAGAACGGGTGTGAACGCAGTCTTTCCCGGACATCGTAACGGCAATCGAGTTCACCGAAACGGTTTATTATCTGTTGTGCTTCCTTCCAGTATCCTTGGTGAAAAACCATTATCGAAGAAAGATTCTCAAACTCCCACCATTGGTCACTTTTAAGAATCTCATCAAATTTTGCCTGTATTCTGTGCGATTTCATCACATTATCGTGCTTAACTGCGAAGTATTCGCTAAATAAAAGAAGAAATTCCCGCCAGGTTCGCTCCAGACGGTTGTTGATTTCCGAGTTGGAATTGATCTTTGAGATTTCGAGAAGTTTTAACAATTCTGTCCGGTTTTGTTCGATCTCATCATTTTCAGTTCTTTCGCAAACCGCCAGGTAGTTCCAGATTCTGTCCCGCGTCGCGGCACTTCGGATAAAACTGACGAGTGTTATCAGTTCATCCTGCCGCAATTTATATTCTATCTCCGAACTTGAAAAAGAATCGGCAATTCTTTGCAGACAAACTTCGAGCGTAATCGATTCGTCCAAAAATGTCTGAATTGCAGTTGCGACCGAACCGAAGGATTTTTCCGAACTGATCGAAATATACCAGATTTTGGTCGTCAGGATTTCATCCGGCAACTCATTAAAATGTTCTAAAATTCCCGCTTCGTTCCATTCCTCCAGCCAGACTTTTAAGGATTCTTTGACTCTGTTTCGATCTTCGGCGACATCAATCGTGGCGACATCAGTAATTTCCGTTAACAACTTTGCCCATTCGGTCAATTTGCCCGCGTCGTAGATAACATCGGATGGTTTAGCAATGCCGGCAATATCATCCCAGATAATTTTTAAGTCAAGCGAGCGGCGGTTGATCCGGTCACCATTTGTGGTGATAAATTCGATCTTTCGCTGAGCGACGAGGGCGGCAAGAATCAGATGTTGGGCTTCGCGGATCAATCCGTAAGGTCTTTCCTTTAGTTTTTTATAGACATCTTTGAGCGAAACTGTTGAATTATTACTCTGATTGATTAGTGCCAGAATTTTCTCGACCAACGGCAGATGAAATGTGTTTTCCTCCGTTTCCAAAGCGTAATTTTCACCGCGTTTACTGACGAGTCCCAACGGCAGAGCGTAAACTTCGGCTAGTTCCTGTATTCCCTGATGAGTTTTTCTCGCTCCGCTGAAAAGATCGTTGACGACTCTTGAAACTTCATCCATACCGAGATTTTCCTTGAAAACAGGATGTTCGGGATAAATTTCCTCAAAGAATGATCCCGTGTTTTGCGATAGAATCTCGCCGAAGGTCGGCTTGTTCAATTCGGTTTCGGTAAAACCGTATTCCTTATTTTCAAACAAAAGTTTGGCATCGGTCAGAAAAACTCTTTTCCAAATTTTTTCAAGTGCGAGCGAATGCGTATGTCCGGCGGCACGCACCTGCTCTCTGAAATCCGTACGTAAAGCTTCATTAGTCATCAGCAAATGAAACCGTTTTATAGTGTTTTGTTCCTCGACGCTCAATTCAGCGGGTTGCCAGATCAGACGTGGAGTTTCGCCCGTCGTCGGACAATCGAGACTTCCTTTATTTGGATTATTTATAAAAATCTCGACATCCGGATAATCGGAACTTTCAACCACCTGCAACAAACCGATTGCTTCATTTTCCCAATTCCAGTAAATCCGGCAACGACGATAACCGCCCCGCCAAACCGTCTGGCAATCCGTCCAAATATCGAGTTCTTCCCCGAAGCCTATTGATATATTCCAATCGCTGAATTTTTCTTTGGCAACGCGGTTAAGATACGTCGAAATAACTTCCTCATCGACATTTGCGGTGGAAGCCGCTAACGCACTATTAAGATTGTCCTTGTTGCTGACCTTTAAGCTGAACCGCGGCTCTTTGTTTTCTCCAACGCGACGTTTGATCTCGTCCGGGAAAACAGAGTAAATTTTTTCAAGCAGTTCTTCGACGTTAAGAGTTGACTTTTGTGAATCAGCATCATCATCGCTTATGAGCATCGCCGAACAAATTTCCGAAGCGGTCGTGCCGTCGCCGTCGAGCGATAAGATAAAGAGAGCTTTCAGAATCAGTTTAGCTTGCAGCCTTTGCATTATCGGAATAAATGAAACAATCTGCTCGCCGATATTATCAAAAACCTCAAAAGCTTCCTGTAAATCTTTAGATTTTCGAAGCGTCGGTTCAACCTTATCGAAAACTTCATCCAAACCGATTAGGGAATCTGCCGGACGACCGAGAATTTTTTGTCCGGCTTCGGCGGCAAAGCTCAACAAGGCGAAGTTAGGAGTGTATAAACGCACGAACGGGGCAATTTCCAAAATTGACGGATGAAGTGGATAAAGTCCGGTGAATCTTTCCTCGCTCCAGCGAAATGCCGTTAAGTTGTTACGCAAATACTGATAAATCTGTTGAAGCGTGGCTTGTGTCTGGCGGTGTTTCGGAAAAATATGAGTGCTGACGATTTCATATAAATGTTCCTGATCAAGATAATCAATCGTATAAGTCCGGGCAATCGCTGAGTTAACACCGTCGGCTTCCGTAATATCGTCGTCAAGTGCAATTCCGATGAATGCGTTTAGATTTTGAGCAATCTCGGCAAGTTCTCCCAGCAGAACGCCGTCATCACGACCAACTCTTTCCTTTCGTTCAAAAGCCGTATCAATAATAAAAACAAACGGCACATCCGGCGAATGCCCGACGGCTAACGGCAGAATTTCACCGACGGTTAAAGGGATTTCGGCAAGCGTTTTTTCCAGAGCGTTTGCAACACCGGTTCTTAATTCATCAAGTAGTGTCGCCTCCGTGCCGCGGCGGACATAAGCAACCGGATAGCGGTGGCGAATCAGTTCTTGTGCCGAAGCCGCAACGTGCGAATCGGTAACTCTTGAACGCAGTTCGGGATGAGCCAGTAATGCTCCGATGGCTGCCAGCAAATGACTCTTACCAACACCGCGGTAACCTGCCAGAGCCATTGCACATCCTTTTTGCGAATCTATAACGGCAATAACATCCAACCATTTTGCTATCAGTTCCGAAGTTACGGAGGTGAAGTGATAGCTGGCTAAAGTGCGTCCGGCATCCGCCTGAAAATCAATCGGGCTTTCGTAGGGTTTAACTTCTATCAGGTCTTTTACTTTTTCTTTTATACGGCTCATTTTTGTATGTTGCTTCGTAAGAATTCCGTTCGATTCGAGTTATATAATTTGCGGTCTGTCATTGCTCGTGAAGATTCAGCTGTTGTTCAACACAACGCTGATTAAGTTTAACAGAATTCACTCAAAGTATAAACAACTTTTAACAAAGTTTACGGTTAAAATTCGTCAACAAAAACTAATTTACAATCATCACAAACTATTTGATCGTTTAGTGCATCATAAACTTGTTGCTTTTTACGTTTAATAATAGTTAAAATTACTTATTCACTCAAAGTAAGGTTTTTTCATTGGAGGAAGAATATGCTGAAAGATTCGTTTCAAAAAATTAGTGCGTTGATGTTATTTGCAGCACTCTGGTTTTCAAGCGTTATGGTTTTGCCCGTAGCGACTTATGCTCAAAAAGATGACAAAGATAACAAAAACAATAATGTTAAATTAGGTAAAGATGAAGATCCATCGCAGATCGGAAACCGCAATATTAATGGCGGATTGGATAAATTCACGGGTTGGTTAGGCGGTTCGCGTGATAAGGAAATTCAGATCGGACGGCAAATCGCAGCTCAGGTTGAACAGCAGGCAAAACTGGTCGAAGATCCGATGATTACTGAATATATCAATCGCGTCGGGCAGAACGTCGTCCTTCATTCGGACGCGAAAATTCCATTTACAATTAAGGTTATTGACAGCGATGAAGTAAATGCTTTTGCTCTGCCGGGTGGATTTTTCTTTGTTAATAAAGGTTTGATCGTCGCGGCGGACAACGAAGCCGAACTTGCCGGTGTGATGGCACACGAGATCGCCCACGTCACCGCTCGCCACGCAATGGAAAACTCCGGTAAAGGACAACTCATAAATTACGGACTGCTTGCCGGAATAATTTTCACGGGTGGAATTGGTGGAGCGGTTTTGCAGAATACAGCCGGAATTCTGCAGGCAATTTCTTCGTTGAAATTCAGCCGCAATGCCGAGAAAGAAGCTGACAGTTTAGGTGTTCAATATCTCTACGCCGCCGGCTACGATCCGACCGGAATGGCGACGATGTTTGAAAAACTCGCTTCGCAAAACAAGAAAAAACCGGGTTCGTTTGCCAAGTTGTTCTCATCGCATCCGCAATCAATTGACCGTCGTGATGATAGTTTGATATTGGTTTCAAAATTTCCTGAAAAGCAGGAATATGTTATCAGCACCTCGGAATTTCAGCGTGTCAAGGAACATTTGCTGAGAACTTCAAACGCCGGTGTGGTCGATCCTGACGACATCGACAAAGTGGAAGACGGCAGACCGACCCTGAAACGCCGTCAACCGGAAGATGAAACCACAACACCCGGCGATTCAGCAAAACCCGAAGAAAAATCCGGTCCGCCGAAACTGCAACGCCGCGATAAGCCGACGGACAAAGATGACAGCGATAATTAATTTCAGCAACATCTTATAAATTAGAAAAAGGTTACGAAGAATTCTTCGTAACCTTTTTTTGAACGTAATTTCGACGGAATGCGGACTGAAGTCTGCATTCCGTTAATTCAATAAAATTCCGTAAGTATTAACCGGCAAACTATAAACAGCGTTGCTGGTAGCGATGATAATTTCGCCCTGACGGTTGAAGCATAAGCCGACAATGCTCATTCCGGCGACGAACAATTCCGCTTTCGATCCGTTGTCGGATATTTTGACGATGCCGTGTCTTCCCTTCAGACAGGCGGCGACATACAAATTTCCTTCATCATCGAACGCCAACCCCTGCGGTCTGCCGAGACCTTTGAAAAATGTGTGATCCAAACCTTCGTCATCAATCCGATACACCGTGTCATAACTGCAAAGTCCGGGTGCAGTAACGTATAAATTTCCGTCCAAACCGAATGCGAGATGAAATGCCGAAACGGAAGGTTCGACCGTTGCCCAGATTTCCTTGTCACCCAGTTCGGAGATTTTGTAGATATTTTCGCTCCGGTCGCCGACGAACATATTGCCTTCTTTATCGAACGCAATTCCCGTCGCAATTCCCAAATCGGTCGCGGTCGGAATCGCTTCACGTCCGTTATTTATTTGATAGACTTCGCCGTCGGCACGATTTGTCACGAAAAGTTTACCGAGCGGATCGAAGGCGATTCCCGTCGGATTCAGAACATCCACAGGCATTTCGTTTAAAAATCCATCAGACTCAATGCGAAAGAGCGTAATCGGCAACGGCTGACCTCTCGAACCGGAACGGGTAACGACAATCGAATCATCGGTCGGATCAACTGCCGGACTTGCGACCAAATGCAGGTTATCGGCTAGCAGACGACCAACCGTGATCCCGTATGATTCACTTATATCGTCATCGTTTTCGAGATATATTTCAACATTCGTTCCGGTTAATTTTTCGGGAACGATTGCCAGAATTCGGTCTGTTGAAGCACCGATCAATCTTGCCTCAACGCCGTTAAAGTAACATTTGAACGAACTACTATCCTTAATTCGCAAACCTTCGCAATTGATTAAAACCTCGCCGCCCGGGATTGCATAGTGCGGACTGACCGAAGTTATTTTTCCTGCTTTATTCATTTATTTCTCCAAGTCAAAACAGTTATTTTACGCTTTCTGCGACTAAATGTGCAATCGAAAAAACCTCTGACCAAAACTTTTCTATAAAAACATACTACCATCCGTCCCGGAGGCAGTCGCAGCGTACGTTCTGCTGCTGCTTCTCGAACGCCATATTTTCAAAGCGAGGAATTTAAGAAACCAAGACGTTTTTTTTACAGACGGCACGACGCTCACGTTATGTTGGTTTGACCTTGCGGCATAAAGTATTTGATTCGATATGATATAATATAGTTTATTTGGAGGAAATAATTTATCAGCAACATTCACGGTTTTACAGACGGTTTGAAACAGAATCAACTCAAGCGGATCGAACGGCTTTCGAGCCGGAAAGTGCCGCCTGAAAGAATCGTTACGAACGAGTTAGCCAGACAGTTATCGGAAATATCCTTCGACACGGGACGGCAGATCGGCGTTTTGATTAACCGCAAGGGACGTGTCGAATACGTGATGGTCGGCAATGCGAAACAGATTGAAATGCCCGATTTCAAACGGGTTCGGGCGGCAAGCGGAAGATTTCGCGGTCTCCGCTGTATTCATACGCACTTACTCGGTGAATCGCTTAATCAGGATGATTTGACTGATCTCGCGTTGCTTCGCCTCGACTTGATGGCGGCAATTGAAGTTGATGAAGAAACGGGTTTGCCGAATCTTGTGCACGCCGCTCATCTTTTGCCGAGCAAGGGAAATCAATCCGAAAAAAAAGCACAAACTCTGCCGTATCAGTTTCTTGAACCGAAAATTCCATCGCAGTTAGACATTGATTTTATCAATCTGATAAATTCGCTCGAAAGCGAAATGGCGAAAAGCCGACGCACCGCAACGAGCAAACAGATGAACCGCGAACGCGTGATTCTCGTATCGGTGACAACCGAACACATCTCAAAATCCGAAGAATCGCTCGCCGAACTCGAAGAACTCGCACTTTCGGCAAACGTCGTCGTGCTGGACAAGATAATTCAACGCCGTCAGCAGATTCATCCGAAAACAGTTCTCGGAAGCGGAAAGCTCAACGATTTGTTGATTCGGGCAATGCAGCTCGGTGCGGATATGATCGTTTTTGACCGTGAACTGAATCCGGCTCAGGTTCGTTCGCTGTCGGATGCAACAGAGTTGAAAGTTATTGATCGTCCGCAACTTATTCTTGATATTTTTGCTCAGCGGGCGAATTCGCGGGAAGGTAAATTGCAGGTCGAGCTGGCTCAGTTAAAATATCTTCTGCCGCGGCTGGTTACGGGGCAAAACTCCGCATTTTCAAAACTCGCGGGCGGCATCGGCGGACGCGGTCCGGGTGAAACGAAACTCGAAACCGATCGTCGAAGAGTTCGTCGAAAAATTACCGATCTTGAGCAACAAGTCAAAAAACTCAGTCGTCAAAGACAGGAAAGACGCAAAGAACGTTTAAAAAACTCTCTGCCGATAATTTCGCTGGTCGGTTATACGAACGCCGGTAAATCTACTTTGCTCAACACTTTAACTGACAGTAAAGTTCACGCTGAGAAGAAAATGTTTGCGACACTCGACCCGACTTCGCGGCGTTTGCGGCTTCCCTATGAACAGGAAGTCATCATTAATGATACGGTTGGATTTATCCGCGATCTGCCGAAAACTCTGGTTGCGGCATTCCGGGCGACTCTGGAAGAGATCGGCGATAGCGATTTATTGATTCACGTTGTTGATGCATCGAATCCGCGGGCGTTACAGCAGATCGAATCGGTTGACAAAATTCTGACCGATTTGGATTTAAATGATATTCCATACATAATCGCTCTGAACAAAGCCGATCTAACCGACCGGGAAACTCTGGAGGCTCTGCGACGACAGATAAAACTCGATAAGGAACGCGAAAGCATAATAATTTCGGCTTTGCGTCCCAAGACTTTACAGCAGTTAATTCAAAGAGTCGGAGAAATTTTAGCAAAAGACCTGAATTCTTTCGCCGTCCAATCTGTTTGATTTATTGATTGATAAGTTTTTTTTCAACAATGTTGACGATGTTTGTCATCCGCTAGAAACAATACTATGAGCAAAAAGCCGGTAAAAAATATCACGATTACGAAGTTGGAAAAGTATCGTGCGAAGACGTTAAGCGTTTTGTTGAAACCTTACGAAAATATGCCTTCAGGACAAAAATTTTGGCTCGGTTTTGTTCTGCTGTGTCTGATTACGACGCTGCTTATCAACAATCCTTTTTTGGAAACCGCTCCGGTCGAGTATAAATTGGGTGATATTGCCCGCGAAAGCATTATTTCGCCGTCCGATATTTCAATTGAGGATAAAGAACAGACGCAAACAATTACGGAAAGTGCAAAAGCCGCCATAAAGCCGATTTTTACGGTTCAGACGGAAACCAGCGAAGCCTCTGTTCAAAATTTTTTATCGACTTGGGAAAAATTCGAGAACAGTTTAAACGTGAAGGACAAGGACGGGGAAACGAATCCGGTACTTAATCCGAAATGGATGGGACAAGGCGGTGAAGAACTTGGTAAGATTTTTGGTGCAAGACGTTTTAGTATCAATGAAATCGAAGCCATCGCCCGAACTCTGCGTCAGAGTTCGGAAGGCTCGATTTATGATGATAAGGACAAGGAGTTTATTGAATCCGAAATTACTTTAAATGATCCACGCAAGCCGAATCAGAGTTCTACCGTCAATATGCCGGAAACGATATGGATTCAGTTATCCGATGCCAGAAACAAACTCAAGGAAAATCTGAGTAAACTGAATAGTTTGTCGCAAAAAGAAGTTGAGGCATTTAATCTGACCATTTCACCACTGATTCAGCCGAGCGTTATTTACGACAGCGTAGCGACGAATCGGGCAAGAGCGGATATGGCGGCAAGCGTTCAACCGATGATGATTTCCCTCAAACGCGGTCAGACGATTGTGCGGGAAGGCGACACGATTGATGCGGAGGTTTTGGCAAGAATTGCCGCAATTCGTAACTACAGCAATTCATCCCGCAAATTAAACCGCTTTTTCGGTTTGCTTGCTTTAATTACAGCTTTATTTTGGGTGGCTTGGAAATTTATTCAACATCGCGGCGAAGTTTCGCGGATAACACTTTCCGAGGAAAAAACTTTTGCACTGTTCGGTTTTATCATTATTATTCAAACGGTTCTAATGTCGATCTTCTTTAAAGTCGCCGAATATACTGCCGCCGATAAGTTTTCCGCACCGCTTAATGATCCGACGTTATGGGCGTTGGCTATTCCGTTTGCTTTTTCAAGTTTGCTGATGACGCTTTTAGCCGACCGCCGGACAGCACTTTTCACGGGTTTATTCAGTTCGCTGATCGCCGGTTTTATCGCACCGAAAGGACTTGAATTTGCGATTTATTCGGTCATAACTTCAGCCGTTGCCGTCTACGGAATCGGACGTTACCGCAGTCGTCAATCGGTTTCAGTTGCGGGAATTCTAGTTGGCTGTGCGAGTGCCTTGACCGGCGTTGCTCTAATTGCTTACACCCAACAACCTTTTATTCTGAACACAGTTTTGTTGGCAATAAGTTGCGGACTCGCCAGCGGACTTGTTACGGCGGGCGTAACGGCAGTATTTTTACCGCTTTGCGAAACATTTTTCGGAATTCTGACAGATGTCAAACTGCTCGAACTGTCAAACGCCGACCTGCCCGTCCTCGGACAATTGGCTCTGAGAGCCCCCGGAACTAACCAACATTCCCACGCCGTCGGACAACTTGCCGAAGAAGCCTGCCGCAAGGTCGGTGCGAACGGTTTACTGTCGAGAATCGGGGCGTTATATCATGACATTGGTAAAACTGCCGCTCCCGAACACTTCGTCGAAAATCAACGCGGAACGAATCCGCATGATAAATTAAAACCTTCGCAGAGTGCGAAAATAATTATCAGCCACGTAACTTATGGAACGAAACTAGCTAAAGAAATGGGCTTGCCGGACAGAATCGTGGATTTCGTGCCGCAACACCACGGCACGCGTACGCTGCATTATTTTTTGACCAAAGCTAAGGAGGAAGCCGGAAAAGGTGAAGAAATCGACGATAACGATTTTCGTTATCCGGGACCGAAACCGCAATTTAAAGAATCGGCAATTATGATGATTGCCGACAGTTGCGAAGCTGCTTCCCGTTCATTAAGTGAACCGACACCGGAAAATATACGTTTTATCGTAACGAAAATTATCGACGCAATTCTATCGGATGACCAGCTGGACGAATGTGATTTAACCTTGCGGGAATTAACTGTCATCCGTGAGTCTATGATTAAATCATTAGTCTCGATCTATCATTCGAGAGTTGATTATCCGGGTTACACGCCACCCTCAAAATCTATGACGAATATAATTGGTGGCAATGATGAGGAAGAAGAACCAATAGAAAAAGAACGCGGAATACTTTATAAAGACCCGAAGGATATTCCCATTGGAATCGGCGGCGAGGTCGAGGACGAAGCAATCAACCGTTCACAAAGTCCCGACATAATCGAAGCGTCGGAAGAACATAAATCAACCGCAAAAGGCAACCAATAAAGACTTTAGAAATTTCCTGCTAATTACTAAAACAAATGTAGTCAAGTTGTATAACACTAACAGTAATCAGATACATTGTGTGTTTTCCTTTACCTTTTCAAACAATAATTAAAAATTGAGATTCTATAATTAGCAGAAAGTTCAAGTAAATCTAACAGTTTTACGCACTTCTGACATCGAACCCTCATTGGTCAGGAATTAAAATTTATCTTTTACTTTTTCGTAAGTTGTTTGCAGAGATTCAGGAATCGTGCGGGTTTCGCCGATGGCGGTCATAAAATTAGCGTCGCCGATCCAACGCGGCAGAATGTGCAGATGAAGATGTTCGGCGACTCCGGCACCGGCGGCTTTGCCGAGATTCATTCCCAAATTTATGCCCTGCGGCTGATAAACTTCCCGCAAAACGCTCTGGCATTTTTTGGTCAAGTCCATCAACTCATCGGTTGCCTCTTTCGGTGCTTTATCTAAATCGGCGATATGTTCATACGGAATAACCATCAGATGTCCGCTGATGTACGGATAAATATTCAAGATTACAAAATTAAACCCGGCACGCTTGATGATAAAATTTTCATCGTCGCTTGCCGAGTTATCTAGAATATCGCAGAAAACACAACCGCTTGAACCATTCGAAGTGTCGGTTTTATCCGCTTTTATATAATCATACCGCCACGGACTCCACAGAATATCCACAATTTACAATCATCCCTTTTTAATCATTGATAATGTCTTTAAGGTCTTTGCCGGGTTTGAAATAAGCGACTCGTTTAGCCGGAATATCGACCGGTTCGCCCGTCTTCGGATTGCGTCCTTTACGGGCGTTTCTTTCACGAACGCGGAAACTTCCGAATCCGCGTAGTTCAATCTTTTCTCCCTTATTTAAAGTGCCGACAATACTATCGAAAATAATTTCGACAAGTTGTTCGACATCCTTTTTGGTCATATCGGCTTCGTTGGCAACTATTTCTACTAAGTCTGCTTTTGTCATTGTTTTATCCTCGAACCAATTTTTATAACTAACGGTAAAACTTAGCTTTTAGCTCCTTTCTTCTTCGCCTCATCGTCTTCATCAACAACAGTTTCGGCAGATGTTTCGGCATTATTTTCCGAAGTATCCGTTGCTGTTTCCGATTTTGTTTCAGAAGAATCTTCCTGCTCTGCTTCATCTGAATCGGTAGAAGTTTCCGTCGATTCAGTCTCGGATTCTGATGCAGCGGATGCTTCTTCCGTAACTTCCGCTTTATCATCAACAACTTTTTCTTCCGATTCAGGCGTGTTTTCGGCGGTTACTTTTTCCGATTTGCCCGTTTGATCTTTCGCTTCAACGGATGATGCTTCAGCTTCTGCATCCTTCGTTTCCGAAGTATTTTCGTCTACGGAGGCTTCGGCAACAGCTTCCTCAGTCGTTTCAGCAACTGCTTCTTCAGAATTTTCAGCCGTTGTTTCTTCCCGAACTTCGTCGGTCTTTACTTCAGCATTTTCCGCAGAATCATCTAGTTCCAGCTCTTCCTTGATTGATTCGACTTTTTCCGACTTGTCATCGGGAGTTTCGTCAGCTTTCGCTTCTTCAGTTTTACCACCGAATTTGAGATTCGCTAATTCGCCGAGCGAAGCCATTCCGCCTTTAGCCTGACTTGAGTAGCTTTTCGATGATTCGACAACTTTTGCTTCATCATCTTTGCCGACGGCTCTATGCGAAAGACCGATTTTCTCGACATCCTGCTCGATTCTCAAAATTTTGAAATCAAGTTCCTGCCCGATCTCGAACTGATCTTCCGGATTTTCGATGCGGTCGTCGGAAAGTTCGGAGATATGACATAAACCTTCCAAATCAGGAGCAAGTTCGACAAATACACCAAAACTTGCGAAACGCGAAATTTTACCTTTAATAACATCTCCGGCGTGATATTTAGTTGTGAAATCGTCCCAGACACTCGGTGTCAGTTCTTTGATCGAAAGCGACAAACGACGACCTTCGATGTCCATATTCGTAATCACAGCTTCGACTTCCTGACCTTTTTTCAAAACATCTTTCGGATGCTTGATTTTTTTCGACCACGAAATATCGGAAACGTGAACAAGACCATCCACACCTTCCTCGATTTCAACAAAAGCACCAAAATCCGTCAAATTGCGAACTTGACCTTTAACCTGTGAACCGACCTTAAACCGTTCAGCAATAGTGTCCCACGGATTATCTTGTAACTGTTTAATTCCAAGACTGATACGGCGTTCATCAGGGTCAATTCCGAGAACCTAAACCTCGACATCTTCACCTTTTCTGACAAGGTGTTTCGGATGTTTCAAACGCTTCGACCAAGACATTTCGGAAACGTGTACGAGTCCTTCAACGCCCGGTTCAAGTTCAACGAACGCACCGTATTCGGTCACGCTCGAAACTTTTCCGTTAATCGTCGCATTAACCGGATAGAGTTCGGTCACGGTTGTCCAAGGATCGGGCATCAACTGTTTATAACCTAAGGAAACTTTTTCTTTCGCCCGATCTAATTTTAAGATTTTAACCTGAACGTGGTCGGCAACATTGAACATCTGATTCGGATTATGCAGTCGTCCCCAGGACATATCGGTTACGTGCAGTAAGCCGTCAATTCCGCCGATGTCAACAAATGCACCGTAATCGGTCAAGTTTTTAACCGTTCCTTCAACGATATAACCCTGTTTGATGTTGCTCAGAGTTTCTTCTTTCTCAGCATTGACCGCTTCGTCGGTGATAACTTTTCTCGAAAGAACGATATTATTCCGCTTGCGGCTGAATTTAATTATCTTCGTTTCAATTTCTTCGCCAATATAAACATCAAGATTACGGATCGGACGAGAATCAACCTGTGAACCGGGCAAAAATGCTTCGACACCATTTATATCAACCTTCAAACCGCCTTTGGTCTTCGACCTGACAGTTCCGGTAACAATGGCTTCTTCGTTGAAAGCAGTTTCGATTTCATTCCAAGAACGGCGGCGTTTGGCATCGAACAGAGAAAGGCTTGGCGGATTTTCGCCCATTCCCATACTCTTGATGACCACTTCAACCTCTTCACCTTGTTTGACCTTCAGCTCACCGTTCTCATCGGTGATTTCGTCGAGTGCAACTGTTCCTTCGGATTTGTATCCGAAATCAACTAATGCACCCTGGTCAGAAAGGTCAACAATTTTTCCTTTAACCAGCTCTCCGGCGTGAAAAGTCGTCTGTTCCTGTTCAAATTGTTCTAAAATCGCACCGAAATCCATCTCATCGACTTCTTGTTTGTCGTTCGATGAATTCGCTTCTTCCGTCTGCATTTCAGTTAAAGTATTCGACTCTTCAACTTTTGCATTCGGAGCAGAATCGCCATCCGCCATTTCTGTACTTGTTGCAGATTCTTTTTCGGCAGATTGCTGTTCAGCGGATGTTTCTCCGGCAGATGTTGTTTCTTCCGGAGTTTCGGTTGCAGTTTTATTTTCAGCCGCAGACGCTTCTACGGTTTTTTCTTCGGTTGTTTGTTCCGTTGCTGGAATTTGTTTTTCAACATTTTCTTCAGCATCTTTGGTGACTTCGTTTGGCATTTGGTTTTGTGTTAGTTTCCTTAGTTTATTAATTGCTCGATCTCAATAAATTTTTTAAAATAAAGCATTACCGCAATTTTACCTTTTTAGCAAAAAAAAATCAGTTTGCGATATAACTGATTTTAACTGAAAAGTGATGTTTTGTGAATATTTATTGTATTGCAGTTTCCAACAACATATATAAATTCACCAAAAAGTCCTGTCGATATATACAATTTCGGAAAACTTTTTGTAACCAACACCTTTATTTAGGTAATAGTAGAATTTACACGCCCTGATGCGTTAATGTCAAGATAATATCCGTAAAAGATGTTTTTAAACAAAACTTCGTCTCGAAAGTTTTGCAACTTAAGTTTTGTGCCGACAATTCACGCATTTTCACATCCGGCAAATAATTATAAAAACTGTGCTTATTAATGGCTGGAACTTTTAGGAATTTTGGACTTTGAGGTGAAAAAAACCGCCGACAAAATGAAACTGTTGAAAACAGACTCAGTATTTATCGGCAAGGACATAGCTTTTCTCGATTAATTATCAGAGTGCGAACAGGATGTCCGCACTTCAACGTTAATCGTTGACGATCATATTTTCGATCATTCCGACACCGCTCATT
>JBGTGO010000051.1:0-21586 GCA_041746675.1 Pyrinomonadaceae bacterium | reverse complement strand
GCCGTTTTCCAATAATTCCGCCTTGAATCTCGAAAAGAAACTTTCCGCCTGAGCGTTGTCGCGAACCTTTGCCTTTCCGGCTCATTGATTGGCGATGACCTCTGATACACAGAATCCGACGATATTCCGTCGCCGCATATTGGCTTCCGCGACCGCCGAGAATAAAACCGCTTCCGATGCCGATTGACGCACTGAAAAATACGTCTAAACCGAGTTGTAATGCGACCGCTCCGATAAAACCGAACGCGACCGGAAACATACTGACCACACGGTTGTCTAAAATTCCGAAACCCGCTTCGCCGCTGTCGAAATCAGCATCGAGGTTTAAAATCCGTTCCGAAATTCAAATCCAGAGTTTTAAAAATATCGCCGAGAATAAGCGAAAGCATCATGAACAGAAAACCGATTCCGCCCGTCATCAAAAAGACAAAAAGAACTGTCGACATTTGTTCTATGTCTCCAAAAAAAACAGCGATAAATTATAACCCGTGTAAAAAGTGCGTGTTCCTGTAATGTATTTCTAAAAAGTATATAGAGTAAGTTCCGAAAATCGGTTTATCGGGGAATGAGGTTTTTTTTGTGAGAGTTCGGTTAATTTTCCGAGATTTCAAAGTTTTCGACGATGCGGCGGAAGGCTTCCAGACTCTCGTCGAATTTTTCTAAAATGGAAGTTCCGGTAATCGCATAAATGCAGCGGTTAGCGAGAATAAATGTTTGAACTTGCTGAATCATTCCGTTTTCGCTATTGAAGCGATGAAGTTGCTGACAACCCGGAAAACCGTTGATTTGATTGATGCGATAATCCAAAATTTCAAAATCGGGCAGTGCTTCGGCAAGCATTTGCGATTGTTCCTGCACAAAACTTTCCAAGCTTTGCGTCGGTTCGACAATATGCTTCGTCATCACTACATTCGTTGCAAATTCACCGGGGCGAAACGGTGCGGCAAGCGTAATCATCGTGCGGTCTTCCCATTCGTCGGGGAATTCGGTCGTCAATTCGTTGTGGAATAATCTCATAATATCAATTTATTTGCTGAATATACCGAAGATTTTGTTGATAATGTTTTTGTGAAAACCTGAATATTGATTATTTTTTTGGCGAATTTCTTCATCAGACAGCGGACCGTATAACATTTCTGCGGCAAGCTCTTTTGCCGGGAATTCATGAATAATATCTCCCCTTAAAACCGGAATCATTGATTCATTATTTAATAAACTCTCCAGAATTTCCGTTCCTTTGTCGGAGTTTAATTCTTTCAGTAAAAATGCGGCGTATAATCTTTTTGAAATTATCTCGTCATCGGCAAAACCTGCAATTTGTTCGATCAGCTTTTCCCGTTCGGCTTCATTTTCCCGTCCTTCCCAAAATTCTTCAAATTCCGGAAAAGTGGAATGTTTGAACTTGCCCGATCCTCTCTTATCTAACTCACGATAAATTGATAATTGCCAGTTATCGCTCGCCTCTTTTTTTTCCAGAAAACCTTCGTGAATGTCCCCGGTTTTCAGAAAACTGGTTGCAAGATGTTTGACTTCTATATTTGTCGAACCAAACCCAAGCAATTTCTGAACCTTTATAACCGTTTTATCAGCAGATAATTTTTGCAGAACTTTGGTTGCTTTCGCCTCATCGAATTCAAATAGCAAAATTGCTCCATACAACTTTTTCGCCGCATCTTCACTTGCAATCATCGCCAACAGAAGCGGATGAATCTCGTTATTTTCAGCGTAAAAAGTCTTAGCCTGCTTGTCCGTCGGCGGCGTGAATTCTTTAAATGTTTCACGTGTTACCGGATCAAGAGTATTAAAATTTAATCCCAACACGAACAAGTTGTTATTCAAGCGATGGTTTTTAGCTGTTTCCGCATCAATCATAGTAAATTCTATTTTACACAAAGAAATCTTCCGTAATATGATTCACAGAAAATTTTTATTTAATTCAAAAACATTTTGATTACCAGCTGAAGACCGAAGAAAGTTTGCCGACCGCTCCGCCGACTAAGTCTTTCGCTCCTTCACCGATAGCATTTGCTGTATTTGAAACGGCATCATAAGTTGCCGTCACTGCTGTGCCGACCAGTTTATCAACACCGATTCCGCGTAAGCCTTTGTCAGCCAGATAACCCGCCGCCGCACCGACCGCGAAACCGGCAACTCCGCCGATCACCGTGCCGACTCCGGGAACGATGCTGCCGATTGCCGCACCCGCCATCGCTCCGGCATAAGCACCCGCCGCACCGGAAGCCGCACCGACGACCGCTTCACCCGCAATCGTTCCGACCGCTTGTGAACGCATCGTGTCGTCCTGCAAATTGTTCCATTGATCGTGAACTGCAAACGCCGTATTCGTGATCGCACCCGCAACCGCCGCACCTTTCATCGTTGCCCGAGCCGCTTGATTAGCACTCGAAGTCATTCCGGTCGTCGCCGCCCGCGGTCCGTTGACCAATCGTTCAACGACTTCTTCCGTTACACCTGATCCCGCACCGACCGCCGCATCGGTGACAACGCCCTGCGTATCTTTGCCCTGAGCAATCGCCGTTACCGCCCCGAATCCCGCACCGATCAAAGCACTGTTGCGTGAACCTTTTACGCCATCAATAACCGCATCGCCCGTATTTCTCAAACTGTTTTGCGTATTTCCGACAAATGCTTCGGTTGAACTGATCGGATTATGTGTTTCTTGACGTTGATAAGAAACTCGTCTGTTCGGATCACCTGTTTCGCTTCGCAGACGATTTTCCGAAGGTTCTGAACCGTAATTATAATTGTCCGTTCCAACGGTTCGAAATTCCTCACGTAAAGTTATCGAAGTGTTATCTGCTTCACGAAAGTTTTGTCCGTCAACTTGGAAGATGTTCGACTTACCGCCGTCTCCACTAATCGGATCGTTCGTTCCACGCTGCATATGCGAAGCGTGATTTAGTTCATGTCCGAGAATAACCGCCGCCGATGTCGGAGCATTTTCCAACTGTCCGGCAGTGTTTCTGACGGGTAAATCAAGTACTGCATCGGGATTATACGAAACGTCAACACTGCTTCCTGCGTTCGGATTGGCAACCGTGCCACGCGAGCTTGAAGGATCACGCGGTGCGGCAAACGCATTATCACTCGTCGGATATTTGCTGATAGCAATTGTGTTTGGATTGTTTTTTAATTGGTCAACGAGTCTGTAACCTGCATCGTGTCCCGATGTTCGTTCGCCGAGCGGAGCCGGTTTAATGATTGCCGCCGTATCTTTGCCCTGCCGCGAATCCCATATAAAACCGCCCAACGGACTGTCCGGTCTGCCAATAACTTTTGTTCCCGGTGCAAGCATATTGAAATCACTTCTGACTTTGTTGACAAAATCCGGCGTATTCGGATTGTCGTTTCTAACAAATTGATGAGTGTTGTAATCGTAACTAAGTTCTTTATTGGTAACGGTTATATTGCCGGAGCCGCGAACCTGCGATTCTCTCTGCGAAAACTGAGCCGCCATACTGCCCGCCGTTCCGCCGTTCAAAAGCGAATTATTGCGTTCATTCTTTTTATCTAAAGTTTGATTCAGTCGTGCTTTTTGCTGATTTGCATAACTTTGCGTTTCATTACGCTTCGTGTTTGCATTTCTTGAAGGTTTTTTGTCCTGCACTTCAATCTTTTTCGGTTTCGGCTGAATTTTCGGCTGAACTCTTGCCCGATGCACTCTGTTTTCGTTTGTAACTCTTCCCATCTCTATGTTTCCTCTTATTGTTAAAAATTTATTTCGAGAAAGTCCGGCAAAAGCAAAAATTGCCGAAAAGCTCTGCTACTTAAATAAAGTTATCGGAGCATTTCGACAAAGGTTTCCTGATTTTTTCTAATTTTTCATTTTAAACTTATCGAATTAAATAAAAGCGGAAATGTCGCCAAAGATTGTCCGCGATATTGCGGGCGAAAGCCGAATAGGATTATTTTGCCTTTGCCCATCGAAACTTCGACCAACGCGGCTTTTCCGGCGATTTTTTCTTTACCCAAAGCCCAGCCCGAAAGCAGAATTTCGTCCGCGTTTGACGGATATTTGGCGATAACTTTGACGCGGGAATTGTCCAGACTTTCAAAAACAGGCGAATCTTCAAACCACGCGATTGACTGTTCAGGCATTCCTTCGGCAATCGGGTGCGAAGTGTCGAGTTCCGTCCGCAGAATCGAGCCGGGAATATAAAAATCTTTTTCCTTCCAATCTTTAGCGATGTCTTTGACGGGCAGATCAAATTGTTCGATGGCAAAATCCGACGAGCGATTTAAGAAAACAAGCGTCCCGCCGTCTTCGACAAACTTCTTGAGATTCTCAACGCCTCGTCCGCCAAGCCCGCCCGTGTATTCCTCCGGCATCGAGCCTTCTTTGTAACCGTTTAAGATTTGATTCGGCGATTGGTCGGGGAAGATTATTGTGCGGTATTTTTTGTTTTTTGCTGAATCAGGTTTTAATCTGTCAGGCAAAGTAGCAAACTGTGGTATTTTCTGGTCAAAGTTATTTACAATTATTTCTGAGTTATTTATATTTTCATTTTCAAAACAAGGACCTTTATCCAATATAAAACGAGTCCAGCCTTCATCCATTGATGGAATATGAGATTTGTAAATTCCAATCTTGGGCTCTTGACCTAATTGGCAATCGGAAATTCCACGATTGATACGAGCATTCTTTACCCAATTAGGTTTGAACGGTGATTTGATTTCTTCAACTTTTATATTCATTAAAAGCGAAAGTGTGTGAGCTGTAACGTCATAAGGCGAAATAGGATTTCCTTTTTCATCTTTCAGATTTGGATAAACTTGATTTTCCAAAGCTGCTTTTGCAAAAGCACCGTAAGGTTGTTCAAGCGGAATAATTATTGATTCCGAAGGATAACTTTCGGTCGAGTCAAAATAACTGACTAGATTAACTTTTGTTCGGTTTTCACCTTTTGGAAAGCCATATTGAACTCCTGCTGTTTCGAGAACATATTTTAGTTGTGGGAAGTTATCTTCTATTTTTACTCTATATCCATAAAGTTCACCATCTTTGCGAGGTCGTGTCGAATCTTTTCCGATTTTATAAAATCGCTTGAGCCAAGTTTCGCGGTTTTCGGCGGCGTGGTTTAGAAGTTGGAAGGCGGCTGCCGTCATATAGTTTGTAATATCACGCATTCCCCATTTGCCGCCTTTCCAGACGGGTGAGAAATTTTCCGATGCTTCTTTTGAATCGAAGCCGCGACCTTTTCGCAGGTCGTCGAATTTTACTTCGATGGGCGAAGCGAGATTTGCCGAGGCGGTTTCGGACAAAATTCGCACGCCGCCGTGATAATGCGAATATGCTCTGGCGGGTGTCCAAGCGTCGTAAGTCGTGTTGGTTGTGATTCCTTCAAGACCTTTTTTCCGCAATGAATTCGCCATAAATGAGCCGAGTTCGGTGTAACCTTCGATAATTTCCGGCGGAACATTCGGTTCGACGGGCGGTTCATACGGCGGAAGAAAAAGTCTCGCACCGTTTGAGCCTTGCTGATGGATGTCGTGGACGATTTGCGGATGGAAAACATTGTGAATTTTTTCAACCGTCAACTGCGTTTCAACCTGCGTGAACGCATACCAATCGCGGTTGTTATCGTGTCCGACATACTTTTGATAAAGTTCCGGCGGCGACGTTCCTTCATACGGCGTTCCCAAAGTTTTGTCATACCAATTTTTAACAATATCAACGCCGTCGGGATTCAAAGACGGCACGATGATAACAATCGTTTCATCAAGAATCTTCTTGATGTCCGCATCATTCGACGAAGCCAATTTATAAGCAATCAGCGTTGAAGAAAGCGTCGAACCAACTTCGGTTGAATGGATTCCGTGAGTTATCAGCACAAAAGTTTTGCCCTGCTTAATGAGTTTTTCGGCAGTTTTATCATTACGTTTAATCAATCGCGGATCGGCTAATTGGTCATTTATCTTTTTATAATAATCGAGTTTTTTCAAATTCTCCGGCGAAGAAATAACCGCGTAAGTAAAAGGTTTTCCTTCGGTCGTTTTGCCGATTTCCTTAAAAATCACACGATTCGAAGCGGCATCGAGTTTCTGAAAATACTCAACGATTTTCGCCCAACTCGCCAATTTATAATCATCACCGGGCGTAAAACCGAGAACACTTTTCGGTTCGAGAATATTATTTTGTGCGATAACTGAGAAACACAAAGAAAAAAGAATCCCGCAAAGGAGCAAAGATGCGAAGAAAGATTTTTTGTTCATTATTTTACTTGATACTCCGAAGAATTTTATTTCTGTTATTTTAGACTATTTCGGAAATTATAGAAAATGTTTACCAACAGCGTTCGGATTTTAACCTCCAGTTTGTGGAAATGTAAGCGAGGCAAAGCGTTGGTTTACATCTTAAATGAATACTTGATTTGTAGGAGAGATGTAAGCTTTTGTTTTATCTACGTTTCGCTAACTGAAATGAGAAGACAGACTAAATTTCATAGATTTAGCAAAACTTTCGTGTATTTTGCAGTCTGATTTTTCATCCCGAACTCAGGTTATTTATATTTGTTTTAGAAGTTCACGCACCGCCGTATCTAATTGAGAATCTTTATTTTGCAAAGTTTCGCCAATCGGACGGACGACTTCGACATCAACCGGACGCGGATTGAGTTCCATATTTTGCCCGCGATTGTCAGTAATTTTTGAACGCGGCAGACGAAAACGTGTTCCTTCAAAAAGACTCGGCGACCAAGTGAAAATTATCCATCCCGCCGTTTTTTCACCGACGACTTTACCGAGTTTCAGTTCCCGGAAACCTTCGGTCAAATCCTCACCGTCGGAAAGTGTGTGCTGATTCGTCACGAGAATCGTCGGTCGTTCCAATGCTCGTTGCCCCAAAGCACTCCGCGACGGCATCTTCCAAAGTCCGCGTTCCTGCATCGTCAAATATCCCTGACGAGCAAAAATATCAATTACATACGGATTGATAAAACCGCCGTTGTTGTTGCGAACGTCAATGACCACGCCTTGTTTTTTTTGGTTCTGCACATCGAGATCAACATAAATCTGAGCGAGCGTTCCCTCGCCCATATCGGGCAGATGAACATAGCCGAGTTTGCCGCCGCTGATGCGTTCGACATATTTGCGGTTTTCCTCAACCCATTGCCGATAAAGCAGATACTTCTCCGCATTCGTCGAAATCGGTTTGATGACGATCTTTTGTTTGTTCGCTCCGTTTGCATTTGAAGCGATTTCGAGTTCAACCCGCTTGCCGACTTTGCCTTCGAGCAATTCGTTTATATTTACTTTGCCGTCAATTTTCCTTTTATCAATACTTAAAAGATAATCGCCGATCTTTATCTCTTTAGAAACTGCAGCGGGACTCAGATCAATTACTTCGATAACTTTCAAACGTCCGTTATTTTCATATTCGAGCCGGTCAAAACGCAAACCCAACCTGCCAATCGGTGTGCTGCGAAAGTCCGAATTTCCGCTTACGCCAAGGTGCGAAGCGTTCAGTTCGCCAACCATCATATTCATCAAACGCCGCATTTCATCGGTGTTTTTCGAGCCGCGAATCAACGGTTCATAAGTTTTATAAACCGCGTTCCAATCCGTTCCGTGATAATTCGCGTCGTAAAAATGATCCCGCATATACCGCCAGCCCTGATTGAAAATTTCCATTTTCTCAGCGGCGAAATTTACCTTGATGCGAAGATTCAAAGAGAGTGGTCGCGTAAATCCGCGGGCTAAATTGACGATTTGAATTCGCCCGTTTTCGAGATAATAAACGTCCTGACCATTCGGTGAAAACTGTGCGTCCGATTTAAATGTCGGCGACGAAGTGATCTGTTTTGCCGAACGATTATTGTCTAACTCGTCAAGCGAAATCGTGTAGAGGTTGAAACTTCCTTCCGCCGAAGCCGTGACGAGCAAAGTTTTCCCGTCGGGACTGATCGCGTGTTCATTGATGTCAACGCCCGTATTTATCAGGCTCAGACGCTTGCGGATGTCCTCGAAATCAATCACTACCGCTTTGTTTTCTTCCGCTGTATTATTTTCTCCAGGCATAAAATTATCGCGGTTGCCTTTTACAATTAGAACATTTTTCTTGTCAGTCGGAGTTGGAGTCGGAGTCGGCGAAATACTCGGATTTGGTGTCGGAGTCGGAGCAGTTTCGGGAGTCGGTGTAACGCTCGGCGTTGGAGTCGGAGTTGGTTTTTGCTGCGGATTTTCCTGCTCGAAAAATTCTCTGAACTTATCTTCCTCAAATTTCGGCGTGCGTAATTTCAACGAAACTTTTGCCAGCGAAGGCGATTCTGTTCGCTGCGAAGTGTCGAACAAAATATACTCGCCATCGGGACTCCACGAAACCGTGCCGCTGAATGAATTAGCGATAAAACTTACGGGTTTGACCTCATTTTTTTCGATTGAAGCGACTGTAACATTTGTATATGAACGATTTTCGGGATTGAGCGTTAGAAATGCGAGCCATTTATTGTCGGGCGAAAATGTGAATGTCCGTTTGCCGATCAGCGGCGGGCGATCCGTAAATGTGTCGGCGAGTTTGCGTTCGGATTTTTTCACGCGGTCATACAGCCAGATTTCGCGGGCGTTGCGGACGAAGGCGAGATATTTTCCGTCGGTCGAATAAACGGGCGAATAATCGTCGCCTTTGCTGGTGATCTGCGTTTCGGTTTCGGTGGCGAAATCATATTCGTAAATTTGATCTGTGCCGCTTCTTTCCGAAGTATAAGCGACTTTTTTGCTGTCGTTCGACCACGTTGCAAAAGATTCGGGAGCGGCGGTTTCCGTGATCCGTAACGCTTCGCCGCCTTCGTCCGCCGTTGCCGCAAATATTTCACCGTGAGCAACAGCGGCGACTTTTTTGCCGTCGGGCGAAAGTGAAAATTCGGTGATTTGAGTGGTTAAGTTCAAGTCTTCAATAAGTTTCGCCGCGGTACTTCCACGTAAAATTATCGGCACTTGCAAGGTTTTTCCGTTTGCCGTATTCATCTTCCAAATCTGGAAATCACGCTCGAAAACTATTTCTTTTCCATCGTAAGAAATCTTCGCCCACAAAACTCTGCCGTTTTTGAAATCGGTCAATTGTTCAGCATTTCCGCCCAAATTTTGCGTCCAAATATTCTGCGTCCCGTTTCTATCCGAAACATAAAACATCTGCGAGCCGTTCGGATTCCACATAATCCATTGCTGTTTTGCTCCGCGTCCGGCAACTTGTTTATAACCCGCATCGTTCTTCATCCACAATTCGGTTTCATCAATATGACTCCGCCCGTTTCGCCACCATTGTCCATTCGAGATTCCGCGAGCCGAAAACGCCAAAGTTTTTCCGTCCGGCGAAGGTGCGGAGAAAAATTCGTTGGTGTAACGGTCGCTGCTGACCGCCATCGGAGTTCCGCCGTTTGCACGCACGCGGAAAATGTCGTTCATCCCGAAAATATCCTGACTCGTCGAATAAAAATAAAGCCATTCGCCGTCCCGCGACCACGCATCGAGATTGTCCGAAGTGTCGTTATAAGTTACGCGGGTTAAATTGTTCGTCGCAAAGTCCAGCACATATATATCCGTATTTCCGGTGCGGTCTGACGTAAACGCAAGTTTTTTGCCGTCGGGCGAATAAATTGGTTTGCCTTCGGTCGCTTCGTGCGACACGAGAATCTGAGCCGTTCCGCCGTCGCCGGCAACCGTCCAAATATCGCCGCCGGAAACAAAGGCGATTTCTTTATTGTCGGGCGAAATCGCCGGTTCGTTTAGATACGAAACTGATGTTTGAGCAAAGATTTGAACCGAAAATAAAAGTATAAAAACGAACATCAAACAGACGGAGTTTTTGCTATGCGACATATTTTTTAATTATATTTGAATCTTAGTTTGTGTAGAACATTTATTATTACACTACAAAAGTCCAAAATGTTTCAACTTGCAGTTCCAAAACCCTTTAAAACAAAAAAGACCGGACAAAATATGCCGGTCTTTTCAAATTTGAGTAGATCATTTTCGACTAACGATTTTTATATGGTTTTTCTTTCGTAACTACCAAATTGTTGGTTACGGAAAATGTTCCCGAAACACCGTTTGCTAAAATGTTGGCGAGATTTGAATCGCCCTTCGTGCGGACGAAACCTTCGAGCGAAACGCGACCGTTATCAACAATAATTCGCATTGAAGGATTTACGCCCTGCAAATACCGATATAAACTTCCGCCGTTGGCAAATGCCCGGACCGTTCGGTTTCTGATCGAATTATCAAAACTCGAAAGCGGCAAAATTTCGATATTGTTGACGACATTTTCAACGCCCGTAATATCTTCAACCCGTCTTTCCGCAGACTTTTTATTTGTCGCATTTAAGACCTTGCCCGACAAAATGACGGTGCTTCCGTCAACTTCAAAACTGATGCTGTCAAATAAACCGTAATACGGCATCTGCAAAATTTCTTTGAAAACTTTTTGCTCGATCTGCTGTCGTGTTACATCTTTGTCATCGGAAAAACTCCGAGCTTCGACATTTATGAAACTAAAACCTAAAATTGCGACCGACAAAATCAAAAAACTTCTCAATACTTTCATCTCTTTCATTTCTCCTGTAAATATTTTGTACAAAACAATTATTGTTCTGTTTTTTTAACTATTTGTAGGATGGTATTACACTAGAAAAAGATGTGTATTTTCAGTGTAAAGTTTTGTAAATAAAAGGAGTTGCGGAACTATGAAGCTGCCGAATTATGGGGTTACGGAGTTGCGAAGTTACAGATTCTCATCTTTCATATTTCAAACACCGCTCGTTTGCCGAATCGCCTCATACAGAACGATGCCGACACTCGTCGCTAAATTCAAACTGCGGACATTTTTGTTAAACATCGGAATCGTCAGACAATTTTCGCGGTTTTTGCTTAAAAGTTCCTCGGGCAATCCGCGGGTTTCGCGTCCAAAAACTAAACAATCTTCTGCTTGATAATTCCAATCAGTATAAGATTTTTCGGTTTTTGTCGTTAAATATAAAAAACGCGAACGGGGAAGTGCTGCGTATAAATCATCTAATTCAATATGCCGCGTCAGCGTAACTTCGTTCCAATAATCAAGTCCCGCCCGCCGCACCGCTTTTTCGTCGAGCCGGAATCCGGTGACACCGACGATGTGGAGATGCGTGTTCGTCGCCGCACACAGACGGGCAATATTTCCCGTATTCGGCGGAATTTCCGGTTCGATCAAAGCAATGTGAAGCATATATTTTCATAACAGAACAAAAAATAAAAATGTGAAAGCATCTTAATTTACTTGAATCTCATCAATTTATACAGTCAGCAAGCAGATTTAGAAGTGCCGAATTACAACATTTGTGCTAGAATCCGCTTGAAACATTTATTTAACACACATTTCATTTTAGGAGAATTCATAGTTTTGCGTATTAAGACATTTCTATTATTCATTATTTTGCTTGCTTTCGGAACACTTTCTTTAGTTTCGGCACAGGACGATAAATCGGTTGCAGCGAAAGAAGTAAAAAAACAACCGGAAGCGGTGGTGAAATTATCGGAAGAAGAAACCAGAGGGATTCAGGTCGCCGAATCGGCAATTTTTGTTTACAGCCAATTGTCGGGACGCGGGGGGTTGGATCAGGTTCGTAAAACGACTCTGGAAGTCGGCGACATTATCACGAAAAATCCTGATGGAACGACTGTTACCGCCGATTATGAGCAGAGAATTGTGCGTGGTGATAGTCAGGAAAAAGAAAAAATTCGGCTTGACCAGAAATTCCCGACGGCTCAGTACGCAATGGTTTACGACGGTGAAAAAGTCTTCGGATTATACAATAATGTCAGTTTTTCGCCGCGTGACGATGCTGCTAAATCATTCCAAAATCAAATTTGGCACAGTATCGAAGCACTTTTGCGTTACAAGGAAAACGGTTCAACGGTTTTGTTTGAAAAAGAAGACAAAATTATGAACGTTGATTTTTACATTGTGAATCTAACCGATAAGGAAAACCGCAAAACGAAATACTTTGTCAGCAAAAAATCCCTGCAAGTGAAAATGCTCGAATATCAAGAAGAAGGCATAAATTACCGCCGCAAATTCTACGATCATAAACTTGCTCAGAGAACGCTCGTGCCGTTTCGTTCAATTTTATGGGCGAATGATAAACAAATCGAAGAAAGACAAATCGCTACGATAACATTCGGTCAACCGGTTGCCGAAAATTTATTTGAACCCAAAAAATAAAACATATTTAAAATATATTAGACTGAAAACGTGCCTGATCTGCGGCACGTTTTGTTTTTAAAAGTTAAATTTGCAACTTATCGCATATTTATCCGTGAGCAATTATCGCAACCGAAGTTTAACTTGAAAGGAAAATAAATTATGAACGGAATGAAATCATTAAAAACGGGCTTTTGCCTTTTAGTCATCGCACTGTGCGGATTTACATATGCCAATGCACAAACCGCTCAAACCGAAAAAGTTCAGCGGAACTATGAAGTTATGATGCAAACCGTAATCGGCACGGACGCGGCAGACAATCAAAACAATACGCCGTCCGCACTTTCGCCGGAAATCGGCAAACTCAAACAAAATTATTCATATAAAAATTACCGGATGTCGCTGAATAACTTTCAGAGAATTGCCGAAAACGGAACTATAAACTCCAGAACTTTAATAAACAGCATCGGAAGTTTTCCGTCAATTGAAAGTTATCCGATATATTTTAATTGGCGTTTAGTCAGAGTAAAAAACTCTGACAATGAAACTACGGATAGTGTAAAGATTGATTTTTTTCATTTTGACGCAAGTTTTCCGGCTCCAAGATCGAATTCCATTGCCTACGATAAAATCGAACTGGATTTGAGCGAACTGGTTTTGAAAATCGGCAAACCGACCGTCATCGGAAGTATCGCAGTGCCGCAAACGAACGAAACTTTGTTCTTTATCACAACCGTCAAAGAAATAAAAAATTAAATTTTCCGCAACAATTTAGTCTTCGGTGCGTGAGAGAAAAAGCAGGACGACTTTTGGTTTAAGCGGGATAATGTTGTAAAAAAGTATGCGTGTATGGCTTTGGACAAATATGGAAAATCAGCGAACGCGGGAGGAACGAAAACTGCCGTGGAATCTGAAATATTGTCCGACCATCAATTGATCGAAGCAACCAAGAACGGCGATGAAACGGCATTTGCCGAAATCGTCAAACGCTATCAAAATCCGCTGACAAATTATGTTTTTCGGATGCTCAACGACTATCAAGAAGCCGTTGACATTGCACAGGAATCGTTCGTCCGCGTTTATTTTGCCATCGAGCGTTATCACAGCGATTATGCGTTTTCAACTTATATTTACCGCATCGCCACAAACCTAGCGATCAGCGAAATCCGCAAACGCAAACGCCGCAAACTGTATTCGCTGACGGGACTTTATCAATACGACGGCGACGAAGAAAAGGAATTTCAGCCGGAAGACGAAAAACCTCTGCCCGAAGCCGATTTAGTTAGCCGCGAAAGCCGTCAAATTATCTCGAAAGCGATTGTCGCTCTGCCGGAAAAATATCGCGTGCCGATAATTTTGCGGGAGATCGAAGAAAAAACTTATGAGGAAATCGCCGATATTTTAGAACTCGGTTTAGGTACGACAAAATCACGCATCAGCCGCGGTCGTGGATTATTAAGAGAGAAAATGCGGGATTATTTTGACAGGTAATTTTATGAATTGTCGAGAATTTAAAAATCAATTTGAAGATGGTTTGAGCTTGAATATGCAAGCGGAAAATCATCTCGAAAATTGCGTTGAATGCCGGAGTTTTCACAGCGAAAATCTGCAATTGTCGCAAATGTTTCAAACTCTGCCGAAAGTCGAAGCCCCGAAAGATTTTGAGTTCGGTTTCAGATCAAAACTGGCAAACGCCGAACTGCGAAAACCACTCTCACCAATCTGGCAGACACTTCGATATTTATTGCCGGCGGCGGCGGTTTTGATTTTAGGATTTGTAATCGTCAACTCGAATCTCTTTTCAACCGAAAATAATCAGCAAGTTGCCGGCAATAACGAAGTTATCGAAAAGTCGGATGTAACTGCTGAGGAAAAAGTTTCACAGACACAAACTTTGGTTAAAGAGGAATCGAATACTGCAACAGCCTTAGAGAATACAGACGAAGAACCATCCGAAGATTTAGCAAAATCTGAAACTAACAGAATTCTGAAAAACAATTTACCTGTTGTTGCGGGAAATACTCAAAAGCAGAAGAACTCAAAGAAAGCGGATAATCAGAAAATTTTCATAAAAGATTTTCAACCGGAACTAAATATGTCTGGAATTTTAGTTCGAGACAATGCCGTAACGCAGTCGGAACAGATAAATCCGCTTGGCATAAATCCCGACAAGAAAATTTACGATCCACAAGTAAACATCGAGAAAAAAACTTTCACGGCGGATGAAATTTTGCTGTCACTGGGAATTAAAACCACTAACGAAAACGATAATTTGCGGGTAAATTCGGTCGTTAAAAACAGCGTCGGGGAAACTTCCGGTGTTATAAACGACGACTTAATTACGGCAATTGACGATCAAAAAGTTTCAGATAAACAATCAACAAAAGGTTTCGTGCAGGGCAAAACACTAAAAATTCAGCGTGGCGAAAATCAAATGATTATTGCAATCAAAAGCAATTGAACAAAGTTTCAAGGATAAGATTTTTCCGCCCGCGAAACCTACGAAATACGCGAAATAAAAATATGAAATTTCTTGATATTATTTTGTATATTTCGTGTGTTTCGCGGGCAAATATCTTCTTTATTCCTGATCCTTCAATTCATCAACCTTCGCATCAATCACTTCGGTTTTAAATTTCTCGTAATCAAAAGATTTTATTTCCTGATTAACTTTCACGCCGCCGAACAGCAGAACGCGGACGGATAAATTTATGTCGGCAAGCGTCGGCAGCCAGATTTCGTCGTTAATGCGGTCTTGTTCGAGCGTGAACGACGCACCTTTTCGCAGTTTTGCTAAAAGCCCGCCGCCGACTTTGAAACTGTCGAATAACTCGGCTTCGATGCGTGCAACCTGTTTATCCTGCTCGTCAATCCACATTACGCCCGCCGTTT
Source organism: Pyrinomonadaceae bacterium (assembly GCA_041746675.1). Taxonomy (GTDB): domain Bacteria; phylum Acidobacteriota; class Blastocatellia; order Pyrinomonadales; family Pyrinomonadaceae; genus Aridibacter. The sequence continues at coordinate 6,504 of JBGTGO010000051.1, read as the reverse complement.
TGCCGAAGAATTTCAGGAAACTTTTGGCATTTTTGAAATCAAAATTCGGATCGGGTTCAAAGTCGAAAACAACGACATCACGCCCTTTTAAAACCTCGCGTCGCGGATTTATCAGCTTCGAAGCCCGCAGAACTTCAGCGATTGAAATTTTTCTGCCGTCGCCGTCGGGAGTGCCGTCCGAACCTTGCGAAACATTTTTTTTCTCTTCCTTAGCAACTTCCTTGGCGATTTCCCGGACACGCTTTTGAGCATCCTCATCAGCATCTTTCTGTTCATTCGCCGACAGCGGTTTGCCGTCTTTGGCGATCAAACGCTGGATTCTGTAACCTTCATAAAACGAAAGCTGAAATGTTTCCGATTCGGTAACTCTAAGTTTTCCGTCGTCCTCCAATTCGCGTTTAATTATCTGCTGTTTATACGTGTAATCTTCGAGAATTTTCTCAATCTCGTCCTGATTTGCCTGTAATTCTTTGAGTAGTTGCGGAATATCCGGTAATGGTTGATCGCTCAGCTTCGGGAAATTAAATTCGGCGTTCGCAATCGGTTGGTTGTGCAGAATCTGATCGAATTTTACCGCATATTTCTCGCCGTCAATCATTGTGTTCATCAAAAATGCTTCTTGTACACCATTGATCGGACGGTAATCGCCGTATTCAAACACCTGAGTTTTGTCGCCCGTCCGAATTTCCTCACGCCGAAGCAGATCGGTTTTCGCATCGAAATAAAGTTTGATCGGAACGCCCTTCGTGTTCGTCAACGTAACGACATTAGTTGCTATTCCATCAACGATTATTGTTCCTTCACCGCGAATTTTCGCTTTTTGCTTCTTATAATCAATCCACTGCCAGTTTCGATAAAAAACTTCCGCCTTAAAATCCTCGCTCTCATCGCCCGTAAATGTCCGCAAACCTTCCCGCGAATCTCTGATCCAACCGGATTTTCCGTTGTAGCCGACTTCCGATTCAAAACCCTTGATGTCGAACACGGAATTATAAAACGTCGGTTTCGCCGCCTGTATCAAAACCTCGCCGCTCGCTCCGTCCTTTAAGCGAATTATCAAACCTTTCTTCTGCCACGAATCAACTGCTTTAACATCCTTCTTGCTGCCGAGTGCTTTAGTCGCGTCCTTCAGAATCTTCGCCGGTGTTTGAGCCTCAGCATTAAAAGGCAGAAATAAGAACAGACCAACGTATATCATTAAAAACAGATTTTTTTTCATAAAAGATTTTACGTCGGCGAGAGCAAGTTGGTTCAACAATTTGCTGAGTGAAATGGAGAAGTGATTGCGGGAATTTGTAAAAATCAAACTTCAAACTAAGCATCCAATTAAAATATAAAGTCGGCTTTCACGGTCTAATCGAGAATTTTTTTAATCGCTTCGTTATAAATATCCAATTTGCGTTTCGCCTTTTTGAAGTTCGGATGATCTTCATCATACTGCTCTTTATTTACCCAAAAATCAGTTGAAATCTCCGCCCGTCGAACAAGCAATTTTCCCAATGCCTGAGTTAAAATACTTGCTTCAGTGCCTTTTAATTTCGAGATGTTGCTTAGATCATTGTTCAATACTTCAAGTTCATACCTCGTCTGTCTGACTTTCGGATATTCTTCGGTATATGCGACCAGCAATTCTCCCAAATCGGATTGCAGTTCTGCTTGCCTGACGATAATTTCAGCGAACGCGGCAGATGATTTTACTTCCTGAGCATATTGCTGCGTGGGTGGATTCGTCTTTTTCGAGTCACGGATTTGTCCACTGATACTTATTGCAACTATTGCGTTTAGCAATATAAAGAGTACAACTTTCATAATTTTCATATATCTAATTTAACACACGCAAAATTGTTTTCGCCACTAATCTGCTTCGGCATCGAAGGCTGAATCGGCGAATATCTGATTAAATGCAAATTCGGTCAAAGCGGCTTTCCAAATAATTCCGGTCGTCCCGTTTTGACCTATAACCGTATAATTTATCGTATAGCTGTGAGGCAATGTTATGCCGCTTTCTTCTTTGAAATCAGCAAAATCTTCAGTCAGCTTAATTCTTGATTCACTGAATCGGCTTGATTGATTCGGATCACTCGACATTCCGGCGGAAAATATTCGTTTATATTCGGAGCGAACGTGGTGAAAAGTTTCTTTGTCGAAATACAGAGTTACGTTAACGTCACTACCGCCCTTAGCTGAATAGCCGAGAACATAATTTTCTCTGCCATTGATTTTTTTTGTTCCGTCCAAACTTAACTTTGCTTTGCTGCCGGAAATATTTAACAAAGTCCAAGAGGTCGAAAGTGTTCCGCCAAGCAAACTTTGCTCCAATAAAAAGTTATTTGAAGAAACAAAATTACCCAAAACCGAACGGGAACCGACACGAACATAAGCAATTTTTGCTTTGTTGCCGTCAAAACTAAATTTGTCTGAAGGATAATCTACCGAATCAAAACTCATTCCGAGAAAATTCTTCGTTCCCTGCGAAGCCATTACGAGTCTTCCGGCAGTCAAACCTTGTTTTTTCGTAACAAAATCTACTGTCATTGCTCCGACGGCAACTTGACTCTTAACTGCTTCACGTTTTTCCTTGATTGCGATGGAGTCAAGATGTTTTGAAATAATATCTTCGGTGGTCAGTTTTTGAGCGATGCCGGAGATTGAAAAAAGGCAGACCAACGCTACTGAAAAGCTAACTGAAAAAACTGTTTTCATTATTTTACCTCGGCGAAAATTTTATGCGGCGGTTGCTATATTACTTGAATTCGACTCAGTAGAGCAAGCATTTTCTTCATCGTTCGCTCCATTACAAGAATTAATTTCTAAATCCCTGTCAGCATCGGTTTTAACAAGTTCGTTGCCGAGAACTTCATCATTTTTGATCGTTTCAAAGTATACGCCGATGTTTTCAAGGATTACGTCTGCCGAGTGCGAATGGTAAAGTGTCTGGCGAAATTTCGCACCGCCGCGTAAGCCTTTTGTAAATTGTCCGGCAAGCTGTTTCATTTTGCCGAGTGCCGCCATTTCGGGCATATCTTCGATCAAGTATTCAAAGAATTCGAGCAGCACTTCCTGTTTATCTTGCAAAGTCGGTTCATAAACTTCGCGTCCTTCGATTGCGTCTTGAATCTGACGAAAAAGCCACGGATTCTGCATCGCCCCGCGTCCGATCAAAATTCCGTCGCAGTTCGTTTGTTTGAATTTTTCCAGTGCAAATTCAACCGACGTTACATCGCCGTTGCCCGAAACGGGAACTGAAACGGCTTCCTTTACTTGTCTGATCAAATCCCAATCAGCAAATCCCGTATAACGCTGTGTCCGCGTTCGTCCGTGAACCGCGATGTGTTGCACGCCGCATTGTTCCGCCATTTTGGAAACTTCGACCGCATTTACATTTTCATCATCAAAACCCGTCCGAATTTTCAAAGTAAGCGGAATCGAAATAGATTTTTTGATCTCCTTCAAAATAGTCTCAAGCACCGGCGTATTCGCCAGCAATCCCGAACCGCCGCCTTTTTTGACAACCTTCGGAGCAGGACAACCGCAATTGACATCCAAAATGTCCGCCCCTTGTTCCTCAGCCATCTCCGCCGCCATCACCATTCGTTCAATGTTCGCCCCAAATATCTGTATCGCAAACGGACGTTCAAAATCCATAAACCGCATCATCCGCTTAGACTGCGGCGAATTCCGCGTCATCCCTTCCACTGAAATAAACTCCGACACAGTCATCCCGACTCCGCCGCGTTTTTTCAGCAAACGACGAAACGTAAAATCCGTAACCCCAGCCATCGGCGAAAGCGTCAACGGCGGATTTATCTCAACTTCTCCTATTTTGAAAGGTTTCATTTGTAACTTTATAAAATCAAATGACTAAAATTATGATAAAATTTTTCAAGTGTTTTATATATAACGCAAAAAAATAATTATTCCTAAGAAAGTAAAATATCAGCTTAGTCGTGGATTATATTCATATAATGGTTTACACCGGATAAACTTAAAACACCACAGAACATACCCACAAAAACTGCTAGTACTCCATCCATAAAATACTGAAGTATCAAGCCTGAAAAAATTGATGTAACTAAAAAAGCTCCCAATGCAAAACCAAGCCACAAAAAACCGTTTTTCCCGATATTTGAAGCAGACTTGTAAAAATATCCTCCGATAAATATTATTGCAATAGTAACCGCAATTCCAGCCATAAAATCATAATCTCCTTACTTTGTCTTTTTGTGTTTTAGCAAATAATTCCAATAAATTATGCTTATCTTTTGTCGTATTTCCATTGTTATTCGTTAAAATAGTTGAATAATTTTAACACAAATAAAATTACAAAAAAGAGAACTTTTCAAAATTCAGCGACAGAGATTTTTCAAATGAATATTTTTTTTGCAAGTAAATTATATGCCGTTCGTTCTGCCAATTGAACAATGTGATGTTTTTTTGATGTTTGGAGTTTTACTTTTAAATTAAAGGAGCGGGGAATTATGAAAAAGTTTTTGCTGATATTTGTTGGTATTATTTTCGTTGTCGGTGGAATTTTGTTGATTTATCCGAAGATCAATGTGGCGGAAAATGTGAACACGAAATTGCCGGAGATCGGCGGAATACAAAAACCGAAAGACACCTTGGAAGCATTCGGTTCGCAGAAGGAATTGGAAAGTTTTTTGAAGAAATTTGCGAAGGAGCAAAGTCGAGCAAGAAAAACCGAGTCTAAAATGGACGCAAATAGTGTAAGTCTTAGCGAGAGCGACAGTATGGACAAAGCCGCCGCACCGACTGCTGAGGCGGAATCGGTAACGAATGTTCAGCACGCCGGAGTTGACGAAGGCGGAATCGTTAAGGTTCACGGCAAACATCTGGTAATTTTGCGGCGTGGGAAACTTTTTACGGTTTCAATCGAGGATAATTCGTTACAGCCGACATCTTCGCTCAACGCTTTCGCTCCCGACATAAATCCGAGCGGAACTTGGTATGACGAAATGCTTATTTCGGGCAATACGATTGCCGTCATCGGTTACAGTTACGAACGCGGCGGCACGGAGATCGGTGTGTTTAACATCAACAACAACGGCGATCTGCGTTATCGTTCGACCTATCATTTGCGTTCAAATGATTATTATTCATCAAGCAATTACGCCAGCCGTCTGATCGGCAACAAACTTATTTTTTACACACCTCTGTATATGGGCTTTAACGCCGATGATCCGACGGCGGAATTTCCGGCATTGCGAAAATGGCGAAAGGGCGTAACGGAAAAAGATTTCAAAACAATCAGTTCGCCGAGTAGAGTTTATAAGCCCGTTAATGACATTTCAGAAAGTTCTAACACGGCTTTACACACGGTTACGGTTTGCAATCTTGATGATAAAGATTTTAATTGCGAGGCAACTTCCGTCATTGGTCCGGCGGGGCGTGTATTTTATGTTTCGCCGAAATCCGTCTATGTGTGGGCGACCGAATGGAGTTTTGATGAGAGTTACAGAACTAAAAACTCGACGCTGTATCAGATGCCTTTAGATGGTTCAGCACCAACGGCAATCGGTGTTGCGGGAAGTCCGATTGATCAATTTTCATTTCTGGAAAGCGACGATGATTATTTAAATGTGCTGGTTCGCTCCGAAGCAAATGGCGACGGAATGTGGAACGCGGAAGTTACGCAGGGTGAAACGGCTCTGCTGAGAATTCCACGCGGCAGATTCACCGACGGCGGCGAAAATGCTTCTAAATCTTTTTATACCGAATTGCCGAAAGTTGCGGGTTATCAAATGCAAAACAGATTCGTCGGTAATTACCTGCTTTACGGAAGCGGCGGAAATTATTGGGATGCGAAGGTTAAAGATAGGTCAACGCCTTTATATGCAGTGCGTTGGCAAACAGGTGATGTTGCAAAACTCAATCTCGAACACGATGTCGAACGCATCGAAGGTTTGGGCAAAAACGCTCTGATTGTCGGCACGAACGGAAAAAATTTGTATTTTTCGCCGATTCGTCTAAGCGGAATTCCTTCAGTCGCAGAAAACTTCGTTCGCAAAAACGCGGCACAAGGCGAAGAACGGAGTCACGGATTCTTCTATAAACCGTCGGATTCGGATTCGGGATTTCTCGGCTTGCCGATTTTTGAAAGCGGCAGCGGCAACAGAGGATACAACAGCTATAATCAGGGTTCGGCTTCGATTTTATTTATGCGAAACGATTCGTTGAATTTGAGTGAGATCGGCACGCTTACTTCACGCAGCACGAAACAAGCGAACGATAATTGCAAGGCTTCGTGCGTAGATTGGTATGGCAACGCCCGCCCGCTGTTCATCAAAAACCGCATCTTTGCTCTGCTCGGTTATGAACTCGTCGAAGGCACGATGACTGACAACGGCATTAAGGAAAAACGCCGCAGTAACTTCTCAGCAGCGGGTTGAACGTAGTTAGGAGTTAGATAAAGTGTCTTAATAATCGGACTGCGGACATCTCTGCCCGCAAGTCTTTGCATTTATTAAACTTTTTTAAATTCAACAC
>JBGTGO010000050.1:0-68916 GCA_041746675.1 Pyrinomonadaceae bacterium | reverse complement strand
TACTGACACCAAATCTGATGAGTTCACTCATAATGTTTTGAAATCTTGTAAATCTATATTAAGTTTCGAGAGCTGAATCGGGGTGTTTGAATGATTCTTTTACTTTGATAAATTCCGAACTATCAACTGCCGCTTTGCTTTTGACCTTTATTTTTTCCGTAATGTTTGCTTCCGGGAGATAAAAATTCAAAAGCCGGCGAATCTCGTCATCAGATTTTTTTTCGACTGCTTCGTGAAACTCTTTAATAATTTTGCCGACTTCTTCCCCGGTGTAAGTTGCGATTTTGCCGATGTAAATCTTCGGATGTTTGGTTTTCAGTAAATCTTCACCTGTGATTTCGAGTTCTTCAAAAAGTTTTTCGCCCTTGCGGATTCCCGTGAAATATATATCTATATCTTCGTAAGGTTTCAAGCCGGAAAGACGAATCATATCTTCGGCGAGATCTAAAATTTTAACGGGTTCGCCCATATCGAGGATGAAAATCTCGCCGCCATCGCCTAACGCACCGGCTTGCAGCACGAGTTGCGAGGCTTCGGGAATAGTCATAAAGTAGCGAGTCATTTTTTTGTCGGTAACGGTGATTGCCTCGCCGCGGTTTATTTGTTCGCGGAAGATTGGCACGACCGAACCTGCCGAACCGAGGACATTGCCGAACCGCACCGTCATATAATTCGTTGCATAAATCATATTCTGAGCCTGTGTGACAAGTTCAGCGACACGCTTCGATGCTCCCATTACCGAAGTCGGATTGACGGCTTTATCGGTTGACACGAGAACGAAATCCTTTGTAGCGTATTCGCCCGCGAGTCTGCCGACAAGCTGCGTTCCGAAAACATTATTTTTGATCGCTTCGCCCGAATTTGCTTCCATCAAAGAAACGTGTTTGTGAGCGGCGGCGTGAAAAATAACTCCAGGTTTGTAAATTTCAAAAATCTCACGCATCCGCGGTTCGTCACCGACATCGGCAAGCAGCGGCAGAAACTTCGTGTGCGAAAAATCTCTCGCCAATTCTTGCTCGATCTGAAAAAGCAGAAATTCCGCCCGCTCGATCAGGAGAATTGTCTGCGGGTTGTAAACGGTGATTTGCCGCACGAGTTCGCTGCCGATTGAGCCGCCCGCACCAGTTACCATCACGACTTTTCCGCCAAGAAATGCGTGCAGATTCTCATCATCGAGTTCAACCGGATCACGACCGAGCAAATCTTCGATCTGAACATCACGCAGACGGGAAACATTGATCCGTCCGTGAGCAATTTCGTTAAGACTCGGCACGATCTGCGTTTTAACGGGAATCGCGTGGCAGACATCGAGGATGCGGCGAATTTCCAAAGCCGGTGCTTCATCGAGCGTAATTACGACCTGTTCGATATTCAGTTCGTCAGCCAGACGCGGCAGATCACCGGTTGTTCCGAGTACTTTAATACCGCTGACACTGCCGCCCTTTTTGCTCCTGTCATCGTCAATAAAACCGCGAACCTGCAATTCCGAATCTGCCCGCCCGACAACTTCTTTCGCCAGTGCCGCTCCGATTCTGCCCGCCCCGATAAGTAGTGTCGGTTTTCTTTTGAGGTGATACTTAGCAAGTGAAAAACCGCGTTTCTCGCCGATCTCGTAAGCAAATCTACGGACGACACGCAGAGCAAGCAAACCGCCGAATGCTAAAAATGTATCAATCAGGATTACCGAAACCGGAACTTGCCAAGCGTCGTAATCGAAGATCGAAAGAGTAAAACGGGCAGTAAGTAGAAGGATTGCCGAAAGAATTGCCGCTTTAATGAATGTCGAAATGTCTTCAAGACTGACATACCGCCAGATGATCGAATATGTGCCGACGAGAAAGAGCGACGAAAATTGGATTAGTATTACGAACGGAAGTTGGTTGATGGCGTTATCAACATAAAATTCGCCGAGTCTTAAATTTAAAGCAGGTAGATATGCGATAAGAAACGCAGTTGTCAAAACGGCGACATCCGCCAGAAACTGCGTCGGGCGACGCAGAAACCACAGACGTTCGCTAAACGGATCAGTTGTCGAAGGCGTTTCATTCATTTTCGATCTACTAATATATAACAGTCTTATACTCAAATTACTCGGCAAAAGCTGAACTGTCAAACAATAATTTTAATTGCTTGGATACTCCGGAAATAGATCTTATCCGGGTTTTGAGTGCCGCCTTCAGGCAGCGTCTTCGCTCCCTGTTTCGCTCACGAAAAACAACTGTCTGAAAATGGAACTCAGAACACTTCGCAATCCGTTAGTGGCTTGTTTGTAGACAATTCCGGGCGAATATCCGGGAAAGACAATCAATTTTGATATACAACTATCTAAGAAATGTTTGAATCAAAAGCGTTTGTAGGTTATATTACAGGCACTAGTTATTTAAAGCATTCGAGGAATTATAAAAATGAAAAGAAGCATCGTATATATTTTGGGATTATTATTGATCTCGGCAACAGCAGTTTTTGCCCAGGAAGTCGTTCCGCAGGCAAGTGTTGTGGCAAGCAACAATTACCGCATTAAACCGGGTGATAAACTCGTCGGTAGAGTTCTGGGTGAAGAGGAATTTAATTTCGAGGTTATCGTGGATGAAAACGGCACGTTCGACCTTCCGTTCGTAGATAAAAAGGTTCAGGCAAAATGCCAGACGCAGAGCGAAGTTAAAACGGAAGTTAAAGACTATTACTCAAAGTTTTTGCGTAACCCGTTGCTCAGTCTGCAAGTCGCGGAAAAAAGCAAACCCGCACCCGTAACGGTTTTCGGCGAAGTCGTCAATCCGCAAAGAATCGAACTCCGACGCGAAGCAAGATTACTTGAATTACTGGCTTTTTCAGGCGGAATCAAAAAAGACAGTGCTGCCGGACTTGTTCGTGTTGTGCGAACTCAAGTGCCGGAATGTTCCAGCGAAGATGTTAATGCGGATTGGTTCAAAGAAACTAACGGCGGACTCGAAGCACCAGCCAGATTATACAGTCTGTCAAGCATCGAAACAGCTCGCAATGAAGCAAATCCAATAATTTATCCGGGTGATTTGATCGTCGTCGAAAAAGCTCCGCCGGTTTATGTTATCGGTGAAGTAAATGCTCTGCGGGAACTTAGTATCACCGAGGACGGATTATCTTTAAGCGAAGCGTTGGCTCAGTCCGGCGGTGTTCGAACGACGGCGAAGAAAAAGGAAATTACTATCCGCCGCCTGAAACCGAATTCCAAGGAACGAGAGATTATTACAGTTGATTACAAGGCAATCGAAAAGGGTGAGCAAAAAGATGTCAGACTCGAACCGGAAGACATTGTGATAGTTGATAAAACGAAGAAAAGCATCGGTCAGACGATTCTTGAAATTGCAACGGGAAGTGTCATAAATGCTGCGAACGTTCTACCTCAAACGATCCTTTATTAAAATTTAGATCAATTAATAAAAAGTAAAAACCTGTAAGATTTTATTTATCTTGCAGGTTTTTCATCGTCTGCATCGGCATAAAGTTTGTCAATAACTTTTTCGTATTTTTCATCAATGATGCGGCGTTTGATCTTTAATGTCGGTGTTAATTCGCCGCCTTCGACGGTTAATTCATCTTTGAGCAATGCTACTTTTTTGACCGTTTCAAAACGTGCCAAACCGGTGCAGTATTTATCAATTTCCTGCTCGAATAGCCGCAGAACATTTTCGCTTTCAACGAATTCCAACGGTTCGCTCAAATTCCAATTATGATTTTTGGCGTAGCTTTTCAACTGCTCGAAATCGGGAACGATCAGAGCCGAAGCAAATTTGCGTGAGTTGCCGATCAGCACTACCTGACTGACGAACCGGGAACTTTTTATCATCTGCTCAATCGGCGAAGGAGCGATATATTTGCCGCCGGAGGTTTTGAATAATTCCTTTTTGCGGTCGGTAATTCGCAGGAATCCATCGTCATCAATCTCGCCGATGTCGCCTGTTTTGAACCAACCGTCATCGGTAAATGTGTCGCGGGTCGCGTCGGGTTTGTTGTAGTAGCCGTGCATTATATTCGGTCCCGAAACTTCGACTTCGCCATCTTCGGCGATGCGGATTTCGACATTGCGAATCGGTCTGCCGGAGGCTCCGAGTTTGACGTTGATCGGATTGCTCGACGTAATGACGGGCGAGGTTTCGGTCAAGCCGTAACCCTGCATAATCGAAATATCCGCACCGTTGAAAATCAGATAAATATTGTCGGAAAGTGCCGCCCCGCCGGTGATGCAAAAGCGTAAACGTCCGCCGAAGAATGCACGCATTTTTGAGAAAACAAGTTTGTCGGCAAGGCTGTGTTTGATACCTTCAAAACCTGAAATCTTTTTACCTTTTTCTTTTCGCTCGGCAAAATCCTTGCCGAGATCAATTGCCCAATCAAATATTTTTTCTTTAAAACTGCTCTGATTTGCCGCTTTTAGTTTCGCTTTCGCATAAACTTTCTCAAAAATTCGCGGCACACCGACGAACATTGTCGGGCGGACTTCCTGCAAATTATCAGCGACTTTTTCGATGGATTCGGCGTAATAAACCGACATTCCGTTAAAAATATAAACATACATTCCGGTTCGCTCGAAAACGTGCGACAGCGGCAGAACGGACAGCGAGACATCTTTTTCAGTAAAATTGTAACTCTCGCCGACATCAATCACGTTCGAAAGCAAATTCCCGTGCGAGAGCATCACACCTTTCGGTTCGCCGGTCGTTCCCGAAGTATAGATCAGCGTTGCAATATCGTCGGTTTCGCCCGCGGAAATCATTTCTTTGATTAATTCTGGCTTTTTCAATTTCAGTTCAGCACCGCGTTTTTCCAGTTCATCAAGCGTCAGAGCGTCTTCCGATTCGATTGTTTCCGAACCGAAAAAGATTATGTGTTCTAAGGTTTTGCACTCTAAAACCTGCTCTTTAAAACGCTCGAATTTCTCCAAATTCTCGACGAAAAAGACTTTCGCTTCGGCATCGTCGAGAATGTATTTGATCGAGTCCGGCGTAAGCGTTGTGTAGATCGGAACATCAACAATTCCGGCGATCTGGCAACCCGCATCGGTTAGCGTCCAATCGGGTGAATTTGAAGCTAAAATTGCCGCCCGTTCGCCCTTCTCTACTCCGAGCGTGTGCAGTCCGAGAGCGATATTTTCACTTCGTTCAAGAATTTCTGCGGATGAAACCGCGTGCCATTTACCGTCTTTTTTGTAATTTAGCACGTCTTCGCGGGGATGTTTTTCCGAAGCATAGTAAAACAACTCCGCCAAAGTTTGCGGTTCGTCGGAGAAAAGTGGAATCCTTTTCACACGACGAATGATTTTTTCTTCATTAACTTCACTTTCTAGCATTTTTTTATTTTTCAGCTAAGAATTTAACCACGAAACACGAAACAAATATGAAATAATATTTAAAAGAAATTCAATCTACTTATAAAGTTCAGCGAAAACAGTTATTTTGATGAAAAAAACTTTCGTGAATTTTTTGTCTATTTCGTAGTCAAATCTTTTGTTCCAATTTTAAAATTTACGACTTCTGCATCACGACACCGCCGAAAAATATTTTCAAAACTTCATTTGCCAAAGGTGCGAGTTCATATTGTTTGTTCGACAAAATCCAGTTTGTAACCATTTCGTCCAATGCACCGAACAAAATTTTCGAGCAAACCGTCGCGTTTATGTCTTCGCGGAAAATTTTTTGTTGCTGCCCTTCTTCAAAAGCCTTTTTGATAATATCCAGATATTCGGAAAAGCCGGCGGCGGAAAATTCCTGCATAAATTTAATCGAACCGCGAAGCTGAACCTGAAAAACGATTGCCAAATCTCTGTCTGTACCCAACTTTTCAAGGTGCAGTTCGGCGATACGTCTTATTTTCTCGTCCGCCTTTTCAATCTTTTCGATTTGTTTTTTCCCTTCTGAAATAAATTCCGACATCATCCGGTCAAAGATCGAATGAAGAATTTCTTCCTTGCTTTTAAAGTATAAATAAACCGTGCCGTCGGCGATATTTGCTGCTCCGGCGATGTCTGCAACCTTCGAATTAAAATATCCTTTATCGGCGAAAACCTTAATCGCCGCCCGCAAAATCGCTTCGTGTTTGTCGGCGTTTGTATTTCTTGTTGATGTATTGTTTGAACGATTGGAACGCGGCATAAAGAAAAATCCAGTTTTTGTGAATGAACGGTCATTCAGTTTTGTTTATAACTTTAGAAGTTACGCAGTTGAAACATTTTTGAATACGGCTTTATTGAAAATAAAAGACTTAGAGCAATTTAATTTTTGTAAATCGGCTCGTAAGTTATTGATTTTTGGTTCAACTGCGTAACTCCTAAACTTATATCATAAACCTTAATTAAATCAACACGAATGTGACAGAATGGAAAATTCTTTTCGCCGGCGGAAAGCAGATGCTCCGACAAAAAAAGATTCACCTTTCGGCAAATCTTCTTTTTAGACTAAAACAAAATATAAATGGCGGAGAAGACAGGACTCGAACCTGCAAGCCTGTAAGGGCGGTAGTTTTCAAGACTACTGCATTACCAATTATGCTACTTCTCCGCAAAAAAAGCGGCAATTTGAAAATATACCGCAATCGCGTAGATTTCTCAAACTCCTTTATTTTAAAAGTTTCTCGATGGTTTCGTCAATCTTTTCGCTTTTCTTGAAACCGCTTGTTTTTAGAACGACGTTGCCTTCCTGATTGATGACGTAATGTGCCGGATAACCCATCAGAAGCCGTCCTTGTGAATCGCGGTCGGCATATTTTAGAACAACTCCCAAGCTGTTCGGAATCAGCGTAAAATTAAACGGTTTTTTCTTGAGATAATCGTTGACCAATTGGGCGTTGTTCATTGTCAGACCGATAAACGCGACCTTTTCGCCGTCATATTTATCAGCCAACTTATTTAGTTTCGGAATTTCCGCCGCACAAATCTGGCACTTGGTTGACCAAAACGTAAGAACGGTAACTTTTCCCTTCGTCTGATTCAGTTCAAATGTCTTGCCGTCAAGAGTCAGCACGCTAAAATCCTGAGCGGCAACGCCCGTTTCCTGCTGTCCGAAAGCAAAAACGGAGATAATCAAAACCAATATTAAGGCATTTATAAATTTCATAATTATTCGTGCGATGCGGGGATTTTGACAAAGTGTTCGGTAACAACAAACACTGTTTAATAAAAATTTCTAATTGTCGGTTTATTCCAAAGTTCAACGACAATAATTAATATAACATTATGTTAAAATGATTTTATGAAACTAGAGTCGGTCGAGGCGGAAAACTTCCGCAACCTCAACGGAAAAATTAAATGCGGAAACGGTTTGAACATAATTTTCGGCGAAAATGGACAGGGCAAAACCAACTGGCTCGAAGCGATTTATATTCTCGCCACGACCAAATCATTTAAAACCGCACGTTTGACCGAGGCGATAAAATTTAACGAAGCGATGGCAATTGTTCGCGGCGATGTTCGTCAAAGCGAAGAAATCGTCCGTAATTTGCAGGTGATTATGCAGGGCAACGCTAAAACTTTGACGGTCAACCACAAAAAAGAAACCGTCCAGAGATTTCTCGGTCAGCTTCATACGATCATTTTCAACTCCGACGAACTCGAAATAATCCGCGGCACGCCCACCGCCCGACGCAAATTTTTAGACGGCGGAATCGTCGCTATTTATCCGCCGTTTATCCAAACACTGGCGGATTACAACCGCGTTATCAAACAAAAAAACACGCTTCTGCAAAATGCCCGTGATAAGGAATATAAACTCGATCAAGTTGCCGATCTGCTCGAACCATGGAACGAACAGTTGATTCAACTTGCTGCCAGAATCTACAAAGCCCGCGTCCGTTTCGTCGAAAGGTTAAACGAAGTTTTGGAAAAAAAATTATTTGAACGCGAGGAAGTTTCGATTCGTTATGTTTCGTCATTAGAAGGAAAAGGCGATCTGAACGATTATGCTGGACTTATCACCGAACGTTTGAAGCTGCGGATTCCCGCCGAACTCTACGCCGGATATTCGTTGATCGGAACACACCGCGACGAACTGGAGATAAATTTCGACGGCAAAGATTTGCGGAAATACGGCTCATCGGGACAACAAAGAAGTGCTTTATTGATTTTGCAAATCGCCAATTTATCGGTTTATTTCGAGCAGCACAAAGAATATCCGCTTTTCCTGCTGGACGATATTGATGCTGAACTGGATTACAAACGCATCGGGCAATTACTGGAATTCCTTGAAGATAAAACGCAGACATTCGTGACGACTTCCAAAGAAAGTTTCGTCGAGGATTTCGGCAAAAGTGCGGAAGTTATTACAGTTGAAAACGGTGTGCCGTCAGATAAAATATTATTTAACAGGGATGAAGAAGATATTCAGGGATAAAAATTCTGCCAAAGAAAATTTTAACGAAAATCCTTTCTATCCACTTCATCTCTGTTAAATAAATTATTTTGAGAAAATGACTTTTATTAAAAAACTCCGTGTTCTCTATGTCTCCTTGGTAGAATTTTCTTGAACTATTCACTTTCATCAATTTTATCTTTTTCCAGTTCACTCGATTCACGTTCTTTTTCGATTTTCGGACGCAGTTTGTTGGCGATGCTTTTGGTAACGAGCGAATTCGGAGCAAGCGAAGCGGCGTGAGCGACGAGCGAATTCATCCAACCGGAAATAACTTTCGTTTTGCCTTTTCCTAAGCCTTCGAGGGCGGCTTCGACAACCTCTTCGGCGGTTTGCGTTCCTTTTATTTTAACGGGGTCTTTGATGTTGGAAGCGGCGAAAAAATTCGTTTCGGTCGCTCCCGGACAGAGTGCCATCACGCGGATTCCGAATGGGCGATTTTCTTCGGCGACAGCTTCGGAAAAGGAAGTGACGAAGGCTTTCGTTGCGGCATAAGTTGCCATAAACGGAATCGGCTGAACTCCGGCAGTTGATGAAACATTGATGATCGTTCCGCTTTTTCGCGTCCGCATCTGTTGCAGATAACGATGTGTCAGAGCGGTTAAAGCCGAAATATTTAATCCGATCATTGCGAGTTCATTCTTGATTTCAAGTTCGGAAAAATCTCCCATCGAACCGAAACCCGCATTGTTTATCAGCCAGTCAACTTCAATCTCGTGGTGAACGGTTTCTTTGAAAAGCCGCAGATCGGCTTGATAATCGTTGAGATCAATTGCCACATAATGAGCTAAAATTTCGTGTTCCGCCATCAGAGCATCGCAAATCTCGGCGAGTTTTTCCTCGCGGCGGGCAACTAAAACCAAATTATGACCTTTGGCGGCAAGCCGTCGGGCAAACGCTTCGCCGATTCCGCTCGATGCTCCCGTGATTAGTGTTGCTTTCATAAAATATTATTCTTCCAAACCTTTTGTAAGAATAATAAACCGAAAGTCCGCCAGCCGCAAGAATTGATGATTCCCGCCCGATTTTTCGTGTTGTCCGAGTTGTTTTAAATAATCAGCTAAACTTGTTTTTCGGCAGACTGCGGACATCTCTGTCCGCAAGTTCTCAGGTTAAAATCAGATAAGCAAAAATCGAGCTGTGCAGACAGGGATGTCCGCAGTCCGATCATTGAAATTCACTGCTCAGTATTTTTGCAACAAAAAATCTTCACGCAAAATCGCATATTGAACTAGTTCGTTATCGTAGAATCTGCCGACTCCGACATATTTCATTCCGATTCGTTTCATAACATTTTGTGAAGATTCGTTTGCGGGCGAAGCGACGGCGACGATTTTTTCCAAGTCCAAATCTTCAAAACCGTATCGCAAAATTCTTTTCGCGGCTTCGGTTGCGTAGCCTTTGCCCTGGAATTCTCTTTTGATTGCGTAACCGATTTCGAATTCACCCGTTTCAACGAGTTTCCAGAGTCCGCACCAGCCGACAAAATCCTTTGTTGTTTTTTCAACGATGCCGCAGAAGCCGATCTTTTCCGTGTCCCATTTTGCCGAGATCATTTCGATCCAACCGAGCGATTCGCCGCGTTCGGTCTGCGGTTTGCGAATATAACGCATCATTTCCGCATCACTGCGAATTCCGAAAATCTCGTCAACATCATAATCCTGAAGTTTTCGCAAAAATAGTCTGTCTGTTTCAAACATTTCCTTTAAGGTTTAGAGAGTTTAGAGAGTTTTGGGAGTTTGGAGAGTTTCGGAGTTATGAAAATTTTAGTATATTTATCAATCGGAAAGTAAAAGAAACATTCTTTCAATTTACTTATCTCTCAACTTTCTTAACTCTCAAAACTCCCAAAACTCTCCAAACTCTCTAAACTCCCAAACTCAAATGAGATAGACGAGTAAGCCGTCTTTTAATTTCGGCTCGAACCAGGTTGATTTCGGCGGCATAATTTCGTCTATGTCGGACACATCGAACAGATCCTGCATCGTTGTCGGGAACATCGAGAATGCAACTTTCGCAATTCCTTCGTCAACAACTCGTTCGAGTTCCGCCGTTCCTCTCGCACCACCGACGAAGCCGATTCGTTGATCGGTTCTCGCGTCGCCGATTCCCAAGATCGGTTCAAGCAAAAACTGCTGCAAAATGCTGACATCGAGCCGTTCAATCGGATCGGGTTCGCGGTCGAATTCGACGGAAAAACGAAGTGTCCGCCATTTTCCGTTGAGATACATACAAAACTCACGCGGATTTTCCGATGGCTTTACGCCCTCGCCCGTGATGACGAAATGTTGTTTGATTGCTTCCAAAAATTCATCTTCGCTCAAGCCGTTTAAATCCTTAACGACGCGATTGTAGGCAAGAATTGCCAAATCCTCCGCCGGATACATTCCCGTCAAAACGTAATTGTAGTTTTCCTTGCCGGTGTGATTCGGATTTTTATCCCGCCGTGTATTTCGCGTCAAAAGCGAACTTTCCGCCCGGTGATGTCCGTCGGCGATATATAAATTTGGCACTTCCGCAAATGCTTCAACCCATTTTGCGGTATCGGAGATTCTCCAGACGACTTGCTGCACACCGTCGTTGCAATGAAATTTGTAGATCGGTTTTTCTGAAACGGCGTTTTTCAGTAATTCTTGAATCGTTTCAGTATTACGAAAAGCCAGAAAGATCAAACCCGTCTGAGCATTCAGAGCAAGCATATGCTCGGTGCGGTCTTCAACCTTATCGGGGCGTGTTTTTTCGTGCTTTTTGATGATGGAACTTTCGTATTCATCAACCGCACAGCAGGCAACAACGCCCGTCTGCGTGTGGTCGCCGACTGAAAGTTGATAAATATAGATACACGGTTCTGCTTCTTGAAAAAACAATTCCTTATCAATAAACTCTTCCAGATTAGCCTTCGCCCGTGCGAAAATTTCTTCCTTCGTAACCTTCGTTTCATCCTCGAATTCAGCTTCCGCCCGCGTCACACGCAGAAAACTCAAGGGATTTTTGCCAATAAATTCCCGCACTTCCGATGTATAAACCACGTCATACGGGACGCACGAAGCCTGTTTTGCATTTTCCAATTTCGGACGCAATGCCCGAAAAGGTTTAATAATCGCCACTTTTTAAAATTGTTCTCCTAAATAATCTTTCTTAAGTACACAAATGTTTTGCTAATTTATACTTTAACGCCTGCCGCCTTGATTGATTTTCTCCATCTGCTGTCTGAGGAATTTATCAAAATCTACTTTCCAAACGCCGTCTTCTTTGACCAACGGATACTCATCGAAACTTCCGTTCATATTTTCCGCTTCGACCGTTGCCGTGTCGCCGTTGATTTTTTCATTGCGGAATTTCGGTGTTTCGACCGTCGGCATCTGACTCGGTTTTTCAATCAGTTCATCAACCGTCATTCCCTGTTTCGCGGCATCCGCTTTGAAAAATTCCAATGATTTCCTTGTAATATATTTCTTAAAATTCGCCGCATTGTGAGCGTTCGAGGCTTGAGCAAAGCCGATTAAAACTTCGGTCGGCGAAAGTTCCGCGTGCGGTTTAGTGATTTCGGTTGATTTTACGAGATCAACTTCCCTGCCTTCAGACAACTTTTCGTCAATTGTTCCGCTGTTTTCTTTTTCCGTTCCGTCAGCAGTTTCGACTTGCTCAATCTTCGTCGTATTCGTGTTCACATTTTCAGAAACTGCCGTGTTTTCCGGCGTTGACCAACACGCCGGGAAGGACAAACAAACTATCGCAAAAAGGAAAATCTTCAAATAATTCATAGCAAAAATATCTTACGGAGTCGGATTCAGCGTCGGTTCAAAATCTCCGGTCGCGGGCGGAGAATTGTCGGGAATACTCGGACTCGTCGCGGGACTTGCCGAAACATCCGGCGAAACACCCGGCGAAGCGGCGGGATCAGACGGCTTCGTGTCATTCATACTTTCATTTATCTTCTGCCGGTCCTGATCGAGCTGATTCTCAAAATCGGTCGTCGGAGCGTCAACATCCTGAATCATCCGGTCGCTCGTCGCTTTTTTGTCAATTTTCCAAATTCCTTCTTCCTTCACGAGATAAATTATATCGTAACCGCCAAAGTTGTTTTTTACTTCGACCGTCGCTTTGTTAACTTCGATCTTTTCATTTTTGTAACCGAAAACTTTCTGGTCAATCGGAAAAAGCGTGTCCCGCATCACAATGTCATCGAGCGTCAAACCTTGTGCTTGTGCCTCTTGCTGATGAAGTTTGAGCGACGCATCGGACAGCAAAAGTTTCATCGTCGTCGCATCTTTTTTCAGCACCGCTTCGTGATAAGCCTTGAGCGTATCGAGCGGTTTAGAAGGCTCTGCCTTGCTGCCGCAAGCTGTAAAAACCAACGCTAAAACTGTAATAATTAAAAATTTACCTAAATGCATATTCCCTAATAAACAAACTCTGTCAAAATAGTTATACTAAACCCAAAAGTATAACCTAAAAGCGAGGATTTAGACGAATGAGCAGACAAAAATTATCTGACGGCGAAATTGGAGAAAATTTGGAGAAGCTGAATGAATGGAAGGTCGAGGAAAAGTTTCTGCGTAAGAAATTTGAATTTGAAAACTTTGCGGAAAGTCTGAAATTCGTCAATAAAGTCGGCGAAATTGCCGAAATTGCCGATCACCATCCCGACATAACCTTCGGTTGGGGTTACGCCGAAATCGAATTAACGACACACGACACGGGCGGTTTAACGCACAATGATTTCGATGTCGCCGGCGAGATCGAAAAACTTTAAGCACATTTCAAAAGGAAATCTATGAACAAGGAAAACGCAGATTCGACACAGACGGAAAAATCGCAGATGGATGAGGAAACTTACGAAATGATTCAGGAATTATTTCAACTCGTCCGTTCAAGCGATGCCGAACGGCTTCAGGGACTTTTCGATAAAGGTTTCGACGCACCGAACATCCGCGACGGAAAAGGCAACACGCTGTTGATGTTAGCAAGTTACAACGGACAGTTGGAAATGACAAAAGTTCTGCTCAAAAACGGCGGCGATCCGCAAATCGCCAACGATATGGGACAAATCCCGCTCGCGGGTGCGGCGTTCAAGGGCAATTTGGAAATGGCAAAAATTCTTATCGAAAACGGTGCGGATGTCAACGCCCAAATGTCCGACGGCAAAACACCGCTGATGTTTGCCGCAATGTTTGACCGCATTGAGATTATTGATCTGCTTATCGAAAACGGTGCGGACTTGAATTTAAAATCAAGCGACGGAGCAACACCGCAAGATATGGCAAAAATGATGGGAGCGGAAAATGCCCGAAATCATTTGGAAAAATTGGCTGAAAATTAAAATATAATTTTGAAATTATCAATCGAGTTTTTGCGATAAAATCCAAGGCATCAGTTCTTTTTCGCCAATCGCATTCATATAAGAATTATGCCCGACACCTTCGTATTCGGTGTATTTTACATTCCCGCCATTTTCCCGAATCGCCGCCGCCATATTTCGTGACTCGCTGACCTGCACGACCTCATCCACGCTTCCGTGAAATAACCACGCCGGAGTCTTGCCGATTTTTTCCGCAATTGGCGAAAAACGATCTCCATTTGATAGAGGACTTCCGCCGCAAATCGAAACCAACGCCGCAAACTTTTCGGGATATTCGCTCGCAAAACTCCAAACCCCGTAACCGCCCATCGAAACACCGATCAAATATTTCCGCGTTTCATCAACTGAAAATTCATTTTTCACAGCTTCAATCTCCTGCATCACCATTTTATCCATCTTCGCATCAGACCAATAAACATTCGGACGACACTGCGGAAACATAATTATCGCCGGAATATCTTTGAGATATTGTTTGATAACACTCGAAAACATTCCCGAAATATAACCGCCTTCCCCGCGTTCACGTATGCCGTGCAGAAAAATCATTAAAGGTGTGTTTTCAGCCTGCACATTCGGCGGAATATAGAGTTGATAAGTGTAATTTTCATTACCAATTCCAATTTCACGATTCAAAAAATCACCCTGCTTTTCGCCCGATAATTTTGAGGTAACGATACCTGAAAGGATTTTGGAGAAGTTATTTCGCATAACTCTAATTTAATTGAAAATTCATCGCCCGGCAAAATAGAAGAATTTTTTGTCCGTGAATAAATGCGAAAAGACGCGAAAATAAGAAAGAGTTTTTGCCCGCTAATTACGCGAACTAGCACGAATAAGAGAAATAAATTTTGCCACAGATTTACACAGATAAACTCAGATAATTAAGAAAAGAGATAAATCATAAAGGCATTTTATATTTTCTTTTTTCTTCCATCCGTTTTTATCCGTTTTTATCTGTGATTAATAATTCTTTTTCTTTATTTCGCGTCCTTTCGCGTATTTCGCGGGCAAAAATCCTTTCAAAATCTTAAATTCCATCCACAATCGCATTCAGCGTTTCGGAAGGTCGCATCGCAACATTAGCCTTTTCGGAATTTATCTGATAATAACCGCCAATATCTTGCGGTTCGCCTTGGGCGGCGATCAATTCTTCGTTGATCTTTGCTTCGTTTTCCTGTAATGCTTTAGCAATCGGTGTAAATTTTTCAGCCAATTCAGCATTTGCGGTTTGATTTGCCAAGGCTTCCGCCCAATACATTGCGAGGTAGAAATGCGAACCGCGATTGTCAATTTGCCCGACTTTTCTTGCTGGTGATTTATTTTCCGCAAGGAATTTTGCATTGGCTTCATCCAAAGCGTCCGCCAGAACTTGGGCTTTTTTGTTGTCTTGAGTTCTTCCCAAATGCTCCAAACTTGCCTGCAATGCTAAGAATTCACCGAGCGAATCCCAACGCAAATATCCTACTTTTTCAAATTGTTCGACGTGCTTCGGAGCAGAACCGCCCGCACCCGTTTCAAACAAACCGCCGCCGTTCATAAGCGGAACTATCGAAAGCATTTTTGCCGACGTGCCGAGTTCCAAAATCGGGAACATATCCGTCAGATAATCCCGCAACACATTACCCGAAACGGCAATCGTATCCTTACCTTCTCTGGCACGCTTCAAAGTTTCGGTCATCGCATCCTGCACATCCATAATGCGAATGTCGAGTCCGTTTGTGTCGTGATCGTTTAGATACTTTTCGACCTTTTTGATAATTTGCGAATCGTGCGAACGGTCTTTATCCAGCCAAAAAATTGCGGGCGTGTCGGATAATCTGGCACGATTTACCGCCAACTTTACCCAATCCTGAATCGGAGCATCTTTGGTTTGCGACATTCTGAAAATATCGCCGCTGCTCACGCTTTGTTCCAACAAAACATTGCCGTTTTCGTCTTCAACCTTCACCGTTCCCGCTTCCGACATTTGGAAAGTCTTGTCGTGCGAACCGTATTCTTCGGCTTTTTGTGCCATTAAACCGACATTCGGAACAGAACCGAAAGTTGTCGGATCAATCGCTCCGTTTTGCTTCATATCCTGAATTATCGCATCGTAAAAACCGGCGTAAGTTCGGTCGGGAATGATGCAAACGGTGTGTTCTTCATCGCCGTCTTTGTTCCACATAATTCCGCCCCCGCGAACCAAAGATGCCATCGAAGCATCAATAATTACATCGGAAGAAACGTGAAAATTGGTAATTCCTTTGTCCGAATTTACCATCGCTAGTTTAGCTCCGTTTTCGATGGTTTTTTCAATATCAGCCTTTATTTCCGCTTCTTTGGAATGCCCTGCAATTTTCTCAAAAAGCGTTGCCAAACCGAAATTCGGATTGATGTCCAGTTCCTTAAAAGTGTCGGCATATTTTTCAAAAACGTCTTTGAAATATGTTTCGACAATCGCCCCGAAAATGATCGGATCGGAAATCTTCATCATCGTCGCTTTCAAATGTGCAGAAAGCAAAATGTCTTTCTCCTTCGCTTCCGCCATCGCTCTCTCAACAAAAGATTTTAGCGAAGCCATATTCATCGTTGCCGAATCAATCACTTCGCCTGCTTTAAGCGGTGCAAAATCTTTCAACACTTCTGTCAAACCATCATTGCCGGAGAAAACAATTCTGAATTTCCCTTCGCTCTCCACAGTCGTCGAATTTTCCGTTCCGTAAAAATCACCCGAATCCATATTCGCCACCGAAGTTTTAGAATCTGAACTCCAAATTCCCATCCGATGCGGATTCGCCTTGGCATAATTTTTCACCGCTTTCGGGGCACGCCTGTCAGAATTCCCTTCTCGCAACACAGGATTTACCGCACTTCCCAAAACGCGTCCATATTTTTGTTTGATCGCTTTTTCTTCGTCCGTTTTTGGCTCGCCCGGATAATTCGGAACTGCAAAACCTTGCTTGTTTAACTCGGAAATCGCCTCTTCTAACTGCGGAACAGAGGCGGAAATGTTCGGCAGTTTTATGATGTTCGCCTCCGGCTTCGCCGCCAATTCGCCCAACATTCCAAGTGCATCAGGAACTTTTTGATCGTCTTCCAAGTATTCTGGAAAGTTGGCTAAAATCCTTCCCGCCAGCGAAATATCTGGAACTTCAATTTCAATCTCCGCCGCTTTCGCAAAAGCCTTCACCATCGGCAAAAAAGAATGCGTCGCTAACATCGGTGCTTCATCTGTTAAAGTGTAGTAAATTTTTGACATTTTTTTATTTTATATTTTTATAATAATTAGAACTAAGTTTGCTCACCAAACAATATGTTTCGGTTTGAACACAAATCAATTAAAGACAATAGTTAATTAACGTTATTCTAGTCAACTCTGATTCAAAACGTAAATTAAGAAAGTCAAAAATGATCCCATTTTATTATTCAATTCTCAAACCATTCAGCAATTACATAATCGAACTGCCAGAACTAAAGAGCAAAAGAAACGCAACTGAAAGAATTAGAGTAATTTCACTCCTTCTAAAGATTTAACGATTTCGGACTAGACTTGATTATAACCGAAAATATTTATAACTTGAATGGTGAATTTAATTTCAGATTTGAATCAGTAGAGGTGAAGTTTCGGCTTTATCTTTTTTATAATAAAACTATGATCTTAGATTCTAAGAGAAATTGTAGTTAAACAATTATTAAGTATAATCTTAATGAAAAAGAAATTAAATAAAATGAGTAATGAAGAAGATAAAAAAGAAAAAAGTTTATTTCAAGAAAGATTAGTATGTTTATTTTTAAGGTTAAATGGTTATTTACAGAGTGGCTACATTCCTCATTCTGGCATCTGGGGAAATGCAGGGACAGATATTGATAGAATTGCAGTAAGATTTCCAAATCATAAACAACCTGAGCGGCAAGTTGAATTTTCTCCTCTTATAGGAAATCCTGAAAATTTCATTGATATTATTATTGCTGAAGTCAAGAACAATTCGCTTAAATTTAATGATGCTTTAATAAAAGAAGAAAACAGAGCAAAACAAAATTGGGGACAACTATTAAGATGGACAGGTATATTTGAGGATAACGAAATAGACGCTTTGACTCCAAATTTAATGACAGTTGTAAGCAAACACGGATTAAAAAAAGAAGGTGTTTTTGATTCCATTTTTTATGAAAGTAAACTCGGATTTGTAAAAATACGTCCAACTCTATTCTCAATTGAAAAAGCAAAAAGAGAAAGTGAAACTAAATTTTGGATAAATGGTGCCGAAATTCTAGACTATATATGGGAGTGTCTTTCCCCAAAAGTTCAAAGAATTGAATGTTCTACAAGGTATGATTATAAGTTATGGGGATATGAGTATATGGACATCGTAGAATACATAAAAAATAGAAGTAAGAATAATAAGGGGATTGGAAGTCTAAATGAAATGTATAACGAACTAAAAACATAAGTTTATTGAGATTTATTAATATCAAAATTTATTTTTATTTCAATAATTTTATAGTTTTTAACATTTTTCACTTTGCTGTGCAGAGCGATTTAATAAATTTATTAATCTTAATAATCTTATATAAAAATATGTTGATGCAAAAACGAGAATTAATTCTATCCAGCCTGATTTTGATATTTGTGTCTGGCTATTGCTATGCCCAAGTTAAGCCATGTTTCTTGAAAGTTGAAGATTCTCCAGCGTTACGAGGTATCCGTTTAGGAATGACACCAGATGAAATTTCAAAAATTGTTAGGTTCGATGTTAAGCCACTGATAGACAAGAGGATGCTATTTATCGAAACAAAAATAAACTTAGATCGGTCTTCAAGAAATCGAATTAAAAATGCTGATAAGATATTGGCAAATGAAAAGAAAATTAGAATAAGTCTTAGAAGGCAAGGAACTAGCCCTGAGATCATGGATAGATGGCAAAAACTTAATAGAAAACTTATTGATGAATCGAATCCTGTTTCAAGAAGAATTCTGTCTGAGTTTTCAAAACCATATAAGGAGAAAAAAATTCTTTATATAACACTCCCAGAGTTAACGAAATTTGATTGGATAGATACTATTGCAAACTATAGCCATGCAAATATAGAAAATATTTGGTATTTCAATTTTTCCTTCCTCGACAACCGTTTATATGAACTAAAATTTTTTTATAAAACTAACGTCTATGATACATCAACAAGTGAAGAAATGGTTTTGAGTCTTGCAGATCTTCTCAATTTACCAAGAGAAGTTTGGACTGCAAGAACAAAGGCATCTTCTCCTAGTGGTTATGTTTTTTGCGAAAATTTTAGTGTTAATGCTAGCTTTAATAAGGGTTCAGGAACAATTGAAATTCACGACTTTGAGAGCCAACTATTAATTAGAGAAAAAGAAATTGAAAGAGTAGAAGCGATGTATCAAGACTTGAAGAATCGAATGGAAAAAAATAGTGAATTCAAACCATAAATGAGCAATATCTCTTATAATAAAATGATGAAACAAAAATTTATGTGAAATACAAATTGTCTTTAACAATTTTCCCGACATTTATCAGATTATGTTAATAGCTACGACTTATAATTAACTTATTTTTATTGATAATTATTTTACACCTCAACCTTTTTCTTTCTCCTAGTTCACTAATGATGCAAATAATTGATAATGATTAAAGAACCTATATTCTTAAAATAATACAGAGTTCACTAAATCAAACATTCAGTTAATAGAGTAAAAATGAGCAAAGATATTTCAAACAAAAATTACCAATCTCTCAAGGAAGAGATCGGCGAATTGCTTGGCAAAGGTCGGGAGCAAGCGGGGCGGGCGATAAATATTATATTGGTGCAGACTTATTGGCATATCGGCAGGCATATTGTTGGATTTGAACAGGGCGGAAAACGATTAGGAAATTAGGTTTTTTAAAAAAGTGAGACGCTGTGACACTAATTGAATTAGAGTCTTTATTTCTTTGAGTGGACGAAGTTTCGGCTTCGTCCTTTTTTATTTGAGGTTTTTTGTTCAAATTTTGTCGCAAAAATATATCTGCTGTAACCGTTTGGCTGGTTAGTGCGTCTTATGTTGTAACGCTGATAGAATTGCCGGTTAAACATAATGGATTATTCGACGACGTGGCAGAATCAAGTTTCGCAGACTCGTATTGATGATAAAAATGCGGAAGTTGAAATGTGTGCTGAAAAGACTGATTTGCAGCTGGTCGAACTTGTTGCGGTGGAAGATATTGCGGCTTTTGAGGAGATTTTTGAGCGGTATAAACGTCTTGTCGGGAACGTTGCGAAGTATTATTTTCAAAGTCCCGAACAGATCGAAGAGATAATTCAGATTACATTTTCAAAGGTCTATTTCGAGATCAGGAATTTCAAAGGGAAACACGAATTTTCGTTTGCGGGTTGGTTAAAACGGATTACGGCGAATGCTTGTCTGGATGTGCTTCGGAAGGAGAAAAGAAAGCCTGAAAATTTGATTTGCGAGTTTTCGGAGAACGAGATCGAAAATTTGTTTGCCGATGTTCAGCCTGATCAAAAGACTGTGGAAGACATTCTGGTCGGGAAGGATTTGGCGGAGAAACTTTTGTCGCATATCGAGGCGGAAGACCGGGCGATTTTGCGGATGTTTTACGAAGATGAAATGAACGTCGGAGAGATCGCGGAAATTACGGGCTGGTCGAAATCAAAGGTGAAAATCCGCACGTTTCGGGCGAGAAATGCTCTGCGAAAAGTTTTGAGAAAATATTTGTAACCGCTTTCAAACGAAAAGCGTCTTTTACAGTAAGCAATGAAAGGACAAAAACCGGAAAATAAGGAACTCGACCGAATTGGAAGCAGATTGCTGACGATTACGAAAACGCCCGACGCAGAAATCGAAAAAGTCGTCGGCAGTTCGCAGTTGTTTGCTTCGATACAAAGGCAAATCGAATCCGACGGGAAATCAAACACTAAAATGGAACACGGGTTTGTCAAATGGAATTGGTTAAAGTCATCTTTTCTGAATCGTCAGGCGGCAATTAGTGCGTCGGCGATTTTGGTTGTATTTGCAGTTTTTGCGGCTTTGGTTTTTGTTAAGAATCAAGAATCAACAAACGCAGCACTGGAAAAGAAAATCAAAACTAAACCGCAAATTCAGCCGGAAACTGCAAAAAATGAAGAATTGTTAAATGATTCTGAAATTGCGGAAGATTTTACGCCGAAAAAATCTGAAAGCAATAAACAAATAATTTTTGGAATCACCGACAAATCATCAAAGCCAATCAGAAAAACGAACCCGGCAAAATCACGGAATATCCTTGCGAAAAATTCGGATAAACCTAAACGCCTGAAAACGCAGAAAAACGTGAATGAAGATCAAACACGAGTTGCGAAAAAAGAGCCGCAAAAGATATTTTATTCGCTGCCTTTTGCTGAAACGGGCGAAACCGGAAATGAGAATCTGCGACTTGTCAGCACCGAATTTTCAAGGTCGGAACTGTTCGCTCTCGGCGTAAATCTACAACTTGAAAACGAAAATTCGACCGTCAAAACGGAATTACTCGTCGGACAGGACGGCATCGCCAGAGCGATCAGATTGGTCGAGAAATACTAAATTTATCAACAAAAATCAGAGGAAAATAAAATGAAAAAAATAATTACGACTTCGATAGCCGTTGCTTTGCTGACGACAATCGGAATGGCACAGCAGACACCTTCAAAACAAACGGCGGAAAAACAAACAGCGGAAAAACAAACGGCGGTCGTTTCCGCATTTGCAAAAGTTATGAGAGATCAGCCTTTTGCAGGCGAGAAGGTTATCAAAAATAAACCGTATTCGCTCGAAGCTGTCAGCGAAAGCGTGCAGGTTTTGGCTGACGGTAACCGCATCACGCGGAAAACATCGGTCAAAATGTTCCGCGACGGCGAGGGCAGAACGCGGCGTGAAGGAAACGGTGTCGCGGATAACTTCAACACTTCGCAAACAAGCGGATTCAGTTTCGCCTTTTCCTTCGGCGTTGCGGATTCAGTTTCAATTTACGATCCGGTCAATTCCGTCCGGTTCAGCTTAGATCCGAAAACAAAAACAGCTCGTCGTTATAATAGTCAGAATCTATTCGGAGCAGCAAATTTTTTTGCGAACGGTCCGGATACGCCTGCACGAGTGGAAACAAAAAATTTATCAGAATTGAGTGCGGAACAGCGGACTGAAATTGAAAAAAAAATCGCTCAATACAAAAAGAACTCGGATGAAATGGAGAAAAAGTTTGCAAAAATCGACAACGAATTTTCTAACGTGTTGATTTTGGGAAGTTTAGGAAGTTTGTCTTACAACAATGCTAAACCCGAATCACTCGGCACAAAAACAATCGAAGGGGTTGAAGCCGTCGGCACACGGACGGTCAAAACCATCGAAGCGGGAGTCGTCGGAAACGAACTGCCGATTGAGATAACCTACGAAAAATGGTATTCCGAAGACCTCGATTTAATCGTTTATTCACGCAAATACGACCCGCGTTCCGGCGAACAAATCTATCGTCTGATCAACATCAACCAAACCGAACCTGATAATTCACTCTTCACCATTCCCGCCGATTACAAAATCGTCGAATCAAAATCGGTAGAGTTCAAAAATTTCACACAATCGGACAATCTGTTCAAAAACTAAACGCACGGACATTTAGAAATCAGCTTGAGAAGAAATATAGCGGGCGTGAAGAATGTTATTTGTCAAACAAACACAGGTTCACAAGATTACGTAACATCAGTTAGTAGCAAATTTTCGTAGAAACAGGATGATTAGCGATTAAAGTTTGTAACCTGTCGGAGGACTCTGTAATATAATATTTAAGTCCTCGATGTAAATATAGAAAGCCTTGCGGAGAAGTTTTTTCGGGAAATTTCAACCGGAGGTTTTTTGTTTTTTCGGTATAATCAAGCACGGGTAGGAAGTAAAAATAATGACAAATGATTCAAAATTCGGAGTGATGATCGTCGGTCTCGGCGGAGCGGTGGCGACAACGGCGGTTGCCGGAATCGAGCTGCTGAAAAGCGAAAATATCGGGACGGAAGGTCTGCCGTTAGCAGCGATGCCGGAAAATTTGACCGTCGGACTGGTCGCTTATGAAAATATGGTGGTCGGCGGCTGGGATATGTTTGCGGACGACTTGGCACAAGCCGCGACGACGCACGATGTGCTGACGTTGCAGCAGTTTCAAAATACGAACGAGCAATTGAGTTCGGTGAAACCTTTAGCCGCCGTGTGCAATACTAAATTTTGTAAAAACATCACGGGAGCAAATGTTTTCGAGGGCAAAGATCATAACGAATGTATCGAAGCCGTCCGCGAAAATATCAGGAATTTTAAAAACGAAAAGGGTTTGGACAGCGTTGTGATGATAAATCTCGCCTCGACCGAAAGTTTCGTTGACAAAATGGGGGAAATTTTTCAGTCGCTCGAAAAGTTTGAAAACGCGATTAACGACAATTCCGCCGAGATCAGTCCGGCAATGATCTACGCTTACGCGGCAATCGGCGAAGGCGTGGCTTACGGAAATTTCACGCCGTCGGTCGGGGCGGACATTCCCGCACTTGTCGAATATGCCGAACAAAAAGGCGTTCCGCTCGCGGGTAAAGACGGCAAAACCGGACAGACTTTTATCAAAACCGTCATCGCTCCGGGCTTGAAATCGAGAGCATTAAAAGTTGATGGCTGGTTTTCAACAAATATTCTGGGAAACCGCGACGGACTCGCCCTCAAAGATCCCGATTCGTTGAAATCGAAAGTTACGACGAAAGGCTCGGTTTTGGACGATATGCTCGGCTACAAAGTTGAAGATCATATTGTTGACATCCGCTATTATCGTCCACGCGGCGACGACAAAGAAGCGTGGGACAACATTGATCTGATCGGCTTTTTGGGACAGAAAATGCAGATGAAAATCAATTTTCTCTGCAAAGATTCGATTCTCGCCGCACCGCTCGTCATCGAAATCGCTCGCTTGCTCGAATACGCCAAACGGCTTGGCAAAGGCGGCGTGCAGGAACAGCTTTCGGTCTTTTTCAAAATGCCGCAAGTTACCGACGAAGCCAACGATAAACCGGAACACGCTCTGTTCAAACAGGAGCAGATGCTCGTCGAATGGTTGACGGAAAACGCTGAAAAACCGACCGCAGACAAACAGGCGGACTTTGCCAAAATCGGTAAATAAACCACACCAATAATATCTGAAAATCAGACTGCAGCCCGGAAAAAACGAGGTACGGACGGAGGAATCCAATAAGCTGCCGCTTATTTAATCTTGTTTGAATGTGTGCCGAAGCATTTAATTCATCTAATAATTTTGATCAACAAAATAACCAAAATCGTGAAGTCAAAATGAAATACTTGGCAAAGAGTTAAGTATTTTTACCATTTGCGAAAAAACTATTTTCCTTATTGACAACACAACCTAAAAATTTTAACTTTATTCTTTATTGAAATTGATTTTCAATTCCATTTGCAACAAAATTTACTAAAAACTTACTATTAAATCTATTATTAAGAAAAAATTTGTTCACACAGCAAACCTGTTATTGCTGCTTTCAACCCTAATTGGCAGTATTTATGCACAATCTGTCCAAACTGGAAACACTTTACGGGGAACCGTCACAATCACAGGTTCAACGACACCAGCAGGAAATGCGGTGGTGACGATTTCGCAACTAAAGCGGTCGGCACAAACCGATGAAAACGGTGTTTATGAATTTGCCGGAATACCTGCCGGCAGATATGACATTGTCGCCCACATTGACCACGTGCCGGATGTATTAAAAACAATCGAAGTAACCGCTGCCGGTTCAACCACGGCTGACTTTCAGCTGAAACTCAGTTCGATCCGCGAACAGGTGACGGTAACGGCAACCGGTTCGGCGGAATCTATTGACGATTCCTATCAAGCGGTGACATCGGTCGGAGCGTTGGAATTGGCGGAAAAAAGTACGATTTCCATCGGCGAAGCGTTAAAAAATCAATTGGGTGTGGCTAACCGAAGTTTCGGACCGGGTGCTTGTCTTAAAGGATGGTTTGCGGGTCGGCGGGATCGCTTCGCAATCGGCTGATGAGGTTGAACCGATTGATGTTCTCTCGCTTGAACGGGTCGAGATCGTCAAGGGTCCGGCGACACTTCTCTACGGCTCGAACGCAATCGGCGGCGTGGTCAACGGAATCTCAACCAATGACATATATCAGGATGGTCTGGCGGGTTATCTGACCGCTTTCGGCGGAACTAACAACTGGGCAGCCGGTGGAAGCGGAGGCTTGAAATACGGTTACAAAAACTTTATGTTCTTTGCGAACGGCGGCATACAGAAAGCCAATGATTACTACACTCCGCTCGGCATTGTCCGCAACTCCTACGCCCGCACAAGCAATTTCAGCGGCGGCGGCGGCTATTTTGCAAACAGAGGCTGGCTGACATTTACCTACGGCGATGACTGGCGGCGGCACGGTATTCCGGTCGATGCCGATGAACTTGATCTCGAATACTACCGCGAGCGTCGCCACAGTTACGATGTCAAGGGCGGCTTGCAGCGAATCGGAAGTTTTATCGAGAGCGGCGATTTTGCGGTTCGTTACAATGATTACACCGCCCGCGAATTCGAATTTGAAATTGATGAAAACAAAACGGAATTTGAAGGTTTCGCCACTAACAAAAATTTTAATTACCGGGCAAATTTCAATCATCGGCGGTTTGGTAAACTCTCTGGCACATTCGGTTTTTCAGGATTTACACGCGACTTTGAATCGGTTGGTGCAGAAGCTCCCGCACCACGCACCAAGCAGAATTCATTTGCCGTCTACGCTCTTGAGAGAATTGATTTCGAGCGGATCGGCTTTCAGTTCGGCGGACGCATTGAGCAGAACGGTTACAAACCCGAAGGCAATTTGCCCAATCGAAACTTTGTCGGATTCTCGGGCAGTGCCGGCGTTCGCGTACCGCTCTGGAAAGGCGGCTCATTCGTTACCAATTATCAGCACAGTTTTCGGGCTCCGGCACTCGAAGAACTCTACAACAACGGACCGCATCCCGGAATACTTCTGTTTGACATCGGAAATCCAAACCTTGATGCCGAACGGAGCGACGGCATAGATGTTTCACTTCGACACGGCACCGACCGGCTGCGACTTGAGGGAAGCGTCTATTACTACAATCTTCAAAACTTTATCTTTCCGGCTTTTACGGGCGAATTCGATGCCGGATCAAGCCTCCCGATCGTCAACTATGTGCAGGGTAACAGCCGTTACTTCGGGACCGAAGCGAAGGTTGAAGCCGAAGTTATCAACAATCTCTGGTTTAACGCCAAAATGGATTATGTGCGGGCTGAATTAACGGATATAAATCAGCCGTTGCCGCGAATCCCTCCTTTTCGGGGAACGCTCGGACTTGATTATAATTATAAAAATTTCAGCATCCGTCCCGAGTTACTTCTGGCGGGCAGACAGGAGCGGGTTTTCGATTTTGAAACACCGACTGCCGGTTACGGAATTGTCAATGTCAACGGTTCCTACACCTTCATTAGAGGTCGGACGGCAAATGTTTTATCGGTTAGTGCCTATAATCTAACCGACAAACTCTATCGTAATCATCTGTCGTTTCTGAAAATAATTGCTCCTGAAATCGGGCGTGGCGTACGTGCCAGCTACACTCTGCGTTTTTAAATTAGAGGCTTCCGGCGGTGTTGATAGATTTAGCTGGAAGCCTTTTCTTTTCTAAAATGTTCGACCCGCATTCCTCACCCAATCGAAAGTTTTAGAACAAACACTGCTCCATTGTGATGATTTGCTGCAACTAAAGTTCCGTCGTGTTCAGACACGATCTTGTAAGCAATCGACAGTCCTAAACCCAGACTTTTCTTTTTTGTCGATAAGAACGGGTCAAAGATTCGCCGTAGTTCTTTATCCTTGATTCCCGTTCCGGTGTCGGAAACCTCGATTGATACGTAGTTTTTATCAAATTTGGTCGAAAAGCCGATCTCGCCGCCCTTCGGCATTGCTTGAATTGCATTGAGTCCGAGATTCAGTATAACTTGTTTGATCTTTTCGGTATCTACGGAAACTTCCGGTAAGTCCATAGCAAAATTTTTGATGATCGCAACACTCTGCTCGACGGCTTGCGGTTCGATTAAAAGACACACGGAATTTATTAAGTCATTAACATCCGTCGGTGTTTTTTCGAGTTTCGGCGTGCGGGCAAAATTTAAGAATTCGCTGACCAATTTGTTTATCCGTTCGACTTCCATCTTGGCGATGGCTGCAAATTCGCGGCGTGGGCTGTCCGCGGCTAATTCGTCTTCTAAAATCTCGACTGCACCTTTGATCGCCCCAAGCGGATTGCGGACTTCGTGGACAACGCCCGAAGCGATTTCGGCTAATGAGGAAAGTTTTTCGGCTTGCAGAAGTTGGTCGAACGTTTGCCGCAGGTCGGCGTAAGCAGTTTGCAGTTCGGCGTTGATCGCTTCCGCCCGTTCACGTTCACGGCGTTTTTGATCGCCGAGCCAACCCGTGACTGCACCGATAATAAAAAACATCGCAACTTCGCCGTATTGATTGAGGGCGTAATTATAATTTTGCATCTGCCAATACATAATAATATGCGGCAAATAACAAACGCTGACAAAAAGTGCCGCTCCCAGACCGCCACGCCAGCCATACCAAAAAGCCGCTAAAATTATCGGTATGTAATAGAGTCTTTGATAAATTTGGTGAAAAACAAGATTATCCATCGGAGTCAGAAAGTGCAGTGCGGAAACTAGCAGAATCGCACTGCCCAAAAATATTGCTGAAGTTATAAGGTTTTTCTTATTCATTCAAACCTGATTTTTGCATCCGGTAGATCAATGCACTGCGGGTGATGCCGAGATATTTTGCGGTTTGTGTTTGATTGTCGTCGTGCCTTGCGAGAGCGTGTCGGATAATTTCACGTTCAACATCGTCAAGTGAAATGCTTTCGACAGGCAGTTCAAATTTAATGCTGCCGAAAGTTTGCGAAGGTTTGTTGATATAATCGGGAATGTCGGCAACCGTCAGGCTTTTTTCGTCCGACAACACAATCATTCTTTCAACCAGATTTTCAAGTTCGCGGATGTTTCCGGGGAAAGAATAATTTGCTAAAGCGTTAAAAATCCCGCGTTCGATCTTTAAGTTTTCAAAACCGTGTTTTGTTTTCGATAGTTTGAAAAAGTGATTGATAAGCAGCGGAATATCTTCGCGTCGAACACGCAGCGGCGGCAGATTTACGGGAACAACTGCCAGCCGAAAATATAGATCTTCGCGGAAATTGCCTGCTTCAACCATTCCTTTTAAGTTTTCATTGGTCGCGGCAATGATGCGGACATCGACTTTGCGGATATTATTTTCGCCGACGCGGACAACTTCCTGTTCCTGCAAAACGCGGAGCAGACGCGGCTGCAAGGCAAGCGGCATCGCACTGATTTCATCGAGAAAAAGCGTCCCGCCGTCCGCCGCTTCAAATTTCCCTTTCGAATCGGAAATCGCTCCCGTAAAACTTCCCTTTTTGTAACCGAAAAGCTCCGCTTCGATCAAACTTTCGGGAATTGCCGCACAGTTTATCGGGATAAATGCCTTTTTCGCACGTTTGCCCGAAAAATGAATTCCCTTAGCGATAAGTTCTTTTCCCGTGCCTGATTCGCCGGTAATTAAAACGGTCGCATCGGAACGCGAAACACGTCCGACGAGATTCATAACTTTACGCATTTGCGGTGAATCGCCGATCACTTTGTCGAGACGAAATTCTTTCTCGACAATTTCCCGCAGTTGCCGATTTTCATTTTTTGTTTCGCTGAAATTAACCGCCCGCTCAATAATCAGTAAAATCTCGTCGCGGTTAAAAGGCTTGTTGATATAATCAAATGCTCCCGCTTTCATTGCCGTAACCGCCGTTTCAACCTCTCCGAACGCCGTGATGACGATGACCGGAATCTCCGAATTTATGACTTTAATCCTTTCGAGTAACTCCAAACCCGACAAATTCGGCATCCGCAAATCAGTAATAACGCAATCAAAATCATTTTTGTTAAAAATATCGAGAGCCTCCGCACCGTCTTTTGCCGATTCGATCTGAAAGCCTTCTTCCGAAAGCTGAAATTCCAGTACGCGGCGAAGATTATCATCGTCGTCCGCTAGTAGAATTACTTTTTTATTTTCGGATTTCACTGTTTGGTAGAAATTTGTGTTTGTGCAAGTTTTAGTTGGAGCGAATTCAGAAATTCGATTGCCTGTTCGCGTTCGCCTTCCTGCACCAGACGGCTGAATTCAAGATATTTTTTGGCAAGCTCGTCTATTAAATTAGCATCAAAATCAATTTCTCCGGCAAGTTTTTCCGCCGTTTCATCCAATCGAATCGAGTTGCGTTTATGCAATTGCCGAACTGCTCCCAAAATTCTTAGAGCCGGTGCATCGAGTTGTCTTTGAAACGATATTACCGATTGTTCCAATGCCCGCAGTTCGCGTTCACGCCAGTTTGCACGCCATAAAAAAACTCCGAAAGCGACCGCGATGATCAGATACAGCAGTCGAAAAATCAAAGCTGTCGGATGCGGCGAGAAAATTTCCGACCACAGACTTTCGGCGTGAACATCCGCCCCGAGTTCGACGTGCATCACGGCATCAACCAGCCACATTGCCAATCCCAACAAACCGCCGAACCAGATTTCTTTGTAAGATTTGAACATTTTCATAATTGAAGCAATGAAAAAATACTAAAATAGAAGAAAAGCAAAGATTATGCCATATTAATTTTTCTATTGATTCAACAACTTACGATTTTTGCCATAAAACTATTTGTCTAAAAACAAACTGCTTGTCTGTTTTTAGACAATTTTTGATTATATGAATTTATCCGAATCGTCAGTCCAGCTTGATATTGACGACAAAAAAAGGCGGATAAATAAAATCGAGTATACCAGCAACAATCGCCGCTGAAATAATCTGTTTATTTATCCGCCGTAAGTTGAAGATTCGATACTTCAACAATCCGAAAAAAATTAAGCTAGTGAGAATCGTAAGCGGCAATCGGATAATCACCGGTGTTGCCCCACTTGACGACATTTGAACTTCCGTTATTGTTTCGTATATAAAAACTTCCGTTTTCTTCACGCCACACGGCAAGGTCAGTTTTTCCGTCGCCGTCGTAATCGTTCTGAGCGGTGAAATCCGTGGCGTTTCCATAAGAAAATATGTTGAACGAACCGTCGGAACTATTCAAAATATACCAGACGAGATTTGTCGGATTATCAACCGGAACTTCGCGGACGACCGCCACATCTGTTTTGCCGTCGCCATCATAATCGAGAGCATTACGCAGTTTTATTTGAGCGGAAGCAGTCATCGTAAATAGCAAAACAGTTAATATTACTGCCTTATATCTGCCGCCTGCTTTTAAAATGTTTTTCATAATTTATCCTTCCCCTGTATTTAGTTGGTTACGTTGAAAACACGCGACATTCCAGCCGGCGAACCGCCCGGACCGGACATTCCTTCGTTTGATGTATGGTGTGGAACGTGGCAATGGAAAAGCCATTTTCCCGGCTTATCCGGTGTAAAGGTAACTTCGTAAAAATTACCCGGACCGATGTCGAAAGTGGTGACTTCAAATTGAGCCTGAACCGGACGTTTGTGACCATTTTGAGATTCAATCGTCAGATCGAAACCGTGTTCGTGCATCGCGTGGGAAAGATTACCGACGTTATAAACACGCAGACGAACCTTCTGTCCGACCTTCAGAGGAATTTCTTCGGCGGCATCACGGGTTTTTCCATTCATTGTGTGAATGTTAAATTCTTTGTTTATTGTACCGGGAAAGACAACAATCGGACTGCCTTCGGATTCCCAGAACCAGGATTGCAGCACGAACACAAAATCGCGGTCAACGTGTTCTTCTTTTGACTCCCGCCGCGGCAACACAACTATCATTCCGTTCAATCCCTTCAGGTCTTGTTTAGCTGTTTCATAGTGCGAGTGATAAGCGAAAGTTCCCGTATGTTCGGGAGTTATTTCGTAGGTATAAGTTTCGCCCGGGTTGATCGGGTTTAACTGACTGACACCGGCGACTCCGTCATTATCATTGGTCTGATGTAACCCGTGAAAATGGACGGTTGTCGGATCAGGCAATTGATTTGTAACGATAAACCGAAGTTTCTCGCCCTCGTAAGCAATGGCGGTCGGTCCGGGAATGGAATTGTTATAACCCCAGACTTCGGCAAACTTTTTCGGAAAGGTCGAAAGTTGATGCTGAAAAACCGATGCCGTCAAACGAAACTCTCTTGCTCCGTCAACAAATTGTGATGGCAAAAGTCTGAGAAACTTCCCAAATCCAATTTACTCCAAACGCAATAGTAAATAATAGAACATAAAAAGTTGAAGGTATCTCTGTTTTCTCATTTAGCATTTTTTTTCTGCAAAGCAGATTTATTTCAAATCTTCCGAATAAGGCGGAACATCGGTTTTCACCATTTCTTCTTCGCCAAACATATTTTCAACGCCCGATTTTTCCGCTTCGCGTTGGGCGATAATTTTCTCTGCCACGGGTTTTCCGAATTTGTAAAATATCGCCGGAGTTACCAATTGATCGAGAAGAGTTGATGTCAAAATTCCGCCGATGACGACGACGGCGAGCGGATGGAGAATTTCCTTACCGGGTTCGCCGGAGGCAATTGCCAGCGGTATTAGAGATAATCCGGCGGTCAGAGCGGTCATCAAAACCGGAACTAATCTTTCGAGCGAGCCGCGAATAATCATTTCTTCGGTAAAATCTTCGCCTTCTTCGCGGATCAAATGCAGATAATGCGAAAGCATCATAATTCCGTTTCTCGAAGTAATGCCGACGAGCGAGATAAATCCGACGAGAGTGGCGATCGAGAACACTCCGCCCGTCAGAAGTAGTGCGGCAATCGCACCGATCAGGGCGAGCGGAATATTGATCATTACCTGCAATGCAGTTCGCCAATCGCCGAGGGCTTTGATCAAAATAAAGAAAATTGCGATCAGCGAGAAAACCGTCAGCAACGAAAGCGTGCGGGTAGCTTCCTGCTGAGCCTGAAACTGTCCGCCGTATTCGATAAAATAACCTTCGGGAAGATCAACCTGAGCGGTGATCCTCTCACGCATATCACCGACGACCGAACCGAGATCGCGTCCGGCGGTGTTGGATTGGATAACAATTCTTCGTTGTGTGTTTTCGCGTAAAACCTGATTCGGTCCCGGCAGATTTTCGATTGTCGCAACTGCTGAAACGGGAATTTGAGTTCCCTGCGGCGTGTCAATCGTTACGTTTCTAAGAGCATCGAGATTGTTTCTCGCTTCATCGGCAAAACGAACGACGACATCAAAACGCCGCTGACCTTCGACGGCTTCGGACACGACTTTGCCATTGAGTGCGGTTTCGAGAGTTTCCGATATTTCACCCGGTTTGAGTCCGTATTGAGCGGCACTTGAGCGGTTTACCTGAAACTGGATTTGCGGAATCAAAACCTGTTTTTCGATAGATACATCGGTCGCTCCCGGAACGCCTTCCATCACGTTGCGTATCTCTTCGGCTTTTGAACGCAAAGTTTGCAGATTGTCGCCGAAAAGTTTGACGGCGATCTGAGCCCGCACACCTGATTGCAAGTGGTCAATGCGGTGCGAGATCGGCTGTCCGACGTTGGTTGTTACGCCCGGAATTAAAGCCAGTTTGTCGCGTATATCGTGGAGAACTTCCTCACGTTCGCGTCCGTCTTTTTTCAGGTCAACATCAATTTCCGTATAGTGAACGCCCTCCGCGTGTTCGTCCAATTCGGCTCGTCCGGTTCGTCTTCCCGTCGAAATAACTTCCGGCACTTCGAGCAGAAGTTTTTCGGCAATTTGTCCGATGCGGTTGCTTTCCGAGAGCGAAGTTCCGGGCTGTGCCTGCACGTTGACCGTCAGCGTTCCCTCGTTGAATTCGGGCAGAAACGATGTTCCGACAAACGGCAGAGTCGAAATTGCGATCAAAAATAAAACAGTTGCTCCGCCGATAACAAGCCACGGATGCCGCAGAGTTCGATGCAGAAGTTTTTCATCCCACTTTTTCAAAAACCGCACCAAAAAGCCGTCCTTTTCATCGTGCATCGCCTTCATTTTCGGCAAAAGGTAAGAAGACAAAACGGGCGTTACCGTCAGACTGACAAACAAAGACGCAACTAATGCAGTAATATATGCCAGTCCGAGCGGAGCAAGCAATCTGCCGTCCACGCCGGAAAGTGCGAAAAGCGGCATAAACACAAGTGCAACGATGATCGTCGCATAGACGATTGACGAGCGAATTTCCAACGATGCGTGATAGATAACTTCAAGCGGCGGACGCGGATTTTCGAGTGTCCGGTTTTCCCTCAACCTTCGGAAAATGTTCTCGACATCAACGATCGAGTCGTCCACGAGTTCTCCGATGGCAACCGCTAAACCGCCGAGCGTCATTGTGTTTATCGAAATATCAAAGGCTCTGAAAATCAGAAATGTAACAACAAACGAGAGCGGAATCGCCGTCAGAGTAATAAATGTCGTGCGGAAATTAAGCAGAAACAGGAACAAAACGATAACGACCAGAATCGCTCCGTCCCGCAGTGCTTCGATGACGTTTGAGATCGAAGTATCAATAAAATTCGCCTGCCGAAACAAATTGGAATTGACCTCAATATCGTCCGGCAAATTTGCTTGCAGTTCATCAAGTGCTTTGGTGATTGTTTCCGTCAATTCAAGCGTCGATGCACCGGGTTGTTTCTGAATTGACATAATCACGGCGGGCGTTCCGTTTGAACCCGCGTCGCCGCGTTTGATCTTTGCCCCGAATTCGACCTTTGCCACATCGCCGACCTTGATCGCCGTGTTGTTGCGGTAAGCGACGACGGTGTTTTTCAGTTCATCAACCGAATAAAAACGTGCCAGATTTCTGACCAGATATTCCTGCGATTGTGCGTCAACAAAACCGCCCGTCGAATTGCTGTTCGATTTTTCGAGTGCATCAGAAATTTCTTCGATCGTGATGCCGAATTGTTTGAGTTTTTCGGGCGTAACCAGAACCTGATATTGCTTGACACCGCCGCCGATATTGATAACTTGTGCAATTCCCTGAATTGTTAAAAGTCGCGGGCGAATCGTCCAATCAGCCAACGTGCGGACATCGAGCGGATCGGTTTTGCCCGATTTCGATCTGACCGAAACGAGCATAATTTCGCCCATTATCGAAGAGATCGGAGCAAGCGTCGGCGAAACATTTGCGGGTAATTGTTCGCGGGCTTGAGCAAGTTTTTCGGCAACCAGTTGACGATTGCGATAAACATCCGTTCCCCAATCGAATTCGACATAGATCACCGAAAGTCCGATGCCGCTCTGCGACCGCACACGCGTTACTCCCGGCACGCCGTTCATCGCCGTTTCGATCGGAAACGAAACGAGCGTTTCAACTTCTTCGGGAGCAAGTCCGCCCGCTTCCGTCAAGATCGTCACCGTCGGTTTATTCAGATCGGGCAAGACATCAACCGGCAAATTGACGGCAACGTAAGTTCCCCAAACGAGCAGTAAAGATGCCACCGCCACGACGATCAGGCGGTTTTGCAGAGAAAATTTTATTATCGCATTTAACATTTATACTTCTTTTGCCGACTTCAATTTTCTGATTTATTTACTCTCAAGGTCTTTGATCAACGCTTTCATTTCGTCAATTTCTCTGCGTTGGGCTTCTATAATGCTGTCGGCAAGTTTTCGCACACGCGGGTCTTTTATATTCGCCCGTTCGCTCGTTAGGATCGCTATCGAGTGATGCGGAATCATCGCCTTCATCCACGAAACGTCTTCGATGGTCGTCTGACTTCGCACGAGCCACAATGAACCCGCGAAAACAACGACGCTGACTGCCAGAATAGCCGCATTCACTTTCCAGTCTTTATACATATTGAGCATAAAGAGCAGCATAATGATCGCCATCACCGCACCCATATAAAACGCCATATAAAAACGTGTTTCACTAAAATAAACGTGATTTGAAGCGTATGTATTCAGATACATCAAGCCGAACATGACAGCGGTCGAAGTTGCGATCATCGCCCCGAATCTCGCATAACTGCCCGACATCATCTGATGTTTGCCCTCCATTTTATTGTTCGCGGTATCTTTCGTTTTCATATCGCTTTTATCTGTATCCGAATGTTTCATATCTCCTTTATGATCCATTGTGTCTGTGATTTTAATGTCGTTTTTTTTGCCCATTGTTTCTTTCATTTTTTAATTCCCTCCTTGTTAATTGTTCTCTCGAAATTCGTCGTTAATTTATGATCAATTTTCCTTTCATCATATCCATCCCGCAGGCGAAATTCAGCGTTTTGCCCTTTAGATTTTCAGGCAGATCAACCAATACAACTTCGCCGACGGGCAATTTTTTCTTAATGTCTAAATCTTTAAAAACTATTTCACTTCCGCAGTTTTCCGAATCCGTCCGCAAGAATGCGAGTTTTGAAAATTTGTTTCTGTCCACCGTTACTTCTTCCGGCGAAAATCCGTTTTTGCTGACCGTAATTTTGTATGCGTCTTTCGGAATTTCAACATTTTTCGACGTGCTTGCTGCATCAGCCGCCGCCACATTTACTACAAACGGAACGGTGATAACTTTGCCGTTTCGCTGAAATTGTCCCCAGAGTTTATACAATCCGCCGGTCGGGAATTCGGTGTGAGCCATCACGGTCGGCGTTTCCGCATCCTTCACGTCGGGTTTCACATCCATTTCCATCCCGCCGTGCTGATCGCCGTGTCCTTCGTGTCCGCCGGTGCCTTTTGTTTCGGTCATTTTGCCGCCTTCCGCGTGAACGTGCAAAAATTTGCTTGCGTCTTCGCTGATGACGACAAAATGTGCCATCGCACCCAAATACGGTTGCAGATCGGTAACGGCTTTTCCGTTTTCGTCCGTTACATAAAAATTAAGAGCAACACCGTTGGCGGCTTTCAAATTACCGCCGGGTTTCATCGTGAAGGTCAGACCATCAACCGTTTTTTTGTAATCCACATCTGCCGTCAGAGGTGTTTTTTGACGTGGTTCTCCGCCGACATTGACATCAAAAACATTGACGATCTGCGGCGAATCTTCCGGCGTAAAATCGGCGTAAAGTTTATAAACTCCGCCGGTCGGAAATTTGTAATTCAGCTTAAAACCTCCATCCGCCTGTTTTTCAGGATGAACGTGTTCAAAAAACGCGAGGTCGTCAGATACGACTAAAAGATGGATCAATTTCTCGTGAACTATTTTTAGGTTATCAAACGGTTTTCCTTCCTTATCTTTGACCGAGAAATTAAACGTAACTTCCTTCTCTGAATTTACTTCCGGCGATTCAACCTTAATATCCATCGCATAATTCGCGTTTTCGGTTAATTCCGTGCGTTTTATGTCAACGGATTTTGTTTCGGTTGATTTTGTTTCAGATGGTTTTTCCGCCGTCGGTTGATTACATCCGCTAAAGACGAATGCCGCTACTATTACTGATAAAATTGTAATTAAAAATGTTGATCTCATATATTTCTTTGCTCCGAATTTCTCAAATTTGGCATTGTAAACTTAAAACATTTAATAATTTCTGCCTATGAAATATGGTCAAAGAAGCGAAAGATTTTCTTACCTTGTTATTTTCATTTCTCTTCTCTTTTTTTAGCGTCCTTTCGCGTATTTCGCGGGAAAAAACTCTTTCTTAACTTCCCGGTTGTGTCGAGCGAAGTTGATAAACGCCCTCGACGACAACTCTGTCATTTTCCTTCAAGCCTGTTTTCACTTCGTAAAAATCTTCGCCTTCCGCTCCGAGTGCGACGGGGCGTTTTTCAAAAATTTCGCCGCCGTCAAAGACGAATACAAAGGTCTGTCCCTGTTCTGTGATAACCGCTTTTTTCGGCACGGCTAAAACTTTTCGGTCGCCGCTGGTGTCAATCGTGATCTCGACAAACATTCCGTCCCGCAGACGGTTGCCGGGATTTTTCATCTCGTAAATGACCGGAATTGTACGTGTCTGCGGGTCAACGATCTGACCGATGGAAACGAGTCTGCCGTCTTCGTCGGGTGTTCCAATCGTATAAACTTCTCCACTCAATGCGGCGGTTGTAAAACTCGCTCGCGTTGATTCCCGAACCATCGGCAGATCGCTCTCGAAAACCTGTGCTTCGATTAAGACGGTCGAAAGATTGCTGATGGACAAAATCTCCGTTCCGGTTTCAATTTGCTGTCCGGTCGTCGCCTTAATATCGTTAATAATTCCCGTAACGGGTGCAGTCAGAGAGAATCTTTTATTTGGCTGATTAACCTTTGGCAAACGAAAAATATTTGTTCCGGCACTTGTCTGTTTGATCTGATTATCAAGCAACACAACCTGTTTTTCCACCGCTGTAACTTCCTGCTCCGCAACATTTACGGCTGTCCGTGCTTCCTCGACACGTTTTTGCGGAACGGCATTTACTTCGACCAGATTTATCGAACGCCGCAATTCTCTCTGAGCTTGAGCCAGACGGGTTTTTGCTTGTTGGGCATTAGCACGCTGTTCGGCTTGCTGTGATTGCAGTTGCAAAATGGAATTTTTAATATCCAAACGTCTGGCTTCGATTTCGCGTTGCTGGGCTTCGACTTCGAGCCTTTGCTGTTCAAGTCCAACCTGTCCGGACACATCCAAAACCTGTTCGAC
This sequence comes from Pyrinomonadaceae bacterium, assembly GCA_041746675.1. Taxonomy (GTDB): domain Bacteria; phylum Acidobacteriota; class Blastocatellia; order Pyrinomonadales; family Pyrinomonadaceae; genus Aridibacter. Next base: position 31,512 of record JBGTGO010000050.1, on the reverse strand, counting down.
ATAACCGACCTGTTCGCCCCGACTTACCACCGAACCAACGGTAATTCCCTGCTTTAAAACGATCCGTCCCGCAACTGGCGGCACGACGACAGCTTGTGCTTCGGGACGTGCTTTGACCGTTCCGGTTACTTTCAAACCGGCGGTGATCGTGCGTGTTTCAAGTGCTTCGGTCTTGATGCCGAAAAGCAATTGCGATTCCTTTGGAACGGTCAGAGTCGTTTGCAGAGAATTGGCGACTTCGGTTTCTGCGGCGGTCGCACCTGTTCCGAGTTTCGGCATTTCGGCTAAACTCCGCGTCTGACGTGGCGGTGTAATGTAGGCAAATGTGAAAGCAACCAAAACAAATATCAAAATAGCAGCAATCGCAACGGGAGCGACTCTTTTCAATTGCAGACGCTTATTGCCGTTATAACCACGGGTTTTATAAACGACCACACCGACTCCGCCAATCAGCAGCAAACCGAACAAAGTCATAATCAGCCAAAACGTCCAACTGATCGGGGCTTTGACGACGCTCACCGGGAAATCAACGCTCAGACTGCGGTTATCCGAAGTTGTCGCATTCAATACGATCTTAAAGTTTCCCGCATTTGAAAAAGCATATTTTCCAAAGTAAAAACCATCTTCAAATTTAAGCGGCAATTTACTGGCAATTATCTGTCCGTTAGAAGTCGTGATATTCGCCGTAATGTTTGCATCGGTCAGCGGCAGAGGTTCACTTCCGCCGAAACCACCTTCGACCTTTTCGGCGATCTGCACGGCGAACTGCGATGTTTCGCCAGTCCGTACATCGGCGGGAGCACGCTGAAACTGAACATTGAATTGCCCGTTGTCAGTTTGAATATTGCGTTCGGCACGGGCAATTGTTACCGCACTTTTTCCGGTCGTCGCCACGGTCGTTTGCGGCTTATCTTTGCTGTGATCTTCGCCTTCGTGGGCGGAAACGGCAGGCGGTAAGCAGTAAGCGGCAAGCAACAAAAAAACTGCCGCACACATAATTGCTTTGCCGACCGCCAAATTTGAATTTTGAAGTTTGAATTTTGAATTCATTTTTAGTGTGAATGTGCCGCACCGTAAAGTGTCTGCATTGTCAACGAGTCAACTCTGACGGCTTCGGCAATCGCTTTCGCCATTCCTTCGTCAACTCCGTCGGCTTTTACATCTGCTCCGACTTGAAATTTATCATCGTGTCCTTTTCCGGCAAACTGTTTCAAAAAGTCCGCCGAAACGCCTTCGCCGCGAACCTCTTTGATCGCAGGCGAATCGTCTTTATTTTCGTAGATGACGACAAATTCTTTACCGTCAGCCTTAATAACCGTTGCCGCTCCAACCTGTTTGCGGCTTCCGCCCGCATTTGAAAACGCCAGATACGAATGATGATCCGTGTCAGGAATTTTTGCTCCCGTGTCTTTTTCAATATCGGCAATTGCCTCCGCCGGAATGTCCTTATGCTGTTTGGTAAAACTGTCTGCATCGGGAAACGCTGCTTTGACGGATGCCGGAGCATCTTCTTCCTTTTTAGGTGCAGTTTCAGTATTTTCAGCCGTCGTATTGGTTGTCGTATTTGTCATTGCCGGAGTATCCGTTGTTGTTGTCTCCGTTGAATTTGAACAAGCGGCGGCTAATCCCGCAACTACTGCAAAAACTGTAAATAATAAAATTTTCTTCATTTGTTTTCCTCTTTATTTTTTTTATTTGAATTTTTTGTTATCTTCGTCAAATCCGTCTCCTTTTCTTTCTCGAAAAGCGAATTTAATAATTTCCCTTTCTCAACCTGATTTGGAACATCTTCTTTCTTCGGCAAAACCGAAGTATCGTCATCTGCAAATGCCGAAGCCGGAAGCGACGCACCGAGTGCTGTTTCGAGTTCCGCCAATGCCGTGTAATATTCACGCAAACTTTCGGTGTATCCAGCAAGGTTTTCGCTTAAACGCCTCTGTTCATTAACAACTTCAAAAACAGAAAACTCACCGAAACCATAAGCCGCCCGCACGGATTTCAGATTCTCCTCCGAAAGCGGCAGAATCTGCGTCGAATACAAAACCAACTTTTCCGCCGCCGCCCGATAATTTCGATAAGCTATTGCCACATCGCGTCTGATCGAGGCTTCCAAAAATTCACGATTTCGCGTCGCTAAAACCTTTTCACTCGTCGCCGCTGCAACTTCTCCCTGATTGCGATTAAAAAACGGCAATTCAACCGAAACGCCAAACGTCAGTGCGTTATCTTTATCAATCGCAAAACCGCCGCCTGCCGTTGTCGGCAAATCAATAATTCCTTTGTTCCGCGAATATTTAACCGAACCCGCGACGTTCGGTGTTGCTAAAGATTTCGCCAGATCAATTCGTGCCGTGCCGAGTTCTTCGGAAATTCTCGCCGCCTGCAGATCGTTTCGTCCCGTTAACGCAAGGTTAGTTAATTCCGACAATCCGAGATCAAGTCGCGGCGGACGTTCAGACTGCGGTGCGATCTTCAGACTTTCGGCAACATCCGTTCCGGTCAAAGACTGCAAAGTTATCAATGCGGTTTCAAGATTGTTTTTCGCTTCAATCGCTTGAATCTGCAACCGACTTCTTTCGACTTTGACCAAATTGACATCAAGCGGTGCGACATCGCCTTCGGTCAGACGGGCTTCGGTTGCACGGACAATTTCGTTATCCGCCGCGATCAGTTTTTCCAAAACATCGAGTTGTCGGGCAGCGGCAACGGCGGCGGCATAAGTGATGCGGATTTCGGCAGCAATCTGTCTTTCCAATGCGGCGACTTCCGCCCCGATCTGAGCAATTTCAAGTTCGGCAACTCTGACCCGCTTACGGCGTTTGCCGCCGAGTTCAAAAACCTGCGACACGCCGACTGAAAAATCATTTTCCGCCTCGCCGCCCAAAAATCGCGGACTACCATACTCACTATTTAAAACCGGATTTACTCGAAGTCCCGCTTGTATCAGTTTTCCCTCCGCAACCGCCAAACGCTGACGAGCCGCCAAAAGATCAGCCCGACGCGAAAAGGCTGTTTCAACCAATCTATCAACCGTCGAACCTTCCTGACTTATAAACTCCGTCGAACTCAATCTGATCTGTGCCGGATCGGTAATCGGCGTGGTCGTCTGTGGCGGCGGCGGATTTTGTGCCTGAACATAAATAACCATTGTCGATAAACAAATTATGGCTATCAAAACAACCGCCGAAATTTTTGGTTTTGTAAATATTTTGTTCAAATCTAAGATTTTAATGATATGGATTTCTTTATTTACGCAGAAACGATTTCGCTTTTAACTTCTGCTGCTGCTTCTTTGTTTTCAATTGCTTTATAACGCTTAATTCCAAGCCAGATACCAACGCCGATCAAAGTTAAGATAAGAGCGAGTCCCAACCCGAAAAGCGTCGTCCACAACCAATTCCTCTGTGCCGCCGATGTTGTCATCTCTTTACGTTGTTCAACCGCAATTGAACCGAAACTCGCTTTTTCGCTCTTTCCGCCGGCTTCTATCTGCACATCGAGCTTCACCGAACCCATCGGAATCGGCGGCAATTCAAGCGACAAGATGCCCGGTGTTTCGGTCGCTTTTGCCGCCACTTCTTGTTTTTGAAATCCTTCACCTTCAACAATCAAAGTTATTTTTGCATTTTCAATTGCTGCATTTGTTTCATAATCCGTCACAAAAATCCGGGCGGTGGTTTTCGTATCCGGCTCAAGTCTTGCGTGTTTGAACGTAACTTCAATATGACCCGCACGAACGACTTGCGTCATCATTGTTGCATCCGCTGAAACATTCTGCTTCGGTTCTTCGCTGTGATCTTCTCCGCCGTGAGCAAACACTTGAAATGTGTCTGCGGAAAGTATCAAAACAACCATCACCACAAGAATTGCTCTGAAATTATTTTGGCGGAATTGAGTTATATCGGTTGATTTCATACCTGAAGCCTTTAAATTATTTCGTATATTCTTCACTTGAGTTCAAACATTAAGATTCGCAACAATCGTGCCGTATTTTCAGATTTGACAAAAAATCTTTATCTGTTGGAAACAAAGGTTTTCGTTGAAAATTTGTTATTCCTATCTAGATCTTTTCTGACTGCAAACAAACAAGGTTGTTTGATAACAAACACTTGAAATGTATTTTGGAATTACTTTACTTAAGTGAATCGGCAAACTACGATTATTGAGTCGCCGTTATCATCAAAAGTATATTGTTGGGTATTTTTCGTGACCAGAAAAAATATGATAATTGTTCTGCTAATAGATGTCGGAATTTTGCTGTTTGTTATCACACACTTTTGTTTAATAACGAACAGTAATTTTGGGAATATGCTCGCTGTTGCTGCAATCAAAACCGTTTACTTGCTGATAATAAGAAACTTTCTCGTTTTGAATAAATTCAGGAATGGTTATTGCGTTTATGACTACTTTCTATTTGAAAATTAAAGCGAGGAAGGGCTATCAGTAATGCGAAAGAATTAGGGCTTACACTCAGGGAAATTTCTGAGATTTTAAGCGAAGCCGATAGAGGCAATTCTCCGTGTCCGGTGGTTCGTGAAATCATTCTAAAAAGGATCGAACAAAATCGCACGAAAATAAAACAACTGAGAAGATATGTAGAAGAAAATGTGCAAAGCTAAAACAAAGTGGGATAAAATGGATAACGCTCTGCCGGACGGACATTCGATATGTCATTTGATCGAAACTTTTGCTGAATAAGCCGACCTGGATTTGACTTGTCAGTAACACGCAGGTTGTAGAATCTTTTTTGAAAAACAAAATTTTATCGAAATTACAGTGCAAGTTAACTAACAACCAATCAAGCGGAAATTTAGCGGATAAATGTCGCTTGAGTTTCCGCTTTAAAAATTATTATGAGTAAAGAATATATCGATCCGATTTGCGGAATGACCGTAAAACCCGAAAGTGCCGCTGCGAAATATGAATCTGAAAATGGCGAAACGGTTTTTTTCTGTGCCGTTGGATGCAAAACAAAATATGTTTCACAACTAAATAACAGCAAAATCTCCGACGTTGCCGAAGCAAATATAAAAACCAAAAACGGTGAAAAGGTTGTTTCGCACGGCGATATGAAAGCCGCTCCCGCAGGCGAATTTATTGATCCCGTGTGCGGAATGAGCGTTGCTTCCGAAACTTCTGCGGGAGAATATGATTTTAGAGATGAAACATATTATTTTTGTTCAAAGGGATGTTTAAATAAATTTCGCCAAAATCCGAACAGTTTCCTTGAAGAAAAAGTAGAAGAAAAGCTTGAGGCAGAAAGTGAAGGCACGGAATATACCTGCCCGATGCACCCGGAAATTTTGCAGATCGGTCCGGGAACTTGTCCGAAATGCGGAATGGCACTTGAACCGCTGGTAATTTCACTCGACGACGAACCTGATCCTGAATTGATTGATATGACACGGCGATTCTGGATTTCGGCGGCGTTGACAATTCCCGTTTTTGCACTCGCAATGGCGGAAATGATTCCGGGTTTTAATGAAATCGTGCCGCCGCAAATTTCGCTTTGGATTCAATTTATTCTGGCAACGCCCGTTGTGCTGTGGGGCGGATTTCCTTTTTTCGAGCGAGCTTGGGCATCGGTTAAAAACGCCAGCCCGAATATGTTTACACTTGTCGCAATGGGAACGGGAGCAGCCTTCATTTACAGTCTGGTCGCAATATTTTTACCAAATATTTTCCCCGCTTCAATGAAAAACGCGGAAAACCTGATCGCCGTATATTTTGAAGCGGCGGCGGTGATTACGACGCTTGTTTTGCTCGGACAAGTTTTAGAACTCCGTGCGAGAAGTCAAACATCTTCAGCAATTAGGGAACTTCTTGGACTTGCTCCAAAAACGGCAATCGTTGTTTTTGAAGATGGTATGGAGGAAGAGATTGATCTAAAAGATGTGCAGATCGGTGCAACTTTAAGAGTCAAAGCCAACGAGAAAATTCCCGTTGATGGAATTATTTTAGAGGGCGAAACGAATGTTGATGAATCAATGGTGACGGGCGAATCAATTCCGGTTGAAAAAACTTCGGGCGATAAAATTATCGGCGGAACGATCAACGGAAAACGTGGGTTCACGATGAAAGCCGAAAAGGTCGGAAGCGATACACTTCTCGCACAGATCGTCCGAATGGTCGGTGAAGCCCAGCGTTCGCAAGCACCGATTCAAAGGCTTGCCGATATTGTTTCAGCATATTTTGTTCCCGCCGTAATTCTTGTCGCCATCATCGCATTTGTCGTCTGGATGATCTTCGGTTCATTTTCCTATGCACTTGTTGCCGCGGTTTCGGTTTTAATCATCGCCTGCCCGTGTGCGTTGGGTTTGGCAACTCCGATGTCAATTATGGTCGGCACGGGACACGGTGCAAAATCGGGTGTTTTGGTCAAAAAAGCCGAAGCTTTGGAAACACTTGAAAAGGTTAATACGATTATCGTTGATAAAACCGGAACTTTGACCGAAGGAAGACCACGTTTGCAGAAAGTTTCTGCTTACAACGAATCTAAGCTTGGTGAAGATGAACTATTAAAATTGGTCGCATCGTTGGAAAAATCAAGTGAGCATCCGCTTGCCGAATCAATTGTTGAGGGTGCGGCAGATAAGGGCATCGAATTGCTAAAATCCGAAAACTTTGAATCGGTTACAGGCAAAGGAATTTTTGGAAAAGTCGGCGGAAAAGAAGTCGTGGTCGGCAATCAGAAGATGTTTGACGAAAAAAATATCCAAATGCCGGACTCCGAACTCGACGCTCTCAACTCACTTCGCGTTGAAGGTCAAACCGTAATGCTTGCAGCAGTTGACGGAAAATTCGCAGGTCTGATCGGAGTAGCTGATTCAGTCAAACAAACGGCAAAAGAAGCGATTGACGAACTCCATCGGCAAAATATCGAAGTGATTATGATGACGGGCGATAATAGACAAACCGCCGAAGCCGTGGCAAAGAAATTGAACATTGACCAAGTTTTTGCAGATGTTCTGCCCGAACAAAAAGCGGCAAAGGTTAAAGAATTGCAAGCCCAAGGAAAAATCGTCGCAATGGCGGGCGATGGTGTTAATGACGCTCCCGCACTTGCTCAGGCACAGGTCGGAATTGCAATGGGAACGGGAACGGATGTAGCAATGGAATCGGCTGATATAACTTTACTCAGAGGTGATTTACGCGGAATCTTAAAAGCTAAGAAATTAAGCGAAGCGACGATGAGCAACATTCGCCAAAATCTGTTTTTTGCATTTATTTACAATCTCGTCGGTGTTCCAATCGCAGCGGGCATTTTGTTTCCATTTATCGGTTTACTTTTAAGCCCGATGATCGCTTCGGCGGCGATGACATTTAGTTCGGTTTCGGTGATTTTGAATGCTTTGCGACTCAGAAGTTTGAAGTTATAATTTTGCAAAGTTATCAAACAGCCTTATGTTTCTTCCGGAGCCTTCTTGAATTATGCGAAATATTTGTTTCTTTTCGATTTATTTGTTCTGAACGTAGTAAACAGTCGGCGTAAAAACCAGTGAAAATAAAAGTGCGACAGCTAAACCGCCGATCACGGCGAGTGGCAGCATTCCTAAAATGGCGGCTAAACTTGTTATTAAAACGGGGCGAATGCCGCGTTTCAATCCTACCGGAGAGATTTCAAAATACGGCAGAAAAATGGAAACTTCATCGGTTTAACAGTTTTATTAGCATCAACAATCAATATTTTTCTAAAGGCAGGTTAAATACAGATTTATGAATACAATAATTGAAACTGAAGCTCCGAAATTCGAGCATCGTCCGTGGGGCAATTACACGATTCTGGACGAAGGAAATGATTTCAAGGTGAAACGAATTGAAGTTTTGCCACAGAAAAGACTCAGCTATCAAAAACACGCCCACCGTGCTGAGCATTGGTTTATTATTCAGGGTGCGGCTCGAGTAACTTTAAATGACGAAATCCTCAATATCGAAGCCGGACAAAACATTGATATTGCACTCGGCGACAAGCACCGCGTCGAAAACCGGGACGCGTCTGAAACGCTGATTTTTATCGAAGTGCAGTGCGGGGATTATTTCGGCGAAGACGACATCGTTCGCTTTGAAGACGATTTTGGAAGATTCTAAACAAAATAAAATCAGCCGGAGGAAAATAAATTGCAAGCATTAATTTTAGCCGAAAGATAAAGAACTTTGAAATTAACTGTGACGGAAAGTTTATTCAATCAACCGACTCCGAGATAGACGATAAATCGTGCATTGCCGAAGATTGTATAATTAAACCGAAAGCTCAAATTATTAATTCAGTTTTAGGTAAAGGCGTAGTCATCGCTGAAAACTCGATTATCAGAAACTCTGTAATCTGGTCAGGTACGTGCATTGATTCCTACACGAGCGTTTTCGATTCGATTATCGGCAGCAATTGTGACATCGGAACAAACGTGCTGCTCAGCAACGGTACCGTTTTAGGTGACAAAACCGTGGTCCCAAATTTCACGGGTCGGTAGAGAAAAGTATTCAGCGGAAATATGTATTCAACAAAACAATGCACCTGATGCGATTCAAATCGCGTCAGGTGCATTTTATTACTATTTCAAAACTCAAACTTTGGCAGATGTCTCCAATTTCAATAAAATCACGGCACGGTTTTAATCCGCATGAGCTTTCCGAATGCTGAAAGATGAACGTTCTTTCGTTTCCGGAATTTCTTGGACACACGATGCCGGAGCGACTTTGTGCAGAAAATCGCTGACGTGCTTGGTGAAAACCTGCGTGTCAAATTTTTCCGCGTGTTTCCGCATCAATCGCCGATTCCAGAGCCGACTCTCGAATTCTTCAATTGCCGCAATGAGAGATTCAACGGTCTGTTCGTCAAAAAATATGCCGGTTTCGCCGTCAACAACCGTTTCCGTCGCACCGCCCGCACCGTATGCAATGACCGGACGACCGGATGCGTTAATTTCGAGCGGCACCATTCCGAAATCTTCTTCGCCGGGAAACAGCAAGGCACGGCAGCGGCTCGCATATCTCGTAACGACTTGATCGGGCTGCCGTCCTAAAAACTCGGTCTGTTTTCCGGCAAGCCGTTCGAGCCGTTTTCTGTCCGGTCCTTCGCCGATGACGATTAAACGGCGATTGAGTTTTTTGCAGGCTTCAATTGCCAAATCCAACTTTTTATATGAAATCAGACGTGACAAAATCAGGTAAAAATCCTCGTCCGGTTCGTCGGGTAAAAAACGCCCGACATCAATCGGCGGCGGTATGACAACTGAATCGCGTCCGTAAATTTCTTTGACGCGGCGTGCCACATTGCTCGAATTGACGATGTAAAAATCCGGCTGTTCGGCGGCACGCAAATCCCAATGACGCAAACCCGCTAAAATCGGCGGTAAAATAAAGCGTTTGACTCCGCCGAACTGCTCGCGGGCGGCATAATCCTCATACCGCCAAGCCCAACGCATCGGCGTGTGGCAGTAACAGATGTGTATCGCACCGTGCCGCTTGCGAACTCCTTTGGCGTAGCCCGAAGAGCTGCTTAAAATCAAGTCGTAATCATTTACATCTAAACTCTCGACGGCAAACGGATAAATGGGGAAATAATGTCGAAAATTCTTTTCTATTCCCGGCAGACGCTGCATAAATGACGTATGAACGCGAGAATTCCGCAATTCGGCTGGAACTTCGGTGCGAGTGTCAACGGTGGTGAACATCGGTGCGGAGGGAAATATTTTGTGCATCTCTTCGGCGACTTTTTCAGCACCGCCCATCTGCACAAAATAATCGTGAACTAGAGCTACTTTTGACATTAATGTTTCCTTATATACCGCACGAATAAAGTCGTGGGGTATATTGTTTGTCTAACTTTGCGTTGCCAAATCCTCGCTCATCGCTTGCATTTTGCCCGCACCGCAGTGCCGGTAAAAATCTTCGACTTGATTGATGAAATGTTCTGCATTCAAGCGTGCCGTAACGATTTTTTCGCTTTTTTCCGCAAATTGACGACGCAGTTCAGGTTGGCTTCCGACTGTCAAGAGTGCGTCGGTTAAAGCCCGTTTGTCGCCGAAGGAAACCAGCCAGCCGTTTTCTTTGTGCGTGATGATTTCATTCGTGCCGCCGACATCGGTAGCGATAACCGGCGTACGGCACGCCATCGCTTCGATTGCCACCAGAACAAGTGCCTCGCTTTTGGAATTAATTACCAGTGCGTCGAGTGACTGCATAATTGCCGCCACGTTTCGCCGTGCACCGAGAAACTTGACGCGATTTTCGATCCCCAAATTTTTGACCGTTGCTGTTAATTTTTCCAGGTAAAGATAATCCAGATTGAACACCGGTGCCCCGACAACGAGCAGCGTTGACGGCATCTGTTTTTGCATTGCGGCGAATGTTTGCAAAAGCTCTAACTGACCTTTCCGCGGCGTAATTTGTCCGACGATACCGAACACAAGTTCATCGTCGCTCAGATTGAATTCCTTTCGGATTTGTCCACGATTTGTTGAGTTAAACTTGAATTTTTCCATCTCGATTCCGTTGTGAACGACACACTCTTGCAGATGTCTGCCGAAAAATCGCAGAAGAACTCCGCGAAAACTTTTGCCCGTCGCTTCGGAAACCGGCATCAAGCGTGTTTGCGTGAAACAGGCGGCGAAAATCCTTATTAAAGTGCTGATCGGATGAGTTCCCAATTCATCCTGCAAATGCCAGATAACCGGAATTTTCATCCCCGCACTCGCCGCCGTCGCCACCAGACCGGAACGAATGCTGTTGGCGTGAATGACAGCCGGTTCTTCGCGGCTAATTTCGGCTCTCAGTTGTCGTAATGTCTGGACGAACGAAGCGAAATAGTGCATCAATTTGTCGGGACGAACGGTGAAACGGGCTTCAAACTGATTTATCATCCGGCACGGAATGCCGAGTTTAGCAGTTTCTTCAGCCATCGTATCTGTCGCCGGACAAACCATCACAGGCTCGAATAAGTCCCGGTTCAAACGCTTCAAAACGAGCAAGATAACCCGTTCCGCACCGCTGACTTTTCCCTGATGATTGTAAAAAAGAATCTTCATTGTTGTTCTGTTTATTTGTAAATCAGTACGCAAAATTAATTGCTTAGCCGTTATAAACAGTTAATTAGCAGGAACTTTCAAATTTTTTCACCGCACTGACAAAAATGATATTTACAGTGTTTCGGCAATGATTAATGAACCGATGAAATCAAACAAAAGCGACAGGCAATAAATAAAGATACCTTGAGAAAAATCGGTGTTTTCTCAAGGCAAATGGATTGTTTTGTCAAAACAATCATTCTGCTAAAGGAACATAGGAAAAATCGGATTCCGCCGCAATAAGCTGCTGTGCTTCCTCATCCGAAACGCTTTCGATTTCGGCTAACAAACGCTCGAGTTCCGCGTCGTATTGCAACGAATCATTATCTTCCGGCGACACGGTAGCGGCGGTGGATTCTTTGTAATTTGTCTCAAAGCTATTTGATTGTTCGCCATTCTCCGAACCGATCAAGTGAGAAATTTGTTCCGCCAAGCCCGCAATCGTCGGCGTTTCAAACAGCATTCTGAGCGGAATGTCTATCCCGAAAGCATCGCGGATGCGGGACGTAACCTGCGTTGCCAGCAGCGAATGACCTCCCAGATCAAAGAAATTATCGTTAATTCCGATGTGTTCGCGGCGCAGCAGATTCGACCAGATCCCGACCATTTTTTCTTCGAGTGGCGTGCGCGGCACGGCGTATTCGGTTTCGGCGGAAATCAGTGTGTCTTCGGGTGCGGGCAATTGGCGGCGGTCAATTTTGCCGTTCGGTGTCAGCTTCCACTCTTTCATCAGCACGAACGCGGCGGGCATCATATATTCGGGCAGGAGGGATTTGACGTGACGGCGCAGTTCGGCGGAATTGATTCCATTTTCTTTGGTCGTCAGGTAAGCGATTAACTGCTTGTTTCCGGGAATGTCTTCACGAAGTGCGACCACGCATTCGTTCACGTCGGGATGCGTTGAAATAACGGCTTCGATTTCGCCGAGTTCGACTCGAAAACCGCGCAGTTTCACTTGATAATCGGTGCGTCCTAAAATTTCAACCATTCCGTCGTGGCGGCGGCGGGCGAAGTCGCCCGTTTTATATAATCTGAGCGGCAACACGGCGGATTCGCCGGACGGCATCCATTCGATAAATTTTTCTGCGGTTAATTCGGGGCGATTCAAATAGCAGCGACCGACACCATTTCCGCCGACGTATAATTCGCCCGGCACACGTGCCGGTAAAAGATTCCGGTTGTCGTCGAGTATGTAAAGCTTCGTGTTGGCAAAGGGTCGCCCGATTGGAATAATGCCTTCGGCAGTTTCGTCTTCCGCCGTCATCTCGAAATAAGTGCTGTCAATCGTCGTTTCGGTGATGCCGTAAGAATTGACGACCAGTGCGTCTTCGCGGCAGACGCGCCGCAGACGACGGAATTCATCCATCTGCCAGATGTCCGAACCAACGGAAACAACCTTCATAAAATCAAGTTTTTGCCCTGTATTTTCCAGATACTCGATTAACGGACGCATCACCGCCGGAACAAAATCTGCACACTCTGTCTTTTCGTCGCGCATCAATCGTTCCAATTTTTCGGGTTCGAGCAGAAATTCGGTCGGAACTAAAACGAGCGTTCCGCCGCTGCACAGTGTGCGGGTCAAATCTCCGGTGAACACGTCGAATGAAAAGCTCGCCATTTGCAGGTGGCATTTCAGCGACGAAAGCTTATAAGCGTCTTCCCAACCGGCGTAAGCACTGACAACGCTGCGGTGCGTAATCATCGCGCCCTTCGATTTGCCGGTTGAGCCGGACGTGAAAATCACATAAGCCAGATTGTCGGGCGCGACATCGCTGTCGGGATTATCGGCTGATTCGCCGCTGATCTCCGACCAATCGGAATCGAGACAAATAATTTGCCGCGAAGAAAATTCCGCCGTCTTCGATTTGAGATTTTCTTGCGAAATCAATATCGAAACCCCGGCATCGCTGACCATATGCTGCAATCTCTCCGCCGGATAATTGGCATCAAGCGGCAGATACGCACCGCCGGCTTTCAGCACGCCCAAAACTCCGACAATCATATCAAGCGAACGTTCAACATAAACGCCGACAATAGTTTCAGGTTTAACGCCCTGTTTTTGTAAAAAATGTGCCAGACGGTTTGCCCGCGCATTCAAATCCGCGTAGGAAAGCCGCTCGTTTTGCCAGACGACGGCAATCGCATCGGGCGTTTGCTCGACGTGTGCTTCGATTAATTTGTGCAGGCAGACGGGCGGAACTTCGGTGTCGTAATTGTTCCATTCGTCGAACAATTGATGCCGCTCGTTCGCTGTCAAAACCGGAACGCTCGCCAGCCGTTGTTCGGCATTTTCGGTTATCGCTTCTAAAATCGTGCGGAAATGTTCGAGCATCTGCCGGACGGTTTCTTCGGCAAACAAATCGGTGTCGTATTCTAGTTCGAGTTCGAGTCCGTCGGCTTTTTCGTAAACGTCCAAACTCAGATCAAATTTAGCCGTTTTACCCGCAGTTTTTTCACGATTCAGCTTTAAATCGGCAAAGTCTCTGTTCGCTGCCGGAGCGTTTTGCAGTGTGAACATCACCTGAAACAGAGGTGCGTAGCTCAAACTTCTTTCGGGATTAATCGCTTCGACAAGTTTTTCAAACGGCAGTTCCTGATTGGCATACGCATCAAGAGCACGTTCTCTGGTTCGGCGCAGCAGTTCTCTAAACGTCGGATTACCCGACAAATCGCCGTTTAATGCTAATGTGTTGACGAAAAAGCCGATCAGATTTTCGGTTTCCGTTTTCGTTCTTCCGGCAATGGGCGTTCCGACGACGATTCGTTCCTGTCCGCTGTATCTCAAAAGCAATAATTGCCAAGCCGAAAGAAGCGTCATAAACAGCGTCGCACCTTCGCGTCTGCCGAGTGCGTTTATTTTTTTGGTTAAATCATTCGACACAAAAGCCGAACATCGCGCCCCGCGATAACGCTGAACGGCGGGACGCGGGTAATCGGTCGGTAATTCGAGCAGCGCGGGCGCACCTTCCAAATGCTCTTTCCAGAATTCCAACTGCCGGTCATATTGTTCGGTTCGCAGCCATTCCTGCTGCCACAAAGCGTAGTCGGCGTATTGAATCGGCAGTTTGGCAACCGAAGCGTTAGACTCGGAAATTTCCGCTTCGTAAAACGCACTCAATTCCTTGAGAAATACCCCGACCGACCAGCCGTCGCTGATAATGTGGTGAAAGACGACGGCGAGTAAATGTTCAGTTTCCTGAAGTTTAATCACTTTTACGCGAAGCAGCGGTGAACCGGTCAAATCAAAGGCTCGTGCCGAAAATTCAGAAGCGATTTTGCGGGCTTCCGCTTCGCACATGTCAAATGGAAAATCGGTCAAGTCGGCGATGGAGAAATCAACATAGGCTTCGGAAGCGACGATTTGAGAAGGCTGTCCGCCGATTGACTCGAAAGACGTTCGCAGAATTTCGTGCCGCCCGATGACGTTTTCCAGAGCGGAACGCAGTGCTTCCGTCTGCAATTTTCCGTCCAAACGAACGACTTCGCTCATATTGTAAGTTGAAGAATCGATTTCCATCTGCGCCAGAAACCAGAGACGCTGCTGGGCGAAAGAAAGCGGAATCGCCGCCGGTCTTCCGGCTTTTTTCAAGACATTCAGCGGGACGAAATCGTTTTGCCGCCCGTAAAATGAGGTTTTTTTCGCTAATTCTGCGATGGTCGGTGCTTCAAAAATTGTCCTCAGCGGCATTTCCAGATTGAAAGCCTTTCGCAGACGGGAAATAACACGGCTGGCAAGCAATGAATTACCACCCAATTCAAAAAAATTATCGTTGATGCCGATGTCGTTAAATCCTAAAACCTCCGCCCAGATTCCGGCGATGATTCGCTCGGTCGCGTTGCGCGGAGCGACGAAAGTTGTGTCCACTGCGAAAGCCGAAGCATCGGGACGCGGCAGATTTTTGCGGTCTATTTTTCCGTTCGCGTTGAGCGGCAAAGCATTCAACAACACGAAAGCCGACGGCTGTGCGTAATCGGGCAGCTTTTCTTTGGTCAATATTCGCAAATCTTCGATGAGCGAATCGGACGAGTGGCGCGACACGACGTAAGCGACCAATTGAATTGTTCCCGGCACATCTTCGTGCCCGATGACCGAGCATTCACCGACATTTTGATTGCTGATGAGCAACGCTTCGATTTCGCCGAGTTCGACACGCTGCCCGCGCACTTTGACTTGAAAATCCTGTCTGCCGAGACATTCCAACCTGCCATCCGGCAGCAATCGCGCGAAATCTCCGGTTCGGCAAACGCGCCGAACTTTGAATTCTTCCGCGTCTGACTCATTTTCTACCGACAATTCGATGAATTTCTGCACCGTCAATTCCGGGCGATTCAAGTAGCCGCGCCCCAAACCCTTTCCGCATACATACATTTCTCCGGCTTTTCCCGGTGCGACCGGCTGACGGTTTTCGTCGAGCAGATAAATTTTAGTATTAGCAATCGAACGTCCGACCGAAACCGTTCGCACCGCTCCGGCGGCATCAGCTTCTGTAATATGATTGATCGAAACGATGCCGCTCGTTTCCGTCTGTCCGATCATATGAACGTGCCGTGCCGGATGTTTAAACTCAAACATCCAGGTCGCGGGAATATCCGACAATAAAGGTTCGCTCGCCGAAACGATTAATCGCAAATCGTTGTTTAATAAATCGTTTCTTTGCTCGGTGTCGAGTTCGAGCAGGGCGTTCATACAATGTCTCTGAAACGAAGGAACAGTGTCGAAAACAGTTACCGACTGTTCTTTGATGAGTTTGAACAGAGGCAGTGCGTCCATTCTCTGTTCTTCGTCGGCGATTATGACGCTCGCACCTTGTGCCAGCGGAAATAGCAGATGCCGTCGTGCCGATGAAAAAGCGATTGATGCCAGATGCAGATATTTATCGTCGGGCGTGAGATAAAATTCGTGCTGCAATGCCCGCACGTAGTGACAAAGATTAGCGTGCGTCAACATCGCTCCCTTAGGTTTTCCGGTCGAACCGGAAGTGTAAATCACATAAGCGAGATTTTCGGCGGCGGCGGTCGGCAGCGGATTGTCAGTCGAATTTTCGGCGATAAGTTCCCGGTCGGTATCAAGCAAAATCTTTTTAATCGCTGACGATTGTAAGAATGACGATTGAGTAACGATAAACGGTGCGGAAATTTCCGCCAGCATAAATTCGATGCGTTCGGCTGGATAAGTTGGGTCAATCGGAACATACGCCGCACCGGATTTGAGAATCCCTAAAATGCCGATTGCCATTTCGACGGAGCGGTCAGTGCAGACGGGAATCAAAGTTTCCGGCATCGCACCGAGCGAACGCAGATGCCGTGCCAGTTGATTGGCACGTGCGTTGAGTTCGCCGTAAGTTAGTTGCTCTCCCTTGCAAACAATCGCCACGCGGTCGGGCTGTGCGGCAGCTTGCCGCTCGAATAATTGGTGAAAGCCGTCGCTTTTCGGTGCATCAATGATATTTGCCTGTGTTTCCAAGTTGAAACGTGAACTTAAGACGGTTATAAACTTTTTCATAGGTATATCGCTCAGACGCGGACGAAAAACCTCGCCCAATCGAATATTATTTTTTTTGACAAGCCAGAAGAGTGCGACGGCGAGCATCACGCTGTAACCGACCAGCGATGAGAGTGCCGCACCGACAATTCCGTATCGCGGCAGCCAGTAGAGAAGAGCAAAAACTGTGACGACGGCTGACGAGAGCCGCGAAACGGTGCTTAAACCGGGATAGCCGAAGCCGTTCAGACCGCTGATAATGATCGCACCAATACTCCACACCATCGAAGCGACCAACAACAGACGAAGCGTTCCGGCGGCGGCGAGAAATTCTGTGCCGAAGGCGAATTCTAAAAGCGTCGGCACGAGTAAGAACAGCGGAATCAAAATCAGCAGATAAACGTAAATCATCAGCCGCAAACTTCGCAGCAGCAGTTGTGCCGAGCGTTCTGCGTGTTTAGAAGCGGCGACTTCCGGCATCAGAACTTCGGCGATTGACGATGCCAGCACGGTCGTAATTTCGGATAAGCGGACGGCAATCACATAAAGCCCGATTTCGACGCTCGTTGCCATCGAGCTGAGCATAAGTTGGTCGAGCCGCAAAGTCGTAAAAGATGTAACAACGCCGACGTGATACTTCAATCCGAAAGTGATTGATTTTTTCCAGGTTATCCAACACGGTTTCCATCGCGGTTTCAAAACCCGATAAACGCTGATTGATGCGGTTAAAGTATTCGCCGTCTGTGCGACAATCATCGTCAGTGCGGCAGTATAAACCGTCAAAAGCCCGAAATTCCACAGCAGAAAATAAACGGTGGATTGAATACCGAAAAAAACAATTCGTGCCAGTGCCGCCCATTTAAATTGCCGCGAGCCTTCGAGCATTCCCGCCATCAAATCGTAAAGCAAAGCGAGCGGAATGTTTATCAGGTAAATTTTAACCAGCCAAACTACGGCTTCGCTGCGTGTACCAATGAGCGACGGCACAATCCATTCCGCCGCCGCCAAAGCCAAAATGCCCGTTACGACGGCAAAAATAACGGCGTTTGAAAAAAGCGGAGAAATTTCTTCGGGTTCGCGGGCGAGAAAATACCGATGTGCCTGCGGCAGACCGAATCCGACCGCCAGTGCCACGACATTCGGATAAAGCACGATGACCGCCAAATCGCCGCGACCTTCCGGTCCTAATGCCCACGCGGTCAAAAGGCTCGTAACCACGCCGGAGAGAAGCGTGAAAAAGTTGGCGAAAAAGATGATGGTTAGATTTTTCTTCATCAAAAAGTCAGCGGCTAATGAAGCGAATAACAAAGCGAGCGGTATTTTTGAACGCACGACTTTGAATCGGCGGTTATTCAAAGTAAATGAAAGTTTTAATCGGACGATCTATCCAAAAATTTTCTTGAACAACGTTAAGTTCGACATAAAGAAATTTGACTACGAAAAATACGAATAAAAGATAAAACTCCATTTGAGTCATATCATATTTTCGTAAACTTTCGTGTTTTTTTCGTGCATTTGGTTAGTTATATTTTTACTTTCACACTTTAAATTTTATATCGAACCGACGTTAAACAAAACGAGTTTTTATGTCCGCGTTATGGCTGCATTTCCTTATCAAGTCGCACGATATAACCGAGCTTCTTTTTCAGATTTGTCTGAATGGAAAGATAAACGCTGCCGTTGTCATTGGTCGTGATGCCGCTGACCGCCGCCAGTTTTCCGCCGAAAACGGCAATCGTTTTTAAGCCTTCTTCGGGCTTGTAAGAAAAGAGTTTCCCGTTGCTGCTGTCGGTAATGTAAAGCGTTCCGTGCGAATACCAAATCGTTTCGGGGGAAAATCCTTCCCGATTTTCGAGCGGGCGATGGAGTTTCATATCCGGCGTTAGCAGGTAAAGTATGTCGTCTTCGTTGTCGGCGACATAAAGATTTCCTCTGTCGTCGTAAACCATACTTTCCGGTTTGGTGATGCCGTAATCCGTTCCGAGAAAAACAGACACATCACCGCTTTTGCTGACGCTGAAAACCTGATGCTGTTTGCCGTCGCCGACTAAAATTTGTCCGTTCGGTGATAAAGCGATTCCTTCGGTTGAAATCAAGCCTTTGTCTTTTCCCGCGAGCAGAGACGGTTTTCTCTGGTCATTTATTTCCCAAACGCCGCCGGCATCGTCGTCGGTAAAAAAGATATTCCCTTGTGCGTCCATTACCAAATCTTCCGGCGACAAAATTCCCAAACTCGAATCAGCCAGAGTTTTTACATCGTCGGCGTTCGTCCAGACGCGAAACGCACCGCCGCCTTCGTCCGCCATATACAGTTTTCCCTGTTTCCACAAAATTCCGTCCGGCACGGTAAAGCCGTCATTGTTAGTTCCGACGACCGACGCACGGTAAGATTTGTCGGTCAGCAAAACCATTCCTTTCTGGTCGAGTCCGCAGCCGCCGAGCAGAACAGAGCTTAAAAATAAAGCGAAAAAGCAGAATTTCCTAGTTGTCATTTGTAAATTTTCCGTTTTAATAAAGTCTTTCATAGCTTTTAACCTCTGATTAAATGTTTGGCGATGTCCACGGCGACCTTTGCTATCAGGCGGACATCTTCCAGCTTATTTACCGCCTCGAACAAGACAACGAAAATAATAGCGGAAGAAACGGCGGAGTTTTTTAACGTCCAATTAACAATCGGATCAATAATCCGTTTGCCGAGATTGCCGATAACAACTTGCAGCACGAGCAGGATTCCGATACCGATGCCCGAACCGACAACGATGTCGAGCGGCGAATGCTGACCGGTAATGATGCGGCTTCCGAGGGTGACGAAAATCGTCCAAAAAAGTGCAATTATACCGGCGGAACGGCACGCGAGCAGGATTCCGACGGCTAAAGTCATATAAAATCCGGCGTGGTCGCTCGGAAATGAACCCAAATCGTTTTGAATAATTTCCCCGTTTTGCAGAGCCTTAAAGCTTTTTTGATTTTCATCGTCGAGCGGCACGCGGTAATCGAGCCGCCGACTCTCCACCAATTGTTCGCCTTCGAGATGAAAAGTTTTCTGTGATTGAATAAACGGACGCGGCAGAAAAATCGTTTTCGATAAAGTCTTGGTCGTGACGATGACAAAAACCGAAGCGATCAGCGTAATCAAAAGAATTTTACGACGGCGAGCGACTTCCGCGTCGTCCGCCCCCGCCAGCCACGCGAACATAAAACAAGCACCGATTAACGCCGCTTTGACCAAATTGCTTTCCAGCGGCAAATCAGTTAAATTGTCGAAAATCCAGGATCTTCCGGCGAGACCGTTAATCATCTCGTAAAGATAATCGCTGACAATTGTCAGCCGATTCGTTTCCGTTGGAATCGTTAATATAAAACTCAATAAATAAATCACGTTTCACTCCATTCAAAAGTAAATCTAACTTTTGTTGTTCATCGAAAGACTAATACTTTTTTCGAGGGCTTCCGCCAACTCGCCCACATACGGCTCTTTAATCATCGTCTGATGATCGCCGGGAACTTCGACGACTTCGACACCGCCCTGTGCCAGCCGTCGCCAGCCGGTCAAATTCTCTTCGGGGCAAATTTCTTCGCTTGCACCGAAAAAGGTTACGATTCCCGGATAAAATTTCGGAACAAATTTTCTGATGGCGAGATAATTTATTTCTTCGATATTGCGAATCGTCGCACCAACCGACTGCTTCGTTTTATCACTCGATTTTCGCGTGTATTGCCATAACAGATTTTTGTATTTGCGTTTTTTGAAATTGGCTTTTTCGAGAAAATACTCAGCTTTTCCGGTGATGTCTAATTGTTTCCAATTTTCCAGATGGCTTTTGATTCTCATCTGCCGAAATTGTTTTCTAAAGCTGCGTGCTTCGTCATCGGAATAAGTTTTCAGCCAGCCTTTCGGGTAAGTGTCGAGAATTGCCAGCAGTGCGACCGTTTCTCCCTGTTCGACGAGCTGCCGAGCCATTTCATAAGCGACCATTCCGCCGAAAGAACGTCCGCCGAGATAATACGGACCCTGCGGCTGAATTTTCCGAACCTCCTTGAGATACGCAATTGCCATTTGTTCAATATCGGTGAGCGGTGCGGATCTACCGTCCAGACCGAATGACTGCAAACCGTAGAAAGGCTGGTCTGAATCCAGATGTCCGGCGAGGTCTTTGTATTCGAGAATGTTTCCGCCGACTGCATGAACGCAGAAAAACGGCGGTTTGCCGCCCGTCGGTCGCAGCGGAACAAGTGCTTGCCAATCGGATTTCCAGCCGCCCGCACGAATCAAAGCAGCGAGCCGATCAATGGTCGGCGACTCAAAGAGGGATGCCAGTGGCAGACGGCAGCCGAGCGTCTTTTCAATTTCCGAAAACAGCCGGACGGCGGCGAGCGAATGTCCGCCGCATTCAAAAAAATTGTCGTTAATGCCGATTGATTTCAGTCCGAGAACTTTCTGCCAAATCCACGTCAGTTTTATCTCCAACTCGTCTTTCGGCGTTTCAATCGCCGCCGTTGCGGGAACCGAAATTTCTTCGAGTGCGGGCAGTTTGCGGCGGTCAATTTTGCCGTTCTGATTAAGGACAAATTCGGTGACTTCAAAAAATACCGACGGAATCATATAATCCGGCAGCCGTTCCTTTAGAAAATCGCGTGCGTCTCCGCTCGTCAGTGCAGCACCTTCGGCGAGAACATAATACGCGACTATTTTCTTTTCGCCGCCCGTTTTTTTGACGGCGACGATGCCTTCTTTGATTGCCGGATGTGAATTGACGGCGGCTTCGATTTCGCCCAATTCGATGCGAAACCCGCGTAGTTTGATCTGATTATCAGTTCGTCCGATGAATTCGATAGCTCCGTCCGGCAAATAACGTCCAATGTCGCCGGTTCGGTATAATCTGACGTTTTGAGTTTCATCGTTCATCGAATCGGCAACGGATACACCTAATTTATTCAATGAAAGCGAAATGAATTTTTCCGCCGTCAGTTCGGGATGATTCAAATAACCTTGTGCTAAACCATCGCCGCCGATGTAAATTTCGCCTCTCACACCAATCGGAACCGGATTTTGGTTTGAATCTAATATATAAATCGCGGTGTTTGAAATCGGTCGCCCAATCGGGATCGTCTGAGCATCGGGGGCGACATTTTTTATCTCGCGGCAAACGGCGAAAGTCGTTGTTTCGGTCGGTCCGTAACCATTGACCAATCTGGCGGGCGGATTATTTTCCAGCACATAGCGGACAGCCGTCGGGTCAAGTGCTTCGCCGCCGACGATGAGCGTTTTCAACGTTTGAAACGCGTCCGGTTTGACGCGGGACAAAAGATTGAAAAGCGACGAGGTTAAAAACATCGCCGAAACTTTCCACTTCTTTAATTCCAGACTGAATTCTTCGGGCGAAAGAAGTAAATCTTTATTGAAAATAACCAACCTTGCTCCGTGCAGAAGTGCACCCCATAATTCAAAAGTGGCGGCATCGAACGCGACATTGGAAACGTGTGCGATACAGTCGGTCGAATCAATTTGGATGTAATTGGTGTTAAAAACCAAACGGTTGACGGCACGGTGCGGAATCAGCGTTCCTTTCGGCTCGCCGGTTGAACCGGATGTGTAAATCACATATGCCAAATCAGTCGGCTGATTCAAATTCGACGGATTATCGTCATTTTCGGCAGCGATAGTTTCCCAATCGGTATCGAGACAAATCACTTTCGCATCGGTTGTCGGCAGCAGAGATATTTTTTCGGCATTCGTTAAAATCACTTTTGTATCAGCGTTTTCAATCATTTGCCGCAATCTTGTTTGCGGACTGCCCGCATCGAGCGGCAGATACGCACCGCCGGCTTTCAAAATGCCGAGAATGCCCGCCGTCATTAACGCCGAACGCTCCATAAAAATTCCGACCGGCGAATTCGGCTGAACACCGCATTTTCTAAGATAATGTGCGATTTTGTTAGCTTGCCGATTTAATTGGTCGTAAGTAAGACTGCCTTCCGGTGCGTTAACGGCAATCGCCTCCGGTTGTTTTGCGGCTTGTGCTTCAAAAAGCTGCTGCAGACATTGATTCGGGTATTCGGTTGTCGTGTCGTTCCAATCAACCAGTATTTGCTGCCGTTCCGATTCGCTTAATAATTGAAATTCCGAAATGCACCGTTTCGGATTGACGACCAGAGCTTCGAGCAGATTTCGGTAATGATTCATCAGTCGCTTGATGGTGTCGGAATCAAATAGATCGGTGCTGTATTCGACGGTCACGGACAAACCGTCAGCCGTTTCTTTAGCGGACAGAAACAAATCGAATTTAGACGTTACCGAACCGAGTTTGACCGTTTGAATTTCCAGTCCTGAAATTTCCAGCGACGATTCCGAGTCGGGTTGAAGTGCGAAAGCGACTTGAAATATCGGATTATAACTCAAGCTGCGTTCAGGTTGAACGGCGGCGACGACTTGTTCAAACGGCAAATCCTGATAAGAAAACGCTTCGAGCGTCGAGTCTCTCGTTTGCCGCAATAATTGTCGAAACGTCGGGTCGCCCGATAAATCGGCACGCAGCGAGAGCGTGTTGACGAAAAAGCCGATTAGATTCTCGGTTTCCGTGCGGCTGCGACCGGCAAACGGCGTGCCGACGATTAAATCTTCCTGTCCCGTATATCGTGCGAGCAGAACATTGAAAGCCGCCAGCAGAGTCATAAAAAGAGTAACGTTTTCCCGGCGACTGAATTCTTTTAATTTATTACCGAGTTCAACCGGAAGAAGACTGATTTCCTGTGTCCCGCGGTAGGTCTGGACGGCGGGACGCGGACGGCTCGTCGGCAATTCCAACAAAACAGGTGCGTCTTTCAGTTGATTTTTCCAATATTCAACTTGCCGCGTTTCTTCTTTTATAAGTTGTTCGCTTGCCCAAATTGCGTAATCGCCAAATTGAATCGGAAGTATGGGCAGTGCAGGCGTTTCATCTTGAGAAAAACTTTGATAAAGGTGCGTAAATTCCTTCCAAAAAACGCCCATTGACCAGCCGTCGCTGATAATGTGGTGCATTTTGATCAGAAAAAAATGTTCGTGGGCGGCGAGTTTAACCAGCGTCGCTTCGATCAATAAGTCCCGCCGCAAATCCATCGGGCGATTGACTTCGGCGTTTAATATCTCAAGTGCCAGCCGCTCCTGTTCTTCAACCGACGATTGCGGCAATTCGGAAATTTTTATCTGAACGCTCTGCGGTGGATTGATAATTTGCCGCGTCTGACCGTCGATTTCTCTGAAATTCGTCCGCAGCGATTCGTGCCGCACGACAATCTCATCAATAGTTTTCTGCAAGGCATCGAAATTCAAATCTCCCGTTATTTGTATCGCTTCATAAAGATTATAGGTCGCGGTGTTCGGATTGAGCCGCTCCATAAAAAGCAGACTTTCCTGATTTGAAGACAACGGTGCGACATCGGCATTCTGCCGTTTTGAAATCGAAAACGGTTCTTTAATCGAAGCGGCAGTTCTCTCCTTTAGCTTCATTTCAAGCAGAACACGCTTGGCGGGCGATAGATTTTCCAGTCGTTTCGTTAATGTTCCGTCCATAAATTTTATTTTTTACCAATCTTTTTCCCGATAGCTGACGCGGAAAAGCCCTGAGCTTTCGCTTCGGATTCGCTTTATGATGACTTAAGCAGATGTGAATTTTTTGCAAACTCCGGTCGAATCTCTCTCGTATGCGTTTAGAGATTGATAATAGAGTTGTATTTCCAATAAAAATTACGCTGTCGAGCCAATATAAATAGGAAGACGGCAGAGAGCGGAATTTATTTTTTCGGACAAACAGTGCAGAGTGAATAATGAACAGCACGATAAACGTAACTGATTCATTTTTTACGGCTTTTGAAATTTAGAGGTCAAAAGTTGGTTTTTACTGCGTGTTTTCGAATTTATTATAATAAGTCCGCCGCCGAAAGTCGCCGGAATCTTACCGGCACGCTTCCGCCTTCAATTGCCAACGCCGCCGCGTAACCCGAAATTGAAGGAAGTTTTTGAAAAGCCCAAAAGATTTTCGGAGATTCTGCACCGTGTTCAAAAAAACCGGCTGAAAATTTTGAAAGCGATAATGTTTCAATTTCATTAGGCGGCAGCGACAAACCTTTTCCCCACGCTTTGAGAAAGGCTTCTTTGCGGGTCCAGCAATCGAAAAAAAACAAATCCCGGTCTGTTTCGGAAAGTGTTTGAAGATGCTCGGTTTCCCGCCACGTCAGGCACTGCGACACCATTGATTCATCAACAAGTCCTGGCTTAACGCACTCGATGTCAATACCGATTTCCCGCGTTTTAGTAACGGCAAAAAGTGCGAGATTGTCCGAATGCGAAAGATTGAATTTGATTTCTGTCCGCCGTCCTCCGCCGATTGACGGCTTGCCGTATTGATTATATTCAAAACAAATTTCGTGCGGATTTGTTCGCAGATATTTGCCGAGAATGATTCTCAAAATAGCACGTGCCGCGATGAACTTTTTTTTGTCCGTTTCAAACCGAAAACGTGCGGCTCTTGCTCGCTCGTCAGCGGATATGATCAACTCTAATTCTGCCGTGTTTTCAGCGTCCAGCCGTGCCAGCCAAACGTCTGCCACACCGCTTTCCAGCGTTAATTCGACGGACGGAAATTGCCGGCAAGCTTCCGTCACCGAATTATCCGGATCAGTCCGAATCATTTGTAAAATAGGCATTTATTTAATATGAATCTCTTTCAGCGTTCAGCCATCGGGAGTTTTCTTCGACGGCGGTGCGGCTTTCGGCAAGCTCTGATTCCTGTTTACCGTAAGCGGCACTGATATAGCCGACGAGCAGCCAGCCAATCGGTGCGACCGAGTAGATCGTAAATGACGTGCCGAAAAAATTATTGAGAATAAACGCCGCCATCAAAGCCAACATTATTCGCCACAAATTCTCTTCGCTCGTCCCGGATTCGGAACGCCGCCAGCCGCGAAAACAAAAAATGGCGGCACGAACTAATATAAAAATTAGAAGCAGTGCGGCGGGAATTCCGGCGGAAATCGCCAGACTTAAAAAATGGTTGTCAATCGGCACATCATCGTCAATTCGTTCGCGGCTGGCGGCAAGCGTCGTCGAGCCTAAGCCCGTGCCGACCGGATTTGACGGTAAATCTCGCGTGATAACATTTGTCCAGGTGTCAAATCGTGCGTCCAAACTGCCTTCGCCCGTCGGGTTGACCGTGCCTTTCGTCGTGTGCGTCAGCATCGTGCCGATGCGGTCGCTCTCGTCAATTTCGTAACCGGCATCGTCGCTCATCGGGTTGGATAAAGCGACTATCAAAACGATTGGAGTACACATCAGCATTAGTCTGGCGACGGCATTCATAAAACTTTTTGCACCGGTCAAAAATAAAATCGCACCGGACAGCATCACGCCGAAAATCGAGGTACGCTGTCCGGTGAAAGCAATCATTAAAAACAGCAAACCGGCGGCACTGAACCACGCAAGACGCTTGCCGCCTTCCTCACGCGACATTCCCAAGCCGATGGCGATGGTGCAGCCGATTTGAATGTATCTTCCCCATTCTTCCGAATTATTGAATGTCGCCAAAGCACGCTGAATGTTAAAAACGGCGATTGAGCTGTAAAGGTCGGTGTTATCAATCCAGTATTTCTCGAAAGACGGATAACCGAAAACAAGCTGATAAACGCCGTAAAGCGACGTAATTAAACCGAGACCGACGATGACGCGTAACAACTTCGGGACGAATTCTTCTTTGACGGTTTGCCCGAAATAAAACCAAGCCATCGGCACGAGATAAAAAAGTGCACCGGTAAAACCAATAAAAATGCCGCCTTGCAGCGGATTGAAAATCTGCACGAAACAAATCGCTGCCAGCACCGTTGTCCATCCGGCAAGCGGTGTGAGCCGAATCGTTTCGAGTTTGTGGCGAAATAAAATGATTGTAAAAGCGGCGAACGTAGCAACGGGAACAAGTAAGTGAATCGGCTCGGTTTGCGAATATGGAACGAGAATATACTGTGCCCGCCGCAGAAATCCGCGAAACGGCTCAAAAATCATAATCGCCATCAATCCCGCTTCAAGACTGACCATCAGCGGCACGAGCATCGTGCTTAACATTCCGCCGAGTAAAACCATCCGCAAAAGATTTTCGCCCATTGCCGCTCCCAAAGCGGTAATAACTGCCGCCAACTGTGTCGGTATCAGCCACAGAAGCGACGAGCGTCTGCGGGCGGGACGAATCTTTCGTATATTTTGCATTTGAGTGCGGTTGGTCATATTGTTAGTCTGTCAAACCGCACCGCGCGAAGTCAAAACCGCCGGAATCGTGCGCAGCAGAATCCACCAATCCAGTAACAATGACCAATGGTCGATATATTCCAAATCGAGTTTCATCCATTGTTCAAACGAGAGATTACTGCGACCGGAAACCTGCCACAGACAGGTCAAGCCGGGACGCACGCTGAAACGGCGTTTCTGCCAGCTTTCTTCTACGCGGTCGGCATCGCGGACGGAAAGCGGGCGCGGTCCGACAAAACTCATATCGCCGAGCAGCACATTTAAAAACTGCGGCAGTTCGTCGAGACTCGACTTGCGGAGAATTCGTCCGAGCCGCGTGATTCGCGGATCGTTTTTTATCTTGAAAATTGGACCTTCCTTTTCGTTGAGATGTTCAATTTCCTCCATCCGTGCTTCGGCATCCATCATCATCGTGCGGAATTTTATCATCCGAAACCGCCGTTTGTTATAACCTAGTCGTTCCTGCGTAAAAAAGACCGAACCGGGCGAATCGAATTTGATCAGAACGGAGATGACGGCGAAAACCGGTGCGAGTATTATCAAAAGTGCGACGGCGGCAATTAAATCAATCAGGCGTTTAACTTCGGTGCGCCAGCTAAAGAGCGGCGCACTATGAAAGAAAAGCAACGGTTTGCCTTCAAATTCCATAGGCTGACAGCGTGCCAGATGTCTCGGAAAAAAGTCTGATAACAAATGCGTCGCAATGCCTTGTTCTTCAAGCAGCGAAATTACCTTTTGAATTTCCGTGTAATGAGATTTTATCGGCAACGTGACCGCCACGTCGTCAATCGCCTCACGGGCGACGATTTCCCCTAAATTTTCAAGACCGCCGAGCCACGGGGTTCCCGCTAATTCGCGTTTGCCGTAAATCTTTTCATTGTCAACGAAACCGATCAGGCGATATCCCAAATCTTTTTGATGCACGAGCATATCGGCAAACTGCTCGGCACGATGTCCGCCGCCGATGATGAGCAGCGTCTTCAAATATCGTCCGTTCCGACGCTGCATTCGCAAGAATCTGCGCGACATAAACCGGATGCCGCCGCACGAGAAAACCGCGAAACACCAAAAAGCCGCAATAACCCCCAAGTCTATCGTTTTCCAACTGCCGAGCTGTGCGGCAATCAACAAAATCGACGCACACAAAGCCGCCGCCTGCCACACTTGTTTCAATTCTTCGCGCAGACCGCGCAGACGATGCGAGCGATACAAGCCGCACATATTAAAAAAGACGTGCCAGATAATCAGCAAAGAAACGCACAAAATCGCGTTGCTTAATTTGACGCGCGTCGCCAAAAAATCCACGGAATAAGCTACTGTATTCAACTCTGATTCCGGCGCGTAATTGATAATTTCCGCCAGCAATAAGGCGAGCAGCAGCAGCAGCGAATCCGCCGCTTTGAGTGCCAGTGTCGAAAGTTGTCCCTGCGGTGTCGTCATAAGTATATTAAATCCTTAAAATTGTCTGAAAATGTTGGCAAGGTTGGCGAATTTTATGTAGCGTTCGACTTTCGTAATCGTATTGCGCGGAACCATCAGCATATCGCCGGGTTCGAGCGCGAAATCGTTTTCCAAATCGTCAGTCTTTTTTATGCCTTTCAAGTTGAGCAATTTAACTTCCGCCGTGTCAGAATTGATGCGGCGAAACACGAGAATTTGCGAAGACTTTGCCGAATCTTTGAAACCGCCCGCGAGCATTACGGCTTGGAGTGCGGTATAACTTTGATTTAACTCAAATTTTCCGGGTTGAACGACCTCGCCGGAAACGACGAAAAACGGTTTCTGAAACTCCTTGAGCAGCAGGTTGATTTCCGGGTCTTTCAAGCGTTTGCCGGCGTTTTCTAAAACCTTCAACCGTGCTTCTTCACCCGTCAAACCGCCGATTTTTAGTTCGCCGACGATTTGAAGCATCACGAAACCGTCCGGCTGAATCGTGACGGTCTGATTAAATTCCGGCGAGTAGCGATAGATAATTTCAACCACGTCGCCGGGATTGAGCCGGTAGCGATTGCCGTCGAAATTCTTTAACTGCGGTGCTTCGCTTCGCACCGGTTTAACCGCCGAAACGGGCAAATCGGTCTGTGCCGAACTCGTTAAAGTAAAAAGCGATATCGTCAGAATGACTGCTAAAATAAAATAAAATCTCATCGCAAAAATTCTCCTACAGCCGGTTGTAAAGCCATTTCGGAACGGTGTATTGCCGTTTGTTCAAAATAAACCCGAGCAGATTGCCGTCTGCCGCTTCAATCGTCTGCTGTGCGTTTTGAATCTGTTCGCGCCTGGTTCGGTCGGCTTCGACCACAACCATTACACCATCTGTTTCGGGAGCTAAAAAAACCGCTTCGTCTGAAACCCGCAATGCCGGACAATCAAGCAGAATATAATCAAAAGCGTAGCGCAGCGTTTGCAGATTGTTGATCGAATTTTCAATCGGATTGTCGGCAAAAGTTTGCAAATAGGTTTCGTCGCCTTCGATTTCTTCGACGTTTTCCTGCTGCCCGTGAACCTCTTCGGGCGGCAGATTCCAGAGATTAGCCACATCTGTCGGAAAACAGTTTTCCGCGATGCGTTCATACTGCATAATATTCAGCTGCGATAGATGCCTTGCGTCGGCAATCAGCGTTCGCTTGCCCGTGCGTTTAGCGATTTCGATGCCGAACGACTGCGTAACGTAACTGACACCTTCTTCCGGTTCGTAGGAAGTAAAAGCGACGGCGAAACACATACCGGATTTGCGGTTTTTCTTCTGAATATTGTTTAAAAAAACTTGTAAATACTGCTGCATAAAATTCTTCTCTCGACTATCCGGCAATGCCGAACCAATACTTTAATGTTTTGAATAAATCGATTGATTTTTGCTGTTCATAAATTTGATAACGTAATCTTCGTCCTCTGCGTCGGTTGAGGAATCGTCCGTGTCAATCGCCGTTTCAGCCTGCCGGTAAGTTTTTATATTTAGCCGCTGCGGAACTTTAGAATTAAGCGGCACAGTCGCCACGACCGGCATTCCGGTTAAGGCTTCGAGTTCGCGCGGCGTGTGAATCGTTTCGCGGAAAAATTCGGCGACGATGGCACAGCCGAAACCGAGCAGCAAGCCCATTCCGATGCCGAGCAGAACGGTCAGCGGGCGATTGGTTTTAAAGGGAACGTGCGGCACGGTCGGCGCTTCGAGAATTGAGACGTTGGAAACTTTCTGCTTATCGAGTTCGTCCGAAATTCTTGATTCTTCCTGTTTCTGTGCGTAAAGCCGATAACTGTCATCCGCTTTTTTTACTTGTCTGGTCAAATCGTCGTTCGTCGTCGTCGCTCCTTTGAGCTGTTCCAACTGCTGTCTGTATAAATTTACCTGCATCGCCAAATTCGTGCGCAGCGGATAGCGTCCGGCTTGCTCAATGCGGGCTTTGTTCAACTCGCTTTCGAGCGATTGGCGAAGCGGATTCAAATCCGAAGCCTGTTCGCTGTAAGTCGTCTGTTTAGCTTTCGAGAGAGCGTCGGTTGTCGTGCGAATCTGCTCGTCAACTTCTTTGACGAGCCGGTCTTCGGGCTGAAATTTAGTCAGCAGTTGAGTGCGTCGATTGCGAAGTTCGACGAGCATCGTGTTGAACCGCTCGACCGATTCCTGATTCGGCATAATGCGGCTTTGCGTCGAAACGCGCGTTTGCGTTGCGGCAAGCTGTTTTTCGATTTCCGCGATGCGCTTGTCGGTTTCCTTTATCTGCCCGTTGAGGTCGTTGAGCCGAGCCTGCGTTTCGACAAATTTGTTGAGCCCCAAATCCTTCTGTTGTTCGATGGCGACAACGCCTGTCTTTTTTTGAAACGATGAAACATTGTTTTCGGCGGCACGCAAATCGCTCTCATATTGATCAGCCTGCGTTTTAAAAAAGTCCTGCGTTCCCGGCGGACTGTGCAGTTTGATATGTTTTTCGAGATATAAATCCGAAAGTTGTTTTAAGACTGCGGCGGCGACTTCCGGCGATTTTGAAGTGTAGCTGATTTCAATGACGTTGGCTTTTTTGACCGGTGCGATCTGCAAATCTTTTTCAAGCTGGTAAAGAGCTTTTTCGACATCCTGAGCCGTCGGTTTGCCGAGAGTTTCATCGGATCGTGCCAGATTGGTGTTTTTGACCACCTGTTCGAGCAAATCGCGACTTTTTAATAATGAAATCTCTGAATTAATCTGCGATTCGGAAATCTCATTGCTGTCGAGAGAAGAGTCCGTCCGCTCGCCCGTCAACGGTGTTTCAACGCGAATTTTTTTGACCAGTATTTTCGCACGTGACTCGTATTGGTCGGGCATAAACAATGCCAATAGCAGAGCAGCGGCGACGGTCGTCGCAAACGTGAGCAGAATCATCCATTTGTGACGAAACACAACAACTGCCGCGTCTCGCAGACTGAGATTCCTCACGCTATACATACTTATCTGTCCTTTTTTCATAATTGCAAAATTTTCGCTCTGTATTTGAAAATGAGTAAAACACGCGTTTTTCCAATTTTATTTCTCGTCCGGGTACCAAAATAAATTTGCCGGAGATTTGATTTCGTAATAGTTCTTACCTCGTGTGCGACTTTAATTTGAAAAGTGTTCCATAAAGTTATTTCTTGTAAAATGATTTCACCAAAAACTATTTTACGAGGAGAAAAACTTTATGGAACGAGATATTTTTATCATTTCTGTCTATTGTTTGGTAGCC
>JBGTGO010000049.1:0-85369 GCA_041746675.1 Pyrinomonadaceae bacterium | reverse complement strand
ATCACGCCAAGCGTCGAGGTGTCCGACTTGGTGGACGCATTGGATCGTGCAGGTTGGGGCACACCATTTTTCAGTGATGTATTCGCGTGCCATATCTGAATGCGTGTATTCGTGCAGGGAAATTCCGGGCGTGCCGCGTTGCTGCGAACACCAGTGGACTAAGCCTTCTTCGCAGACGTATAAATATCTCGCTCCGGCACGGCAACGCCATTCGTATTCTTCGCCTTCAACGAGTTTGTCCTGAAACCAATTCCAGCGGGCATAACTGCTTTGTCCTTTGGCTTTTATCTCGGAATAGATGCGTTTTTCGTGGTCGGTCAAACCTTTATTCAAACCCATTTCGTCGTGAATTACGCCGACGGTTGATGAAAAACCGAGTTCGATGGCACGATTTGCAATTATCAGAGCTTCGTCGGGATTTGCCACGCCGCCGCCGACAACCGAATTTATATTAACTTTAAACTTTGCGTGTTCGGAAAGATTGACTAACTTGCTGTCGAGAACTTTTAGACTTTTCTTTGAAACTTCGTCGGGCGTGACGTTATCAATTGAAATTTGCAAATAATCCAAACCGACTTCATTTAACTTTTTAATCTTTTTCGGTTGGAAATAATAACCGTTCGAAATCAAACCGGCGATCATTCCGTGATGTCTAATTCTGGCGATAATCTCATAAATTTCCGGGTGCATCATCGGTTCGCCGCCGGAAATTGTAATCACGGAACTTCCGAATTCGGCGAGTTTATCAATGCGTCTGAGCATTTCGTCAATCGGCACGGGATCGCTCGTTTTGTCGTATTCGTTGCAATATGTGCAGGCGAGATTACAACGCCGCATCGGGACGATGTGAACTAAAACCGGATGCTTCGTTGAAGCAAACGCTTTGACCGTGTGTTTGACTCCCCGCGTAAACCGCGAAAAACTACTTGCCTTTGGCATAAAATTTAAAACCTCTTAAACCTGTTAAACTTGCAATTATAGTTTGTGTTTCAAGTCTTTTCAAACCCGCAGAAAAGGCTTTGACTCAAATAGTCAAAGCCTTCTCAAAAATTAACTAACTTCACGTGATAAAATTAGCCGACGAGTTTTGCATTTGACGGCGGTTTCCAGTTAAAGATTTCGGCTTTAATCTTGACGTTTTTCTTGATACTGCTCAGACGAACCTTGGTGTAATCTTTGTTTTTTTCAACGATATTCGCCTGAATCGGCATCCCGTCGCCGTCCACCCAAATCTCCGCATACTCATAACTTTTCTTGCCTTTCGGCGTAAGTTTCAAATGCCAGACTTCAGCACCGTCAATTTTTTCATTGTCGAGTTTTTGAATGCTGTAATTGTTGCGAAGTTCGCTTTTCGACATATTCATAAAGTCCAAAGCACTATTGGTCTTCGTGTTTTTACCCGAATCGGAAACTTTTCCTTCAAACTTTTGATTTATCCGTTTGCGATAAAGAATGTATTTGCCGTTTTTGACGAGCAGTGTTTCTTCAACCGGTTTCGTCCAATCAATCCGCACATAGGCATTTTTGCCTTTTGCCGGCACATAATACGTCTTGCCGGTTTTTGTGTCGGAAATACCAATCGTCGAATCCATTTCGGTCATCGCAACGTCAGCTTCAATTGATTGCAGAGCATCTTTGTGTTTATCCATCCGATTCAAAATATCATTCAAAACCTGTGCAGTTGAATTGCTTACGGCAAACGCTCCGAAGAAAAATGTCAGAGCGATGGCGAAAAATCCTATCTGTTTAATTTTGTTCATAAAAAATATAACTCCTCAAATATAAAAATATGTTAGAGCCGTTTGCACCGCAGAGGTTTTGCTTCCCCTCGCTAAACTATTGTCCCTAACATTTATATCCGGCAAATATCATAATATATAAGCTTTGTTTAATTATTTCTTTGCAGAATCTCGGGGCTGCTGCCGGATTTTATTATTAGATTTTCCGATTTATCAACATCATTCGGAAAATCTTCGACTTTGACGGTCGCAAGTGCCTTCGGGGTTGTATCTTTTTCCTTTCCGGCGAACCACGTTTTCGGTGTCAGAAAAATAAACGCGATTATCAAAAGGCAGAAAACATCGTATTGCCAAGTGCCGCGTTCGTAGTTCCAAAGGATTATTTTCTTCATAAACGACTTTTTTCTAATCGTCAACGATTACGCCGTCCCGCATATTGATCGTCCGTCCGCAGTGAGCGGCGGCTTCCGAGTCGTGCGTAATCATAATAATTGTTTGCTGATAGCGTTCGTTCAGTGTTTTGAACATATTGAGGACGATTTCCGAGTTTTCCGAATCCAGATTTCCGGTCGGTTCATCTGCCAGAATAATCGCCGGACTGTTAATGACAGCTCGTGCGAGAGCAACCCGTTGCTGTTCACCGCCGGACAATTCGACGGGTTTGTTGTTCAGTTTATTTTCCAAATTCAATAAACTTAAAATCTCGCGGCGGCTTTCGGCATTGCCGTTGCCGCTTTTGCCGGAATGGATTCGTTCGGCAAGCCGTAGATTTCCGTCGGCGGTCAATGTCGGGAAAAGATTGAATCTTTGGAACACGAAACCGATCTTGCGGCGGCGAATATCGGTTCGTTGAGCATCGGAAATTTTGGAAATGTCTTCGCCGTCAATCAGAATTTTTCCGTCCGTCGGCGAAAGCAATCCGCCGAGAAGATGCAGAAGCGTTGATTTTCCGCAACCCGACTGACCCATTATAGCGACAAATTCGCCTTTTTCGACTGCCAGTGAAACGCCGCGTAAGGCGTGAGTTTCAACCTTGCCGATTTTATATACTTTGTTTAAATTTTCCGTCTGTAAGATATTATTCATCAAACAACTTTATTTTTGTACTTTCGTGATAATCGGTTCGTCGCCGACGCTTTGATTTTTACTCTGATTTTTTACTTCCTGCAATTTTTTGTCCAGATCAACTTCTTCCAAATCCCATTCATTTTCAAGCACGAACGCCTGATCTGGAAAATCTCTGCCGATCAGAACGTCTTTCGGAGTTTGATAGGTCAGACGCATCCGGTATTTTTCCTTCGGGCGT
Organism: Pyrinomonadaceae bacterium; assembly: GCA_041746675.1. Lineage (GTDB taxonomy): Bacteria > Acidobacteriota > Blastocatellia > Pyrinomonadales > Pyrinomonadaceae > Aridibacter. The sequence continues at coordinate 82,324 of JBGTGO010000049.1, read as the reverse complement.
GTTACTTCAATCTGCATAGGAAGATTGTAACTGCCGTCTTCGGTTAGCTGTCCTTTTTTGCCGTAAACTATATCGGATTCGATCTCGCCGTTTTCATCGAAAATCTGCTGGCGGGAGATGTTGATTCCGCCGACTCGATCAAACCAGAAACGGCGGGCAATCGTCATCACTCCATCATCACTTGTGCTGTATTCTTCCAGCAAATAATATCCTCGCAAAACCCAACCGAGCGGAGATTTCTTATTTACCAATTTGAAATCAACCTCTTCCTGAACAATCGTGCTTTGCAGATAAGTATATTTCGTTTTATCTATCGGTCGCACGAGCATCGCATCGGTAAAATGCTGCGGACGCAAATTTGCGAAGGCGTTGACGTTTTTCTTCAAATCCTTTGAGTCAACACTTTCGTCATTAACGACCTGTTTTTGCAGCAGTGAATAATCGGTGGCATTTGTTCCCAGGATAAATTTTTTATATTTACCGCTGCCGCCATCCTGCAGCACTGCGACACGGAATTTTTCGCCGTCCGAAGTCATTTGAGCAACATCCGAACCGATGAACGGAATTTTGACGATCAGACGGATTTTTTCGGGACGCTGAATGACGATTTCGCCGTCGGCGGTTTTATATTTTTCGGCAATTCCGAGTTCGGCGTAGGAATTATCTTCAAATTTCAAATCCATTTTCGCCCGCATTGAAGTAACTTTGGCAACGCTGTCAATTTGTTCAAGCAATTCGGATTGCGTCGCATTTTCCGTTTCGAGCAGCGTCGCCGTTTTTTGTTTTGATTTCGGACTGATAACACCGCATCCACCGGCGAAAATTGTCAGTAATACCAAGGCGGTCGCAGTGTATTTTAAAAGGTTTTTTTGGTTTAACATCAGAAATCTAAGATGTCTAAAGAATTGCACTTGTTGTATTAAAATTTTTTTCACAAAAACTCTGTAAATATCGCAAATTTTATAATTGTTATCAAAGCGGAAATAGTATCACGTCCAAAATATATAACCTAATGATGTGTGCATTAAAACAGGGCATAAGTTCAATCATTCCTTATGTCTGACAATCCGTTATTTATTCCAAACCTATTTTATTTCACGATCTTTACAAAAAAAACGCAACATCCGAAAAGTTTTACTTTCCCGTGCTGCGTTTCTTTAGTTTATTGAATTTAAGTTAGTTTCCGACAATCGAACGTGTTAAATAATCCTGCATCGTAAAGGCAAACATAATCGCCAGCCAGAAAAATCCGGCAACGGCTGACAGTTTGATAAGTTTTGAACTCCACAGAACGTGCATAAAAAATAAGACGACACAACTCATTTTAAAGAATGCGATGAGTAGTGCAACAAGCGTGTTTGCTCCGGGAAATAAAATTCCGTCGAGGTCTTGTAAGGCAACGACATAAGTTAGAATAGTTCCTACAAATAGAATTCCGAAGACACCTAAATATCCCGGTATTCCAATATGTTCTTCTTCGTGTTCACTCATATTTATAAATGTCCTCCTGCGATGAAGTGTCTGCCAAGTAAATAAAGCAGAGGAAATAGGAAAATCCAGACAATATCAACGAAGTGCCAATATAAACCGACGATCTCGACGGGCGAATAATAATCGGCGGAAAACGTACTACGGAAGGCTTTGTATAGAAGCCACAGCATTATGCCCAGACCGATAATCATATGCAGAGCGTGTAAGCCGGTCATTACGAAATAGATCCAGAAAAATATACGCATTCTGCCCTGAAATTTTTCCTTATTAACCTCACCGACCGCCGAAACTCTGCCATTCGTTCCATACTGCACGTCATCAAAATATCCGATCTTCTCGCTCTCGGTTAAAAATCCTTCTTCTTTAGCCAAATTCGGTAATGCCAAATCTGAATCGGGAATATGAAAATCTCCGTGCGGATTAGCGTGAGCTTCTTCACCTTTAGCGGCTTCACCCTCGGCAGCGGAAACTTTTGTTTCAAACGGAAGTTTCAACGATGCTTCTTCTTTATGTTCGCCCTCTTTAATAACCTTATTCCAACCTGAAACAGGCACTAAACCATGATCGTATTTTTGTTTATATTCAAAATATTTGACGACCAGAAAGGTTACGCCGAACATCATTGTTAAAACAATCAAAACCATCTGCACTTCCCGCTTGCCCTTTTGTGCATAATAAACGGTCAGAGCCATCGTCAAACTACTGACGATCAGCACGAGCGTGTTGATGCCGCCCATTAGAGGGTCAAGGTGATTACTCGCCGCCGCAAATGCCATCGGGAATTTAGAACGGAACACAAGGTAAACCGTGAACATTCCGCCGAAGAACATAATCTCCTGTGCGAGAAATGCCCACATTCCGATGGTTACGGAGTCAACTTGCTGTCCCATATCTTCAAACTGATGCTGAAGTCCGGGCGGATGATAATGATCGTCGTGTAAATGTTCTGCCATAATTAAGGTTTAAGATTCAAGAATAAAAATTTAAGACTCAATTTATATATGAATCTTAAATTTCTTTCGGCTTTAATCTATCTTGTCGGTAAAACTTCAATGTCTCTTCTTCTAGCTTGTTCCAAATCCAGTCCGCTTTCTTCACCGAACTCGTAAGCCTCCCACGTAACAACGGGCTGTTCTTCAAAATTCAAGGTCGGCGGCGGCGAAGTCGTACGCCATTCCAAGCCGGGATGCATATACGGATTCGATGCTGCTTTTTTACCCCAAATCAGCGAGTGCGTCAAATACAGAACAGGCATTACCATTCCCAAACCAAGCACGGAGGCTCCGGCGGTCGAGAATACGTTCAAAACTTGAAACTCTTCCGGGTAAGCGGCATAACGTCGCGGCATTCCCTGATATCCGAGAATGAATTGCGGGAAGAACGTTAGATTGAACCCGACAAATACGAGCATCGCCGAGATTCTACCCCAGAATTCCGAATACATTTTTCCGGTCATTTTCGACCACCAATAATGAATTCCGCCGAGATATGCGATAACCTGTCCGCCAACCATTACATAGTGGAAATGGGCAACGATAAAGTATGTATCGGTCAAGTGAACTGTCAGACCGATTGCTCCGAGGAACAATCCGGTTAGTCCGCCGATCAGAAACAATCCCATAAATCCGAGTGCATAAAGCATCGGTGTATCGTAGGAAATCGAACCTTTATAAAGCGTCGCCGTCCAGTTGAACATCTTAATCGCTGACGGAACTGCCACAACCATCGTCAGGAATGAGAAAACCAAACCTGCATAAATTGACTGTCCCGACACGAACATATGGTGTCCCCAGACGAGGAAACCGAAAACGGCAATGGCGATTGATGAAAAAGCGATAAATTCGTAACCGAAAATTTTCTTGCGGGCGAAGTTGGAAATAAGTTCCGAGATCACACCCATTCCCGGCAGAATCATAATATAAACTGCGGGATGCGAGTAGAACCAGAATAGATGTTGAAACAGAATCGGATCACCGCCGATTGCCGGATCGAAAATTCCGATGCGTGTAAATCTTTCTAGTGCCAGCAACAAAACCGTAATCGCAATCACCGGTGTTCCGAGCATCATTACCAAACTTGTTGCATAATGAGCCCAAACGAACAGTGGCAAACGAAACCAGGTCATTCCCGGAGCCCGCATCGTGTGGATCGTGACGATGAAATTCAGTCCCGTCAAGATTGACGAAAATCCATTGATAAAAATTGCTAAGCCGACCGCCATCACATAGGAATTCGAGAAAGTCGTCGAATACGGCGTGTAAAATGTCCAACCCGTATCAACTCCGCCCTGCATCAATGCCCACAGTGCTAAACCGCCCGCAATCCAATAGATATATAAACTTAACAGATTGATTCGCGGAAATGCGAGGTCTTTCGCCCCGATCATCAAAGGAATCAAAAAGTTTCCCAAAATCGCGGGAATCGACGGAATCAGGAAGAAAAAGATCATTATGATTCCGTGCTGCGTGAACACACGATTATAAGTTGAAGATTGAACTAAATCGGTCGCCGGTGTTAATAATTCAAGTCGAATCGTCGCCGCATAAAGTCCTCCGATAAAAAAGAACACGGAAACACTTATAAGATACATAATCGCAATGCGTTTATGGTCTTTCGTCAGCAACCACGATCTCAGAGTATGTCCGTTTTTCAGATAATTATCTGCGGGATTTTCTCTAACTTTATCCAGATTGATTGAGTCTATATTTTGCATAACTACTTACTTCCCCCGTTGCCCCCGACCGGATTTTCATTCGGGCGATTATTCGGAATGTCGGGATTGACGATTGATCCTTTCGATTCATCCTTTTTAGGTGTTTCCGCTGAATTCATCGAACCCGAACTTTTTGTCATTGTCGTTGCCGCACCGCCCTTATCGCCGCTTAGAGATTTGATATAAGCCACCAAACCGATCAATTGTTCTTCAGTCACCTGTCCTTTGAAGGTTGGCATAATCGGCTGATAACCTTCAACGATCTGACCGCTCGGATTCAGAATCGAGTTTCTGATATAAGCATCATCGGCGATAACGGTTTGTCCGCCGACAAGTTTTACCTCGTGATTGTAAATTCCTTCAAGTTTTGCCCCGCGTTGATTATCCCCTCCGGCGTGGCACGAAGCACAACCTAATTTATTTGCAAATAAGTCTTCACCGAGCTGAACCGGTGTTTGGTCAGAAACATTTCCCGCCAACCAACCGGCGAAATCATCCTGTTCCATTACATATATAAAACCGCCCATCCCGGAGTGATTAAGTCCGCAGTATTCGGCACAATATAAACGATATTTGCCCGGTTTTGTTGCCTCAAACCACATTGTTGTATATCGTCCCGGAACAACATCCGCTTTTGCACGAAATGCCGGAATATAAAAATCGTGTAAGACATCTTCGGTCGTCATCGTCAGTTTAATTTTTGTGTTGACGGGAATGTGCAACTCGTTAATTTCCCGCTGTCCGGTTTGATGCTGAAGTTTCCACATCCACTGTTTTCCGACGACAAAAATCTCAGTCGTATCTGGAGGAATTTTGTATTGATTGTAAAAAACAACTGCTCCGCCAAGGAAAATCGTCATTGATATTACAAACGGAATAAATGACCAGAAAAGCTCCAAAGCTATTGACCCGTGAATTTCATCCGGTGTTGCAAACTTTTCTTTTTCACGATACTGAACCGTAAAAACACCAATTGCGACAACGATTCCGACGGTGAAAACTATACTTATAATTATTAAATAAAAATACAGATAATCCACCTGCCACGCGAAAGTGGATGCCTGTTCCGGAAAAAATGAAACCCAAGATTTTTCTTGCATAATATTGTTGATTGCCGATTGTTCTTACTTTACGATGAACAATAAGCTATTAACTTAATCTTTTACTTCTACGCCAAAACAAAAATAACATTACGCCAATCCCTAAAATAGTAGCGAACGCCATTAAACGCATCACTCTCAAAATTGCAAAACCGTATTTCCCCGTCGAAGGATCGTAATGAAAACAATACAAATAAAGCTGTTCAGCGGGATTTCCGATTTTGTTTTCGGCTGATTCCATAATGCCGAACTTAACATCTTTCGGCGAGTAATCAATGCCGTAAAAGTATCTGGAAATTCTGCCCTGCGGTGTAATAATCGTTATTCCGCCGGCATGTGCAAACTGATTCGATTGTTTATCGAACGTATAATTGAACCCGACCGCTTTTGTAACTTTATCAATCTCGCTCTGTTTTCCGGTCAAGAAATGCCAACCATCAGTCGAACCCGGACGATTGTATCGTTCGAGGTAACTCTGCTTTTTATTTTTCGTCAGATCCGGCTTATCGTTTTCCCGCGTGTCGAAGCTGATTGCCACGACATCAAATTCTTTGCCCGCATCAAACGAAATTCCTTTTAATGATCCCGTCAAGCCATTCAGTACTTCATTACAAAGCATCGGACATTCATAGTAAACCAAAGCCAAAATAACCGGCTTTTTGCCGCTGAAATAATTACCTAACTTTACTTCGTTTCCGTTTTCATCTTTAAATACCGCTTCCAAAGGAAGTTGCCCATTGAGTTTTTGTTCGATGCCGACCTTTTTCAAAGCCGTCGGCATTCCGTTACTCGGACCGGTTTCACTCGGATCGTAGGTTTTCGGTGAATACAACGGTGAGTTGTAATGCTCGGTTTTCTGGGCGAAGACCGCACTCGTCAAAATTATCAAGATGCCCAAACTCAATAAAAGTTTCAGTTTCAAAACTGCTGAATTTTCTGAACTTTTTCTCATTTTATTTAATTACCTTTTAGTATCGGTTCGGGTGCGTCCGGCACTCGATGCCGAAACCATCGAACGGGCTTCTGCTAAATCATCTTTGCTATCTCCGTTGCTTTTCTGTTTCGCATCATTACCCGCTAAAAATTGTTTCTTTGCTTCTTCAATCGGCAGTGAAACAACCATTCCGGTTTTTTCATCCTTTTGTCCGTTTTCCCATTGATCCTGCCAGATTCTCTGTAACTCACGATATTCCGCCTGCGGTTCACGCAATTCAAGATTTATCCGTTTTCCCGTCCGCGGATCATCAACCCCGAATCCGGGAGCCGATTGCAGTTGTAAATTCTTTGGAACTCTCTCCTGCTTCGTCATCGCCATCGGATTTTGGTTGAGTACGTTTTCCTTCTCTTTTTCCACCTGCAAAAACTGAAACTGAAATACCCACATCAACCCGAAAGTAATTACGATCAGGAGAAATAATCCGATCCCAAAGTAAATTATGCCCCGCATCCCAATGATATTCTGCTCATAGGATTGGTCTAAATCTGCGTAAGTTTCTTCGTGCTTTGCCATATTCTTATTCTATACTTTCGCAACGGCTTTTTGAACCGACCGACATATCAAAATAATGTTCCAACTTAATAATCTCAGCTAATTATTAAACGATCATTAGAAACAGTTAATGTCCTTTTCCATGCTTGATCGCGTTCTCAAAAAACGGATCTTTAAATGGCATCAGCGGACGTTTTTTCAACTGATTGATAAACGAAGCCATCCAAAATCCGCCGACTGCAATCGGTCCGACGATATACCAAACGCTGAATCTAAATCCGACGTGAAGCATTGCCTCGTGCAGTTCGTGATTTGATATTTCACCAATCATCGGACTCGGTCCAATGATGTAAAACATATCAATAACCCGCATAAATAAAATGAAAATCGCCAGAGCCGCTAACCATTTCGCCTTACGTTTGAAGTCCTGCATCAACAGAATCAGAAACGGAAATGCAAAGTGAAAAACAATCAGAAGCAGACCGATTGCTCCCCAAACGCCCTGCGAACGAGTAATGAAATACGGTGTTTCTTCCGTTAAATTTCCCGACCAGATAATCAAATACTGCGAAAAGTTGAAATATGCCCAAACCATTACAAGGGCAAGTATCAGTTTCCCGATGTCGTGAAAATGCCTTTTACCCAAGACTCTGTCGAGCGGTGCTTTATCCGAAAAATATGCTAGAACCGCCACCGAAAAACAGAAGCAACTCAATGCCCAACCCGCAACGAACAGAAAACCCCACATCGTCGAAAACCAGTGCGGTTCAAGCGTCATCGTCCAATCAATCGAAGCAAATGTAATCAGCAATACATAGAATATGATCGATGGACCGGCAAATGCTGTTGCCGAGCCGAGATGTTTAGCCGATTCCTCATAATTTGCGGAAGCGTCCTGCTGACGCGACCAACGGCTGAACATATATGCCATCAGACTGAAAAGTGCGAAGTATAAAACCGTTCTCGCTCCCCACCAAAAGGGTTCCATATACCAACCACGTAGATTAATTATTTCATCGGTTCCCGCTCTTTGCAGGTGAGCCCACTCATATAGATTGTATATTCCCATTCCAATCGGAATAAACAATAACGCCAAAACGGGAATTGTCCGCGAACACGCTTCGACGGTGCGACGGATGACAACGCCCCATGCTCCACCGGTTAAATATTGCAGGTGCAAAATTCCAAGTCCGCCGATGCCGATTCCCGCCCAGAAAATGAAGCCTAAGAGCCAGCCACGCATCGCATATTCTTTTCCGACCGGACTGCTTAACAAAAGTCCGAGTCCCCAGATTAGTGTAAATATTCCGCCGACACCGAGAGCCAGGTTCTGCCAACGGTTGAGTGATTCGGGAGCATTAAATGTGTTCTTCAGCATTTTATCTGTTCCCTCCTTTTGAAGTATTGGCATTCTGATTCAAACTCGGCTCTCCGGTAACGGCTTTTGATTCTTCGTTGACCTTATCCAGTTTGTTCTTATTCTTCATTGATTCGGTTGATTCTTCTGTTGAATCAGAAGTTACCGAGGATTTATCCATTTTCATATCGGGATTCTGACTTATCTGCAATGTGCGGATATACGCAACGATTGCCCAGCGGTCAGCGACCGGAACTTGTGAACCATAACTGTTCATTTTGCCCCAACCATTCGTAATTACATCAAAAAAATGTCCGACCGGAGCATTTCGCAAACGGTCGTCGTGATATGTTGGCGGTGCAGGATAACCCCTTCGCACGACCATTCCGTTTCCGCCACCGACCGGACCGTGACAATATATACAAAAAACCCGGTAACGCTGTTCACCACGTTCCAGCAACTCCCGGTCTATTGCTACCGGAAATTCTTCTATGTCATTCGGAAAACTCGAAACAAGTGTGTTTCCTGTTGCCGGATCAGTTACGGATTCGGTTGCTGCGTTCGGATCAGCATTATCTTTTTTGCCGGTATATAATGCTTTGTTCTCCCGCAAATTTCCGCGTGAAACCGTTCCTTCTGGCAAATCTCTCATCGCTTTACCATCTGCAAAAAAGTCGCTGTTTTTGTAAGGCTTATAACGCGGCTGATCTTGCATATCGTAACGACACGCGGTATTTAACGTAAAAGTTAATATCAAAAATGCGAGAATAAACAGAGATTTATTATTTTTCAACTTTTTATAATTAGTCATCGATTCCGCCATCAGTTTATTTATCAACATCGAAAACCTCCTGCGGATTGAGCGTTTCCATAAATGCTCTTGTTTCCTCATAATCGAATTTCGGATCATCGGCTTGAATCAACAGGAAAAACTTTTCCCGTGTCGCCAAATTAAACCGCGGCACATTAAAAACCGGATGATAAGGCTGCGGTAAGCCATTAAGCAGAAGCATACCAAAAACCGCTGTAAACGCAGCCAATAAAATCGTCAATTCATAAGCAGGCGGAACAAATGACGTTAAACTCAAAAATGGGCGACCACCAACGATGATCGGATAGTCGAAAACAGCAGTGCCAATTTGCAAAACCAGACCTGACAACAACCCCGCAATACCGCCGCCGAAAACAAGATAAGGCAGAATCGTCTTTTTAATACCGAGTGCCGCATCCATTTCGTGAATCGGAAACGGTGAGAACGCGTCAGTCTTTGTAAAGCCCGCATCACGAACTTTCTCCGCTGCCCTGACAATCTCCGTCGTCGTGTCGAATTCGGCTAATAAACCGTAGTTTCCGTAAATATCGTCTTCTCTCATATTATTTGATTTGTGCAATCAATTTCATTCATCGGCAGACGGCTTGACACGGGTGAGTTGCCCTTTTCCATTTGCGAACGAATACGAAATTGATTGCAGCTTCAATTTAACAAATCCTATTCAGCATCAACACCTTTCGGTGCATTTATCTGATCCATATGATCCGTATGAACCGCATTATCTTCGTGTCCATCATGATGATGAACTTCCGCCTGCGGCAGTAACGTTCTAACCTCGAATATAGAAATAACCGGAAGCATTCGGACGAATAAGAAAATTAGAGCAATAAATAGTCCGATAGTTCCGACATACATCGTCCAATCGTAAATTGTCGGGGCATACATTCCCCACGATGACGGTAAAAAATCTCTGTGTAAACTCGTAATAATAATTACAAAACGCTCCAGCCACATCCCGACACTGACGATAAGTGAAATAATGAACAGCCAGAATGCACTTTCACGAAAACGCTTGAACCAAAGGAACTGAATCGAAACCCCGTTACAGAGAATAAGCATCCAGTATGTCCACCAGTAAGGTCCGCTAAACATTCGGTTATACATCATATAACGCTCAAACGGTGCAGCTGAATACCACGCGAAAAATGCTTCCATCGCATAACCATAGACCACGATCATCCCCGTTGCGAGCATAATTTTGCCCATATAACGAAGGTGCGTGTCGGTAATCATATCTTTCAAATTATAAAAGACACGCAACGGAATACACAGAATCAAAACCATCGCAAATCCGGCGAAAATTGCACCGGCGACAAAATATGGAGGGAAAATCGTCGCGTGCCAACCCGGAAGTTGTGCCACCGAGAAGTCGAAACTGACGATTGAGTGAACTGATAGAACAAGCGGTGTCGAAAGTCCTGCCAGCAATAAATAAGCAATTTCGTAGCGGTGCCAGTGTCTCGCCGATCCACGCCAACCCCATGAAAGCAATCCATAAACAAATTTGAAATAAGGATTTTTTGCTCGGTCACGCAATGTCGCAATATCCGGAATCAAACCGACATACCAAAATAATGCCGAAACTGTTGCATAAGTTGAAACTGCAAAAACATCCCAAATCAGAGGACTCCGAAATTGCGGCCACATTCCCATCGTGTTCGGATATGGAAACATCCAGTAAGCTAACCACGGACGACCTGTGTGCAAAAGGGGGTACATTCCTGCACAAGCAACAGCGAAGAGCGTCATTGCCTCGGCGAAGCGATTGATCGAAGTCCGCCATTTTTGATTTAACAGTAACAAAATAGCGGAAATAAGCGTTCCCGCGTGTCCGATACCGATCCACCAAACAAAGTTGATAATCGGAAACGCCCAACCGATCGGTTGGTTATTTCCCCAGATTCCGACACCGTATGCCAGCAGTATCGTCACCGTCATCATCAGGAACTGAGCCAGTAAAAAACCCACTCCCAAACCAATAAACCATCCGAACGGCGTTCGTTTCTTCAGCGTAATGTCACTGATTTTATCGGTGATCGTTCCGAAACTATGGTCGCCCTCGACCATCGGCGGGTAGATTTCCCTCTGAATCTGCTCTAAGTCTTTTACATCTTGCATAGCTTTTTAATTAGCTCTACTTCTTATATTCTTAATAAAATTTGTCTTAGTGATGACCGCCCTCAGTTTTTACTTCGCCTTTTATATAATCAGGCATCGTCGGATTCTGATTACGGACACTTGCCAAGTAAGTCGTTCGCGGCTGCGTATTTAGTGTTTCATTGAGTAACGCGTAATTACGGTGGTCATTCTTGCTTTTCGCCACTGCTGAATCTTTATCGCCCATATCGCCGAAGATGATTGCATTCGATGGACAGACCGATTGACACGCCGTAACGATTTCGCCGTCCCGCACATCGCGTCCGTCTTTCTCCGCTTCGATTCTCGCCGAAGCAATTCTCTGCACACAATATGTGCATTTTTCCATTACTCCACGACTTCTGACGGTAACTTCCGGGTTACGCATCATTTTATATTCCGGCGTATCCCAGTCCTGATACAAAAAGAAATTGAATCGTCGAACTTTATACGGACAGTTGTTTGAACAGTATCGCGTTCCGATACAACGGTTATAGACCATATCGTTCAAACCCTCCGCACTGTGAACCGTTGCGTGAACCGGACAAACCACTTCACACGGTGCTTGTTCACACTGCTGACATAAAACGGGTTGAAAATGCGGACCTTCGATAGCATTCGACTCGTTCATATCACCTTTGTAATATGTATCAATTCTCATCCAGTGCATTTCGCGGCTACGTTCGACCTGTTCCTTACCGACGATCGGTATATTATTTTCCGACTGACACGCCAACACACAAGCATTGCAACCGACACAGGAATTCAGATCGATTGTCATCGCCCAGCGGTTATTCTTTGCATAAACTTCACCGAACTCGTTGCCGTACATTGATTTATCGTATACTTCCATCGGATCGTGCGGCTTTTCTTCGAGAAGATGTTCGTATTCATCCATTCCCATATGAAGCAAAATTTCGCGTTCCGACACTTCGTCTTTCGAGATATTGAAATGAATCTGTGTCGAGGCAACCGTTGTTTTAACCTGTGTATTGACAACGCTTCCTTTACCGAATGACATTGAATTTGATTTGCGAACATCAAAGACGTTATAGCCGAGCGAATTAGAATCAATAACGGTTGCACCGAAAATTCCCGGTTTCATTCCCGCGATTCTACCGGCACGCGTTCTGCCGTAACCCATAAACAAAGTTATCACGCCGTCAGGTTGTCCGGGTGTAATCCACGCCGGAACTTTTTCCGTTATCTTCCCGCCTTCATAAGTTACTTCGAGAATATCGGACTCCATATTTCCGCCCTTCGTATTGATAAAGGCTGTTCCTAATTCTCCACCGGCGTTATCGGCGTATTTTTTATCCTGATTGATTCCGAGTTCCGTCGCCGTCTTCGGACTAACCAACGCGACGTTTTCCCAGGTGATTTTGTTCAGAGGATTCGGCAATTCCTGTAGCCAACCGTTATTCGCAAAACGTCCATCATAAATACACGGATCGGGCAAAATCGCCATTTCCAGACTACCGCTTCCTTTCATAAAATCGGAAGTTTCGCTCAAAAATCCGGTTGACACGGAAACCGTTTTCGTCGGTGCTTGCGAGTCTGCGATAAACCCGTCGTGAACCGCTTTTCGCCAATTGTCTTCAAATGTTTTCGGCGAAGATGCACCATTGGTTGAAACCGCTGCCGGAGTCGCCGTTGTATTGCCGTTTCCATTGCCGTTTCCAGCAGTTGCGTTTCCGTTCATTGCCGGAGTCGCCGTTGTTTCCGGTGAAGCGGTCGGAGTTGGTGTTGTTGTCGGTGTTGCCGTCGCGGCAGGTGTTGCCGTCACTTCCGGTGCCGGTGTTACTGTTGCTTTTTCTTCGGCTTTACCATCAGTCAATTTGGCTGAATTTGCCGAACCTTTGTTGGTCATTCCGGCAATCGGCGGAGCCGTTTTCAACCCTTGTTCCTGCCAGAATTCCTGAACAATCTGCATTCCCTTTTTCTCGAAATTTTCCTTAAAAAAGAGCTGGACGAGTTCGTAAATTGATTTGCTTTTATAGAGTGGTTCGATCAGCGGTTGAGCAATCGAAACCGTGCCGTCATACGCCCGCGTATCCGCCCACATTTCCAGATAATTCGTCGCCGAGATGTGCCAATGACACAAAACTCCCGTTTCATCTATATATTCACCCAGATGAACCCGAAGCGGAACTTTCTTCATCCGCTCTTCATTTAATTTCATATCGGCGGGCGTATTATAAACCGGATTTCCGTTCATAATCACCAGCATTTTTACTGTGCCGCCGTCAATATCCTGGATAAGTTCGCCGAGTTGCTCGACTTGTGTGCGGTCGGTATTCGGTGAGAGCGGTTCGGTAAACGTTACGGTTTGACCGATGTTTCCGAGGGCATCATTCATCGCGTGAGCCAGAGCGTGAACTACCGGCGGTTGATGGTCGCCCGCGACGACAATGGATTTTCCGCGATTCGCCTGTAAATCCTTGACCATTTCCGAAATCCATTCCGCATTTTCGGTGTAACTCGAACTCGCTCCCGAAACTCCCATTGCTCCTGCAATCGCTTTTGCAACTTCGGGCATCAGACTCGGTTTAACGGCAATTCTATGATCGGCTTTCGCTCCCGTCAGAGTCATTGTCGTCTCAATCGAATACAAACGGCTCATTTCTCTTTTGCCGTCGGCTAGTGAGCGTTTCGTTGCAAAATCTTTGATGTAGCGGACATTGAACTTTGAAAAAAGATCAGCATCGAGCGTCAAAATTCGGTCAGCTTTATCAAACTGATAAACCGCTTGAGCCGGAGAACCGAAAGCCATCTTCGCACCCGCCAGAGCGTTGTCATTATTGACCGGGTCATACTGAACCCATTTTGCGTTCGGCAGTTCGGTCAGAACTCCCTTCATCTGCTCGATCAACGTCGGCGATGTCACGGTTTCGGTCAAAAAGCGAATTCCCGCTCCGCCGTTACCGCGATTATCATCCACCGCGGCACGAACCTGCGTCATAAAATTTTTCCAATTTGACGGCGTATTGCGATACAAAATTTCTCTCGAACGGTCGGGATCGTACAAGTTCAGAAGTGATGCCTGAGCAAATACGTCAGTCGCTCCGAGGCTTCCCGGATGTTCCGGATTTCCCTCGATCTTCGTCGGTTTTCCTTCACTCGAACGTGCCAGCAAGCCGGTTGCCACGCCGCCGAGCGTCATTGCCGTTGCGAAAAACAAAGGTTTACCGGGTGTCAGGACTTCCGGCTGTATAACATACGGAATAATTTTTTCAGCCGGTTGAATGGCACATCCGCTCAACCCGGCTAACGCCAAAGACGCTCCCATCACCTTAATAAAGTTGCGGCGGCTGAGCGAATCGTCCCATTCCTCCGCTTGTGCCGGATATTCGTATTTGACGAATTCCTCAAACTCAGGTGCATCAACAAATTCCTCGACCGAACGCCAATACTCCTTGCCGTTCTGCTGTAGGATTTTGTTCTTTAATAATGCAAAATTAGTTTTACTGTCGTTGCTCGCCATTTATTTTCCTCAATTAAACAATTCAAGACTCAATATTAAAATTTAAGATTTCTACCGTTTGTGATTCTTGAATTTTGAATCTTAAATTTATCGGTGGCAGGTTGAACAACTCGTCAACATCAGCTCACTGCGGATTTTGTAATCCGCGTACAATCCTTTTCGTTCGTCTGCCGTCAAATTGCTGTCTTCCCAATCCATATTGTATATTTCCGCCTTCGGACGAATCTTCGCTTCAGGATTGCGGTGACACGACAGACACCATTCCATCTGCAACGTATTTTCCTGATAAACCGCCGGCATTTCATCAATCGCACCGTGACAGGTTGAACAACCGACACCTTTAGCGACGTGAATACTGTGATTAAAGTAAACAAATCCGGGCAGATCGTGAACTCTCTCCCATTCAATCGGCTTATTGTCCCGATAACTTGCCCGAATCGGTTCAAGGTACGGTTGATCAGAATAGAGTTGACTGTGGCAGTTCATACAGGTTTGCGTCGGCGGAATTCCTGCCGAAGCCGCAGTTTCGACCGATGTATGACAGTAACGGCAATCAATCCCGTCGTCGCCGACGTGATGTTTGTGGCTGAATTGAACGGGCTGTTGTTTTTCCTGATACCGCCCCGTCAAATATGACGAACGGGCGATTTGCGTATAAGCATAAAAAACAACGCCGCCCAGCACGATTGCCACGACCATTGATGCCTTTGCTATATTATTTGCTCCGCGTTGAAAGAGTTGAGCCATCTTTTTATATCTCTACTAAAGTATTTTGTAATTTTAAGTTTTCAGTATCAATGTGTTTAATCACCTCAGAACTTTGCAGATGAATACATACACGAAATCTGTCACCCCATTAAATTATAATCAATCCAAACGATTGATTTTATCTGGAATTTGCTGAATAAACGGTTCACCTGAAACTTAGGGATTTTTAAAAATACCAAGCATAATCACGGTAAACTTTTTGTTTTTTAAGTATTAAGACCTATTTGCAACAATCGAAATTGATTTTACTCAATCCTACAAATTCCGCAAATTCTAATATAAAAATAATTCTTTTAAGGACTTTGTGCAAGTTTTCACGACATTAGTTTTTCTGATAAAACTGATTAAGTTTAACTCATCACCAATCGTCTTCGTCACTGCGGATAATTTTCCGAATCCGAAAGCAGGGCAACACCAATCGCACTTGCATATTCACCGAGTTCGCCGCTGACAATTTCAACCGTTTCAAAACTCGGCGTGAACGAAAGTTCCTTCGCCCGTTGAATTATCGCATTGAGAACGATTCCTTCCGCCTGCATAATTTCGCCGCCGACGACGATTTTTTCAATGTTCAGTAAATTTATAACACCCGCAATCGCCGTTCCGATATACGTTCCGGTTCGCTCCAACATTAAAGTCGCAAAATCATCTTGATTTTCGGCGGCATTGACAATATCGGTGATCGTGATTTTTCCCTCTTCAATTGAGTTCAGAGAAGTCGTCGAATCCTTACGAATCCAATTTTTCGCCCGCCTCAGAATATTTATTGTAGAGGCAAAATCTTCGAGTTTCATCCCTTCCGAATTAATCGCAATATGTCCGAATTCACCCGCAAAACCGGATGCTCCGTGCCACAATTTATTATCGAAAATCAATGCTCCGCCGATGCCGCGACCGATGGTTGCATAAAACATATCATTACTTCCGCGTCCCGCTCCATAAATATGTTCGGCAAATGCGGCGGCATTAGCATCGTTTTTTATCGTCAGTTTTAAGTTTGTGGCTTGTTCGATTTGCCCCAAAAAATCTACTTTGGCAATTTCGGGTAATCTTGTCGAATATGCAATCTGATTCGTTTTCCGGTTCAGCAAACCGGGAACGGCAATGCCTAATTTATCGAAGCCTTCAAACCTTTCTCTCGCTTCATTTATAAAGCTTATAAGCTGCGTCGCCGTGTCGCTTTCAGCGTCAACCAATGACTTAAAGCCGTCGGTTATCCTGCCGTCTTTTCCGAGGCGAACGGCAAGCATCTCGAATCTTTTGACTTCGATGCCGATCAATTTTTCTGCTTGTGCCGTAATCTCCTGCATCGTTTTTCGAGCTTTCCGATTTTATCTGTAAATTTTATCTGTCTAAGCCGATTTTAGACACTACTTTACAATGTGTCAAACGACAATTCGCTCTCGCCAATTATTTGACGAATACGTTTGATAAAGGTAATCTTTTTTGTTCGCTTCTTTGTAAAAAAGTATTTAAACCTTAATCTTTCGGTATTTTATGGAAGAACAATTCCTCGAACTTTTCAAGCACTACGGAATTTACGCCGTTTTCGCACTCTGCACGATTGAAGGCGACATCACGCTTTTGCTGGCGGGCGTTCTGGCACATTCGGGATCGTTCGGCGATTACGGGATTTTATGGGTTTATCTGTTCGGAATCCTGGGGGCGATGACCGGTGATACATTTGCTTACGGCATCGGCAGATTATTCAGCAACACCGTCAGCCATTACAGTTTTTACCAGATGGCTCAGCCGCGAATTGAAAGCCTGATTAACAAATTCGGTGGATTTTCGCTTGTCGTTTCAAAATATATCTACGGCGTGCGGACGGCGATGTGTCTGTTTAACGGTGTCGGCAAAATGCCGCTTCGCAAATTTCTTCTGCTCGATTTAATCAGCTGCACGGTTTGGGTTATTATTCTTTCGAGCATCGGATATTTTTTCAGCGGAGCAATCACAACGGTTATCGGCGATTTCAAGCAGATCGGCGTTGCCCTTTTCTTTATCGCTCTGTTTGGAATAATTCTGTTTTATCTGGTCGAGAGATATTTAGTTTCGCAGAAGATCGAAGACACGAAACCCGAAACAATTCACAAGATCGAAGAAAAACTCCATAAAGTCGAAGAAAAGCTACATCTGACAAAAACACCCGGCTTCAGCAGTAAATCACCGGATATTGAAAAAGAAAATGAAAATGGCGAGGAGCGATAATAAAACCGCAAAGTAAAACCTATTTTCTCACACCTGCAATTTTCATCGATTTAAAGTAATATCTTATTTTTGTTTCAAAAACTCAAAACACATTAGACTAACCGAGGAAAAATTTAACTGTGATAATCGAAACATCTGCTCCGACGAGAGTTGATCTAGCCGGCGGAACAATTGATATTCCGCCGATATTCCTGTTTCACGAAGGAGCGGCAACCGTCAATTTCGCCGTCAATCTGTTGGCAAAATGCCGCATTGAAACCCGCGACGATAATAAAATTGTCATCGAATCAATTGACCGCAAGGAAAAATTTGAAACGAGCGTCGGTAAAGTTTCGGAATTAAAGAACGAACCGCGGTTGGAATTGCTTTCAAAACTTGTTCATTTTTTCAAACCCGAAGTCGGTTTTAACCTGACGACGGACGCTCAAGCTCCCGCCGGTGCGGGACTTGCGGGTTCTTCGACATTGAATATCGCCTGCATCGGAGCATTGAACAAACTCGTCGGAAATCGTTACACGCCGGACAGATTTATTCCGATTGCGGCAAATATCGAAACAACCGTCATCAAAGTTCCCGCCGGTTTTCAGGATTACTATTCGGCACAATACGGCGGCACGGCGTGTATTCATTTTCGTCCCGACGGAATCGAACGCGAGGCATTGGACATTGACACGGCGGAACTTGAAAACAGAATCGTCGTGATCTATACGGGTGAACCGCGAAATTCGGGAACGAATAACTGGGAAATTACCAAACGCCACATCGACGGCGACCAGCAATTATTTGAGATCTTTGACGGAATCCGCGACGGTTCGCTCGAATTACGTGAAGCGTTGATCGAAAAAGACTGGACAAAAACCGGCGAAATCCTGCATCGCGGTCATCAACTGCGAAAAGACCTTTCGCCGAATATCACGACTCTGTGGATGGACGAAATCATCAAAAAAGCCGAATCAAACGGAGCCATCGGCACTAAAATCTGCGGTGCGGGCGGCGGCGGCTGTATCGCTTTTTACTGCAAAAAAGACCGCAAAAATGAGGTCGAAGATGTTTTAAATGCTGAGAAGAACGTCGAAGTTTTGAACTGGAAAGTTTCGACCGACGGTTTGGTTATAAAATAAATATTTCCTTGTCGGACTGCGGACATTCCTGTCCGCAAGAATTTTCTTAATTAACGTGATTTTAAGTAAAGATATACTGTTTGAAATTAAGTAAAAAGCGATCAACACTTGCGGGCAGGGATGCCCGCAGTCCGAAGATATAAGTATTTTAATCACTCAGTTCGGAGATTCGATTCGTCAAGGAACTGAAAATTTCGCGTCCGTCGTTTGAGCCGAGCAACTCTTCGCAAGCTCGTTCGGGATGCGGCATCATTCCGAGAACATTTCCGTCTATATTGCAGATTCCGGCGATATTTGAGCGTGAACCATTTGGATTTGACGCGGCGTTCGCTTCACCGTTTTCGTCGCAGTAACGGAAAACTATCTGATTATTTTCTTCTAATGAGTTGAAAGTTTCATCGTCGCAAACATAATTTCCTTCGGCGTGAGCAATCGGGATTGATAGAACTTCCGCTTCATCGAGTTCATTGGTAAAAGGCGTTTCCTTATTTTCGATCCTAATGTTGATGTACTTGCAGATAAAATGTAAATCCTTGTTCCGCATCAAAGCTCCCGGCAGAAGTCCCGCTTCACAAAGAATTTGGAAACCGTTGCAAATACCAAAAACAAATTTCCCTTCCGCCGCGAATTCCTTAACGGCTTTCATCACGGGCGAAAATCTTGCCAACGCTCCGGCACGCAAATAATCGCCGTAAGAAAATCCGCCGGGAACGATCACCGCATCATATCGGCTCAAATCGGTTTCCTTATGCCACACGAAATCTACGGGCTGACCGACGTGCTTCGAGATAACGTGGTAAGCATCGTGATCGCAATTTGAACCGGGAAAAACTATAACTCCGAATTTCATAACTTCAACAACTGATAATTGATAAATAATGACTGATAACTATTCTGAAAAATACTGTCCGTTATCAATTATTTATTATCAATTCTACTCTATAATCTTCGATGACCGGATTCGCTAAAACATCTTTAGCAATTTTCTCAGCGGTTTCCTGTGCCTGAATTTGCGAAATATCCTCGTCCATTGCGATTTCAAAGTATTTGCCCTGTCGAATGTCATCCACATTTTCAAAGCCCAATAATTCAGCCGAATGTTGAATTGCTTTACCTTGCGGATCAAGTACACTCGGCTTTAACGTAACATAAACTTTAGCTTTCATAAATTTCTCCGATAAAAATATAAAATATTACGCAATTTTTTGAGATATGCAACGTCTATGTATCAGATTCACACTGTAATTCGAATATTTTAGCAAAAATAGTCTGTTTGTGACTGATAAATAAGGAGAACTTTATAATATGGCTGACACTGGTAAATCGGTATTCGACTTGGACGCTAATCTTGTAGTTCTGCTGTGCTACATCGGCAATTTCATCGGTAACTTTGCAGAAAAATATGTTTAATCGAAAACCCGCCGGAAAACTTTATCAACATTTCGCAGATAATACTTAACATCAAAAATGCGGACAATTTCTTCTTTGGTCAAATGTGAAGAAATGTCCGCATCATTTTGGACCAAATCTTTGTAGATTCCGCCTTCGTCCCAAACCTTCATCGCATTTCTCTGCGTCCATTTATATGCTTCCTCGCGGGCAACTCCGGCTTGTGTTAAAGCTAACATTAGTTGTCCGCTGAAGATCAAACCGCCCGTTAAATTTAAATTTTTCAGCATATTTTCCGGATAAACAATCAATCCATCAAGCAGCGAAGCGGTTTTCGCCAACAGATAATCGAGCGTTACGCTTGAGTCAGGAAAAACGACTCGTTCGGCGGAAGAATGCGAAATATCGCGTTCGTGCCAGAGGGCGACATTTTCCAATCCGACGATTGCATTTGCCCTGACGGTTCTCGCTAAACCGCAGATTTTCTCCGACATAATCGGATTGCGTTTGTGCGGCATCGCCGACGAACCTTTTTGTCCGACTTTAAATTTTTCCTGTGCTTCGCGGACTTCGGTGCGTTGCCAATGACGAACATTCAAGCCGATTTTATCGAGTGTTGACGCGACAATTCCGAGCGTGCATAAAAATTCGGCATAACGGTCACGCTGAATAACCTGAGTTGAAATCGCCGCGGGCTGCAAACCTAATTTTGTACAAACTCTTTCCTCGACATCGGGAGCAAGATGGGCGAACGCCCCGACCGCACCGGAAATTTTTCCGACCGCAACCGTTTCTCTCGCCCGTTCCAGACGCTCACGATTGCGTTGCATTTCCGCAAACCATAAAGCAAAAGTCATCCCGAATGCAGTCGGTTCAGCGTGAATTCCGTGAGTTCTTCCAATTTGCGGCGTATCTTTGAATTCATACGCCCGACGTTTCAGAACTTCCAGAAGTGCGTCAACTTTTTGCAAAAGTAAATCACAAGCCTCTTTCAAAAGCAGACCGTTCGCTGTGTCCACCACGTCCGAAGAGGTCAGACCGTAATGAACGAAACGTGCCGAATCACCGTTATTTTCCGCCAGATTCGTCGTGAACGCGATGACATCGTGATCGGTAACTTTTTCGATCTCGTTGATACGCTCAACCGTAAAAGCCGCACGTTCCTTGATCTCCGCAACCGCTTCGGCGGGAATCGTTCCATCTTCCGCGTGAACTTCGCAAACCGCGATTTCCACGTCGAGCCATTTTTGAAACTTGTTTTGAAGCTGCCAAATCGATCCCATTTCGGGCAAAGTATATCTTTCTATCATTTGTTTAATCTATTCTAAAGTTTAAATTTTCGCTGTTATTTCCCTTTTCAACTTTTACTTGAGCTTTCACTCGGCATATGAACATCTTTATCACCCAAAACATCTTCGATATAAAGCATCTTTGTGAGAACGATAATGACCAATAACATTGGTGTCGCGAGAATTAACCCGAAACCTCCGACCAATACGCCTAAAAAAATCTGAAAAAATATCGTCAGCACCGGCGGCAGCGAAACGGCTTTTTGCTGGACTAGGGGAGTTATCAGATAGCTTTCAAAAGTTTGTATGCCGAGATATAAAATCAATACATAGATTGCTTTTGTAGGACTTTCGACGAGGGCGAAGAGTAGTGCCGGTGCAACCGCAATGATTGGACCAAAATTCGGAATGAACGCCAAAAGTGCCGCAATAATTCCGAGTGTCAATGCCAGCGGAATGCCAAGAATCCACAAACCGACAGCCGTTAAAACTCCGATAATCAGCATCGAAACGGATTTTCCGACCAACCACCATCGCAGCGTTTCATCCATTTCACAAATAACTTCCCGCATTCTGTCGCGTCTTGAGAGCGGAAATAATTTTATCAGTCCCTTAGTGTAATATTGCGGACTGGTCGCCAGATATATGCCCATCAAAACTATGACGACGATGTTTGCCGTCACACCGAACGTAGTTGAAAATATACCGCTGATCCGCGTCAGAAATTTACTTCCGGCAATCCGGTTAAATAGTTCCTGCCACGTCGGAATCTGCTCCAACACAAGATTTCCCCAGGCATAACCACTGATTCGGCTTCCAAGTGTATTCAGAGATTGCGGTATGATTTCTCTTAATTCGATTATCTGATCGGCAACTTCGGGAGCAAGCAGCCAGATTGCAAAGCTAAAAACCGCAATAATAACAAGGCACACAATCAAAACCGCAAAACCTTCGGGAATTTTTGTAAAATGATTGATCCATTCGCCCAAACTGCGAAAAAAAACTGCTAACAAAATTGCCGCAAACAGCAGAAACATTACGTTAACTGCAAAATACACAAACAAGATTGCTAAGCTGAATAAAGCTGTGATACCGATTGTTATCAAAACTTTTTTGCTGAAAGAGTGTTGATTATTTTCTATTTCTTTAGTCATCTGAATGTGAAGGATTTTTATCTATTGTAAGAAATTTCCAATTATCGTCAAATTACTACACGTTTTTTCAACCTTCGTTTTTAACTTACTAAACTACATTTATTCAAGGTCATTATAAATCTTTTAGTCGCAATCACCTGACAAGTCTCTTATTTTTTACCTTCACTTTTGTCTTCGTTTCAGGCATATCTGTCGGTTCAATGACATCTGCCTTCTTCTCTTCAGCGTCCGTATTTCTATCGCCTAAAACGTCTTCGATATAAACCATCTGAATCAAAACCATTATTACGGCAAGCAGCGGAGTAGCGAGAACGAGTCCGAGTCCGCCGATCAGGACAGCGAGAACGAGTTGGAAAATTATCGTCAGAGCGGGCGGAAGCTCGACCGTTCGCCGTTCGATCAGCGGTGTCACGATATTTGATTCAATTACCTGCACGATAATAAAGAGAATCAAAACATAAACGGCTTTGATCGGACTTTCGATAAATGCTAAAAGAATTGCGGGAAGTGCGGAAAGAATCGGACCGAAATTCGGAATAAATGATAATAATCCCGCCAGTAAACCGAGCGTCAATGACAGCGGAACACCTAAAATATATAACCCGAACCACGTCAGTAAACCGATGAAAACCATCGAAGCGGCTTTTCCGACGAGCCACCAACCGAGCGTATCACCAATCTCCGCCAGTATTTCATAAACTCGCGAACGCATCGCAACCGGAAATAGTTTGGTAAATCCGGTTGCGTAAAATCTCGGTTCGGTCGCAAAGTAGATTGCCAGAAGAATCGTGATAAAAAAGTTCCCTAACGCTCCGACGGTTGAAGAAAAATAGCCGCCGACACGCGTCAACATGGTCGAAGCGTCAATTTTCCGCATTAATCCATCGGCATCCGGCAGTTGTTCGATCAGCGTTCTGCCCCAGCCGTATTGCGAAATGTAAGCTCCGGCTTGCTTTGCCGAGTTCGGCAGTTCATCCCGCAGATGTTGAACCTGTTTCGCGACGCTTGGTGCGAGTAAGGCAATTGCACCGCCGAGAATTACGATCAGCAGAACCGACACCAGCAGAACCGACATTCCTTCGGAGATATTCAGGTAACGATTTACAAAACCCGCTAGACCGTGCAGAAAAACGGCAAGCAAAATCGCCGCAAAGATTAACAGAATCACATCGAAAACTGAAAAGAAAAGCTGGTAAACAATATACGTCAGGAAAACTATCCCGACGACGATCAGCGTTTTTTCAACGAAGGTTTTTTGTAATACAGGATTTGCCGTCATATTCTGATTTCTCAGCAGTTCGTTAATATTGAATAATAATATGCAAAAAGTTCAATAAACATCTGTTCTTTGAAACCGCCTGCCGAAAAGGTCGCATTTTTTTCTATCTTTAAATTAATTTCGGTTGAACGAAACAAATCAAATTTTAGTGTTTGATTTCAAATTTTCAGGTAATCAACGAATCACTCTACGCTTTCAGCGGGCGTGAAAAACAAACGGAGGTGTGTTGAACTATTGAACTTTAGATAATTTTTTTATCAATCAGTAATTCAGCATTCAAAACCGCTGCTCCCGCCGCACCTCGAATCGTATTATGACTTAGTGAAATAAAACGATAATCAAAAATGTTGTCGGGAAAAAGTCTGCCGACGGTGATCGTCATTCCCTTGCCGTTGTCGCGGTCAAGCCGCGGTTGCGGGCGTGAAGGTTCGTCGCAGACATATATAAAGTTATCCGGCGAAGAATACAGATTCAACGAGGGAAAATCCACCATCGCCCGTTTAACGTCCTCGAGCGTTGAAGTTTCCTTCAAATTTACGCGAATCGAAGCGGTGTGTCCGTCAATGACGTTGACGCGGAAACATTGTGTCGAAACCGTAAAATCAGCCTTTTCAATAGTTTCGCCGTTGAATTTACCGAGGATTTTTTGCGATTCTGTTTCCGCTTTCGGTTCTTCGCCGGGAATATACGGCAGCACATTGTCCACAATATCGAGACTTGAAACACCCGGATAACCCGCCCCCGAAACTGCCTGCATCGTCGTAATTATCGCCGCTTCGACACCGAACGCACGATGCAGAGCGGCAAGCGGCGGAGCAAATGAAACGACCGAACAGTTCGGATTCGTGATGATAAAACCTTTGTCAAATCCGCGTTTCGTCTGCTGAACTTCAATCAAACCGAGATGTTCGTGATTGATTTCGGGAATAATCAGCGGCACATCTTCTTCCATCCGGTAACACGAAGAATTGCTGATGACCGGATAACCCGCACGGGCGAATTCCTCTTCGGTTTTTCTCGCCACCGATGCCGGCAGACTTGAAAAGATAATGTCGCACTCAAGTGGCGGAGCAATCGGCTGAACAACGATTTCCTTAACATTTTCCGGCATCGGCGTTGAAAGTTTCCACGCACACGCTTCTTTAAAAGGTTTCCCTTCCGACCGATCCGAAGCCGCCAACGCAGTGATCTCGAACTGCGGATGATTTTCCAATAATTGGCAAAATCTCTGCCCGACCGTTCCCGTCGCTCCCAAAATTCCTACACGATATTTATTCATATTTATTTACCATTCATCTTCAAACATTTATCAAAATCCGAAACGGTCAATGATAAATGCTCGATGTTAAATGTTCAACGCTTCTTTCATTCTTTTAACGCCTTCGCGGATATTTTCCTCACTCGCACAAAACGAGATTCGCAAAAAGCCTTTCGCTTCGTCGCCGAAACCCGAACCGTTGACGGTAATCACGCGGTGTTTCAAGAATTTATTGACGATCTCCATTTCGTCACCGATTTCCGAAATATCAACCATCGAATAAAACGCACCTTCGGGCGAAACGGCTTTTAGTCCAAGCTCTTCATCAATCAGTCTGACTAATAAATCACGCCGTCGTTTATAAATTTCTCTCGCTTCGGCTTCTGCTTGTTCACCCGCTTCCGTCCAGTAAGCCATTGATGCTTTCTGCGTAATCGTCGAGGTACAAACCGTGTTGTAACCGTGAACGACGAGTGCTTTTTCCATTACTTCGGGAATGCCCAAAAGCCAGCCCATCCGCCAGCCGGTCATAGACATATTTTTCGATAAACCACCGACGACCAGAGTTTTTTCGTAATATTCCGAGATCGAAGCGGGTTTTTCGTCAGTAAAATAGATGTCTTTGTAAATCTCATCCGACACGGCATAAATTCCCGTTCCGTCCAGAATCTTCGCAATGTCTTTCAAGTCTTCACGCGACAAAGTTCGCCCGGTCGGATTTGACGGACTCAAAATTATCGCCGCACGGGTTTTGTCGGTGATTTGCTTTTCAAATTCGCCCGCATCGAAGCCGAAACCTTTTTCCTTTGGCAGACGATATAAAACCGTCGTCGCATCCGCCAGATTATTGATCGCCGGATATGCCGGAAATGCCGGATTCGGCACGAGAACCTCGTCACCCGCTTCGCACAGAGTCATCACCGCACAAAATAAAGCCTCGTTCGAGCCGACGGTGACGATGCAGTCATCTTTCGACAAATTCAGATGTTCATATTCACCGACGATCTTCTCACGTAATTCCGGCAAACCCGCGTGCGACGTATAACCGAGCGGTTCGTCGTTAATTACGCGAATCGCTTCATCCCGTATACAACGCGGAGTCGGTAAATCGGGCTGTCCTAAACCGAAATTGATACTTCCCGGCAAAGCACTATCGAAAATCTGCCGGATATTCGACTTCTGCATTCCCTGCAAACGCTGCGGGACGCGAAATTTTTCATTTTGTTTTTCACTTGCAATCATAGCTTTGATAATAATTTGTAATGCTTTTTGTGTAAAATGTGTAGAATTGAAATATATGAAAGCATTGCGTTTTGAAAATAATAAATTGAATTTAAGCGATGTCGAAAGACCGCATCGAGAAAATGAAGCATTGATTCGCGTTGTAAAATCGGGAATCTGCAATACG
The DNA here is from genome assembly GCA_041746675.1 of Pyrinomonadaceae bacterium. Taxonomy (GTDB): domain Bacteria; phylum Acidobacteriota; class Blastocatellia; order Pyrinomonadales; family Pyrinomonadaceae; genus Aridibacter. The sequence goes on along the minus strand of JBGTGO010000049.1, from coordinate 55,845 downwards.
GATTTGGAGATCGTTCGCGGTTATGCCGGTTTTGAAGGAACGATCGGACACGAATTCGTCGGCGTGGTTGAAGAATGTGCCGATTCGCCCGAATTGATCGGTAAAAGAGTTGTCGGCGAAATAAATGCGGGTTGCGGCATTTGCGAAAAATGTTACGCGGGCGATTCGCGACATTGCGAGCAGCGAACCGTTTTAGGAATTATCAAACGCGACGGTTGTCACGCCGAATTTTTGAACTTACCGACGCGAAACCTTCTCGAAGTTCCCGCCGGGATTTCGGATGAACAAGCAGCGTTTACCGAACCTTTAGCGGCAGCTTACGGAATTACCGAACAGATTGAAATTCTGCCGGAAATAGATGTCGCGGTCATTGGCGACGGCAAACTCGGTATTTTATGTGCGTGGAGTTTAGCGTTGAAAAATAATAATTTGAAACTTATCGGCAAGCATCGAGACAAACTGAAAATTGCGGAAAATGGCGGAAATGTCGAGGGAATTTTGTTGGAGAATGTAGAAAATTTGGAGAACTATTTTGATGTCGTCGTTGAAGCATCGGGTTCGGAAAGCGGTTTTGAAACGGCTTTGAATTTGATCAAACCACGCGGCAAAATCGTCCTAAAATCAACATTTTCCGGCAAACCGGCGTGGGAAGCGTGGCGTGTCGTTGTTGATGAAATCACAATCGTCGGCTCACGCTGCGGCAAATTTTCGCCCGCTCTGAATATTTTAAAATCCGGCAAAATCAATGTCGAAAGTTTAATCTCGGAAGTACTTCCACTATCGAAAGGCGTTGAAGCAATAAAAAAAGCATCGGAAACAGGTGTGATGAAAGTTTTGCTTTCAATGAAATAAAATTTTTAATAATCCGCTGACTATTCGCTAAATTCAAAAGTTACGACAAACTCTTTTAAGGCATATATCGAGGCATCGAAATCTTGGACGGCGGCAATTCCGGTGATTGAAGTATTTTTTTTGCAGTTAAATCAATGTATTCTTACCTATATTAATTTTCGGTTTTGATATATTTCTAATATAAATTGGCAAAATCTTTTTGAAAAATTATAATCTATATATATCGGAATAAGATTCAACCGAAAGAATGTTTTATCAGGAGAAAAAATTTATGTTTAGAATTTTAAAAGCAGTTGAGGGAAATTTTTATCGCAGACACGGACATAGTGCAGCATTTTCAATAGTAGTTCTGATATTTTTGATGAATACCGGAACTCTGTTTGCCCAGCCGCCCGATACTCTCCAGAAAGCAAAAAATGTAGTTATTTCTCCTGAACAGCTTTCGGCGACGTTTGCCGATGTTGCCAAACAGGTTGAACCCGCCGTTGTCAATATTGACACGAAGGGAAAACTTCCCGAAGCCCGCAATCAGGGAGATGAAAAAGCGGATGAAAACTCCGACGACATTCTCGAATATTTTCGCCGCAATCTGCCGCGTCGCCCGTCGTATGCGGTCGGCAGCGGTTTTATCGTGGACAAGAGCGGTTACATTTTAACCAATAATCACGTTGTCGAAGATTCCGTGCGAATTGTAATCAGACTTCAGAACGGCGAAGAATATGTTGCCAAGATCGTTGGAATTGACGAGGAAACCGATCTCGCGGTTTTGAAAATCGAGGCGGGAAAAGATTTACCGTTTCTGAAGTTGGGAAATTCGGAAAATTCACGCATCGGCGATTGGGTTTTGGCACTCGGTTCGCCGTTCGGCTTAGACCGAACGGTAACAGCGGGAATTATTTCGCAGACCAAACGCGAAACGCCGACGAACAGTCCGTTTCAGAAATTTATTCAAACGGACGCGGCGATAAATCGCGGAAATTCCGGCGGTCCGCTCGTTAATATGCGGGGCGAAGTGATCGGCATAAATTCACAAATCGCCACTTCGACGGGCGATTATAACGGCATCGGCTTTGCACTTCCTTCGAACGAAGCAGGTTATGTTTACCGGCAAATTCTGGACAACGGCAAGGTTCGCCGCGGTTATTTGGGCGTTTATCTCGATTCGGTCGGCAGAGAGTTTGCCGAAGTTTATGGTTTGAAGCAGGCAAAAGGAGCAATTGTTACGTCGGTTCGGGACAAGGACGGAGCGGCGGCAAAAGCCGGTCTGTTGGATAACGATATAATCATCGCCGTTGATAACGAAACAATTGAAAATCATCAGGATTTGATCGGTAAAATAGCTTCGATTCCGCCGAATAAAAACATTCAAATTACTATTTTACGCGAGTCAGGCAAAACTTTGGTTCAAAAAGAAATCAACGTCAAACTCGATGAACGTCCCGGAAGTCAAGCAATCGTTGAAGATGACGGTTCGAGAAGAAAACTTCCCGTCAAAGGAAATGCGGTCAATACTCTGCCGTTCGGTCTGACACTGATTGAAATAAACGCCAAAAATGCCGAAACTTACAGACTTGATGGCGAAAAAGGTTTGTTGATTAGAAAAATTGATCCCGAAAGTTTTATCGCTGACATTAAATCTTCAACCGGAGCAACGGCTCTCGGATCGAACGATTTGATTCAACGCATCAACCGCCAAACGGTCACCACTTCGGCGGAGTTCAGCAGAATCGTCAATACCTTAAAAGTCGGTGATCCGGTCGTTCTCAATGTTGCATCTTATGATCGTCGAACAAAACTGGTCGTTCCGCGAATCGTTCAATTTACCGTTCAGTAAATTCAATTGGACGGCGGACATCCCTGTCCGCCAGCGTTTTGTTTATATAGTGAATTAAAAGGGAATCAATGTAATTGTTGAGAAAGACAAGACCGGCGGGCAGGGAATGCCCGCCGTCCGGTGCGAGTTTAATAATCGTCTTTGTCCGAACGCAGGTAAGCATCGCCGCGTGGTTTCATTTCCGCTTTTTCGCCGATTGTGTAGATCGAATTCGTTAGAATCTCCGCCGTATCAACCAGAAAATTTATCGTTCCCTGAGCTTTTACGTCCGTGTCATTGAACCGCACGACGAGGAAATTTTTCTTCTTTTTCATAAACATTCCGGCAATTCCCGCACCCGGAATCGGAGCCGCACCGATCACTCGACCGGTTCCCGAACGCACTTTCGTCTGACTCGGATAAACGACGAGAATCGTATTATACGGCAATGAAAATCGCTCTTTGCCTTCTTCGCTCTTGAAAATCAGACGCTCGTTGATGTCGTCGAACGCGATTGTTCCGTGCTCTTTTTTACTGAAACCGTACAAACCGCCCGTGTATTGAACTTCAAATTTATCGAGAATTTTTCGCTCAATCTTTGGTTCGGTCGAATTCATATCCGCCGGACGCACCTGAGCGTTTATGTCGATTGCAAAAATACACAAACTTAAAGCTGATAAAATCAATAATTTTTTCATAATAGACCTCTCTGCGGGCAAAGTTTTTGACTTAAATTTTATTTAGAAACTTCTTTTATAGACGCATCCCGCCGATGGTTCGTTGCCAGGCAAGACTCTGTTTGAGAACACCGAGCCGATTTTTGTCTTCGTCCGAGCAATCCAGCGACAGCGTCTGAATGATTTCTTCCAACAACGGAACGGCGAAAAGTCCGGCGTGAGCAACGACTTGAGAGTAGTAATGAATCTGCAAACAATCGTTTTTATCGGCGTGAAAATGCTTCACCGTGTCGCCGTCAATTTTATAAACTTCCTGTCCGGCGGGAACAACTTTATGCGGCACGCCCTGCATAATCTTTCCCGCTTTATCTTTTTCACCAAGCAGCAGAATGCCGATTAAAAAACCCTGCTCATTTAAATAATCGGGACTAAAACTGCCGAGTTCCGGCTTCGGCGACAGACGCGGACCAAAATTCGCATATTCGGGATTTATCAGCATCGAATTATAAATAACACCGATAATTTCCGTCGAATCATCCAACGGCAATGATACGAAATTTGCAAACCCGAAATCTGCCGACTCCGGCGGATTCGCCACATCGAGCGAATCAATCACCCGTCCGACATAATCTATATGAGAATTCGATTTTACTATCTTTGCAATTTTCATAAATGTTCAGAGTTCAGAGTTTATGATTCAGTTGATATTTTCAATGCGTTTAACGCTGAACGCTAAATTCTTCCTGCAAGTTCGGGAATGATATACAGCAGCCACCAAAAAAATATCTGAAAACCGAGGACGGGAAAACTCAAGCCGATGCTTAATAAAGACAGTTTTTTGCCGCCCGCATTCGGGTTGCTGATCGCTTTGCCGACACCGAAGATTCCGATGATGAAAGTTACCGGAATAAACAAAACTCCGAGAAAAGGCACCATCGAATAGACAAAACTCGCCCAAGCCATCTCCGAAGTCGGATTTCGATTGATCGCAAACAAGTCAGTAATTTCTTCGTCGGATTCGGCATTTTCAAGGAGAAAAGATTTTCCCTGCAAATTGTAAGAAGAACGCAGAGCATCAAGCGGCTGATAATCCTCGCTCAGAATCTTCCCGCAAACCAAACAATATTTCGCATCTACCCGCTCAATCGCACTCCCGCACGCCACACAATTTTTGCGTGTTTCGGCATTCGTTTCACGAAAATTTTTAAGTTTGGTTTTCACTTTTAAGCTTTGAATCTTGAATTACCTTCTACGCCCTTTGCTCGCTCCCTTGCGGGAAATGCTGAAGTTTAGTTTTTCACGAACGGCGAACTCTTGTAAAGCACCGAGAAAAATTTGGCGGTCGCCGGTGCTGATGACGGCGGTTACATCGGCGGTTTCGAGAGCATACGGATAACCCAAACCGATGATGCATTCGGCTCGGACAACATCCAGAACTTCATTCAATAAACCCGCTTCAAAAACCCACGCCGGCACATCGAGACGTGCCGGATTTGAGTTTGCCGTCGCTTGCAGGTAAGAAAAACCGACGAGCGATTTGTCGGTTTCCGGTTCGATAAAACTCTCTAAACCTTTGCGTCTTGAATAGCAAAAACAGGTGCGGTCGCCCCAATTTTTCAAAATTCTCGCGTAGTTTGAAGTTTCCGCCGAAAGAATCGTGGCATCATAGAGCGTCTGTTTCTTCGAAGTCGTGCGGTCGTTGAAAGCGTCGGCGAGATTGAGAATATCACGCGAAAAACTGCGGTCAACATAACCGACGACCGGAACTTCGACATCTCTCGAAAGCCGCACGAGATTTATCATCGTCTGCACGAAACTCTGCTGCAAGTCGGTTTGCGGCAGCGAAAACGATACGAGCAGAGTGCCGTCGAAAAACGCCACGGGCAGACGCTCGCCGCGTTCCTTCCAACCTTTTTTCTTCGTCAAAAAATCACCGACCTTTTTCGCTTCGGCGTGAAATCTTGCTTCACCGACGCGGGTTTCGGGATTCAGAGGTTCTTCGCTGTCTTCCAGCAATCTCTGCGGCGATAAAATTTCAAAGTGAGCATTTTTCTCATACGGCATCGTCGCCGAATGCGGATTCTCGAACCAGCCGATCTGAATCGCACCAATCGGCAAGGAAGTTTCTTTTTCGGCATACAACTGACTTCCATCCGCCGCAAAAGTTGTCCGATCACGCAAAATTTCGTCCGCCCAATTCCTCGCTTCCTCGTGATTATTCCAACTCGTCCCGAACCCGACCGCAAACGATTTTCCGCCGTCCAATTCCGCCGAAGGAATTCCGCCGACATTATCACTGTGAGCAATTCGCTGTCTGATTTCTTCGCTCGTGTATGAACTTATTTCCCGCAAAATATCGAGATAATCCGACAATTCAGCACTCTGATTCACCGCAAAATTGACGAAATCATCGCGTTGTTCGACCAATTGATTTTGTAATAGTTCGTGATAAAGCATTGTTTAATCAAACTTCGCAACTGTTATTTTACTCCACAATTTCGACATCGGTCTTAAATTCCCTAAAATTCGAGTAATCAAAAACCATTTCCGCGTATTTCGTCACGGATAAATCCGCGTCCGTCTTTCCTTCGATTTTGTAACTCGTAATCATAAGTTTTTGAGGAACTAAAATGCCGAAAATACTGGTTTGATATTGATATGAAAATTCGCTTGCCGTCACGGGTTTGCTCAATTTCGCCGGATGAAACACGATTTTGAAATCGTTGCGGCGAATCCGTGCCGTGTCAACATCGAGCCAAATTGTTCCGTTCATCAGCGGATTCGTCGGGCGTAAATTATCCGAAATATCCGCACCATATTGAACTCCGCCGGTTTTCGATTGTTTTCTTTCCTCTAATTCTCCCTTCGTCGGATTCGAGTAAATATAAGGCGAATTTCGCACTTGCTGATATTCGATTTTCCAGACATCAACGCCGTCAATCTGCTCTTTGCCGATTAACTTGAAATCAAAATCCTTCCTTAATTCCGCCGTAAAAGGTCTTGATTTTTTAATTGTCATTCCCCACGCAACCGTTCTTCCATCGTAGCGAAGCCCTTCTTTTCTAATCTTTTCGTGTTCTTTTTTGGTCGAATCAGCCTGTTTGAGTTTGTTGAAAAATCCGGCAATTTCCCGTTCTTCCCGCTGCACATTTTTGCCGTTGTATTCGACGACGTTACGATATTCCTGAGCAAAATCATTGTCGGGTGACTGATAAACGATGAAGATTGATTTAATTACCCTTTTCTCGTCAAGTTTACCGTTTTCCTTATAATAAAATTTAGTTTTCAATTCATCCGCCGCAAGATCACGAAAAACTTCAGTGTAATTCTGTGCCTGCACTTCCGCCTTATTGAGCAAATTATTCAACTCATCCTTAGAAAGTGAATCTTGACCTCGGGCAATTTGAAAGCCGAACAACAATACGGAAAACACCAAAAATTTGATAATAATTTTCATAAAATAATCCTCATTTTACAGATTTTAGAAATTCGTTCCCGATAATTTTTCAGCCAATCGGCAAAATCAGCACGGCAACGCCGGCAAAAAACACGAAAATACTCGAAATATATAAATTTCCGGCTTTCCTCGGTAAATTCAGTTTATTAAACATTCGATAACTAAAATAAACCAGCAAACTCATTCCCAAAATAAAAACACCCAACAGAAACGGCTGAATTTTATCCAGCATTATAGGATCAACCCGACCTAAAACAAACATCAAAATCGCCGTCCCGTAAATCAGAAAATTCCGCCATTTCGACATCGGAGCAGCTTTTTCCGCAACCAGTTCCATTTCAAACTCACTCAAAAATTTGGGAATTCGCCGCACAATCAAACGGCTGGCGATAATCGCTCCGATAAATATGATGATTTTTACAATTAAAATTGTTCCCATTTCAAAGTCTTTTTTGTTCTACGGCTAAATGTTCGGTTAGACTCAATCTTCAAATGAATTATACGGCTGACTGTTATTTATTTCCGAATTATCTTGAGCAGGTTTTGCGGCTGTTGCCAACGCGACAAAAACAATCTGAACAATCAACAATAAAATCAAAATTGTCGGAAGCGATACGACTAAGCCGAGTCCGGGAAGTATAATACTAACGCCGCTGCTTCGCCACCAACTTATCAAACCGAGAAAAGTAAGTGCTGAAAACAACATCGCAATTATGATTAAAATTGTTGATATAAAATTCATATTCTCTCCCTCTGATGAAGTTTTTTATTTCACACGACTCGTTCGACGCTTCATAAAATCCATTAAGACAAACTGCGTCAGGTTATTCGGGTTGGCAAAATATGCTTTGCCGCGTGTCATTTCGGACATTTTTTTGACGAAATCAACCAGATAATAATCATCGGCGAGCATAAACGTATTTATCATAATGTTGCCTTTGCGACAGGCTTGAACTTCCTTGAAAGTTTCCGCCATGACGAACGGATCGTTGCCCATCGAGTTTTTGTAGAGCATTTTTTTGCCTTCGGTCTGGACATCGGAATAACGGCGGTAACTCAAATATGCGGGATTTGAAGTTTCCATAAACGCCGCAGTCGGTTTGCCGTCCGTGACCATAACGATCTGCTTCATTTCCTTGCGTTGAGCATTCAGTAAACGCCGTGCTAATTTCAAACCTTCCGCCGTATTCGTATGATACGGACCAACTTGCGTCGTCGCTAATTTTGCGATCGGCAATTCTTCCGCGTCGTCGTGAAACAGAACTATTTTTAGCGAATCTCCCGGATATTGCGTGCGAATTAGATGTGCTAAAGCAAGTGCAACTTTCTTGGCGGGAGTAAAACGGTCTTCGCCGTATAAAATCATCGAATGCGAACAATCGAGCATTACGACCGTCGCACAACTTGACTGATAATCCTGCTGATAGACGTGCAGATCGTTGTATTCGAGATTGAGCGGAACGCCCAAACCTTCGCGGGTGATTGCCGACAGCAGAGTCGAATTGACATCGAGATTTATCGTGTCGCCGAATTCATACTGTTTAGAACTCATCGCGGCTTCAACGCCCGTGTCGAGATGCGGTGTTTCGTGGCGACCAATTGAGGATTTGCCGACCGAACCGAGCAGATTCTGCAATGTTTTGAAGCCGAGAAAATCCAAACCTTTTTCAGTCAGGTTAAACCGCACATCACGCGGCATCGGTTCGCCGACTTCACCTTCGCCGCCGCCCTGTCCCGGCTCGTTCTGCTGTGCTTCCTGTTCGACTTCTTTCAAATCCAGATAACCTTCTTCGACCAGACGTTCGATCAGATTATTTATCAATTCTTCCAGAAGCGAACCGCGAAACTTCCCGTCATTATCGGCAAGCATTTTTTCAACATCCAATTCGTCAATAATTCCCTTCTCCATCAACGCCTGCAACAACGCCTGCCGCAAACCGTCGAGCGAATCGTCCATTTCGTTCCGTTGCCGCGTGTACCAATAATCTTCGTTATATCCCGAATCCAAAACCATTTCGGACAGAGAATCCATCAAATCGCCCAAATTCACACCGAAAACATCGAACCCTTTAAATTTTGAATAACGTATAAATTTCATATCGCTTAAAAACTCCCGCTTGTGCTATAAATCTGCCAAATCAAACTTGCTTGTTGAGATAATTATATCAAACAACTCAACCCAATACGTCATACTTTTCCCGAAAAATTTACACCAATACCGCAAATAAAGTTTCCCAAATGGTATATAAGTTTTTCTCTAACAATCGTGAATGCTGCTAAGTCGTTGAAAAACTTGAACATTACCATTGCGGCACACTGATTGCTTTTCTTATCGACAATCAAGGATTTTATCCTTTTACAAACTTAAAAATAAAAAATAGAATTTCAGAGGAGTAATAATAACAATGAAAAAGTTTACATCAGTATTTTTAGCATTCGCAATGTTGGCGATTTTAGTACCGCTGACAATTTCCGCACAGACTCGTCGAAATAGTTGTAACCATCGTAATCACCGTGGTAAGAACGTATCCCACCAATATCGCAACAACAGATCGAACCGCAGTTATCAAACCCGCGGATATTCGGCTTCACGCCAGCAACCGCGTCGTAAAAACTTCTATGGTCGCCATCGCAACCTCATAAATGTCGGTATCGGTACAGCCGGCGGAGCACTTTTAGGCGGAATCATCGGTGGTAAAAAAGGTGCATTGATCGGTGCCGGAGTCGGTGCCGGTTCGGGAGCGGCTTACACTTACGGAATCAATCCCAAGAAAAAACGCCGCTATCGCAGAAATTAATCTTTAATAAAATTTAATTCAATTTAATTAAGCCGTGAATAGTTTGATAACTGTTCACGGCTCTTTTGTAATTACTGCTCGGTCAAATTTTCATAGATCATCCTATATTTGTTGCACTTCGACTTTGTTTCTTTTGTAGAAAATATGTTGTTAATAATCCTGCAAGAACCCCTGAAATTAAACTTAGCATTATTGCTAAATTGAAAATCATTACTGAAGCCATCGCTGCACCATCGTGCGGATCACTTGTACTTTGTGGTTGAGTTGAGTCAGAAGTAACCACTAGTACCCCTAAAAACATACCTATTGCCGAACCGCCGAATGTTATTAACAGAAAAACAGCAAAACCTATTAAATAATAATGTTTGAGAAAAAATTCTTTCATAATTAATTAAAACTATCCAAATCGGTCAAATCTTCGTAGATCATTCCGCGTCGGTCGCGTCTTGCCTTCGTCGTCGCTTCAAAACCGCCATCTTCAGAACGCGAAATCTTGTTTTCGGCATACAAACCTTCCAGCACAAATTCACACGCTGAAACTAAATGAGCCTTGTCGTTTCTGTCCAGAGCAAGCGGCGTAATTGTTGATTCGATCAGGTTCGGAACGGCTTCGAGGAGCATCGCACATTCGTCCGCCGAAGCGGTTTCGCTTAATAAAATCTTGTTGCCTTCATCGAACCAACGCACCGTCGGCTCGAAATCAATTCCTAAAAAGAAACCTTCAAAGATTACGCCCGCCGCACGTTTTATCAACTCTTTCGCCAATTTTTCCGCACCGATTTGTTCGCCTTCATATTCGAGTTCCATTTTACCCGTCATTGCCGGAAGTGCCGAATAAACGTCGGAAATTCGCGGAACAAGTTTTGTTTCGTTCGTTATAAAAGCCCGTCGTTCGGCATTGGAAACGATTGCTTCTAAAACAGTTATCGGAAATCTCTGCGACACGCCCGAACGCTTATCAACCCGCTGATCATCGCGTGCTTCAAAGGCAATCTGCTCAATCAATTCAGAAATGTATTCAGGAATTTCCAAATTGAAATCATTTGAATCGCCCCGTTTCGTCCACGCTTCCTGTTTTGTGATCGAAACTCCGAGTTGCAGTTCCTTCGGATAATGCGTCGCTATTTCCGCACCGATTCTATCTTTCAGCGGCGTGATAATTTTCCCGCGAGCCGTGTAATCTTCCGGGTTTGCGGAAAAAACGAGCATAATATCGAGCGGCAGACGCACCGGATAACCTTTTAACTGCACATCGCCTTCCTGCATTATGTTAAATAATCCGACCTGAATTTTCCCTGAAAGATCGGGCAGTTCGTTCATCGCAAAAATCCCTCGATTCGCCCGCGGCAGCAATCCGAAGTGCATCGTCAGTTCGTCCGACAGATTCTTGCCTTCTTTTGCCGCCTTGATCGGATCAACATCACCGATAATATCCGCAATCGTTACGTCCGGCGTAGCGAGTTTTTCGACAAAACGGGCATCACGCGAAACCCACTTGATCGGCGTGTCGTCGCCGAGTTCCGCAACTCGCTGCTTACCGAAAGCCGACAGCGGCTCAAGCGGATTATCATTTACCTCCGAACCTTCAACAATCGGCATTTCTTCATCGAGAAATTCTGTCAGTTGCCGAATAATTCGGCTTTTTGCCTGTCCGCGAAGTCCGAGCAAAATAATGTTGTGCTTCGACAAAACCGCGTTGACGATCTGCGGCACAACCGATTCTTCATAACCTAAAATCCCTTCAAATAAACGCTCTTTGCTTTGCAATTTCTTGATGAGATTCGCCCGCATTTCATCTTTGACCGAACGATTTTCATAACCGCTTTCTTTTAATTCACCCAATGTTTTTGCTTTGTTCATAAATCTTTTTTCTACTTTTTGTATCTGCTAATTTTCTTTTGCTAACTAAATATGTTTGATTTCTATTGTGTTTATGCTGTATATATATTCTACCTGCTCGGACGCTCCATTAAAAGACACGAAAGGATTCCCGCCCTAAATCAGCCGTAATATCACCGTTTTCGATGTACAAAATTCTTTCCTTTTTTGTTTAACGACTTGATTTTATTGTGGCATCTTAATTCGGCACACCCGAAAATCAGATTTAAAATAATAAAACGGCTATACCAAAATTATTTTGATATAGCCGTTCCCAAAAGAAATTGTTTTCAGAATCCTATTCCACAGTAACCGATTTTGCCAAGTTTCGCGGTTGGTCAACATCGCAACCGCGGCGGACGGCGATGTGATATGAAAGCAATTGCAGCGGCACGATTGATAAAATCGGTGATAGTAAATCGTTTGTTTCGGGAACTTCAATGACGTAATCCGAAACAGTCGAACTCATCTCATCACCATCCGTTAAAATCGTCAAAATTATTCCGTCACGCGATTTTACTTCGACGATATTCGAATGCGTTTTTTCGTAACGCAGTTCGCTGTTGGCGTTGCCGTTTTCTTTCGTATTAACAATGACGACGGGCAGTTTTTCATCAATCAACGCGTTCGGTCCGTGCTTCATTTCGCCCGCCGGATAGCCTTCGGCGTGAATGTATGAAATTTCTTTGAGTTTCAACGCACCTTCTAACGCAACCGGAAAATTAATTCCGCGTCCGAGATATAAGAAATCTTGCGAACGGAAAAACTCCTTCGACATTTCCTCGATGCTGTCGGCTTCGCCCAAAAGATGTTCGATCTTTAAAGGTAATTCCGCTAATTCTTGAGCGTGATGTTTTGCTCCGGCTTCGTCAATTTCTCCGCGTAATTGTCCGAGATAAAGTGCAAATAGATAAATTGCGATCATCTGCGAAGTGAATGCTTTGGTTGAGGCAACTCCGATTTCGGGACCGGCGTGCGTCAAAATTGTTCCTTCGGCTTCGCGTGTGATCATTGAGCCTTGGACGTTACAAATTGCGAGTACTTTACAACCCGCTTGTTTTGCTTCACGCATTGCGGCGATTGTGTCAGCAGTTTCGCCCGATTGTGAAATTACGAGTAACAAATCCGTATCACGCAAAACAGGATTTCGATAACGAAATTCCGATGCGTAATCTACTTCAACCGGAATTCTCGCCATTTCTTCAAGCATATATTTACCCGCAAGTCCGGCGTGCCAACTTGTTCCGCAGGCGGCGATTTTTATTGATGTGATATTTGCGAAATCTTCTTCGGAAATGTCCATCGGATCAAGATAAACTTTGCCGTCGTCAAGCGAAACGCGACCGCGAACGGTGTCACGAACGGCACGCGGCTGTTCGTAAATCTCTTTCAGCATAAAATGCTTAAAGCCACCTTTTTCCGCCATGATCGGATCCCAAGTAATGCGTTGTTGTTTCGGTTCAACGACATTTCCATCAAAATCCGTTACACGCACAGAATCTTTTGTCAGCACGGCAATTTCTTTTTCGCCCAAGTAAAATACATCTCTCGTATGCTGCAAAATTGCGGGAATATCGCTTGCGACAAAAAATTCGCCGTCGCCCAAACCGATCACAACCGGCGGACCTTCGCGGACGGCAATAATCGTGTCGGGTTCGTCAACCGAAATTATTGAGAGAGCAAAAATTCCACGCAGTTCTTTAACCGATTTGCGTGTCGCTTCTTCCAACGACAGATTTTCCGTTTCAACATAATGCCCGATCAAATGTGCGACTACTTCCGTATCGGTTTCGGTTTTGAATTCACTGCCGAGTTCGGTCAGGCGTTTTTTCAAATCCATATAATTCTCGATAATGCCATTATGCACCACAACAATCTTGCCCGATTGATCCCGATGCGGATGAGCATTTTCTTCGGTCGGTCGCCCGTGAGTCGCCCAGCGTGTATGACCGATTCCGTAATTTCCTTCAAGCGGATTCAAGCGAATTGCCTCTTCCAAATTACGCAATTTCCCTTCCGCCCGACGCAGAGTGAGTTTCTGATCTTCATCGACAACCGCAATCCCCGCCGAATCATATCCGCGATATTCCAATTTCCGCAACCCTTCGATAATCAAGGGCACAACCTGTTTATTTCCAACGTATCCAACAATTCCACACATATTTTTTGATATAATTGATTTTATTTGTTTTCCAAGTTTTCTTCTGCTTTGTTCAAATCTTTAATAATTCTCGCCGGCGAACCGACTGCTAATTTATTGGCGGGAATGTCTTTTGTCGCAATAGTTCCCGCACCTGTTATTGCTCCGTCGCCTACTTTTATCGGAGCAATTAACATTGTGTCCGAGCCGATTCTGACATTATTTCCCAGTTCGGTAGCGTGTTTATTAACGCCGTCATAATTGCAAGTAATCGTTCCGGCACCGATATTCGTATTTTCGCCGATGGTTGCGTCGCCGAGATAAGTTAAATGATTTGCTTTGGAATTTCTGCCCAAAACCGTTTTCTTCATTTCGACGAAGTTGCCGACTTTTGAACCTTCTTCCATCCGGGCGAGTGGTCGCAAATGTGCAAATGGTCCGATGTTGCAATTATCGGAAACTTCGGCTTTGGTGATGACGCAATTATCGAGAATTTCAACATTTCGCCCGATGCGTGAATCAGCAATGCGTGTTCCCGAACGAATCGTGCAGCCGTCGCCAATTTCTGTTTCGCCTTCGATGGTTACGTTTGGATAAATTATCGTGTCGCGTCCGATGTTTGCCGACGCACTGATATATACGTTTTTCGGATCAATGAAGGTTACGCCGTAATCAAGCATCATTTTGTTAATAATTCGCTGACGCAGGATTTTTTCCATCTGAGCCAACTGTTTACGGTTATTGATACCTTCGATCTCGTTCTTGTCTTTATGTTTATAAAGCGAAACCGATTCGCCCGATTCTGCCAACAAATGCGGAACATCGGTTAAATAATATTCACCCTGAGCGTTGTCGTTTTTAACTTTAGCAAGCATCTCAAAAAGTTTTTTTGTATCGAAGCAGTAAATTCCCGAATTTATTTCCTTGACCTTTAATTGCTCATCACTCGCATCTTTTTGCTCAACGATTTTGTCAAACAATCCGCCCTCGTCGCGGACGACTCTGCCGTAACCCGTTGGATCTTCCATCTGAACGGTAAGAATCGTGCAAGCTGCACCTTTGCCGCGATGGTTATGATGCTGTTGAATTAAACGTGCCAGCGTTTCGGCTTTGATCATCGGCACATCGCCGGACAAAACCAGCAGTGTCGAGTTTTCATTTTCAAGAAATTCGCGGGCGGCATTAACGGCATCACCCGTGCCGAGCTGCTCTTTCTGCCAGACGAATTCGGCATAATCTTCATTAATTTCGACCAGAACCGCTTTTCTGACATCTTCGCCTTGATGACCGATAATCGTGTAAATTTTTCGTGGAGCAAGTGCGGTCGCGGTGCGGCAGACGTGATTTATCAGCGGACGACCGTCCAATTCGTGCAGAACCTTTGCCAGATTAGACCGCATACGGGTTCCGAGTCCTGCTGCCAGAACAAGCACATCGAGCGATTTTTTTCCGTTTTTATTGTCTTCCATAATAAAAAGTTAAATGTGAAATAATCAAAGACTCACTTTTCACTCTGCAATTTTTTTACTGCATTACGAGTTCGCGTATTTTTTCCATACGCGATTGCTGTAATGCACATAGTATAACAACTTGAGCTAATTTTTTCGGATCGTGACGAACTTTTTCGCCGTTGTCCAAAAGATTGCCGTAGATTATTTTTGCACCATCAATCGTTTCCGGCGTAATCGAATCACCGATGCCGATTTGTTTAGCACCTTTGTTTTCGTAGCGTTCAAGTTGCGAATTTTTGATTAGATGGTTGTTGATAATAACATAATCGAAATCAATTTCGGGAGCGTAATGCTTGACTACTTCGAGATGCTTGCGGGCGGAAAATCCTTGCGTTTCGCCCGGCTGCGTCATTAAATTGCAGATAAAAACCTTCGTTGCTGAAGTTTCGGCGATATTCTGAGCGACATCTTTAACGAGAAGCGGAGGCAAAAGACTCGTCCATAGTGAACCGGGACCGACCGTGATTAAGTTCGCCCGTTCGATTGCCGTCAGAGTTTCGGGCAGTGGATGACAGGTTTCGGGTTCGAGCCGCAAATCCTTTATTTGATCTCCGATCTTTCCGACGTTAGTTTCGCCCCGCACGATCTCGCCGTTTTCAAGTTCCGCCGTGAGCCGCACATCCTGCATCGTCGCCGGATAAATATGTCCTTTGCTGACCAGAATTTCCGACGAAAGTTTAACGGCTTCCGCGAAATCCCCGGTGATTTCAGAAAGTGCCGCTAGAAACAAATTACCGAAACTGTGTCCGCCAAGTTCGCCGTCGCCGCGAAAACGATGTTGAAAAAGTTTCGACATTAGATGTGAATCTTCCGAAAGGGCAACCATACAATTGCGAATATCGCCCGGCGGCAACATCTTCAGTTCGTCCCGGAGCCGCCCCGAACTTCCGCCGTCATCGGAAACCGCCACAACCGCCGCCAGATTTTTGATCCAGGTCGGCTTCGTTCGTTCCTCGTTGACGTAAACTTTCATTCCCTCCAAAAGCGTTGATAAACCATTACCGCCACCAATAGCAACGACGTTTAACCCGACCGAATTTTGTGAAAAAAGATGATTTTTCATTTCGACAAACTTAAAGATTTGAGTAATGCTGAAGTCAGAATTTTTAGAGAAGGCAGAGGTATCGTTACACTTTACGGAATTTTGCAGTTAGATAAATTTTTGCCGCCGGACATCTACGGCAAATAAATGCACCGTAGAAGATTCTAGCATTACATTACATTATTTATCAACAAATGAATTTTCACAGCCGGTAAAAATTTTTAAACATAAAAACACTTGATGCGAAAACGTCGCTTATGCTAAAGTTATGAAAGTGCGGTTTAGCTGCAAGCATACCTTGTAACCTGAAAGTTTTTAAATATAATCTATTTTGAAAGTAAGACTTCGCTCTTACCTCATTTTTTAACCAAATAACAAGAAGAGAATAATTCGATGGCAGAAACGCCCGTTATAATCAGCGAGTCACGTTTTCACAGTATCAAGCACGTTTTGGCACGGTTGAGTGTTGAAGCGGCGGCGAGAGTCGTTTTTTTAGTTGACCGTGACGGTCAGCCGATAGCTTTTCACGGTGACATCGGCGATATGGACACGACTAGCTTCTCATCATTGGCGGCAGGAAATGTTGCCGCGACGAGTAGTATGGCGAAACTCATCGGTGAAGATGAATTTCCGTCCGTTGTCCACGAAGGTGAACGCGAAAGTATTTTTATCAGCGTTATCGGCAGAAGTCTTTTAGTCGTCGTCTTTGACCATCGTTCGACTCTCGGACTGGTTAAACTGCGAACTAAAAAAGCGACATTTCAAGTAGCTTCGATTCTCGAAGGTATTGCCCGTGATTCAGCCGATAAAGCTCTGAATGAAAGATCGTTTTTCGCTGAGATTACCGATGAGGATATTGACAGTCTATTTAGTTAAACTTTCAATTTGCATTTGTAAATTCTTTATAAAATCCAGTTTTGTCCAGCAAGAGTTGCAGATCGAAAATTGCAAATCGAAAATAAAATTATGACGTTCATAAATTACGCATCACGCGAAATAAATTGCAAAATAGTTTATTACGGTCCCGGACTTTGTGGAAAAACAACGAATCTGCAATATATTTATGATTCAACTGCACCGCAAGCGAAAGGAAAATTGATTAGCCTTGCAACTGAAACAGATCGAACATTGTTCTTCGATTTTATGCCGCTCGAACTCGGCACGGTGCGTGGTTTTAAAACCCGTTTTCATCTATATACTGTTCCTGGACAGGTTTATTACGATGCGTCGCGGAAACTGATTTTGAAAGGTGTTGACGGCGTAGTTTTCGTCGCTGATTCGCAGGAAGAACGAATGGATGCCAACATCGAAGCACTCTATAATCTCGAAGAGAACTTGCAGACTCAAGGTTTCAACCTGATGGAACTTCCATACGTTCTGCAATTGAACAAACGCGATTTGCCGAATGTAATTCCCGTCAATGAACTGACCGCCGAACTGCAAAAGAAGAACGAACCGACTTATGAAGCCATCGCCACCACCGGCGAAGGAGTTTTTGACACACTCAAAGCCGTCGCTAAACAAGTTTTGACGGAACTTAGAAAAGGATAGTTTTTTAACGCAACAAAATAAACTCCCATTCGTGTAAATAATCGTTAACCCAAATTTCGATTATTTTTTCTTGAATCTCAATATATGAAAACCAAATCATTAAAAATTTCTATAATTTTTGTAATCGCTCTGCTGATCGGTTTGTGGTCGGGCGGATTTTTTGAGCGTAATGTTTTTAAATTCAGTTTTGTCAAAAACTTCTCCGCAAGTGAAGCAAAAGCGTTGCAAGGCAAAACCGTCAAAGATGTTTGCAGTAAATTGTATGAACGCAAAATCGGTAAAATAGTCGGATATGAATACTCCAACGCCGTTTTCATTCGTGTTCGGATAAAATGGGAACACGATGCAAATTTTAATTGGACAACTTATCCAAAAAGTTATTTTTCGAGATGTATTGAGGTGAATAGATTAGATGTTAAATAAACTTTATCAGAAAATTTCGTTGCGTTTTATTGTTGCTTTTGCGGTAACTTTGTTTTTAGGAATCGTAATAAATTCATTTACGGGTAATTACTGGGTAGAATTTACCGTTACTGAATCTTTCACAAAATCCGAAGCGGAAAGTCTCGTCGGCAAAAGAGTTTTTGATACTTGTTTTGATAAAAACGAAAAAATATCGGGAACAATAATTTCGCACGAAGTTTCCGATTTTGATAAAACCAGAGTTTTGGTAATCAAATACGATAAACCGATTGCGGGAAAATTCAACAATATTAGAAATGACAAAAGCGTTTTTAATCAATGCACAGGTATTGTTGAATAAATTTTTAACTTCAGAGTTTTGAGTCCCGCCTTTAGGCGGAATCTTCGCAAGTTGTCGCCGAGATTACACCACGCTTCGCGGGCGAAAATCCGTCTAAAGGCGGGACTCAAAACTCTGAAAATCAGGAGTAAAATAAAATGAAAATCAGATTACTTTTTGTTACTGTTTTTATCTTTTGCTTGTCTGGAATAGTTTCGGCACAACAGGAAGATTTGGAATTTCGTCAGGAGTTTGATGCTTGGAAAGAAAGTGTTTCAAAGAATCCTGCTGATTCAAAAGATCAATTGTTTTTTATGGCAAAAGCTAAACGCGATGATGCAAAATCGGCAACTGTAAAAATCAACTTATTCGGTGTTTTAAATAATTACGAAATATTCGTAAGACCTTTGAAATATGAAAAAAATGCGGACGGTAAACTCGTTCAAACGCAGATGTTTGATGAAGTGAAAATGTCAACGAGAACGCCGGAAAGCAGGATTTCCGATAGACCCGAACTGCATTCGCCGACGATTGCCTTTTTCGCAGATTCAGAAGCAAATGCGGTTGAAGTCGAGTTAAAAACATCCGACAATAGAAATCCGAAGATTACGATCTTCTTAAAACAAAATGAAGATACGGTCGGAACAATTATGTCCGCAAAATAATCGGTTTCCTTTAAAATAAAGAGCGGACGCAATGAATAATGTTTTGCGTCCGCTCTTTTTGTTTTTCTAAATGCCTGACTAATTACTTAGGCATCAAAACTGTATCAACAACGTGAATAACACCATTCGATTGATAAACATCAGCAATTGTTACCATCGATTTTCCGCCTTTCGCATCGGTTAAAACCAATTTGTCGCCGTCCATTTCAGCCGTCAGTTTACCACCGGCAACCGTATCGAATGTAGCTTTACCATTACCTTTCTCAATCGCTTCAGCAATTGCTTTCGAATCCATTGTACCTTTAACAACGTGGTATGTCAGAATTCCAGCCAAATCTTTTTTGGCTTCCGGCTTCATCAAACCTTCTAAAGCTGTTTTATCAACTTTATCAAAGGCTGCGTTGGTCGGTGCAAATACTGTGAACGGACCTGCTCCGCTTAATGTTTCAACCAAGTCGGCTTGTTTGACAGCACTAACTAAAGTTGTGTGATCTTTGGAGTTAGCAGCATTTTCGACGATATTTTTGTCTTTCAACATCGGAGCTCCGCCAACCATTGGATTTTCACCTTCCATTTTACCGTCTTCCATCTTGCCATCATTTACATTGGTGGTTTCGTTGGTGTTCATTGTTTCATTCGTGTTCATTGTTTCGTTGGTATTGTTAGCATCGTCAATCGTTGACGGGGCTTCAGGACAACCCACCATAAATAACAATAAAAAACTTAAACTTAATGTTAATAATAATCTCATAATATTTTCCTCACTATTTCTTATAACCAAATATGTCGAACATAAGGGAATTTACCAAATTTCCGGCTAAATTGTTGAAACTCACTCCTGTCAGAGTAAGTAGTCGTTTTTCTTCAATATTGATAAATACCTCGACAAGTTATATTCGCAGATCTTCTCGAATAGACATTCGGAAAACTCTGCGAAAACGTAAAAAGACCATTGAGTTTAACTCAACAAACCCAATCGTCTTAAAATTGATGGCGGAGCCGACGGGGCTCGAACCCGCGACCTCCAACGTGACAGGCTGGCGTTCTAACCAACTGAACTACGACTCCGCAAGAGAATTCAGAATTCAAGTTTCAAGATTATCGGAAAACCTTTAATTCTGCACTTAAAACACTGAATCAAATTGATTTGATGGGCATAGAAGGACTCGAACCTCCAACTTCCTCCTTGTAAGGGAGGCTGTCTACCAATTGACATATATGCCCGATCTTCAAAAATTTTCAAAAAAAGACCGCTGCTTTCAATAAAAACAGCGAATTGCAATTCTACGAAATATTTATTCTCCGTGTCAAGTAGACCCTTTTCAATTTTTTAAAAACTCGCATTGGAAATATAATTCTTTGTCAAAGATTTTTGTTAATTTGTTCTAAGTTGCGGTCGAAGTCCATCAAATTTGACATCAGATTTGTATGACAAAATCGTGCCGCCGAAGCCGATGATCCAACCTCTACTACCATTAAAGAAAACTTTTTCGAGCTTATGATTTATCTTTGAATCGAATTTTTGCCAGACATTTCCACCCGTTGTCGAATACAGAATCGTTCCATCATCACCGACCGCCCAGCCGTCTGCCGTGTTTTTGAAAAATATGTCGTTTATATTTTTGGTTGTGTTCGTATTCTGTGAACGCCAGTATTTTCCGCCATTGACGGTTTGGTAAATTTTTCCGTTAGAACCCGCCGTCCAACCGTTTTTAGCATTTATAAAAAATACCGAATTCAATCTAGTTTTTTCGTTTCCGGCAACAATTGCCTGATTCCAGCTTACTCCTGCATCTTCCGAAAAAATTATCATACCGCCGCCGCCGACCACCGTGCTGTGCAGATTGTCGGTAAAAACACCGTCCAACATCAAATAATTACTCGGTGCGGCGAGCTTTTTCCAGTTCGAATCGTTATCTTCCAAACCATACAACGCTCCCGTTTCACCGATTGCCAACCCGAAGCCGTTACTTGCAAAAAATATCTTTGTAATCCTTTGTTTCTGCTTATTTTCGAACTCGATTTTACTCCAGTTTTTCCCACCGTCAACCGTTTTCATTAAATATGTCGGCGATTTCGTGCCGAGCGAGAAAACATCCCGTTCAATAAGTAACCAACCGGTACTTTTATCGAGAAAGACAATCTCACGTACTGTATCATCGGTAAATTTCGCAAGTTTTTGCCAACTTTTGCCGCCGTCGGTGGTTGCTAGAAAAGTTCCGCGACTGCCGCCGATCCAACCCGTGTTTTCATCAACGAAATCAATCGTCCGCAACCACGCCAGAGTTTTTGCATCCTGCTTGATCCATTCGGCGTTCGCCGTCTGAAACGTTGCCAGAATGAATAACATTATGAAAATTTTTGACGCGATTTGCATTATTGAAAAAGATTGCTAAACAAAACGGCGGTCAGATAAAAGACCGCCCGAATTTGTTTATAAATAATTATTGATTAGAATAAACCGCCGCCGAAAAGAACCCGTGCGGCACTAAATTTGCCGATGTAATCGAGAACTTTGCCGAACGTCAGACCTTTATCGCCGACGAAAACCTGATCGCCCGGTTGCAGAAACATTGTTGGAATTTTGCCCATTTCGATGCCGATCAGATCAATTTCTTCGGTGCTGTAAAAACCCTGTGAATTGATTCGGGCAATAAAAACTTTCTTCTTGGTTCCTTCTTTTGAAATGCCGCCCGCTTCGAGAATCGCTTCATTGATGCTTACTTTTCTGTCCATAATCCGCACGCCCGGAGCATTTACCTTGCCCATCACCGAATAACGTGCCGAACCCGCCCGCACCAATGTAACCGTAACTTTCGGGTCAATAATATATTCCTCGAGTTTTTTTGTAACATCATCGGCGACATCTTCCACGGTTTTTCCACCGACGAAAACTCCTTCACGAATTAGCGGATAAGACATTTTTGCGGTTGGTGGAATAGTTTTATCGGTGACGCAGTAATCAGGACACTGCCCGAAAACTTCGATGGAAATTATATCATTTGCTCCGAGGCGATATTCATCCAAGTAATTGCTGTAATATGAAACCGTTTTTTTCGCCTCTTTCGTTTCTTCATCGTCATCTTCCTTAACGCTTAAATCTTCGTCGGACACAGTGATTTCGGCAGTCTGTTTTTTCTCCACCTGAGCAATTCTGACACGCTTATCTTCCGATTTAACGTCTTTCTTTTGGGCAAAAATACCGTTTGAAAAAAATAATCCAACGATTGCGATTAAAACAATATTTTGTATCTTACTTACTACTTTCATTTTATATTCTCCACCCGAAAAAGCATCTCAAATGCCCGTCATTCCAGCAACTAAAAAGTGCCATTAACCAATTATATCCAGTTTTTCTCTAATATTACTTCAATTAGATACTAGATGCTGAATCTTAAATCTAATTTCACCGTCCTCTGCCGAACAAAACCGTTTTAAATGTTTCAAAAACAATCACCAAATCAAGCGACAGACTTTGATTTTTAATATAATAAAGATCATATTGCAACTTCTGTTTCGCATCTTCAACCGACGCCCCGTAGGGATATTTATTTTGAGCCCAACCCGTCAGACCGGGAGCAACTAAATGACGATGTTCGTAAAATGGAATTTCTTTGGCAAGCTGCGAAACGAAATGCGGTCGTTCCGGTCGCGGTCCGACGAAACTCATTTCGCCTTTAATGATATTCCAAAACTGCGGAATTTCATCCACACGGATTTTCCTAATTACCCTACCGACACGAGTTACACGATCGTCGTTGGACTTTGCCCAAATCGGTCTGCCGTCTTTTTCGGCATCGGTTTTCATCGAGCGGAATTTTATCACGTCAAAAGGTCTCCCGTTGATTCCGATTCTTTCCTGTTTGTAAAAGATCGGACCCTTTGAATCAAGTTTGATTAAAATCGCCGTAATTAAGGAAATCGGCAGTGATATAACGAAACCGATCAAACCCGATAATCTATGAATTGCTTCCCGCGAAACCGTTTTTAACTTCGTATCTTTCTGCCGACCGCCGAAGATTAACCACGACGGACGCAACAGATCCAGATGAACTTTTCCCGTCACCCGCTCGAAAAATGATGTGCATTCCTCGATGCTGACATCGCCCGCCAGACTCATTTTCAGAAGCGTTTCGGTCGGAAAAGTTCCGCGTCTCTCGCGGACGGCAATGACAACGCGATCAACCTTTCCGGTTTTGATGATACTTTCGAGATCTTTTGTTGTTCCCAAAACATTTGCTTCACCAATTTTTTCCGGCTGAACGTGACCGTTTTCAGAAATAAATCCGACGATCCGATAACCCGCGTCGCGTCTTTCCCAAGCAATGTTTGCCGTGTCGAAAGCCGCCTGTCCCGTTCCGACAATGAGAATTTTCTCACCGATGTCGGGATGTCCCGTGAGACTGTGAATCAGAATCCGCCAACCGAGCAGAGCGACTAAAACGATAACGACCGAATACACCGAAACACCGCGTCCAATTAAAAGCGGCGGCACGAAATAAAACAGCAGGGCGAGCAATGCCCACGCAATACCGAGCGACTGTACGAGTCGCAGCAGAAGTTCGCGGCGGTTAGCAATGACCGTGTAATCGTATAAATCGTAAAAGTATAAAATCAACAAACAAACTAATGTGGCGAGAGCGATTTTGTACCAACCATTGTTTTCGTTGAGTTGGAATTCCGCTCCCGTAAAACTTAAACGCAGATACAAAGCCAGCATTATTCCGCCGTATATTATTGCAATATCTGCGAAAATCAACCAAACAATTCGTGTGTTGAATCTTGTTCCACTCATTAAACTTTAGTTCTGATTACTGAAAGAAATGCTTGTTTTCTCAACTACTTTTGGAGGGTTTTCAAAAAAATGGCGTTTTTCAAGTTTTAATTCTTGAATCTAAAATCTCGAATCATTCACTCGTTCTGTTTTTCCCGTAATAACCGTAATTCGTTTCGGTCAAAACTTCCTCACTTTGATTGAGGACAACACCGAGCATTCGATCACGCGGAAGCGTTTCGAGAATCGTATCGACCGCACCGTATTTCGTTCTACCCGCCCGCACCACGAGAATTGCTCCGTCGGCTTGCTCGATCAGAACGGCGGCATCGGTAAAAATTCCGAGCGGCGGAGCGTCAACGATAACATAATCGAACATTCCGCGTGCTTCCCGCAGAATTTCCTTAAATTTCGGACCCGAAATCAGTTCGGCAACATCGTGTCTCGCTTCGCCGCCCGGTAATAAATGCAAACCCGACGGATCGAGTTTAACAATCGAATCAATCAGCGACGCATCCCGCGTCAACACATCAGATAAACCTTTATCGGTTTCAATTCCGAGATAATCCGTTAAACTCGGCATCCGCAGATCCGCATCAATGATCAGACAATTGACCTCGTCGGTCTGTCCCAAAAGCCACGAAAGATTAAGTGCGGTGACGGTTTTCCCTTCCGAAGGATTAACGCTGGCAATAACAATCGCCTGCAATTTCTGGCGTTGGCTTCTGTGCAGAACCTGTGTTCGCAGACTTCTGTATTCTTCGCAGTAGTTCGAATGCGGCTGCGTGATCGCAACGAGACGTGGTTCAACACGCTCTGCCTCAACTTCCCACCGAGCGAACTCAGGCAGCGAAGGTTTGGCAGGACGTGCTGAACTAACGGCGTTCAAAGTTGCCCCAGCAGTTAAATTAGTTTCCATATCAGGGAGTGCCGTCCCAACTAAGGAAGCCGACTGCTCATTGAACGCCGAACTTGGTTTACCGATTTTCAGATTTTCATCTTTGAACATCTCCGACAAATTATCTTCCGACCTTTTGCCGTTAGTGCTTTCGCCGCTGCCATTGTTGTTAAAATTGCTTTTCCCGCTTTTATCAAACGGCACGACATTATCCGCATTGACCTTCGCGGATTTCCGATCTTCCATCCAATCTTCGGAAGGATGCTCGCTTTGTCTTTTTTCTAATGCTTTAAGAATGCTCATATCTTTAATTAGTGGAGAGTGGAGAGTTAAAGAGTTAGGAGTCAAGAGATATTTTGATAATTTGTTCCAAGTTTTAGTTTCACTCTCAAACTCTCAAACTCCTAAACTCTTAAACTCTTGAACTCTCCACTCTCCACTCTTGACTCTCTAGTAGAATCCGCCGATCTCTTCAATTTCGAGATTTATTTCGTCGTCGAGGTCATCGAAGGCAATTTGATTTTGACCGTTACCGTTATTGTTGCCATTTCCGTTATATGATTTATTTGCCTGCGATTGCTGATTTTCATTCCTTTCGCTTCGGAACGCGGACTTTTTTTCGGCTGAATTTACACGCGACTGATTTTTCCAAAGTTCTTCGCGGGCTTCCGATGTCAGAACTCTTGCCGAATTTACTTCGCCGACTCTTTCATTGTTTGAAATAATTTCCTGCTGACGCGGCAACAGATCCAGATTATCCGCAACTTCCTCGATAGTTTGTCTGCCGATAATCTGCTCGCCCGCCGCATACGCCGCCAGCATCGCGTTGTCGCAGATATTGTTGATCTGTCGCGGAATTCCTTCCGAACACTGAAAAATAAAATCAATCGCCCCCGGCGTAAAAATATTCGGCTGTTCCGAACCGGCGATGAGCAATCTTTCGGTAATATATCGCTCGACTTCCTCGACATTCGGAAGTTGGTGCATATTGCAACGCAGGGCGACACGCTGTTTGAGTTGACGCAAGTTCGCCTGATTCAATTTCTCACGCAACTCCGGCTGTCCGGTCAAAACGATCTGCAAATGCTTCGCATTGTCCGACTCGAAGTTCATCAAAAGACGAATTTCTTCGAGAACGTAATCCGAAAGTTCGTGTGCTTCGTCAATAATCAAAACAGTGCGAAGTCCGCGACGATGACGATCTTCTAAAACTCTGCCCATTTCGGTCAGAAGTTCCGCTTTGTTATCCCAATTTTTAATGCCGAGCATCTGCGTCACGTGATGATAAAATTCATCAATCGAAAGCCGCGGATTAAAAACATAAGCTGCCAAAACGCTCGAATCGAGCCGCCGCAGAATCCAACGCAGAGCCGTCGTTTTCCCCGTTCCGACCTCTCCCGTCAAAACGATCAACCCTTTCGCGTTTTCCAAGCCGTAATAAAGACTCGCTAAAACCTCGTTATAACTCGGTGTGAACACGATAAACCGCGGATCGGGTGTTAAAGTGAATGGTGTGTCTTCTATTTTGAAAAATTCTCTATACATTTTTTTCGCCTCTTTGTCTTTCTCTCTTAAACTCTCTTAACTCCCAAAACTCTCTAAACTTTTCTACGAGACAACTCGCTCAAAAACCCGCGAAGCCTGAACCGCCATAATTAACAGCGGTATAACACCGATTGCCACGGCAATTCCCGCCAATACTTTCAACCAGTGTGAACGCTTTCGCCACGAAATTTCGTTTTGCGTTAAAAGCGGCGGAACGGCGGCAAGCAGCGGCAAACCAGTGTAATGCTTTGCGTCCTCGATGCTCTGAATCTTAAATAAACGCGGTATTTCAAATAAAGCCGCTAGAAACAATCCGATCATTAAGCCAATCGCACCACCGAGTGCCGTCAGCATTCCGCGTTTCGGAGCAACCGGCGATGTCGGTAAATTCGCCGGATCAATCACTTCAATCGTTTCGCCCTGTGCCTTGCTTGCCCGGTTGACGATCAATTGGGCATTATCTTTTTTTGACGAAAGTTCATCATAAGCCTTGACCGCCGATTGATATTTCGCCTCAACACCTTCGAGCATTACTTTGACATTCGGAATCGTATTCAATTTCGATTGAAGCATCTGTATTTGCCCACCGTTCTGCTGAATTTGCTGTTCCTTGAAACTGATTTGCGAATCTATATTTGAAAGCTGCCCTTCGATTCTTTGCTTTTCAATTTCAAAACTGCGTTTTTGAATGTCAGCTTTGATGTCGCTCGAACGGCTGATGTCCTCGACGGTTTTATCCGCACTCGATTTCAGCAAATCTATTTCTTTTTCATTGGCTTTGATCTGTTCTTTAATATCAACAACCAACGACATTTTATCGGTATATTGCGATTTCAGACTTTTCAATTTCGCCGTTAGTTCCGCCCGTTTTTGAACGAGTGAAGCATACGCCGGTGATTTCGTGATGTCGGAAGCACTTTTCAGATTTTCTTTGATGTCCTTTTCGCCTAAATCTTCGACCAACCGAATCTGACTATTCAACGCCCGCGTGCCGTCGTTCAGACGACCTTTTTCGGCGTTCAAACTTTGAATATCCTTACTCAAATTTTCCTCATTCTTACGCAAACCTTCGAGTTGAGCGATCAAGCCCTGAGCCGCTTCCGGCAGCGTGTCCACATTCTGCATCATTATTCCGAGCCGCTCTTTTTCCAGCACATCCAGATTCGTTTTCTTCTGCTGAAGTTCGCCGTCAATAAATTCCTGCGTATTCGTCGCTTCTTCCTGCGTATCGAGAACCATCGCATTGATATACTTGCTCGCAACTTCCGCCGTCACGTTGCGTGCCGCTTCGGGTGTCCGGTCGCGGTAGGCGATTTTGAACGCCGCCAGTTTTTCGTTGTCAGTCTTTTCCAGATCAACGACGATATTTTTCCGCATACTGTCAATCATCACTTCAGTCGGTACACCGGCATTTCGTTCGAGTTCAAAAAGATTATATTTAGCAATCATCGGTTCGAGCGACGAACGGCTTTGAACCTGCTGTTTAATGGTTTCGATGCGTTGAATCAAATCCGTCGTCGAAAGCGGCTGTACGACCGTATTCGGAATTGTCGGCGGTTTGACGGTTAAAACGGTTTTCGATTCATAAACGCTCGGCAATTTGTAAACGACATAACCGATTGCTGATGTCATCGTGATAATCGGCAATAGAATCAACCATTTACGCCGTTTCAGCATCCGCCAGAAATCATTTATTGATCTTTGTCTGAATTCAACACTCATCTCTTTTTTACCTAACTCCTCTTAAAAACTTTCCGAAATCAATTCTTTTTTTTTCTATCATCCGTTTTCGTTTTTCAACTATTTATTTATTTGGTTAACTATCATTTCCAAATTTTCTTCTTTCGACTTTTCAGCTTCTTTTTCGCCGAGAATCCACCGCAGAAAAATCGTAACCGCCACCAGAGCCACGCCGAAGATCAATAATCCGACAGTTTCCGGCACATAACCCAAAATTAAATTGTTGCTTTCAAATAATAAAAAATACATTTTCTTCAATCTCCTGTCGAAAAAAAACTTAACTGCCGGACAGAATGCTTTTCGCACTCTGCAATTCTTCCGAACTAAAACCTTCCTTGCCGTTTTGCAAAGCAGCAGCGACTTCCCGCCGTGCCGAATCTTTATCGCCGACCGAATTCAGAGCCATTCCCAGGCGTAGCCGAAAGCCGGAATTCGCCGGTCTTCCCTCTTTTTTTGCGTCAGCTTCTTCGAGCGACACCGCCATTCTGAAACTTTCTACCGCCTGCGGATAAAATCCTTTTTTAAAATTTACCCAACCAAGCGTGTCGTAATAGCCCGCGACTTTTCTGTTGCGATCAACCGTGTCCTGTGCGAATTTTAGAGCCTCGTCTAAATTCCCGCGATTCTGATCGGCGATCAACCACGCCAGATTATTTGCCGCAATCGGACTTTCAGGATTTATTTCCAGAGCC
The DNA here is from genome assembly GCA_041746675.1 of Pyrinomonadaceae bacterium. Taxonomy (GTDB): domain Bacteria; phylum Acidobacteriota; class Blastocatellia; order Pyrinomonadales; family Pyrinomonadaceae; genus Aridibacter. The sequence goes on along the minus strand of JBGTGO010000049.1, from coordinate 27,070 downwards.
TTACGGTAATTTTTCTCGGCTTCGTCAAATTTCTGTCTGCCTTCCTCAAGCATTCCGATCAAAGTATGAACCGATGCAGACGGCTTCATTTCCGTAACTTTGCGATACTGTGAAAGTGCCGCGTCGGTTTGATTTTTTGCAATTAAAATCGAAGCATAAGCCGAATAAGCGGGCAGATAATTCTCATCCGCCGTAATCGCTTTTTTGAGTTCCGCTTCCGCCGCATCGAGTTTGCCGCTTGCTGAAAAAACATCCGATTTCAAATAATACAAAGCCGGCAGAGTTTTCTTATCGCTGCCGAATTTCTGTATCGCTTCGTCAACTTTCGTCTGTGCCTTGTCAAATTCTTTTTGTTTAATCAGAACTGCAACCAAACCGCTCAGAGCATCGAAACTCGTGTCGTCTTGCGTCAGAGCTTCTGCGTATAATGCCTGAGCCTTTTCAAAATTTCCGTCCGCAACATAAACTCTCGCCAGATTTATCTTCGCACCCGCCGAACCCGGCGAAAGTTTGACGACTTCAAGTAAATCCTTTTCGGCTTCCGCAGCATTTCCGAGTTGCAGATTAGCAATTCCGCGTGAAGTTATACCGCGAACTCTCAAATCTTCGAGTTCCTGCGAATTTTCCGCGTTAATCGCATAAGCCTTTTCCGTCGAACTGATAAGTTTGTCGGCTTCCTGCAAAGCGATCTGCGGTTCAGCGGCTGAAAATGCGGCTTGAATTTTTAGTAGTGCGATGCGTTTGTAAGCCGGATGATATTTCTCCAAATCGCCGATAAACGCCCGAGCTTGCGTAACTTGTCCGAGAGCGAGCCGCGTTTGCGTCATATAAAAAAGTGCCGTCTGCAAACTCGGCTGTTTTTTCAAAACTTCTTCTAAATCCGCCACCGCCGCTTCCGCGTCGTCCATCGCCAGATTCACTCTCGCCCGCAGCATCAACGCTTCCGAATCCGTTTCATTTATCGAAAGAAGTTTCTCGACCTCCTCATTAACCTTTGCAAATTCCTTCTGTTCCAGATAGATTTCAGCCAATTTATATCTCGCTCTCGCGTATTCGGGAGCATCTTTCAAAATTGTCTGATAGACATTTATCGCTTCATTATCTCTCGCTACAATGTTGTAGAAACCCGCCAGTTCCATCCGGCTTTCGGGCGAATTATTCTGCACTTTGACCAAGTCTTTGTAAGCATTTTCCGCCTTTTCAAGTTCGCGTCTGACCAGATAATGATTCGCCAAAGTTTCTCTCGCTTCGATATTTTTCGGTTCGACCGTGATTCCCTGCAAAAACTTCGCTTCCGATTCATCACCGCGATTTGCGTAAGTCAAAAACCGCCCGTATTCAATATAACCGAGTGCCTTTTTATCATCCGCCGCAATCGCTTCTTTAATCGCCTGCTCCGCCGCATCCGCTTTATTTATCTTCATAAAAAAGCGTGATTTTGCCAGATAAGATTCGGTGCGTTTTTTGTCGAGCGAAATCGCTTTGTCCAAAACAGCAACGATCTCATTTTCAGGTTTTTCCTGTGCCGAAAAAATACTCGCTTGCAGAATATGACCTTCGATAAAATTCTTGTTGCGTTTGAAAATGTCTTGCAGGATTTTACTTGATTCTTCGATCTGCGGAGGAGTAAAGAGCAGAAAATAATTGCCGAGTTTTGCTTTTGCTTCCAGATTACCGGGAGCAAGTTCGGAAACTTTTCGCAATTCTTCGACCGTTTCCAAAAATTTTCCCTGTGCTTCGTAAGCCCGCCCCAAACCCCAGTGAGCTTCGGCAGATTTCACGTCGATTTGCGTCGCCGCTTGAAACTGCATCGCCGCTTCTTCAAATTTTCGTTGTTTCAGGAATTCTTCGCCGCGTGTCAGATGACTTTCGAGCGATTGTCCGCAGGACGCGAACAAGAACAGACCGCACAAAACGGTCAGTGTGAATAAAATTCGGGATGTAGAAACTTGGCACTCTCTATAATTCATTTTATTTAAATACATTTATCCCTAAAAAAAATAAATGCGTTGCGAATCTTCGTTTTCGGATAATCGGGGCAACGATCATTCGAGAATTGAATTTGCGACTTTATTTTCGCCGTCTTTCGTCAAGAAGGGGGCAACCTTCCATCGAAGAACTTTGAAATATTCCGGTTGTCAATTTTACAGGTTTAATCCCGTAACTTAATGTCCGCCGTTTTTAATCGGCATTTATTAAAAATTAGTAATCCATTCAATTTTTCAGAAAATTTATTTAAAATGTTTGAAGGTATTTACTTAGCGTGAAGAATTTAACCATCTTTTAATTTCAAAGACTTAAAATTTTCTGATTTTTTGAGGATTAACGGAAAGTATAACGTAGATTTTTAAAAGTAAAAAGGATAAATTAGCGGAAAATGGAATATCTGGAAAATCAGAAAATCTGTAAATTGAGAAAATCTACTATGTTAATTAGCGATTCACTAAACAGCAACTTATTATACAACTAATTCTGCATCTGCGACTACCTTTAATTCGGAATAAATTCGGAAAGTTGATCGGCGGTTTGGGCGGCAAGATCAATAGCTTCCCGTTCGGCTTTTGATTCGTCTTTACCGACTGCGGTCATCACGCGAACCATCGAACCATCGGAACGCTGTCGCAAAACGCTGTCTAAAACCGTATAAACCTTGTCTTTGTATTCACTTGCGACCGCTCGTCCGCGACCTTGATACCAGTATAACATTATTTCTTCAAACTTACCGTTTTTTATTTTGTAACGATTTGCTTCAAAAATTTTCCCGTCCGGCGTGGTGATTTCGATAACTTCCGGCTGCTGCATTTCCCAACCTGCACCCGGCAGACAATTCTGCGGACTGTGATAGGTTGAACCTGTTTTCTGCGAGGCGTAATAACCGATATATAAATTGGCGACGCGTCCGTTTTTAACGTATTCACGCATTATATAATCGCTCGTTTTCAAGACGCTTTCTGTTTCTTCACCGAATTCTATATTACTTCCCTTCTGCCGCCATTCGCCCAAATTCGTCGAAAGTTCCGCCAGAGGTTTTCGCTCGATTTCCGCTTCGCCGCGTTGCTCGAACCAATTGATAAACAACCCGCCGACAATCAAAATGCCGATTAACAAATATAATTTTGAATCTTGATTCTTGAACTCCGAACTCTGAACTCCGAACTCCGAACTCTTTGGTTTCCAACTCATAAACCGCTTCAAAATTAAATTCAAACCGATCAATAAAACTAACGCGATAACATAAACCAGCCATCCGGCGGCATCGTGAGCAAAACCTTCGGTCGCCTTACTACCGTAGGAATATGTCAGAACGCCCGTCGCCATAACCCGTCCGGCATTTGTTAAAATCGCAATCGGAATCGCCGAAAACATCAATATCAAACCACGCCAAAAATCAGCATTTTTGATAAATGAAAACCGCACATCGGTCTGATCCTTGATCGTGTTCCGCGTCCAGTATGCCAGAATCAGAGCGAGCGTCATCAACGTCATCAATGACCGAATTCCGCTGCACGCTTCGACGACTTCGAGAGCAATAATCTGCACCGCACCCTCGGGCAGAATCTCGATCACATTGCCCTTACGAACCGTCGGCACGCCGAATAGACGAATTCCCCAAACTGCCATTTGCGACGCGTAAATCTGCAACGGAAATGCGATTTTATTAAAAATAATCTGCGGAATCGGAATCGCAAGAAGCAGTAAAATAAACGGAATCGCCAACATCCGCAAGATACGTTCGCCAAAAAAGTAAATGATCACGCCGACCAGCATCAGCATAAGTGAGATTCTCTGCAAAAACAGTTCCGCACCGAGCGTTCCTCCGAGCAGCATCAGCAACGCGACCACGACAATCGAACCGCCAACCCAAAACTGCGGAGTTTGCGGACTCTTACGAATCTCATCGAACTTGAACCAGATAATAAAAGCGATCACGAACGGCACGAGCAACCCGTGCGAATAATTCTCATCCGTCCACCAATGTTCGCCCAAACGCGACAAAACCGTCGCATATAAAAACACGACGGCAATCGCCACCACCAAAGGTTTCCAAAGTTTTGCTAAATTTATTTCGCTGTTGCTACTCATCGGCACGCTTGATTCTTGCGGGGCAAACCGAATCAACTTATGAAAGAAACACACAATAAACAAAAATTTCCGTTTATTCCGCGACTCGAACGCAAACGACTCGTTTGCCCATCTGCGTTTCACTTATTACTTCTTCCGATTCAAAATATATTCCGCAATTTCGCACAAAATATCCGTATTTCGTTCGATCTTTGCAAGTTCCGCACAGGCATCATCGCAAACTTTTTTCGCCAAATCCCGCGTTGCTTCGATTCCGTAAAACGCCGGATAAGTTGCCTTGTCCGCGGTTACGTCTTTTCCCGCTGTTTTGCCCAAAATCTCCGTCGTCTGCGTTACGTCCAGTAAATCATCGGTGATCTGAAACAACAAACCCAATCCCGCCGCATAATTCGTAACTGCTTCCAGTTCCGCGTCATTTGCACCCGCAACCAATGCTCCGACGCGAGCCGCAACGCGAATCATCGCACCCGTTTTTGCTTTGTGGATTTCTTCCAATTCTTCCAGTGAAACTTTGTTTTCAAAACCTTCCGCATCCAAATCCATCTGCTGTCCGGCAACCATTCCAAAAGGAGTTCCCGCCGCTTTCGCTAATTCCTGCACCAACAAAATCCGCATTTCCGCCGATAATTTTCTATCTTCAACAACGATTTGAAACGCCATATTCTGCAACGCATCGCCCGCCAGAATCGCCGTCGCTTCATCGAATTCGATATGTAAAGTCGCCCGTCCACGCCGCAATTCGTCATCGTCCATTGAAGGCAGATCATCGTGAATCAGCGAATATGTATGAATCATCTCAATCGCCGCCGCCACGCTTTCTAAATTCTCGCTATTTGCCCCGAAAGTTTCCCCGACGGCAAAGACCAAAAACGGACGAAACCGCTTTCCACCCGCAAAAGTGCTATGCCGAATCGCCTGATGTAATCTTTTCGGTTCAACATTTTGCGTCGGAATCGCTTCATCGAGTTTTCGATTCGTAAGCTCGACACATTTGCCGATGAATGATTTTAAATTATTTGTTTTCGGAGTCATTACGATTGAGTTTGAAACAAATCACAATATATTTCAACATCGGACGGCGGGCATCCTGCCCGCAAGGATTTTAGGAAATCAAGTTATTTGCAAACCACACACTTGCGGGCAGGGATGCCCGCAGTCCAATTAAACAATTATTTCTTCGGCACAATCCGCAAAATTCTATCATCTTCCCTAGCAGAATCGCCACGTCCGTCACGATTCGAGGTTGAAACATAAATATAACCTTCGGGACTCACCGCAACTTCGCGGATACGTCCGTATTTCTTTTTGAGCAGATATTCCTGTGCCGTAATTTTTCGTCCGTCAATTACCAATCTGATAATTGATTCGCCCTTCAACGCACCGAAAAAGTAACTGTTTTTGAATTCCGGAAATGCTTCACCGCGATAAAAAATTCCGCTTGCCGGAGCAATGGCGGGCGAATATTCGATCAGCGGCGTTTCCATCCCCTTTTTCGTCATATCGTGCGAGATTTTGTCCCAACCGTAATTTTTGCCGCGTTCGACAATATTTATTTCATCGCCGCCGGTGCGTTTTTTGAAGTATGAAACGCCGTCAATCAAACTCGGTCCGTGTTCCGACTGCCACATCAGATTCGTTCCCGGCTGCCAATCCATCCCCTGAGCGTTGCGATGTCCGTAAGTCCAGATTTCAGGACGGGCATCTTTTGTGTTGACGAACGGATTGTCCGCCGGGATCGTGCCGTCATCATTCAAACGCAAAGTCTTTCCATTGATTGAGCTCAAATCCTGCGAACGCTTCTGCTTCGTGCCGTCGCCGGTCGTAACGTAAAGTTTCTTATCAACCGGCGAAAATCCGAGCCGCATTCCGGCGTGATATTTGGCGGCGGGAATGTTTTCGATGATCGTTTTTCCATCAATTAAATTATCACCTGTTTCTTTATAACGACTCACACGCACGAATTTATCGCCGTCCATTTCGTAAACATAAGCAAAGTAAAGCAAATGATTTTCCGCAAAATCGGGATGCAGAGTCATTCCCATCAAACCCGTTTCATTGTCGAGTTCGACATCTTTGACAATAAACAGCGGTTTCTCCTGTAAATTCCCGGCGTTATCAATCACACGTATTCTGCCCGGACGCTCGGTTACAAAAACCCGTCCGTCGGGAGCAAAAACGATCGACCACGGAACTTCCAAACCCGTCGCCACGGTTTCCACTTCAAACTGCGGACGCTCTTTCGGCAGCGGCAATTCGTCCGAATCCGAATCGGTAAAAGCCGTGTTCGCACAAGCGATATTTGAAACCGCAAAGATAATTAGAACTGCGTGAAATATAATTTTTTGTAACTGCATAATTTTGTGTAAAACATAAGAAATAGAACGCGGGTTATGCGGATCGGGCAGATTTTCGCGGATATTTTTTTATAGTTTTTGTTTTGTTTTATTCTTTTTTTCGCGTAATTTCGCGTTTATTCGCGGGCAAAATTCTTATTCTTTCCAATTTAAAAACTATTCCAAATTTGTATAAATCTTTCCTAAAAACTCATCAATTTTGGAATTCTCGATCCAGCGTGCAACAACTACGATGCTGTTTTTCCGGTCAATGTAAACAATATTCGTGCCGTTGCCCAAGAAAGCAAGTGTGCCTTCAGGAGCGTTCGGATAAAGTTTTTTATCGGTATTCAAGTAAAAATTCATAAATCCGTAAGTCGGATTCGCGATGCTCGGCGTTTCCGCCATTTTCAAAAATTCTTTTGACAGCAATTGCTTGCCGTTCCAGTTTCCGTTCTGTGAAATCAAATATCCGAAACGTGCCAAATCACGGGCGTTGATAAACATTCCGCCGCCCCAATGTCCACCGCCGCTGACCGATTGCATAATTTGCCCGTCAATCAAAACAAACGAATTTTCGTAACCGTGCCAACGCCACGTTTGCGAAGCACCGATTTCGTCCATAATGTTTTCTTTCAAAACCTGCGGCAACGGTTTTCGCCAAACATTCAACACCAAAAGTGACAGTAAATTGACGCGAACATCGTTATATTCAAAAACCGTTCCCGGCTCGTTTCGCGTCCGCGTGAGCCACGTCGAAGCGTCTTTATCGGGACGATCCGCCCAATCCGGTTTATTCCAAAGTGTCCCTTCCCAATCGCTGTTTTGCTGCAAAAGATTTTCCCAAGTGATTTTTTTATTGTGTTCCGATTCAAATAGTTCTAAGAATTTTGATTTCCCGAATTTTTCCGCATCGTCGTATTTAACCAAAGGATTATAAACTGAAACAGGAGCAATTTCTTTATAAACAGGTGTTTGCAAATTCGCAATCAACTTGCGGTCAAACGCCAAACCAACGACGCTCGTCAAAAAACTTTTCGTCACCGAATGCGTCATATCAACCCGCAACGGCTCGCCCCATTCCGCCACGATATAACCGTTTTTGATAATAATTCCCGTCATTTCGCCGCGGGTTTTGTAAGCTCCGACCGATTCGCCGAATGGTTCGCGTCCGAATGTCTGTGCCTGCGAAAGTTCCTGATCGCGTGGAGCTTTCGCCTCGTTCACTTTTGCAAATTCAATCGCTTCCTTCAATTTTGCCGCATTAAATTTTGATTGTTCCGCTGTCCGTGTTTCCCATTTTTCGCTTGTCGGGAAATATGTTTTTTGAGCATAACTCGAAATACTCAAAGCAAAAATAATCAGTAGTGATGAAAGTTTTACGGTAAAATATTTGTTCATAATTTATACGAAAAGTTTTTCAAACATTATAGCAAATTTGAAAAAAACAGTTTTCAATAATAAACTCTCTCTTTCATTTTCAATGACAAATATTTAACAAAGTGAGCAACAATTACAATGAACACAACCGAAATCACGCCTGAACTTATTGCCGAACACGGAATTTCTCCCGATGAATACGAACGCATTAAAGAAATTATGGGACGCGAACCGAATTTTACGGAACTCGGTGTTTTCAGTGTAATGTGGTCAGAACATTGTTCTTATAAATCTTCGCGTGTTCATTTGAAACGCCTGCCGACGACGGGCAAGCGTGTTGTCGTTCCGCCGGGCGAAAATGCGGGCGTGGTTGATATTGGCGACGGTTGGTGTATTGCGTTCAAGGTCGAATCTCACAATCATCCATCGTTTATCGAACCGTTTCAAGGTGCGGCAACCGGAGTCGGCGGAATTTTGCGGGACGTTTTCACAATGGGAGCAAGACCGATTGCGGCGATGAATTCGCTTCGGTTCGGACATCTCGACCACAAAAAACACGGCAATCGAAATAAATCTATTTTAAAAGGTGTGGTCGAAGGAATTGCTCACTACGGTAATTGTTTCGGTGTCCCGACGGTCGGTGGCGAAGTCGTTTTTGATGAAGCGTATAATTTGAATCCGCTGGTTAATGCGTTCGCACTCGGAATTGTTCGTGAAGATCAGATTTTCTTTGGAAAAGCGTCGGGAATCGGAAATCCGGTAATGTATGTCGGGGCAAAAACGGGACGTGATGGAATTCACGGGGCAACGATGGCTTCGGCGGAATTTGATGATGAGGCGTTAGAGAAACGTCCGACGGTTCAAGTTGGCGATCCTTTTCTTGAAAAACTTTTACTCGAAGCGTGCCTTGAAGCAATGCGTTCCGGTGCAATCGAAGGAATTCAGGATATGGGAGCGGCGGGTTTAACGAGTTCATCGGTTGAAATGGCGGATCGTGCCGGTAACGGTTTAGAGCTTTATTTAGACGATGTGCCGCAACGCGAAACGGCAATGACGGCTTACGAAATGCTTCTGAGCGAATCGCAGGAAAGAATGTTGATCGTTGCGAAAGCCGGACGCGAAAAAGAACTCGTCGAGGTTTTCAATAAATGGGATTTGGATGCGGTCGTCATCGGCAAAGTCGTCGAAGGAAATCGTTTGAAAATTTATCATCATAACGAATTAATGGCGGATTTGCCGGTTGATAAATTGACGGAATCCGCACCGCTTTATAATCGTCCGATGGCTGCTCCAAAGCAGAGTTCAAAATTCAAAGTTCAAGGTTCAAAGTTACCTGAACCAAAAAACTTTGAACGTGAAACTTTGAACCTTGAACAAGTTTTGAAAAAACTTCTCGCTTCGCCGAACATTTGCTCGAAGCATTTTGTTTATGAGCAATACGATCATATGGTTCGCACAAATACGGCGGTTTTGCCGGGTGCGGACGCGGCAGTGGTTCGCGTCAAAGAAACACGGCGGGCAATTTCGATGTGTCTTGATGGCAACGGCAGATTTTCGGCGGTCAATCCGAAAGAAGGTGCGAAATTAACGGTCGCGGAAGCAGCTCGAAACAACGTCTGCGTCGGCGGAAAACCGATTGCTGTGACGAATTGCCTGAATTTTGCTTCGCCGGAACGCCCGAAAATTATGTGGGCGTTTTCCGAAACGATTGACGGCATCAAAGAAGCCTGCGAAATGTTTGAAACGCCCGTGATTTCCGGCAATGTTTCATTTTACAACGAAACCGACGGCGACGGCGTTTTGCCGACACCAACTATCGGAATGGTCGGATTGATCGAAAATGCCAAGCAAATTATTACGCAGGGTTTCAAAAATGAAGGCGATTTAATTGCACTTCTCGGAACGACAAACGACGATTTATCCGTCAGCGAATATGCCCAAACAATTCTCGGCTACACAACGAATGAATTGATCGAAATTGGCAAAGTCCCGAAAATTGATTTGAATTTAGAGAAAAAAGTGCAGGATGTTTGCCTGAAATTAAATGACGGACATCTAATAAATTCCGCCCACGATTGCTCCGACGGCGGACTCGCCGTTGCCATCGCCGAGCAATGTTTTTCGTCATTAAACGACAAATCAAACGGTGCGGAAGTTGAGTTGAACAATAAGAATTTAGACGCGAAAACTCAACTATTTTCCGAATCGCCATCACGAATTTTGATAACTTTTACGAAGGAAAATCTTGAGATAATAAAAGAAAATATTGGCGATTGTCCGTTTGAAATTATCGGAAAAGTTGCGGGTGAAAATTTGAAAATCAATGTCAATGGCGATGAGAAAATAAATACTAAAGTTTCCGATTTGCAAAATGATTGGAAAAGTTCTCTCGAAAACCTTCTAAGTGCATAGTTTGTATTTATGACACTATGAAAACAGAAATTATCGTAATTTTATCAATTTTATTATTGATTGGACTTTTCGTTGGAGGCTTTTATGCGTTTTTTATGTATTCGTTAAATAATATGCACAAAAAGCAAACGATTGCAGAAAATGTTCAAGTGACTTCTGAATGGCTTGAAATAAATCCCGAAAAACCTCTTGAAACTACAAAACGAGTTCAAAAAATTATGCTTTCCATCAAAGGTTATGAAAAGAGTATTGGTGAAGTTGATGATCTAAAGAAAATAGAACTTAGTAACGGCACGGAAATAAATCCTGAAATTAAACTCACAGACGAAAATGGGAAAGTTTATCAACTTAAAGCATCTTCAAGACATAGCATCGCAGAAGATGGAGTTTTAATCGGATTTTCTTTAGATAGAGAAAAGCACGAAACACATTCATTCCCGAAAAATGTAACTTATAAAACTCTCAGAATCCGAAGCGATAAACCTTTCCAATGCAAAATGATTTACTGGTATGACTATGATTTGAAATAATATTCACTCGAAAAACAACTTAGTGTAGAATTAAAGTGTGAGGAAAACTCTATGAATATTAAAGAAAAAGTTTTAGAAGATATAAACAAGCTGGAAGAATCGGAGATAAAGAAGGTTGCTGATTACGTGAAATTTTTACGATTTCAAGGAAAGACAGAATCCATCAAATCAAACGGTAAAAAAGACAGTCTTTTTGATATTGGTAAAAATCCTGTTGATGTCGGAGTCAAGGACGCATCGGAAAATCTTGATGAATATTTGTATTGAGAAATGAAAACACTTTTTTTAGACGCAGGATATTTAATTGCCGTTGAAGCCGCCGATGACCAAAATCATCAAGCGGCTTTTTCGCATTGGCAGGAACTTGTTGAAAACCCTCCTCAAATTATTACGACAACATACATTTTTGACGAGATCGTAACCTTTTTCAATAATCGCAACCGCCACGCAAAAGCCGTCGAAATTGGTAATAATCTTTTGCAGAGCAGACTTATTGAAATTATTCATGTTGACGAAAAACTGCTTGATTCGGGATGGGAATATTTTCAAAAACATTCCGACAAAAGATATTCGCTGACGGATTGTATTTCTTTTGTTGTGATGCAACAGAGAAATTTGGATACGGCATTGGCTTTTGATAGACATTTTACTCAAGCAGGATTTATAGTGTTACCAAAAAATGAATAAAGCCGGAATTTACATACACATCCCGTTTTGCAAATCGCGTTGTTCTTACTGCGATTTTGCGACTGATGTTTACCGCAATAATAATGCGGTCGAACGGTATGTTGATACTTTGATTTCAGATATTACGAACTGCGAACTGCGAATTACGCATTGCGTTGAAACGCTTTATTTCGGTGGTGGAACGCCTTCGCTTTTGACGGCGAAACAGCTTGAGAAAATTCTTGTCGCAATTTACGAAAAGTTTGAGTTTGATAAAAAAACCGAATTCACATTGGAGATGAATCCGGGAGCGGTTTCGCTTGAAAAGTTGCGGGACTTTAAATCTTTAGGCGTAAATCGGGCAAGTTTTGGTGTGCAGACGTTTGATGATCGTTCGTTGAAACTGCTGGCACGCGGACACGATGCGAATGATGCGAGAAATACTTTTGAACTGTTGCGGCAGGCAAAGTTTGAAAATATATCGTTCGATTTAATTGGCGGTTTGCCGAATCAAAATTTGAAAGATTGGGAAAAAAATCTGGACGAAGCGTTACATATGAATCCCGAACATCTGTCGCTTTATTTGCTTGAAATTACCGAAGGAACACCGCTTGCCGAACAGATTCGCACAAACCGGCAACCTCAGCCGGACGAAGATTTAGCGGGCGAAATGTATCAATTAATGACGCAAAAAGTTGCGGCAAAAGGCTTTGAACATTACGAGATTTCAAGCTTCGCCAAAAACGGTTTCGAGTCGAAACACAACAACAAATACTGGCTCTGCGAACCCGTTTACGGCTTCGGCGTGTCCGCTCATTCATTCGATGGAAAAGCAACCCGCTGGTCAAACGAACGCGATACAAATAAATATGTTTCGTTAATCGAAAACAGAAAATCGCCCATCGTCGAAACGGAAAATCTGACCGAAAAGCAGCTTTCAAGTGAGTTCACGTTTTTAAATTTGCGTCTAACTAAAGGTTTGGATCTGAAGAAATATAAACAGCGTTTCGGTAGCGATCTGCTTGATGAATTTGCCGATAAATTAGATGATTTAAAGAAATCCGAACTCATCGAATTCGATCAAAACTTTATATATTTAACCGAGAAAGGCAAAATTTTCTCAAATGAAGTATTTGAAGTTTTCATCTAAAGATTCAAAATTATCGAAGATTACTTCAATCCCATTTCCTCTCTTTCCGAAACTTTTTAACCAACATATCACGCCGCATTTTAGGCAGAGGATAATTAAATAATTTGCCAATTCTTACTCATTGCAAATAATCTACCATCACAAGTTTTTCAATAGGTATATTCGGTTCAATTTTAATTATTTTTGTCTTCTTTTTATCTAATAGGTTTCCGCTATCAGGATTGGTAGTAGAAAAACTATCCTTTTTCACCTTGTAAAGATAAAAATTGTTTTCTTTACATTTGAAATTGTATTGTATGTCGTAATAATAATTTCCACCGCCCCAATTTACTTTTATTTCAAAGCCGATTTTATCTTTTTCAACAGAAATTAAACGAAAATTTTTGGCTTCTGTATCTGCTATCGGTAATTCAATTTTTGCAACAACATCTTTTCCTATTACAATATCCAAATCTTTAGGAACAGGAATGTCTCCAACTCCCCGATTTGGATTTTCAACTATAACAAAACTATATTCACTTGGCTTATTACAATCTAATTTTTTATTGTCTTTCTCGTCAGATTCACCAAATTTAATCTGAATTGCATCGCGTTGTTCTTTGGTCATTATTGACTTCAAATGTATAAACTTTCCGTTTTCAAATTTGTAATAATGAAATCCTCTTTCGCCATCGGAATTATTTTTATATCGAATTCCAAACAGAATTAACAATTTGCTGTCAATTGTATAATCAATACTTTGGAAATTTTCGTTACAAACAAATTCTTCTTTCAAATGCGGTAAACAAACTTGTGGAGATACATCCACTCCATCTATTTTTCCAGTCTTCGCATCAATTACGGCAAAACGCGAACACCACATTCCACAACTCCAATTTGTCAAAATATAATGCCCTGCAAAATTAACTTTTTGATTATCAATCGCCCATTGCAATCTTTCTCGATCAAAATCATCTTTTGGAATGTCGAGTTTTGCAGTCTTGCCTTTATAAATTTCAAAAACAGGATAATCTTCAAAACGAAATTCCTGATAAGGGTTTATTATTTTATCTTCGGAGATATTTTTCGGCGGTGTTTTAATGGATTTTGGAGAGTTTTTTGGAGTTAATAAATTACTTTTAGAAATGAAATGTTGATTTGAAAAAGTTCTAATTGTCCAAAATCCGATAAGTCCAATAACAATAGTTATTATAAAAATTATTTTGAGGTTAAATATTTTCATCGCTTAAAATCCAAATAGCTGTAAATCTGATGAATTATAACATACTGTAATTTATCCATATAATTTCTTCTCTTTCTTAAACTTTTTAATCACCATTTCCCGACGCATTTTCGGTAGGTGATCAATAAATAATTTGCCGTCGCAATGGTCAGTTTCGTGCATAAAGCAACGTGCGGCATAGCCTTCCGCTTCCGCTTCGAACCATTTGCCGTTTGCGTCCTGAGCTTTGAGCCTTGCTTTTGCAGGACGAACGACGACTGCAGGATGTTTGCCGAGTGAAAGACAGCCTTCTTGTGAACTTTGTTCGCCTGATGTTTCGATGATCTCTGGATTGGCAGCGATGAGTTTGATGCCTTCGCAATCCATTACGAACAGACGCAAATTCAAACCGATCTGCGGTGCGGCAAGTCCGACACCTTCATCGTCATACATCGTTTCATACATATCGTCGCAGAGTTTCTGCAACTCCTCGCCGAAGTCCGTTACGGGTTTGCCGACTTGTGCTAAAACTTCTGCGGGATATTCTGTAATCTTTTTGATAGCCATATTTCGATTTTGGATTTTAGATTGCCGATTTTGGATTCAAGAAAATCTTAACAATCCTAAATTTAAAATCGGCAATCTAAAATCGAATTATCTTGGTATAATCCCGCGACGCGAACGCCGGCTGAAATCGCGTTTGGCGTTGAAGCCTTTTTCGTCACGCATCTGACATTCCCAGCAGACGTGGCGTTCTTCGTTGGTCGGGCTGATAAATGTGTAATATGTATCAACTTCGCGGTCGCATTCTTCGCAGCGGACGATTTCTTTCGGATTTTTTCCGGTTTGTAAATTTTCTTCGTTCATTTTTTCCTTAAAAGTCTGACTCGTTCCTTGTAAAAATCTGTCGTTTCTATAATAGTGTAATTCTCTTTGACGAATTTTTCCAAAGGCAGACAGGCTTTCGTCCGCTGACAGCCATCTTCCGTTACCAGCCAAATCTCTTCGGCACGTTCGGGAATTGTCGAAACTACATATTCAGTTTGTTTCGTCTGCGAATCCGCCGAACCGAATTCTGCTTCATAATCCCATTTGAAAAAATTTTCGTCGGGCAGTATTTTATTTTTCCCCGCATAATAGTAGGGTAAATTTATCGCATCATAGTTCGGAAAAACGATTACCGGCTGATTCGCTTTTTCGTTTTGCTCGATGAATCTGCCGACTCTCGCCCAATCACCGCGTTTCGTCAAATTCGGGTAAATTGCATAAATTCCGTAAATATAAAAAGATAACAGCACGACCGCCAACACACCGACCGCGTAAATACCGATGCTTTTCTTTATTTCCCTTCGTTCATAGTGAAACAATTCTGCCAAAACCGCCGTCATCAATAAATAAACCGAAGCGAACCAAACCGCAGCGTGGCGAATTTCTATGTAAAACACGCTCAGCAGAAAATAAGCAAGATATAAAAATCCGAAAATCACTGCGGAAAGAGTGCCGAATATCAGCACTCTTCCGTTGAAAATTCTTCGCTTGAAAAGCAGCACAATTACCGCAGTCAATCCCGCAACCCGCACCAGCCAGACTCTTACGAACGAGATAAATGTCTGATTCTCAGGTGTGTAAATCTCCGTCGGCAGAACGAAAGTTAAAAAGTGATTCCATATCATTTTTAGTCCTTCGATCCAGTTCGTTGATGGAAAATAACCGCCCGTGTTGATGGCAAATTGCATCTTTATCGCCCAAATCAGAGGGATTATCAAAACACCGACGATCAGCATCTGCCAAAAATATTTCGCCGCCGCCCGCCACCGCTCCAAGACCATTAAAATCGCAAACAGAGCCACCAAAATAAAGCCCAGATAGTAATTTGTGTAGAGCGAAAAAGTCGCAACAGTAATAAACAAAATCTGTTTGTTCGTGATTATCCGTTGACGTTCGACCTCGGTTTTTCGGCGTTCGAGATGTCCGGTAAAAAATAATTTGATGAGCAGAAGCGACAACAGAACCATCAACGCATAACCGCGAATTTCCAGACTTACGAAGATCAAATAAGGATGAATCGAAAAAAAGAACGCGGCAAACGCAGCGATTTTCTCGTTCCATATTTTCCGCACCAAATCGAATAAAATGCCGATTGAAATGAGCGAACAAATCATTGAAAAAAGTCTCGCAAAAAATATCGAATCGTTGATTGAACGCCACAAACTCATCAACAAAAAATACAGCGGAGCCTGTTTTTCATCCTGCAAGGTATTCTGCAAAGTTTGGAAAAAACCGTTCTGCGTCGTATATAAGGTCGAGCCTTCGTCCGCCCAAATATTCAAATAATAAGCAAGCGGCAATACGATCATCAGATGCAAAAACGGCAAAATATAGAAATACTTCGGCAAACCCTTCTTTGGAACCTGCCGCGTCATTTCATCTAAAATTTTAAGTTTGTCTCTGCTGTCCGTGTCGGTCATTTTCTATTTTGTTTGACAGAATTTTGAACAAAAATCTCCGCCGAGTGCGAAATATTAAAGTTGTTGGGAATTAGTTTTAACAGAAAACTGAAAATGATGCGATATTTCGAGAGCTAATTTGTGATTCTGCCATAATTAAGTGCAAAAATCTAAGCAATTTCCCCGATCAAACGCTGAACTTTTTTGCGGGTTCGCCAGTAAACGTCTTCCATAAAAATATGCGAGAATTCGCCGTTTCGTCCAACGCTCAGAAGGTTTTCAACATTCGTGGATTTTTCAAAATTCTGCCGTTCCGATTCATATTCGTTCAAAAAAACCGGATAAGCAATCGGCGTACGAATAACGCTCGAACTTAAAAATCTCACTCGCACATCGGGAATTATTTTTGTCAGATGTTTCAAACACAATTCGCTAATCGTCGCTTCATCCATCGTCCAAAATTCATCTCCTTTTTCGCAACCAAAATCAACGGTAATAATCGTTTTGCCTTCGGGAGCAAGCCACGGCATCGAGATCGGTGCTTCGGTCAGACGGAAAAACGGAAACTCGTCTTCGGGAAACCACAAAACCGTATCGGATAATAAATTCCGTCCTTCGAAACGCATATTAACGAAAGTCATCGGACGGTATTTAAAGTTTGCAAACTCTTTCAAATCGTCAGTTCCCTCGACAAGTTTGCTCAGGATATTCGCCGGTGCAGTGCTGATAACGGCGGCAACTTCGGTTGTTTCGCCCTTCGCCCGAACCGCTTTGACCGCACCGTTTTCAACCAGAATTTTCTCGACCGGAGTTTCGAGTTTTATTTTATCCGCCAAACCTTCGGCAAGTTTTTCGCACAAAGTTGAGATTCCGTTTTTCGGATAAACGTGATAAACGCTCGCTTTTTCGGGCATTTCGCGGTTATAGCCGCACGCCACTGCACGCCCTGTAAATTTGCTCGCCGCTTTCAGATACAAAGTTTTTCCGATACTTCCCGGCAAAGATTCGCCGACCGCAGGCGATAAATCTTCCGCTTTTGCACCCGACCACGCTTCGATCAGCGGCAGAGCAACTTCGTCTGCCAAACTTTCGCCGTAACTTTTGCGAAACCATTCAGCGGCGGATTTCGGTTTGTGTCCGTTACCAAAAAACGCAAGTTTACTTTTAATTCCGCTCAAGGTCATTCGCGGGATTTTAACCAGTCCGAACGGATAATCGTAAGTTTTCCCGTTAAGCCAAACCGTTTCACCGTAATACTTTACGGTATGACATTGATCGCCGACACCAATCGCATCCGCCAGACGATTCGTAATAAAATGAGCCCCGAAATCGTGGCTAAAACCTTCCGCGTCCTTAAAACTCGAAGCCAGACCCGCAATTTTCTTGCCCGCTTCAAAAAGAATGAAAGGCACACCTTTGCGGTTCAAATAATCTGCCGCCGTCAAACCCGCGATTCCCGCTCCGATGATTGCGATTGGTTTTTCGTGTTTCATAATTTTTTACTCCGGTTTTTTCAATGTTGCGTTGAGCAATCCGCCGCGACCGAACTTTTGCAGAACAATGTCGAGCATCGTAAATGCCGATAATGAGATCGTTGATTTGAGCGTAAATTGGTTTATCAGCCAGTCCGGTTTCTGCAAATCAACAAACCTGTTGTGAAACGAATAAACCCAATTCACCGGCGAAACTTGCGTGGTTAGATTTTCAACTTCAAACCCCGTTTTTTCAGCCAATTTCGTCAGCGACGTTTTATTAAATAAATTCCAATGACGCGGAAAATGGTAGCCGCCCCAGTGACTTTTTTTGAACAATTTGAAATCAAATGAATCCGTATTGTCGGTTACGACGACGACTTTTCCATTCGGTTTCAAAATCTCACGCACGGCAAGCAAAACTTCAGCGGGTTCGGCAACGTGTTCGATGGTCTGCACCATTATTGCCAGATCGTAAGAATTTCTCGGTAAATCAATTTCGTCAATGCTTCCAACGTGAACTTTTAAGCCTTTGTCCGCCGCCATTTGTGCCGCACGTTTGTCAATATCAATCCCCTCAAGCGTCCAGTTTTTATTACCGTATTTTTCCAAAAGACTCAGATGAAAACCATCGCCGCAACCCGTGTCAATAATTTTCGCATCGTCGGGCAAATCTTTGCACCAACTCAAAACTCTTTTAGCTTCGAGCCTTGAACGAACCTTATAAACAAACCCGAAATCTTCTTCGGAAAAATCGAAAGCGTGATAATTTGATGGATAAATTCTTTCAAATTCCGAAACTTCGGGACGCGGATTTAAATAAACCAAACCGCACGAATTGCATTGCAGAGCCGAAAATTTGTCGGGACTCGTGCGATATTCAAAATCTTCGCCCGTGCCGATTTTTGCTGCATCATCGCTTTCGCAAACGCAACATTGCACGTCGGTTAATTTGAGCGGTTTGTTTGTTTTATTATCCATTTTTTACGAGGTTTGAGATTCCGTTTGAAAAGTATTTAATTCCCGAATTGTCATTTTACTTTTTTTCACGGAATCAGCGTGTTTCTGCATATTCACAACTTCAAATTCTTTCGCATAAATTTCCAAAATCTCGCTGACAAATTCCAATTTCTCTTGCAAAGGCAAATTCATCGCGGGAAAAAATTTCAATTCTTTCGCGTCTTCGCCCGACAAAAAGTCAAGCGGATGCAGCAGAAGTGATGGCTGCACGCCCGACATTTTGCACATTTTTAATGCGGTTTTCCAATAATTTCGAGCCGCAAACTTTGAAAATGTCGAGAGATAAATAACATAAGAAGCGTGAATCGGAGTCTTAAATATCGGCAGAGTCGTGACGGGAATTTCGGTTAATTCTTTTTCGCCGACCTGCCATTTATACGGCTTCAAACTTTGAAATCCATCCGCGAACTTGCCAAATAATTTCTTGCGTTTCTCGCGTTCTTCATCCGACATTTCGGGCGATTTGAAAAAATAATAAGCTCTCGCAAGCGGTGCAATATAAGTCGGCAGGGTCGAACAATCATATTCATAATTTCGCTCTGCCAAAACTTCCAAAACAGTCGGCGAAAGCGAATATCCCGGACCGCGAAAGCCTTTTAATTTCTGATCTGTAATGTTCGCAATCGCGTTTTCGGTTTTTTCAAATTCCTCATCTAATTCCTCTTTTGAGTAAAGATGCAGCCAAGGTTCGTGCTTAAACGAATGATTTGCAATCTCGTGTCCTGCATTTGAAATAAGCGAAAGCGATTCGTGGTTTTTCTCCAACGCTGCATCTTGTCCGACAATAAAATATGTAATATTCAAATCCCGCGACTTCAAAAACTCCAACGAACGCGGCACAACCACATCGAGATACGACGGATAAGTTTCCCAACCCGCATCACCGTGCGTTTTCATATACGACCATTTATTATCGAGGTCTAGAGATAAACTTGCTAACTGTTTCATAATTTTTTTGCCGGCTAATTATACGAATTTTCACTAACAGAAGAATTTAACCACAGATATTCACAGATATACTCAGATAAGAGTAAGAGATAAAATATTAATTTTTTATTTTTTTCCATCAGTTTTTATCTGTGTAAATCTGTGGTTAATAACTCTTTTTTTTCATTTTATTCTTGTCAATTCGCGTTATTCGTGGGCGAATTCTTTCTCAAAAAACCTTTCACCTAACTGAATTGTTTCGTTTACATTCAAGGTTCCATTTGTGATCTGCGATGAATTTATAATAAAAACATTTTCAAGCGAGGTTTTTACCGACGGAACATTTTCTGAATACTCCAAAGTCGGAAGCGGAAAAACTTGGCGGACGCGGGAGACTTTGAATTCGACGACATCTTCACGCGAGAAATGCGGATACATTTTTTCTAACTCATTCAAAAAACTCTTTTCAATTTCCGCATCCGTTTTTTCAAATAATTCATCATCGGGTGAAACGTATTTCGGTAAATAAATAAGTGCGTTTCCGCCGAATTCTTTTTTATCAACCAACGCCGACATTTCAATAATTCCCGTAAAAGGTGTTTCGTCCGTGATGTTTGTAACGTAAAATTCCGACAGAGATTTTTTCGTTAAAACCGACGCACAAACGATGCCTTGATATTTTATATTTTCGAGTTTTTGTTTTTCGCTTTCAGATAATTGCGGCAGGATTTTCGCGGCGATATTTGATGGACAAGTTAGAATCACTTTATCAAAACCATCTTCATTTTCCACTTTCCATTTTCCGTTTTTCATTGAAGAAATTTCTTCAACCCGTGAATTAAGGCGAATTTCAACACCTTTTCCCTCCAAAACTTCCGCCAATCTTTTTAAAACGGTTGCATAACCACCACGAACGTAGCCAAACATTTCCTTTTTCAAACCCGAATTTCTCGCCGCATACATTCGTTGAATCGTCGCCCAGATAAATGCAGCGGAAGTTTCCTTATACGCTTCGCCCAATTTTGCTTTGAGAAGAGGTTTCCACATTTTTTCAAACGTCTTTTTGCCCGAAAGTTTTACTAACCAATCTTCAACCGAAACCTTCTCCAAAGCCTTCCAATCTTTTACTCTCGCCGCATAAAATATCGTCCCGCCAAGCCTAAATTTAGAAATAAAATCAAGGGGCGGGAACTTCAAAAACTCCAAAGTATTCGACATTGAAACGAGTTTGCCGTCCGTATAAAAACCCGTCTTTGTTTCAACCCATTCAAATTCATTTTCTAATCCAATTTCTTCAACAATTTTCCGCGTATAAGAATCCGAAAAAAGCGTTACGTGATAATGTTTATCCCAAGTTACATCGCCAATCTGCCAAACTCCCGCCAATCCGCCGATCTCATTTGCAGATTCATAAACGGTTACATCGTGTCCCGCGTCGCTAAGACGCAAAGCGAGCGTCAGACCGAGAAAACCAGAACCGACAATAGCGATTTTGGATTTTCGATTTTGGATTTTGGATTGATCGTTATTCATCGTAAATAAACAATTTTAAATGTGAATTAAATTGTAGGGGCAACGGCTTGTCCCTGCTCCTGAGCCGAATGGCGAAAGCTTTTGTAGTTAGAATTGAAAGATTTTCCTACTAGCAAAGTATTTTTTTGGAATTATTGCAAATCTACTAAATCTGAATATCCAGTGGAGATAACCGTATCAACAGCTAATCTTAATTTACAATAATATTCTTCATTTTTCCAAAAATCATCTCTAAATGAAATTTCTCCAATTTTAGGTTCATATTCAGGTTTAAGGGAATGCCCAATTGAGTTTAACTTCTCAACAATTTCAATAATTTTTACATTTACAACTTTATGAAGTTCTTGTGCGACTTCTTCTGCTAGTAAATTGGAAAGTTTTTTTGATTCATTTGTATCAATTCCAGCCAAATTAAACGATTCAGCGGAAAATTTTTCATCAATCATATTTGATTTATTTTTCTTACGTTTTGATTTTCAATTTCATATTTTAATCTGCATGTACAAGAAACTTCTTGCTTTTCCATATTTTCATCAAACTTATAAAAAAGATTTCCGCATTTGCAGACTGCACCGATTGAGCGTGCCGGACTGCCGATGACAAGATGAAAATCGGGGACGGATTTTGTAACGAGCGAACCCATTCCGACCATTGCCCAGCGTCCGATTTCGAGGTCGTTGCCGATTGTGCATCCCGCACCGATGGTTGCACCTTCACGGACGAGCGTTGGCAAAGTGTGTTCGTCGGGTTCGGACGGACGAAGGGTTTTCAGATCGGGCATCGTCGCACGTGGGAAACGGTCGTTGGTAAAGATCGTTCCCGCCGAGATCATCACGCCATCTTCGATCGTCACGGCGGCACAGATATAAACCATCGCGTTGATTTTGACGAGATTGCCGATGCGGACATCGTAGGCAATATAAGTCTTTTCGCCAACGATACAATTTTCACCTATACTCGCACCGTGACGTATGTGAACATTGTCCCAAACACTCGTGCCTTCGCCGATTTGGACGTTTTCTTCGATGATCGCTGTTGGGTGAATTTTAGGCATTTTTATTAAATTATAGAAAAATTAACTAAGTTTCTTTATAAAGTTAGTAGCTTATTTTTCATAAAGAACAATTTTAACTTTAGTTTCCGAGTCAATTTGCGAGAACTCATCAAGCATAATTTTCAAAGCTTTTTCCCTGTTGTAACTTCCCGAACCGGCACCAATAACCGGGAATGCAATAGAATTGAAATTACTTTCCTTTGCAATTTCCATTGCGTTACGAATTGAATTGCGAATTGAAAATTCGGAAGCGAACCAAAAAGCATTTATTCCCGCAACATGAATAATTCCTTGATAAGATAATTTTCCGGCAGATGTCAAAACCGCTTGTCCCAGCGGAATTATCCCGTGTTTTGCAACCTCTTGAAAAGGTTTGTTTCCGGCACGTTTTTTAATTGCACCGGAAACACCTTGCGGTAATAATAACCAATATGGAATAAAGTTACGATTCCAAGCATTTACGATAACATCAACTTCTTGATCTAACAGATCACCGTGAACTACTTCTACTTTCATTATTGATTACACGCTGAAGTTGTCTATTGGTTTAGTTATTTGCAGTCTCCGCCTTTTCAACCACTTTCTGCCAGAGGTTTTGATTAAGCGATTTGTAAGCGGCTTCTATTACTTCGACCGAGGCGAGTGCATCCGAAGGTTTGATGAGCAATTCTTCTTTGCCGAGGATCGCGTTGCGGAAGTTTTCGAGTTTTGATTTGAAGGCTTGAACTTTGTCGTAGCCTTTGCCGAAAACTGTCCAGTCGGGCGATGAATCAAGTTTATATTTCGATTCCGCCCAACCGATGTGCAGAGTTCCGTTTGTTCCGTAGATGCTGATGAAATTCGGCAAACCTTTGTTGATTCCCCAAGTTAGATCAACGCTTGCCGCAACTCCATTTTTGGTTTTGGCGAGCAGTTTGACGTTTTCATCAACGCTCAAATTTTGTGTGCCGGAAGTTTCCAATGCGAGAACATCTGTGATCGGTCCGAGAAAATAGCGGATAATATCAACCGAATGCGTTCCGTTGTCCATTAAAACTCCGCCGCCCGAAACTTCCGAGTCCGAATTCCAACGGCTCGACATATCAACCTTTGCGGTAAAAGAATTTTCAAACTGAACAATCTCTCCCAAAATTCCCGATGCGAGTAAAGACTTCGCTTTAACCGCATCCGCCACGTAACGAAACTTCGATGCCATCGTAAATTTAACACCGGTTTCCTCCGCACATTCAAGCATTTCTTTTGCTTCGGCAACCGATAAACAAAGAGGTTTTTCGCAAAGAACGTGTTTTCCCAAACGCATAAAATACGTCGCAATTTCAGGATGCGAATTCGGTGGAGTCGAAACGATCACCGCATCGAATTCGGCATTTTTAGCTAACTCTTTATAATCTGAAAACGATTTCGCATTAAAAGGTTCAGCAAAAGCATCTGCTGAATCTTTGTTAACATCAGCAACGGCAACGAGTTGGCAACAATCACTTTCTTGAAAAGCCTGTGCATAAGTTTGGGCAATTCCACCCGTTCCGATAAGTGCAAATTTTAATTTACTCATAATTTTATTTTAAACACATAGGAACATAGTTCATATAGATTTTTAAGATTTTCTTCCTATGTTTTCTATGTTTCTATGTGTTTAATAATCTTTTCTTAAACTTCGTAACAACTATTTCCGCCGCAAACAACGCAAGCACTTTCACCTGCTTGTGCATCTGCAATTTTTACAGCAGAAACTGCTTCTCTAATTGAATCAGCTAAAAATTCTATATGTTCTTTGGTATATCTTTCGTTTATCGGAAGAACTAAAATATCGTGCAAACCTTTTAGAGTTCCCGGAAATTTCTCGTCTGAATAATCAACCGCTTCGGGACGTGCCAGATTGAACGGATAATGCGAATCGCCAAAGGTGTTTTGGTCGCGGAAAACCATACATTTGTAGGCAGGTTTGACAACATAACGAGGTGCGGATGCGACATCATAAGTTTTTAGAGCCTTTGATAATCCAACCGAACCATCTTCGATTTTTGAATCATCCACACGCAGACAGAACTTCCAATAAGTCATTGTCGAGTCGTCCGCCGGTTTATAACTTTCAATTCCTTCAATATCGGCGATTTTTTCGTCCAGAATTTTCGCCATTTTTTGACGTTGAGCAACTGACGCATCGAGTTTTTTCAATTGTTCGTAAGCGATCGCGGCTTGCAGTTCGGTCATTCTGTAATTTAAAGCAATAAAATAATGGTCGGGATTTTCGTCGCCGTAGCCCCAGGCTTTGTTGATGCATAGATACAAACGGCGTGCCAAATCATCATCGTTTGTTACGACAATTCCGCCTTCGCCGGTGGTCATTTGCTTACCTTGTTGAAACGAAAATGCTCCGATCTTTCCGATAGTGCCGACCTTTTCGCCATCAACTGTTGCCATAAAACTTTGTGCAGTATCTTCAATTACGGGAATTCTGCGTGAATCGGCGAGTTCCATAATTTCCTTCATTCGTGCCGGATTTCCGAAAAGATGCGTAACGATGATCGCCTTTGTTTTGTCGGATAAAACTGCTTCGATTGTTTCAGCCGTTACGTTCAAAGTTTTCGGACAAACATCCGCAAAAACCGGAATCGCACCTTGATAAATGATCGGCGTTAAAGCTCCCATATCGGTTATTGAAGTCGTGACAATCTCATCGCCCGGATTCGGATTTATCGCCGCAATCGCAACGTGAACCGCCGCCGAACCGCTGTTGCAGGCATAAGCATATTTTACGCCCATTTTCTTAGCAAAATCTTCTTCGAGCAATTTGCCGTATTTTCCTTTCG
Organism: Pyrinomonadaceae bacterium; assembly: GCA_041746675.1. Classification (GTDB taxonomy): domain Bacteria; phylum Acidobacteriota; class Blastocatellia; order Pyrinomonadales; family Pyrinomonadaceae; genus Aridibacter. The sequence goes on along the minus strand of JBGTGO010000049.1, from coordinate 2,052 downwards.
TCGTAATCAAAGTTCCCGATTCCAAAACTTCTTTGACAGCGTTTATTTCTTCAACGCCAAAAGTTCTGCCCGAGGCATCCTGATCGTTTGGTAATTTTATATTTTCTCGTTTAATTGTTGGTGTCATAATTGTTTATTAGCAAAAGTTTGATTTTATTTGAGAAATTTTTCTTCAATCTTTTTATCCTTTGTTAAGGAAGTTTTAGTTGGCTCGTTTTTCTGAAACAAGCGTTTATTTGAAAGATGTGAAAGTAATTTCAGATGTCCGAAAATCGTGCTGACTGTTTTCATTTTGGAAATTCCGAACAAACGCACATCTAAGATTGCCGGATATTCGATGATTTTTCCGCCTGCAATGTCTAGCTTTCCAAGCATTTCCGCAACGCCCAGAAAACCTTTTTCCCGGATGTCCAAATTTATTACGGAATTTCGCCGATAAATACGGAAGCAACTCGTATATGTCGAAAGTTTCGCACTCAATGCCCGCCGATAAAGCCACGAAGCACCTTTCGAGAGAAACAAACGCCATTCAGGAACATTTCTGACACCGCCTTTTTTATGGTAAGGTGACGCTGTAACCATATCTATATCATCAGTTAGAAGCGGAATCATATTAATAAGTTCGTGCGGATCATAAGTGCAGTCGCAATCCATCGAACAAATGATTTCCGTCGTCGCGGCTTTGATTCCGGTCATAATTCCCGCCGCCACTCCTTGATTTTGTTCGTGTTGCAGAATCGTAAAATTCTCTTTTTCACCGAATAACTTGTTCAATTTTGCAAAAGTATCATCGGTGCTGCGGTCATCAACAAAGATAAAATTTGCGTCATATCCATTTTCGCTCAAATCTTCGGCAACGTTTTTCAAAGTTCTCGACAAATAATCAAGTGCTTCGGTTTCGTTGTAACAAGGAATGACAACGCTGACGCTTTGATTTTCGACTTGCGGTTTGCGGTTTGCGGTTGTTTTAATCGGATTTCTAACTTCCGGCTTCGGACTTTGTACTTCGAGCGTGTTCTTTAAACCAAGATGTTCGGCAATATCGCCGAATTTATAAAGTTGTAAATTCTCTTTGATGATCCATTCCATCTTATCCAGCTTGCGGTAATGACGGATGCGATTATAACGCGAAGCAGCGGAAATTATCGGTTGTTCGGGGTCTAATTCCCAGACGTGAAAATAAAATACAAACGGTTCTTCGTAACGGTTCGTCCAATCTTTGACGGCGTGCCGCATTAGAGTATATGGAATTTGGCGAAAGTAATTTCCGCCGGAAATCGGCAATAAACCGACACCCAAATTTCGCGTCGAATATGGAAATTCCCAAATTGCCTTGCCGTTTTTGTGAATCTGATGAGTAAAACGCTTCGGTTTATCGTCGCGTGTCGTCGGAACGTAGGAAGCATCGTAGGCAAAACCTTCGTCTGCCAAAATCTCCAGAATCCGCTCGTCCTTCTCGTAATAAAGCTTCTCCGCCGAACGATAACCGATTATCTTTTGCTGACTCGCATCCTGCAAAACCTGATTTGTTCGCCGCAAATCTTCGCGGATTTCTTCGGTTGTCAGCTGGCTCAAACTCCGGTGATAAAAACCACGCGAAGCAATTTCGTGTCCACGCGAAGCAATTTCCTTGACCAGTTTCGGATTTTGTTCGGCAATCCAACCGAGAATAAAAAATGTCGCTTTAGTATCAAATTTATCAAGTAAATCAAGCGTTTTCAGCGTATTTTGCTCATAACGCGGTTCAAAATTCTGCCAGTTTCGCTGCTGAATCAAATTCTCAAACGCCCCGACGTGGAAATAGTCTTCCACGAGAACCGTCAGAAGATGTTTGTTTTTGTTTGGAGAATTATTCATTTAATTTGTTACAAAACCGCGTTTTCCGGAATGTGGGAACGAGCGAATAAAAAATATTTTCCTTGCTTATTGCAAAGCCGCAAGAGGTTGGCTGAGATTTTTGAGAATTTTGGCAATGCGTTTCGCACTTTTTCCGTCACCGAAGGGATTCTGGACTTTGCCGGTCGTTTTTATCCAAGTTTCGGTCAGATAATT
>JBGTGO010000048.1:0-117136 GCA_041746675.1 Pyrinomonadaceae bacterium | reverse complement strand
GCTTCTTGACCAAAAAAATGGATGCTCGAAGCGTTGCCGTATTTTTCATACAAAAACGGTAGCATTGCTTCAACGACTTCTTTATCAATCGGAGTCGTGGCTGAATTGTCTAAATATACTCTGCGAAACATATCTTCAGTTTAACAAAAAAGAGTATTTAACCACAGATGACTAGAGATAAAAATCGGATAAGAATGAATTTTTGTCCGCGAATAGATGCGAAATGAAACAATAATTAACATTCGAAAAAAAACAATTTAGCGGTGTTATGCTTATTTCTTGTCAGTTTTTATCATATTTATATGTGATCAATATTTCTTGTTTATTTTTCTTCCTTTCGCGTAATTTTGCGAGCGAATTTCTTTCCTACTTTCATTGTAATATCTATGTAATCCCTTTCATATTTCTTGCTCAAAAAACATTGATAATATAAGATGTTACGTTGTAGGAAGAACTTGCATCTTAATTACGTAGGTTATTTTTATTAGAGGAATTTTATGGATTTTACAACAAAAGAAATATTCAAAAGATACGCTAAAATGGCGGTCGGTAAAACGATTTCGCCGGTGTTTTTAAACATTTTGGTTACGTCGGTCTGCGATATGCGTTGCACGCACTGCTTTTTTACGGATGAATTAAATGATCGTCCGCGTAAAAAGCTGATGATGAAAACAAACGAGATCGAGCAGATTTCAGAAACTTTGGGCGGAAATTTAGGCGTTTTGGTTCTCGCCGGCGGCGAACCATTTACACGCAAGGATTTGCCCGAAATTATCAACGCTTTTTACCGTAATAACAAATTAGACTCGGTTTACTTAATGTCTAACGGACAAATTCATCCGCGGATTTTCCCGGACGTGACGAGAATTTTGGAGGAAAATCCGAATTTGAATGTAACAGTTGCGTTGGGAATTGACGGGATGAAGGAAGCCCACGAGAAAATTCGTCAGAAAGAGGGAAGTTGGGATAAAGCGATTCATACCGCGAGAACTTTGCAGGAAATGAAGAAAGAATATCCGAAATTGGACATTCAAACTTGCACCTGCGTGATGGCTTCTAACGAGAAGACGATTTTTGACTGGTATGATTTCTTGAAATACGATCTCAAACCCGACAAAGTGAACATCAATTATATCCGCCCTCCGTCAAACGATCCGGCGGAACTAGAATTCGATCACGAAAAATACTCGCAATTGTCGCATATGATCTTGGAAGACGTGAAAAGTTCAGCGTTAAAAAACAATTATGGCGGCGACAGCGGTTTCTTTAAAGCCGCAGTTGATATTTATATGCACGATCTTATCGCCAAAACAAAGGAAACAGGCGAAGCACAATTAACTTGCTACGCTGGTTCCGCCGGTGCGGTAATTTACGATGAAGGAACAATTTCGTCTTGCGAAAATTTGTCAGACGTAGCAAATCTGCGTGATTTCGGTTGGGATTTCCAAAAAGTCTGGAACTCCGAAGCAATGGAAGCACGTCGCCAAAAAGCTCAAAACGGCTGTTTCTGCACGCACGAATCTAATTGTTACTATCCATCGTTGCCGTTCAACAAAACGCATCTGGTCAAGATCAAAAAACTTGAACGCGAAATGAAAAAAGCGTCCAAAAATCTTGAACAAAACCAACCGCAAGTGGAAAAAGTCGGTGTCTAAGATAAATGAATTCCATTTCAATTCAACAAATTATGGAAATGCCTAACGTCGCAATCTTGGCGGAGCGGATAAATTCCGCTCTCGCCAAAGAACGCGAAAAGCGTGAGCATTTTTACGAAATTATTGAAGAAAATAAAAAGATGGAATTTATAAATGGTGAAATATTTTTCCATTCCCCTGTTAAATTGCAGCACAATTCTGCGACAAAACTTATAGTCAAATTATTGGATACAGTTGTAGTCAAAAATGATTTGGGTTTCGTCGGATTTGAGAAAATTCTCATTTCCTTAACAAGAAACGATTACGAACCGGATGTTTGCTTTTTCAAAAAAGAAAAGTCAAAGGACTTTGATAAACGAAAAATGCAGTTTCCTGCACCTGACTTTGTTGTTGAAGTTTTGTCAAAATCAACTGAAAAGCACGACCGTGAAACAAAATTTCAGGATTATGCAGCACACGGAGTTGAAGAATACTGGATTGTTGATCCCGAAACTGAAACGGTTGAACAATATATTCTGCGTGGCGAAGAATACGAACTTTTATTGAAATCGGGCGATGGTGAAATCCAAAGTGTTGCGGTTGAACATTTTAAGATTCCGATTCGTTCTATTTTTGACGAGCAGGAAAATTTAAGAAAATTAAGCAATTTATTTGATTGATATAAATGCAGGAAAACAATCCAAAAATTCTCATAATTTCATCCGACACGGGCGGTGGTCATCGTTCAGCGGCTCAGGCTATTTCTGAAGGTGTGGGGAAATTTTGGCAGGGCGAATCAGCGGTTGTGAGAATCGTTAAAGCGGTTGAAGAATCGCACAAAATTACCAAGAAGATGGTGAATTTGTATAATTGGATTCTCAAAAATAAACAGCATTGGATGAAATACTACTATTGGTTTATCAACAGATTTCAGCCGGAAAAAAACCGTTTTATGCTCGATAAAACAGTTGTATTCTGCAAAGGCGTATTTGAAAAATGGTTTCCGCATATCATTGTCAGCGTTCATCCGATGACGCAGCACGTTTTCGGTAGAATCTTAAAGGAACTAAATTTACTGGACAAAATTCCGCTCGTAACTGTTGTTACCGATCCGTGTTACGGTTTTTGGAAAGGTTGGGCGTGCGATGAAGTTTCGCTTTATTTAGTGGCGAATGAAGAAGCACAGCAGCAATTATTGGATTACGGAGTTTCGCCGGAAAAAATAAAAATCTCCGGAATGCCGATCAATTCCAAGTTTACTCCGCTTGATGAAATCGACGCAAAAAATGCCCGAAAAGCGTTTGGTTTGGACGAAGACAAATTCACGATTTTCGTCAATGCCGGATACGTCGGTGGAGGAAATATTCCGCAGATATTTAAAGAATTGATCAAAGGTGAACTCGATGTTCAGGCAATTTTTCTTGCCGGCAAAAATACTGAACTTAAAGCCGAAGCGGAAGAACTTGCAAAAACTGCGAAATTTCCGGTCAAGGTTATCGGTTATTCCGACGAGGTCGAGAAAATTATGCAATCGGCAAATGTAATGGTTTCTAAACTCGGCGGACTTTCGACGTTTGAAGCATTTTCTTGTCATCTACCGATTATTGCTGATGCAACGACGACACCGATGCCGCAGGAAGCCGGAACGGTGAGCCTTGTTGCCAAACGCGGAGCGGGAATTTTGCTGAAAAAATCAACTGACATTGTGCCGACGATTCGTGATCTGATACAGGACTCCAAAAAATACAATGAAATGAAGATCGCCGCCGCAAATCTAATCGTGCCGAACTCTACACAAAATATAATTAGAGAAATTACCGCACTTTTGCCTGAAACAAGCAAACCGAAACAAATCGAAGCGGCGACGGTTCGAGTGTAGTTTTTGCACATCCAACTTGTTTCTTTGGTAGATTTTAATTAACCTTTCTCTAGTTCATATTCAACCAACAATATTATTTTCGGAGAAACTATTTTGAGTCTTTTGTTAGAAGGAAAATGTGCGTTTGTTTCAGGCGGAACACGTGGAATCGGAGCGGCAATCTGCGAAGTTTTCGCCCGCGAAGGTGCTGATGTGGCGTTTAATTATCATTCGAGAGATGATTTAGCGGAAGAAGTTAAGGCAAAAGTTGAAGCCTTCGGCAGACGCTGCGAATCGTTCAAAGTTTCGGTGACAGACCGCGACGGAATGAAAAAACTCGTTCGTACATTGAAAGACACGTGGGGCTTCGTTGATATTTTGGTCAATAATGCCGCCGTTAATAAGCCTGATTATTTTGTCACGACAACTGAAAAATCTTGGGATTGGGTAATTGATACGAATGTCAACAGTTTATTCGCCGTTACAAAACCTTTTTATAAACAAATGGTTCGAGCAAAAAAAGGTGCAATTTTGAACATAACTTCAATTGGTGCAATGAGTTCGCTTCCGACTTCGGTTCATTACGCCACGTCAAAAGCTGCAATGATCGGTTTTACAAAATGTCTCTCACGCGAAGCCGCTCAATTTAATGTCGCCGTCAATGCTATCGCCGCCGGAATTTTTGATACGGATTTGGGAAACACTCTGCCCGAAAGATTACTTTCCGTCCATGAAGGCTGGGTTTCACGTGGACGTTTAGGCGAACCCGAAGAACTTGCCGAATTCGCCGCATTTATGTGTAGCGACCGTAATTCTTATATGAATGGTGAAGTCGTAATCGTTGATGGCGGTGTCATCACCTAAAATTCTTCAAATCTGAGTGACCGCTTGAAGTCGAATTCATATTCGGCTTTTGTTTGCTCTGCATTCCTGACTGGAAATTATACTGTCGGCTATATTTGGCGGTAACAAAAATCTTCCTATGCAGCGTCAACTATTCAATTTAACTTCATTATTGATATTGAAATTGAAATTCAATTCTATCTTGTTGAAAATAAAGTACTTAACTTGATTTATGAAACCGTTTCTGATATTCTTATCACATTTGAAACAAAGGAACAATTTAAAATTATGGCAAGACCGGAATTAATCGAATATTTAAACAAAGCTCTAAGTTTGGAACTGACCGGTGTGATTCAATACTCACAACACAGTTACCTGATTACGGGAATTGAGAGGGAAGTTTACAAAGAGTTTTTTCGCAGTAATGCTGAAGAAGCACAGACACACGCGGAATTTCTCGGTGATAAAATCGTCGCACTCGGCGGAATTCCGACGGTTGAGCCTTCAATGATTCGGCAATCAACCGATTTAAAGGAGATGCTCAAGCAGGATCTGAAACTTGAAAGAGAAGCGATGTCGGCTTATATGAACGCTTGGAACTCTTGTGGCGAGGAAGATTTACCCACTAAATTCTGGGTTGAAGGACACATTGCCGAAGAGCAGATTCATATTGACGAATTGGAAAAACTGACCTCCGAAAGAACTGCCAATGTTAATTCCGAGCGAATTATTTTGAAGGAAGTCAGCTAAGAAATTAATTTTAGACATAAAAAAACGGAAGGCGAAGAGTGATAAACTTTGCCTTCCGTTTTATATTTTTCGGCATAGAAGAGAACAATCTATGAGAAAATTGGAAAATCTATAATTTTTGACGGAGTATTTTCTTGAGTAGCCGTAGATTTTTGCTTATTTATTTTGTAACGTGCCGATGTAATCGCCCGGTGCAGATCGTCCAGCATTTCCGCATCAATTTGCAGAGTTTTTTGTCCGCACCAACCTAAACCTTCAAACCACGACGAAAGTTTTATAAACGCCTGATCATTTTCCAGAGAAACTTCGACCTTCTTATTCTCTGAAGTTATCGGTGACAAATTAGTTGCGATGTTTGATTGCATAATATTATAGGTAGAAAATGAAAGTCAATTTCAATAAAGATTATGTAAAAAGTAATGATGTATGTCAAGCGTCTTGTTCGACATACATCACAGAAGGTTTTTGATAGGTTTATTTTTTTATTGAAACTCTGGCGTTACCGGGATTTCCACTTGAGTCGAAAACACGCAGTCCGATGGAATAGTCACCCGGATTTATCAGTTTCACGTTGACTGTATAACGCTCGGTCTGACCGTCGGAAATTCCATCGTCGGCATAAACGGTCTTCCAATCGCCGCCGTTGATATTATATTCGGCACGTTTGATATAACCGGAATCTTCCTTAGCATCGAAAACTATGCGAACATTTTCACCTTCTTTCTGCGGACTTCCGACAATCGAAACCGTCGGCGAAGTGTTGTCAATATCAAAAGGTTCGCTGATTCGTTCGCCCGTCAGTGCCTGCGAATCGGGATTCGAGGGAAGATCGCTGGCAATAATTTTGAAAATATAACGCCCGTCAGCGATTGCCAGAGCGTCAACCGTAAAAAACGTTTCGATTACATTTTCGCGTAGAAGTTTGAAACTCATATCGCCGACTTGACGATAGTAAATCGAGTAAGTTAAATCGTCGCCGTTGCGGTCTTCGGCTGTCCATTGAATGGATTTTGCACCGCTTTGAAAAACTTTCTGCGGAAATATCGGCGGAACAATGATGCCGAAGTCAGCCGGATCAAGACCGAGCGTTTTGATATTCGCATCCAGAGGAACAGTGGGACTCGGCGACAATCCGATATTTGTGGAAAAAATTTCAATCGAAAGTATTTCCGGCGAAATATTTCTTGTTAGGAAGGAAACATTTACTTCACTGACCGTTGCGGTCGTATTCGAGTTTTTCAAAATCGCCCGCCATTGTAGATACTGAGCCTTCGGACTTGAAACCTGTCCGCCTTTTTCGTTCGTCAGGGATTTGCTCCAGTCGCTCCACGTTTCATTGGCTTCGGCAGTATTTCCACTGCGTGTCTGGATTTCGACGTTTCCACTCGAACGCCACCAGATTCTGCCCCAATTCGAAACAGATTTTGCATCCAAAACCGGCGATTCATAAGTTCCGACCGCCAGCGATTCCTGTCCGAAACTATACAGATTACCTTGATTGGAACTCGTTGCAAAAATTTTATTACCGCGAACTTTCATTGTCGAAATCTGTTCTTCACCAGTTTGCAAAAGGAGAGTCTCCCGTGCTTCGTTTGTAACCGAATAAATTCTGCCCTTATCGGAAGTGCCGATTAAAACGCCTTGTTTATCGGGTTTTGCCTGAATTGAAAATGCCGTAATCGAATCGGAATTCCAGATAATATCGTTTTCGCCGTCGGGCAAAATCCGGTAAACAGCGGATTTTGCAGCCGTTAAATCGTAACGGCTTTTCTCCGGTGTCGGTGGAGTCGGAATCGCTCCTTTTTTGCTTTCGACCGAAACATTTTTTGTTTCTTTCTTCACAACTTCGGTTTTCGGTTCAGCAGCCGTAGCCGATTCACTCAGTGCTAAAACATAAATCGAACCGTCATCCGCGACGGAAATTTCGTGAATCTCCCGCAGTGTTGAATCAAGCAGAGCAAAAGGTTTTCCGTCTGCCGAAAAACGCAAAACCAGCCCTTCCGAATCCGTTCCCGCATATAGATTTCCGCTGTTGTCCGTTGCCATCGAAATTATGTGAGTTTCGCTCGTATCGAAAAACAGAGAATTTATCGGATTTGCGTTCGCGGATTTTACTTTGTAAATTTTCCCGTTTTCGCCCGTTCCGACGGCAAGGCTGCCATCGCTGAAAACTGCCAGCGACCAGATATATTTCTCCTGCGGTTCAAAATAAACAGATGCCGTTCCATTCGGATTTATACGGTAAACTTTGCCGTCCGGCGAAGTTCCGGCATAGATCGAACCGTCTTTCGCAGCTACTATCGCGGTAACATTCAACTCCGCTGAATCATAAAAAAGTGTCCCTTTGCCGCGTTCGTCAACTTTGAAAATTTTACCTTCGCCGCCGGTTCCCAGGAAGATGTTTCCCGCCGAATCAACCGCCGTTGACCAGATAAACGATTGATCGCTTTTGAAAACTTCGGTCAGTTTCGGAGCAAGCGTAATCGAACCGTTATCATTGATCGAAACACCCTTCGCATCACCTTTAATGATGTCGTTACGCGAAGTAATTGACCAGATCGCAGGTTCGGTGGCAGAGATGGAAATTGAAAATAAGATTAAGATAATCGAACAGATTAAAATTTTTTTCATTTGTTTTTTGGAGTTGAATGCAAATAAATTTAAAGTGAAAAACCTTGCTTATACGCAAAAAGTATAAGCAAGGTTACTATAAAAAAAATTGTTTGTTAATCATTAGATTTTTCTTTAGCCTTTCGTGCTTCTATCTGCGGTGGTTTCATAGATTCAGGAATTTCCCGCATATAACCGATCACTCTGCTCAGTTGTTCAGCATCGCCGGTTATTAGCAAAGCACTGCGGTTACGTGTGAAATATGCCCAGAACCAGCTGCTCATAACGGACAAACGGTTGCGGAAACCAATCAGCGTCAAGACGTGTACGAACAACCACATCAACCACGCGAAATAACCGGAAAATTTCCAATTTCCGACTTCGGCGATTGCCCGATTGCGTCCGATTGTCGCCATACTTCCTTTGTCAAAATACTCGAAATCTTCCCGCGGTTCACTTTTTAGATCACGCCGAATATTTGCCGTTGCATTCTGTGCCATCTGAATCGCGGCAGGTGCCACGCCCGGAACAGGTTCGCCGTTGTCCTGTTTCAGCGAAGCCATATCGCCGATCACGAAAATATTTTTGTGGTGTGGAATAGTTAAATCTTTATTGATTAAAACTCTGCCCGCCTTATCGGTTTCTGTATCCAGTAATTTTCCGAGCGGCGAAGCGGCGACACCCGTCGCCCAGAGAGTTACGCTCGATTTGATCCAATCTTCGCCGACTTTTATTTTTCCCGGATCGACATCGGTTACAAAACTATTTGTGAAAACCTGCACGCCCAAATCTTCTAATTGCTTCTGAGCTTTGATCGAAAGTTCTTCCGAGTAAGTTCCCAAAATGTGTTTCGAGCCTTCAAACAGTTTGACATTCGCCTTCGTCGTATCAATCGCGTGAAAATCCTTTGCCAACGCCTGCCGTGCAATGCCGGCAATCGCTCCCGCCAGTTCAACGCCGGTCGGACCGCCGCCGATGACGACAAAATTCAAAGGTTCGTGCGTTCCCGTCAAAACCGCTTCGTGTTCGGCAATTTCAAACGCGAGCAGAACCCTTCGACGGATTTCCAGAGCATCTTCCACCGTTTTCAAGCCGGGTGCGAGAGTTTCCCACTCATCGTGTCCGAAATAAGCGTGTCTTGCTCCCGCCGCGATTATCAAATAATCGTAGGGAACTTCATCGCTGTAAAGCAGTTTAACCGTTTGTTTTTTAAGATTAAAACCGACCGCTTCACCCAAAACCACTTCGATATTTTCCTTCCCTTGCAAAATTCGCCGAATCGGTGAAGCAATTTCGCCCGCCGACAAAACCGCCGTCGCCACCTGATACAGCAACGGTTGAAAAGTGTGGTGATTCTTCTTATCAATCAAAGTAACTTCAACCGCACTTCCCGCCAATCGCTTCGCCGCTTCTAACCCGCCGAAACCGCCGCCGATGATAACAACCTGTGGTACTTTGTTTACATTATTCATAGTAACTTTCACCTGGTTTATCACAAATTGTGACACAATACGCGTGAATTCTTTCACAAGTTTATGTTACAAATCAAATAGTTACTTTCAGAATTGATAATCAGTCAACAATATGAAGAATGAATAAAACCGTTTAGAGTTAGGCGAAATCCCGACTCCAAACGGTTTATATTTTTCTGCCCGACATATATTTGAGCTGCTGATTAACCAAAAATAGATTTCGCCGGATATTCAAATTGATTTCCCATTAAAAAATATGCCAGATTCGGATTCTCGTGCGAACGGTCGTAACCGACGAGTTCGACGTAAGCGTTTCCATCCACTTTTGCATCATTTGCCGTCCCTGAAACTTCGCACGCACCTTCCCAATAGACGATCATCGTTGTTCCGCGTGTGTCTAATTCCTGATCCTGAATGACCGGATTAACAGTTAGGTTTAAGCCGAATTTTTCGACCGTAATTTTCCAACCGCTCGGATAAGTCGCTTTTGTTCGCGGACTTTTCCAATAGCCGGTCGGTTCGATGGTAAAAACTTTATTCTCAAGCGGCGTATATTCGCCGTCTTTTTCGATAAAAACTCCGCTCGAATAAGACGAAATTCCGTTGGTCGAATTTCGTAGTTGATAACACATCAGCTCCGTTTCGTTATCCAATTGAATCGAGAACCAATCCCAACCCTTCTGATTTTCGGTCGGTGTCCACGTTCCGAATTCTCTGTCCATCCAAGAATTGCCGGTAAAATGCTCGGTTTCGCCGTTCCAGATGATGTCGCCTTCCATTTCCATCCGCGTGTATGAAAAATAACGCGATGCTTCATTTTCGTCTTTATATGAAACGCCGTCTTTAGCTTTTCCGTTGAGAATCAGAGGTTTTTTCGGCGTAAGCGTTGCTTCAAACGTAACTTCATCGCCAATCGAAGCCCGCAGGATGTGGCTGCCGTCGGATTCACGCAAAGACCAGTCGCCGAGTCTTAAATGAAAATGTTTCTCGCTTGCCGAAGCCGGTTGGTCGAACCATCCATTGGAGCTTTTGCGATGGGAATAGCGGAAACTTTTGTTTTGATAATCGGTAATTGCAAAATGTGCAAAATAAATCGGATTGCCAAACAGACGCAACGGAACGACACCGAATTTATCTTCGTCGGTGCGGCGTTTGAAAAAGACGAGTTCAAAACCGAAACGATTTCCGGCGGAAGTTTCGGCGTGTCCGGTGTAATACCACCATTCGGTTTGCGAATGCCGATGTGCCGCTAAATCCCGCGGCAAATCAACCGCGTCGAATTCCGTTCCGTCCCGCAGAGATTCCGCCTGACCGACAAAGGCTTCGGTGATTCCTTCAAAAATATTGGTTGCAGATTTCTCCGCCGTCTTTAAAATCTCCTGTAAATTAAATGGAAAAGTATTTTGTTCACTCATCTTTTTGTTATAAAACCCCTTAAAATAAAAAATTGTCTATAACAAAGCTATATCAATTCTGAGTGATGTGTGGCAAGTATTAAATTATGAAAAAATGAGGAGGTAAGGATTACTTTGTTTACTTTTTACTTTTTACTTTCTTGTTCGGTGTCGGATCAATTACGTCAACTCTTTGAATTTTCAAAATTACCTGAACATAACCGACTTTAGTATTGCCTTTGACGGGCAAAAATGGAGCGTCGGACGGATTTGTCATAAACGCTTTTTGCAGTTCGTCCATTGATTCCTGATTGTTCGGCGGTTCGACGACTTCATTGATGCGGGCAAATCCGTTGCTGAAAACGTCGGCGACGATGACAACTTCTTCATCCTTGATATTACCGCGAACAATTGATTTTGTCAGGGCAACCAAAGCACCCGCCGGATTGAGTTCGGGTTGGTAATCGGCAATTGTAATTCGCTGATAATCTTCCGGCAGGAAAAGTTCATCACGAATCTTATCGGGCGTTCCTTTCGCCAGAAGAACTGAAGATTGTTCGTTTTCAATCGCGTCATTTTGAGCAATAAATTCGCTGTTGCTTGAATTTCCCGTCAAGATAAAACTAAACAAAATGAATGCAAAAAGGGAAGCCGCGACCGTGCCGATGCTATACGGCATCAGCCAGCGGGCGATTTGGTCGCGGAAACTCGGTTGGATTACGTTGCCGATATTGATCATCGGCTGGTTTATTTCAAAAGCGACGGCACTCCGCACAGAATTTAACAGATTGGTAGGAATTTGCGGATGAACAACCATCCGCAAATCATTTTTCAGCTCTATGTATTCGGATAATTTCTGCCGACACAAGGGGCAAGTCGGCAGATGTTTCTCGATCAACGCACGTTCGTCTTCCGACAAAACATCGTCAATATAGAGAGATAAATTAAATTGTAAGTTTTCGCAGTTCATTTTTTTGCTCGTTGCTGGCTATTAATTGTTATTTGCAAATCAATACAAGAATCAACGAATTGCTAACTACTAACTGAATAACAAAGCGTGTAACTCACTAACCCCGGCTGTTTTCTCATAGTTCGCAAGAAAACAACGCTTAACATTTCTTCAATAATCCTGAACTTCGGCAAAAATGTCTTCATTATTTTTAATAGATGTTGCTGGTCTATTTTCAAATAATTAACGAAAACAATCTTCGCATTCTGTTCAAATTTACATCTGAAATTTTCTGCTAACTCTTGACCCTTTTTTTCTTTCGTTTGGCACCGATTTGGATTTTAAGTATTTCAAAAGTAAAACCGGGGCAAGTCAGTTGACGCTTTGCGTATAAAATGTAAATCGCAAATTGATCTTTTTTACTATTAACAATTGCTGTTTACTATTTGCAAATTTATCAAATATCTTTCAAATTCTTTCTCAACTCTTCACGTCCGCGAGCGATTCTTGATTTCACCGTGCCGATATTTATTTCCAGAACAGCGGCGATTTCTTCATAAGTTAAACCTTCGATGTCGCATAAAATAACGGCTTCCTTATAAATATCCTGCAAACCGTTCAACGCTTTGAATAAAAACTTTTCGCGTTCATTCTGCAAAGTTTTCTCTTCCGGGTTCGCATAATGTGTTTCGACCGTTTCGCTCATCGGCGTTTGGCTCTCACCGATTGGAGCATCAAGCGAAACCGTTTTTTCACGCTTACGGCTTTTCCACCAGCGAAAACGATTTTTCGATTGATTGATTGCAATTCTAAAAAGCCAAGTTTTCAATTCACTGTCGCCGCGAAACTTCTTTATGGATTTTAATGCCCGCAAGAATGTTTCCTGCGTTAAATCGGCAGCTTCTTCCGAGTCTTCCGTAATTTTCAATAAAAGGCTGTAAACATCGGAAGCATAACGATTTACTAAAGTATCAAACGCCTGTGCGTCGCCGTCGCGTAATCTTTCAATGAACAAATCGTTAGCGGATAAGCGGGCAGAAGAAGTTTCCGTCGCCAAAGCGACTTGTCCTAATTCTTCCTTGTCAATTGCGATTGACTTGCTGAAGATCATCTTCTCTGCCTTTTCCCCTTTGTTTTTCCCGGCATCCGAGAAACTAAAAGTTTTGCTCATCCGCTTTTCCCGCGAACTGCATACTTAGACACCGTTAATTTTATTTTGTTCCCGAAAAAATAAAAAAAGTTAAATTATTTTTTTCAAACAGTCCACTTTTTGCGTTTAACTCAACAAATTCAAGCGTAATAATTGAAAATTTATTTGCTTATTGCTTTCTGAAACTTGCTCATAGCTTGATTTTACGTTAGATTAACTTCTTTTACCAAAAAAAGTTCGGACATTTTATAGAACGAAATTAAATATATTAGTTGCAAGATTTAAAAAATGGCATATACAAAGAAAAACCGTCGCAAAAAGAGACAACCCGTAGAATATGAAGCACCTGTCACGGCTGAAGAAAAATCAAAGATCCAATATAAAGATGATTTTCAGAAAACTTACGGAACACGCATCGAGCGAATCGGCAGAAAGTTCGAGGGAAAAGGCAGACAGATAATATATGCTCTCGCGGGTTTGGGCGTGTTACTGATTTTTTTGGGAATTTTCTCTACATACCAACGCCGTCAGGCAAATTCGGCACAAGCCGCACTCGGCAACGCCATCGAAACTTCGCAGGCACTAATTACTGATATTCCACCGACGGCGGGCGATACACGCAAAACTTTTAAAACCGAAAAAGAGCGTTCAGAAGCCGCAATTAAGGAATTTGAAGCCGTCGCCAACAAATACGGTGGTGATTTCAGCGAAAAGGCAAAGTATTTTATCGCCGTTAGTCGTTTGAAAATTAACAATGAAGCGGGAATCAAAGAACTTCAGGCATTGACGGGAAATTCCGGCGAGATCGGTAAAATGTCAAAATTTGCTCTGGCTCAAGCTTACGCCGATGGCGGAAAAGCTGATGAGGCTGCCAAACTTTATCAAGAATTAGCGAAACTCGACAATCCAATAATCGCCAAGAACACGATAAATTTAGCACTTGCAAAAATTTACGAAAGCCAGAATAAGAACAAGGAAGCTGCTGATATATATTTCAACATTGCCAAAGCTGCGAGTGAAGCGAAGGATTTAGACAAAAAACCGCTTCCTTTTTCGCAGACGGCAAATCAGGCAAAGGAAAAATTGCAGGAACTCGACCCGGAACGAGCAAAGGAAATTAAAGAACCAGAACTTCCACAACCTGAACTGCCTTTCGGCTAGGATTTTGACCGAAGTTTTATAGAATACAGAAAAGCATTACGGTGGTTTATAAACTACCGCAATGTTTTTTTGTTTACAGCAAACTATTTGACGAAAAATTAAAATAAAAACGATTATTAAGTGTTTGTATCACTTATTCAAGATATACCAAAAAGGAGCTTTGCGTGAGCGAAATATTACAAACGGACACAACGAAAATTACTTCACAAGATAGACCAATTATCGCCGAACTGTCAGCAGATTCACTCAAAGTAAGAGTTTCGCCGAACAGCTATTTTATTGCTATGTTTCTGTTGACATTTTTTACGGGATTTTTGATTTACTTAGAACTCGATGTTTATGCAGCGATTCTGGCGTTCTTTTCGTGGATTTTAGTTCCGCTTGCATTGTGGACGGATTACATTTTGTTCGACGGTAAAAGTCTCATACGAACGGGAGTGGTGCCTCGAATTTGGGCAATAATCATTAAGTCCGAATATCAATTGAGTCTGGAAGACATCGAGCAGATCGAAACGCAGGCGTTGCGGGCATTAAAACGCGGCGGAAGTGTTTTTTATCGTTACCGCACCGCTGTCAGCGGGGGAAGTTTGAAGATCATTATCGCTTCGGGCGGCGAAAATTACCGGCGATTGGTTAAAAGTCTATTTCCATTGGTTGCCGAAAATGTCCTTGATAATCGTTCGATCGAACTGCGTGATTACCTGAGCGAACCGAAAGAAACGCTGATGAAAGCCGAGTTTGCAAAAGTCCCTTCAACTGAAGTTTTAGAAAATTCTTTGAATGAATTCGAGAATCCGAAAGTTCTTATAAAGAAAAATCGTGAAAAATTTGTCGTGGATGTTGCGGAAGATTCGGAAAAACTGGAAAAAGCCGTTTATTTGCGAAATCTTGCCAACGAACTGCGTTTATCGGGCAATCTTTTGCAGGCGTTGGAGGTTTTTCGCCGAGCCTTATTTCTGAATCCGAAAAGCGGTTGGCTGTTGTTTGAATTCGCCCGCTGCTTACATTCGTTTGCCGGAGCGGAGAAAAATCCGAAGCTTGAACACAAAGCACTTGCCGCACTCCGACTTGCCGAAAAACGGGCGGACGGCGATGAGCATTTGCTGGCACGTCTCGGCGAAAGTTATTTTCAATACGGCGAATGGGAAAAAGCGAGAAAAGTTTTTCAGAGAACTCTGGATGTTGCCGAAGAAAGTTTCCGCTCGGTGCGTGGAATGGCGGAAGTTTCTCTGCGTGAAGGAAAAATCGCCCACGTTATCCATCATTTTGCAACGGCAAATCGCCTTGCCGAAACGCCCGCTCTACGGCGTTGGACGCAAACTGAAACCGATTATTTCTCGCGTCTGAACACGGATGTCAAATATATGGATATGGAAGTCAGCCGCGTCAACCTACTTGAAAATCTGGAACGCGGTAAGCGGATTTCTTTGAAAATTGCACTATCCGGTTTGCCGTGGATAATTGTCGGTATGGTTTCCGATGCGGAAATGGTTATAAATTTAGGTTGGGCAATTTCGTGTGTGTCGCTTCTGATCTGGGCGGGAATGATTATGAGCCGCAACATTTTTTCGGCAAGAGTTCCGCTCAATAGCGAATAGTTTTTAGTTTTTAGATATTAGTTTTTAGTCAAGAGAGAAGCGTAAATGAATTTTCATCTACGCTTCTCTTCAGCAAACTAAAAAACTGGAATCTGTTCTATGAACTGGCTTTTTTAGATTTCGTAGTTTTTGTTTTTGTCGGTTTCTTTTTTGCAGTTTTTGACTGTGGATCGAGCATTGAATCCCAACGATATTCGGGTTTGTCGAAACCTTTGTCAATGTTTTTCAGAATAAATTCCGTCATCGAATCAATGATCCAGCGATGATTATATTCGCCAACCGATGCCAGTTCCGCATCCGGTGCAGGATTCATAAAATCAATCGCATACGGAATGTCGTCCTTGATCGCAAATTCGACTGTATTCAGATCGTAGCCGAGTGCGGTGCAAATAGTGCGAACATCTTTTTCAACCCGTTTTTTGAGTTTCGGAGCGAGATAATCAGGATTCGGAACATATTGTTCGCCCGATAAATAAGGCTTTGCCGGATCATACGGCATAATTAAAACTTCTTTTTTGCCGACGCAGTAGCAACGCACGAACTGTTCATCCTCGATGCCTTCCTGCAGCGTCATACAGAGCATTCCGCTTTGATTGTACTCATACCAGAGTTCTTCGAGAGAATTGACTTTCGACACATTTTTCCAACCGCCGCCGTCGAACGGTTTGAGAAACGCGGGTAAACCCGTGTATTCGACAATTCCTTTCCAATCAATCGGAAACTCCAGATTGCGAAGCGAATCGCTGACAATATCTTTTATATAAGAATGTTGCGGCAACAGAACAGTCTTCGGAATCGCTACGCCGAGTTTCGCCGCCAGACAAAAATTGAAAAATTTGTCATCCGCTGACCACCAGAAAGGATTGTTAATAATGTGCGTTCCTTCAAGTGCCAGACGCTTTAAGGTCGCCCGGTAAAACGGAACTTCGTGCGAAATACGGTCAATCACGACATCGTATTTTTTCTCTTCATCAAGCCGGATTCCGTTGAACTTGACCATTTCGGCTTCGACTTTTCCGTGGCTGTTTTCGTTGATGCTTTTAATAATTGCTTCGGGAAAAGTAATTTCCCGTCCGGCTAATATTCCTACTTTTTTCATAATCTCTCTCTCTTTCTCTTAATAATATTAATTAAATGTTGATAAAATATTTTAACTTTTATAGTTTTAATTTTCGGTGTCTTCCGAAACCAATCATTCTATTTGAAACTTTATCAACTATCAAGTTTTACCTAATGAAAAAGGGAACGGAAATTTTGCAAATTCCCCGTTCCCGTAATTTGTTGAATAAATAGTTTACTAACCGCAAGCTGAATGCCCGCAATCGCATTTGATTTCCGTTAAATTCTGATCGGCGGCATCTTCACAGTGATCGCTGCAATAATCCACATCGTCAGAAACCGCACAGTTACACATTTCGTGATCACATTTGTTATTATCGTCCATTTGTTCGCTCTAACCTCCCTCTTGTTGATATTATTTGTTGTCAGACAACGATTCAATTATACTGCAAAAAATTTAAATTCCAAAAACTATTCGAAAATTAATAAATATATGCGGATATTTTTTTTAACTTAAAGGAATTTGTTGCGGAGCTTTAACCCAGATATGTTGGGCGAAAGCTAAACCGATGAGTATCAAAACCCCACTGATTCCGACACTGATATAATTTTCCAATGTCAGTAAAATAATTAACGGGATGAAATTGCCGATAATGATCATTCCGAACCAAAAAGCGGTTGAATAGTGTCCTTTCGTAATCATCTCGACAACTTTGTGAGCATCAGCGGTCGTGTGCGTCGTAGTCAGTTCGATGGCGAGCGTGATTAGATGAAAGGCGATCAGAGCGATGGTGAAATATTTCAGTATTCCGAAAATCAAAATACTGTAAATCAGTGAAAATCCGGCAACCAAAAAAACGGCTGAACCAGCCATCAGCGAATGTAAAATCATATGCACGCCGAGCATCGGCGATTGCCAAAAGTCGCGTCCTTTTGCTTGAGCAAAAAGAAATGCGGTGTAAACGGCGGAAAGTGTTGCGAAAATAATCGCCGGAGGTTCAATAAATTTCAGTGCTTCGGTGTAGCCGAGAAAAGATGCGGCTAACCAAAGTGTTAAAAGTCCGCCGTAAACCATGATAATATACGCTCCGCGGGTCAGCCACGATTTCCACTGCGGACGAAGCAGAACATACAAAAATCTGTCGGGACGACCTAAATCCATAATCAGCAAAATTCCGGTGATTGATAGAAAGATGAAAGAAACAACTGCACCGATTTGCTTCATCAGTTCGGGAATGTTGTAAAAGAACATTCCCATCACAATCGGAATCAAAAACGCTCCGGCGGCGATAGCTTTTGTCAGAACATACGCAGAAACTTCCCAACCCCACAAAACACCTTTCGCCGGTGCATCATAAACTCTCTTAGCTTTCTTTTTGTAAGGTTCGATTTGAACTAAATTCTGTTGTTTTTGTTTCGCAAGTTCTTCTTTAACCGGCGATTCGTTGATTCTTTGCTCGGCATATTTGGCGTATTTCCCAACGCCTGCTGCCTGACTAGACCACATATAATCGCTTTCGACTTCGGTTGCGGTCGGGTCAAGAACGATGCGGTCGCCGTCTATATAAAAAAGTTTCGGATTTGTGCCTTTTTCGGGTTTGCGAACGGTAACGGTTTCTCGTGCCAGTAAATGCGAGATTTCCGTTTTCGGGTTATCCATATCGCCCGAAATAATCGCGTGTTCGGGGCAGACCGTAACGCACGCCGGTTCTAAACCGATGTCTGTTCTGTGACTACAATAGTTACATTTTTGAGCAACCATCGTATCGGGATTGATATAAATCGAATCATACGGACAGGCTTGCGTGCAGGCTTTGCACGAAATACAACGGCGGTCATCAAAATCCACGATACCGTCTTTGCGTGTATAAAGTGCTTCGGTCGGGCAAATTTCGACACACGGAGCATCGGCACAATGGTTACAACGCATCACGTTAAAAAGCCGCCGCGTATCGGGAAATTCGCCCTTTTCGACGTATTTTACCCACGTCCGATTTACGCCGATAGGAACATCGTGTTCCGATTTACAAGCCACCGTGCAAGCGTGGCAGCCGATACATTTGCGGTTATCTATGACAAAGCCGTAGTTCATAAAAATATAGTTTTAGAAAATTGGTTAAAAAAGAAAAATTTGGTTGCTAAATAAGAATACAAAGGGTTTGTTAAACTAACAAATAATCAATTTTTTGCACCTAAACGAATTCTCTCAAGCATTTCTTCAACCGCTTTATACAATCCCGTAAAAACGGCACGCGAGATGATATTGTGTCCGATGTTGAATTCGGTTATTTCGGAGATTGCGGCTAATGCTCCGACGTTGCGGTAAGTTAAACCGTGTCCGGCGGCGACTTTTAAGCCTAAACCCTGAGCGTGAACGGCGGCGTTATGGATTCGCATTACTTCCTGAGCAGCTTTCATTGCACCTTCGCCGTGGGCGGCTTTTGAACCGATTGTCAGCTCGGCATATTCGCCTGTGCAGAGTTCGATTTGCTGGATGCCGATGGATTGGCAGGCTTCGATCTGTTCGTGAACCGGATCAACGAAGGCACTGACGAAAATTCCGGCTTCACGCAGTTTTTTGACCATTGCCCGCACGGTTGTCAGATTTTTGACAACATTCAAACCGCCTTCGGTCGTGATTTCATCGGGGGATTCGGGAACAAGTGAAACCGCATCGGGTTTTGTTTCGACGGCGATCTTCAGCATTTCTTCATTAGTTGCCAATTCGACATTTAAGTAAGTTGTAACGACATCTCTTAATAATTCAATATCGCGGTCTTGAATATGTCTTCGGTCGCCGCGGATGTGAACGGTGATTCCGTCCGCTCCGGCTTGTTCGCAGATAACCGCCGCCGTGATGATGCTTGGTTCAATGGTTTTACGTGCTTCGCGGATCGTCGCTACGTGGTCTATATTTACGTTTAATTTTGCCGTCATTTTATTTAATAGTGATATTTGCAGGAAATAATTATTAACTGATCTTCGGTAACTTTATAAACCAACCGATGCTCATCGTTGATTCTTCTTGACCAAAAACCCTTTAAATCAGCTTTGAGCGGTTCAGGTTTGCCAATTCCATCGAAGGGACTTTTTGCCGTTTCCGTGATTAAACGGTGCAATCTTTTAAATAACTTTTTATCCGATGTTGCCCAAGCCGTATATTGTTCAAAAGCATCTCTGTGAAAGGAAACAATTCTCATTGGAACTGCTCCTGTTCAGGGGTGATAATATTTTGATTTTGTTCGACATCATCAATCACCCGCAAAAGATGTTCACGATTGGCAGGCGAACGCAGCAGATAAGCGGTTTCGTCTCTTTCGCTGACGGTAATTTCAATTTCCTTATTTTTGAAAAGGGCTTTGATGCTGTTCAGGAGATTTTCATCAAGTTCGTCGGCGTTTATCTGATAAATCGTTTGCATAATGGATTGATTATACTACTAAATTTGCGTGTTGTCATAAATTCCGTTTTTAGAATTCCGCCGGATTTTGCGGACTTCGTTGAACATTCGCAAACTGTCGCGGAAAATATTTACCTTCGTGCGTTCGTCGTTATTCCAGCGAACGGGGATTTCCTTCAATTTTAAACCGGCGTGATGTGCGACGTAGAGAAATTCGACATCGAATCCGAATTTTTCGATTTCCATCACTTTTAACAGCGGGCGAAATTTCTGCATATCGAAGGCTTTGAAACCGCATTGCGTGTCCCAGTACGGCAATCCGGTCAAGGTTCGCACGAACAAATTAAAAACTTTGCCGCCCTGTTCGCGTCGCCACGGCTGACGTTCGCCGATCAAACTTCGATCTAACGCCCGCGAACCGAAAGTTATGTCGAATTCACCGCTTTCAATCGGTTCGATGAGTTTCGGCAATTCCTCAATCGGTGTCGAAAGGTCGGCATCGCTGAACAGAGCGATTTCGCCGTCAGCACTTTCCAGACCTGTTTTGACGGCAAAACCTTTGCCGCGATTTTCATCATACTGAATCGCACTTGTTGAAATTCCGGGAAATTCAGTGAAAATCTTCCCCGCAACTTTGGTCGTATTATCGCGTGAACCGTCATCAACGACGATCAACTCCGCGTCTAAATTTCGCTTTTCGATATACGCCAAAATTTTGCGAACGGAATCACCGAGACGGGCTTCTTCGTTATATGCGGGAACGATGATGGAGAGAGATTTACTCATTACAAAAATGCTATGTTAAATGTTTGATAAAATTTTGTAAAACATATCTGTCAAACAGTTTTATATTTATTGAGTTTCGGACGCTCAAATGTGATATATTTTTAATTCAGGAAAGTAAAAATGAAAAATAAATTTTTAATATTTGCAATAATTTTAGTTGTCGTCGGTGCAATTGTCGGCGGCGTTTTCGGGAAGTTTCCGGTAAAATCTACGGCTAAAACCAGCTTGACCAACGAATCCGTGACGGAAGATTACAGTGAAGCATTAGAGCTGATTGATGGAAATTACGTCAACAAAATCGAACGCGAAAAGGTTCTCGACACTTCGATTCAAACGATGCTTTTTACGCTTGATCCGCACTCATCATTTTTTACGCGGGACGAATTCCGCAAACTTTACGAAGAACAGCAATCGCAATTTTACGGCATCGGTGTTTCGATTGTTCGCCACCGCGACGGCGTTTATGTGCAGTCAGTTATTCCGAACACGCCCGCCGATAAAGAAGGTTTACGGTTCGGCGATAGATTCGTCGAGGTCGAAGGCAAAGATGCAAAAGATTGGACGGGAGCGGAAGTTTCAAGCAACGTCCGCGGCGAGCAGGGAACTCCCGTCAAAATAAAAGTGGCGAGAGCGGGCGTTGAAAAGTCGGTTGACTTTACGATCACTCGCGGCGGCGTTCCGCTGCCATCAATTCGCAACTATTTTATGCTCGAAAACAACGTCGGTTACATCGGACTTTCAGGCGGTTTTCAGGAAACAACGGCTCAGGAATTGGACAGAGCGATTAACGATCTGCAACGGCAGGGAATGAAAAAACTTCTGCTTGATCTGCGTGGAAATCCGGGCGGTTTGCTGCCGCAGGCGATTGAAGTTACAAGCCGTTTTATTCCGCGTGGACAAACGGTCGTGTCGGTTAAAGGTCGCTCGGATGACGCACAATATCGGGATTTACGGGCGATGGGCGGAAATGTCTATGATTTTCCGCTAGTCGTAATGATTAACGGCGGTTCGGCTTCGGCTTCGGAAATTGTTGCCGGAGCGATTCAGGATTACGGACGCGGTTTGGTCGTCGGCAGCGACAGTTTCGGCAAGGGACTTGTTCAAAAGATTTTCCCGCTTCCGTATCAAACCGGCTTGACTCTAACAACTGCAAGATATTACACGCCATACGGACGCTCTTTGCAGAGAGATTATTCGAACGGTTCGATCTACGAATATTACACACATTCGAATGCCACTCAGGAAGAATCTGAAGCGGCTATAACGGACGAAAAACCGAAACCGAAAGGTCAGGCGGTCAAAACGGCGGGCGGCAGAGTTTTCTACGGCGGACGCGGCATCGAGCCGGACTTAGAAGCTCCCGAACTGCCATATACGGCGGCTCGTGCGAGAATTAACGAAGCGGCGTTTTACTTCGTGCGTGATTTAGTTGCCGGACAGATCAAGGGTTTTGAGAATTACAAAACTGAAAAACAAAATTATTTGATGACGGTCAAGCCGAATGAATTTGAGGTAAGTGATGATTTATTGAGTAAATATACCGCCTTTACGATTGCCGATCAGGAAAACGGTTTGACCGCGGCAAACATCAAGGATCAATCGGGTTACGCCAAAGCACGAATTCGTGAATTGATCGCTTCCGCCAAAAATTCGAGCGAAGCCGGACAACAGGTTTTTCTCGAAAGCGATCCGCAAATTCTTAAAGCAATTGAAGCTCTGCCGGATGCCGCAAAGCTGATCGAAACGGTTATGGCGAAAAAATAACCAACTGTCGGAGGCGTGAAAACATAAGAAGTTTGCCCGCGAATAAACGCGAAATTACGTGAAAAATGAACTCAGAAAGGCATAAAATCGAAAATTATTGTCCACAGAAAAACACAAGTAAACATGGATAAGAGAAAAATTAGACCAAGTTTTGTCTAGTTCATTTCTTCTTACGTAAGTTTATCTGTGGACAATATTCTTTCTTATTTTCTCGTAATTTCGCGTTTATTCGCGGGAAACATTTTTTACAAATTCTCTCAGTTTTTCAACATCGCCCGCTTGAATAATTTTTATCCCGCCGCTTTTAGTTTCAATTCGCAATGCACCATTTTCTTCCAAGCCACAGGTTTTTCCGTATAAAATCTCATTTCCTAGGTTCACCTGAACATCTTTTCCCGAAAAATAACTCGAACGCCTTTTCCATTCACGACGAATTTTTTTTGCTCCGTTTTCATCTTGAAAAATATCGTAAAAGTGCTGAAAAAAATGTGTCAGTGATTGCAACAATTCGTTCAAGTTCGGCGTTTGCGTTGTTTCTTGTTCGATTGATGTTGCGGTTGCGGTAAGTTCGGCGGGGAAATTTTGTGAAGTCAAATTGATACCGATGCCGACGATGACGGCTAAACCTTTGTTAGTTTCGGTTGTTTCCGCCAGAATTCCGCTGATCTTTCTCTCATTAACCAAAACATCGTTCGACCATTTTATATCGGGTTCCAGTTGATATAGTTCCCGCAGAGTTTCATAAACAGCAATCGAAGTCATTAGGGTTAAAAGCGGCAAGAACTTCATTTCGATTCGCGGACGCAGAACAATGCTGAAATAAAGTCCTGTATTTTTTGCGGAAATCCAGGTTCGCCCGTGTCGTCCGCGTCCCGCCATTTGCTGGTCGGCAACGATACACAAACCTTCATCGGCACCGCGTTTTGCCTGCTCAACGGCTTCCGTATTGGTGGAATTTAGTGTATCGAATCTTAGGATTTGTATTTTGATAGATGTTAATCTGCAATTTTCCAGAGCGAATTGGTGTAAAATTTATTCTCATCGTAGAAATTCCGAACGATTTCAAAATTACTTTTTTTTGCCAGTTTTTCAATCATTTCCAAGTTATATTTCTGCGAAACTTCCATATAAACCGGTTCCCATTTTTTGAATTGAAACTCTTTATTGAGCGATTCAATTCTGACGGTTTGTTCCTTTTGCGAGATTAGATAGGAGCGTGCCGCACATTCTGTCGGATGATAACTGGCGTAGTGCGAAAATTCTTCGGTGTTGAAATTTGCTCCGAGTTCGCGGTTGATTCGCTTCAGCAAATTCAAGTTAAATTTCGCCGTTACGTCTTGCGAATCAGCGTAAGCGTTGAGAATTGTTTTCGGATTTTTGTGCAGATCAAAGCCGATAAAAATGAGATCATCCTTGCCCATTATTTTCCGCAGTTGTTTAAAGAATTCAACCGCTTGTTCTTCACGAAAATTACCGATATTAGAGCCGAGAAACAAAATTATCTTACGTTTGTTCGACTTTTCCTTAAAAGCTTGAAGCGTTTTAAAATAATCGCCCTGTTCGGTTTGAATATTTAGTTCAGGGAATTCTTTGTTAAATTTTTCGGTCAAAAAATTTAACGCTTCGGATGAAATATCAATCGGCACATATCGAAAATTCGCGTCGTGTTTTAAGAAATAATCAACCAGCAGAGAAGTTTTCGTGCCGTCGCCTGCACCGAGTTCAATCAAATCGAATTCACTTTTTTCGGCATCGAACGCTTTGAAAATCTCATCGGTCTGCTTACGGAAAATCTCGTCTTCACTGCGGGTCAAATAATACTCCGGCAGTTTCATAATCTCCTGAAAAAGCCTCGAACCTTCATCGTCGTAAAAATACTTTGAAGACAAATTTTTCGGCTCGTCCGAAAGTCCGGCTAGAATATCTTCGGCGAATGTGTTCTGTTTCTGCTGTGTCGAATCTCTCATTTTATTTTCCCTTGCTCGTCTTTATTGATCCAAAATGAAATCAGATATTTTTAAATTTTAGTTTTTTTTAAGTTTCTCTTTCTTTATTTCGGGTAATTTCGTGTTTATTCGCCGGTAAATTCTTATTTAGCCAGACGCAATCCCGTAAATTGCCAACGCAGATGCGGATGGAAAAAATTTCGATAAGTTTTGCGGCTGTGTCCGGGCGAAGTAGCGACCGACGCACCACGCAGAACTTTTTGATTGACCATAAATTTGCCGTTGTATTCGCCGACCGCACCTTCGGCAGTTTTGAAATTCGGATACGGTTCGTAAGATGAACTCGTCCATTCCCAACGCAAACCCCAATCGAACTCATCGCTTGCAGTTTCCCATTCAAACTCCGTCGGCAGACGCATTTTTTTCCACTCGGCAAAAGCGTTTGCTTCATAAAAAGAAATATGACAAACCGGACTTTGCGGATTGATTTTTTTCAATCCCGCCAGCGTAAAATTAAACCATTCGCTGTCTTCTTTCCGCCAGTATAAAGGTGAAATTATTTCATTGTTGTTTACCCAATCAAGACCTTCCGAATGCCAGAGTCGATGATTTTGATAACCGCCATCTTCAATAAATTCGATAAATTCGCCGTTCGTAACAAGATTTTTTTGAATTTGGAAATCTTCCAAATAAACTTTGTGCTTTCCAAGTTCGTTGTCGAAATGAAAACCTTCGCCTTCAAAACCGATTTCCTTAATTCCGCCCTCGATTCTGATAAAACTATTTTCCAAGACTTCACCTTCTTCGCTCAAGGCAAAACCTTCTTTATAGACGGGAAAAATCGGATTGACGCTAAACGCATATTTGAGATCGGTAATGAGCAATTCCTGATGCTGCTGTTCGTGATGCAAACCTAAAACGATCAGTTCACGCACATCTTCCGGCAATTCCTGATCGAAAAACGCCAACATTTCGTTGTTGACATATTCGCGGTAAGCAAAAACTTCTTTGACCGTCGGACGCGAAAGATCGCCGCGTTGATGCCGCTGTGTCCGATCGCCGAGCGTGTTGTAGTAACTGTTAAACAAAAAGCCGAACTGCGGATTGAATTCCTGATAATTTTCCTGAAATTGTTTGAGAATCATTTCCTCAAAAAACCAGGTCGTGTGAGCGACATTCCACTTCGGCGGCGAAACATCAGCAATCGGTTGCGGAATAAAATCCTCGATTTCCAGCGGTTCGCAAATTTCTTCCGTCAGATTTCGGACGCTCGTAAAATGTTCACGCAAATTTTTATGTGACGATTCTTTTTTTGTCTGCATATATTTATTAAATCAAAAATCAAGCACGGCGACAATGTATTATGTGTAAAATTTTTATTGTAAAATCAAGAATTTATTTCGACTATTTTCAAACCGATCAAGAAGCCGAACGTCAGCAGAGAAAGATAACACAGCGGGATTCGGTTCAATAATTTTGGGCATTTGAGCGAACCTCTAATGTGAGAAAAACTTGCGTAAATCGCAATCAGAAGAGTTATTCCCGCACCGCCAAAAAATAAAATATTATTGTCATCAAATAAATTCAGTTGCGAAACTAAAATCATTCCGATAAAAAATATCAACATAAAACAAGCCGGAACTCCCGCAACATACGGACACGTTTCGCCCGTCATCAAGTGCGAGGCGGACAGAATTATGACGCTCACGAAACTTATTCCGGCGACGAGTAAAATTATTAACGGGATAAAAGATTCCATAAACTTAAATTTAACAGACGGCGATAATTTATGAAACTTATCTAACTATTTGCAACGTAAATGTTTATGATAATCTAAAGATATCGAAAATATGACAGAAAATAACATAACTTTGCGGGTTGAAAATGTAACCAAAGATTTCGGCGATTTTACGGCGGTTAATGACTTGAGTTTTAATGTCGCTGCCGGACGGATCTTCGGTTTTTTAGGTCCGAACGGTGCGGGAAAAACGACGACGATTCGGATGATCGTCGGCATCACGATTCCCGATCAAGGTAAGATTGAACTTTTCGGCAATAAAATCACGGCGGAAGTTCGGGACAGAATCGGGTATCTGCCGGAAGAACGCGGGCTTTATAAAAAAATGAAGGTGCAGGATCAACTGCGTTACTTTGCGGCGTTGAAAGGTGTTTCGCAAAAAGAAGCCGATAAACGGATTGATTTTTGGCTCGACCGGATGAAACTTTCCGAGTGGAAAATGAAAAAAACGACCGATCTTTCCAAAGGAATGGCACAAAAATTACAGTTTATCGCCACCGTTCTGCACGATCCCGATCTGCTCATTTTAGACGAACCCTTTTCGGGACTCGATCCGGTCAATGTCGAATTTATGAAAGACGTTATCGCCGAAATAAAATCGCAGGACAAGACGATAATCTTCTCAACGCACTTGATGGAAACCGCCGAAAAACTCTGCACCGACATAATGCTCATCAATAAATCACGCAAAATTATTGCGGGAAGTTTGCGGGAGATCAAAGAAAGTTACGGCAAAAATGTCATTTCGCTTCGCTGCGTCGGCGGCGAAAAAGTCTTGAGCGATGAAACTTTAGTCGCAAAGATCATCGAACATTCGGACGAAAAAGAAATTTTCCTGAGCGAAGAAGGTACGGCACAAAAACTTTTGCATAATTTGGTCGAAAGCGGTGCGGAAGTTACAAAATTCGAATTGATCGAACCAAGTCTGAACGACATTTTTATTGAAAAAGTAAGTGGATAAGAAATATGACAAAGTTTTTAGCTGTATTAAAGAGAGAATATAAAAAGGTAGTTTTCAAATGGGCGTTTTTGATTACGACGTTTCTCGTGCCGTTGGTCGCGGGAATGTTTGTCGTCGTGCCGATGTTTATTTTTTCCATTGAGGGCGACGGAACACGGATTGCGATTGCCGATAAATCGGGGAAGATCGAGGAACGTCTGCTGAAAAATTTAACGCCTGAAAATATCAGAGAAAAGGCGAAAGAAGCGGCAAAAGATTCGATTCAGAATCCGACAACTTCGCGGGATGAGCAATTAAAACAGACGGCAAAACAGATTGGTGGAAAATTTCAGTTCGTCAAATATAGTGCCAATGCAAAACCGATTGAACAGATCAAACGCGAACTGAACGCTCAAGTCGTTGATAAAAAACTTGATGCTTATCTGGTAATTCCCGAAAATTATTCCGACGAGAAAGCGGAAATTCAATACTTTTCGAGAAAAGCCGGAGATTTTATCGCAAATCAAACGATTGAAAACGCCGTCAATGAAGCGGTTCGGTCGCAGCGTTTGGCGGATTCGAATATCAGCGAAGATAAGTTGAAAGGTTTGAGTGCGAGAGTTTCGTTCGAGAAAAAACCGATCACCGAAACGGGCGAAGAAAAGAAAGAGGAGAACAGTTTTTGGGTTTCATTTATCGTCGCAATGCTGATTTATATCGTGCTGGCGATTTACGGGCAGGCGATTATGGCGGCAATCGTCGAAGAAAAAGAAACGCGGATTTCCGAAGTTTTATTCTCGTCGGCGAAGCCTTTTGAGTTACTGATGGGCAAACTCGTCGGAGTCGGTTTGGCGGGTTTGACGCAGTTGGCGATTTGGATTGCGTCCGTTCTGATAATCGCTTCGTTCGGATTATCTTCGCTGCTTGCGAGCGGTGCGGATATTTCTTTGCCAAATATTACGCCGTTGATGATAATTTATTTTTTCGTGTTTTTCCTGCTCGGATTTTTTATATACGCGACAATTTACGCTCTAATCGGTTCGATGGTTACGACGATGCAGGAAGGCGGACAATTCGCGTTTCCGCCGATAATGCTGTTGTTGCTCGGTTTGTATTTCTGCTTTGCCGTCGTCCGTGATCCGAACTCAACATTTGCGTTCTGGGTTTCGGTGCTGCCGTTTTTTGCACCGATTGTAATGCCGGTCAGAATTCTCGCGGAGATTCCACCATTCTGGCAAATTGCCTTGGCAATTATACTAAACGGTTTAGCAATCGTCGGATTAGTCTGGATCGCCGCGAGAGTTTATCGCGTCGGAATGCTGATGTACGGTAAACGAGCGACGCTTCCCGAAGTCTGGAAATGGATTCGGCAAAGCTGAGTGAATGAGATGTTGGATGTTAGTTTTTAGTTTTTGGTTCTGATATTAAGAGTTTTAAGTTTTAATATCCGACATCTAATTTTCAACGAACTAAAAACTAAAAATTAAAAAATAATTAAAAACCGTGTCCACAAAATTTGATTATTCGCTCAATTATAAGGAACTTGATTTGCGGAAGAACCCCGAACTTTATCGGGTTGGAATCGGCGAACAGGGCGTGTTATTGGTTGAACCATACAAGTCGGAAATTCTGCCGCACTGGCGTTTTAAGAATCCTGAAATTGCGGAAGAATCGGGGAAGAAAATCTACGAATTGTTTTTGGATTATAAAAAACAGAAGGATTTTATCGGGATGGATATGGCTCGCAAGTTTTTGCAGATGGGAATTACGCGTTCGCGGCGGTATGCGAACCATAAATCGGGCAGAAAATATGATGAAAAAACGGGTGAAGAACTGCCGAAGGACGAAGATCCGGTGAAAGCTGAATCGGCGAAGGTTTTTCAAAAATATTACTATCAGGCGAAAGACGACGAAGTTTATCAGGAGTTGCTAAAAGCACACAAAGCAAAATACAAAGATGGCGATTGAGATCGAGAAAAAATATCGTTTGAACGAAGATCAATTCAGGCAGACTGAAGAAACGCTAAATAATATTTCGGCAAAATTTTGCGGTGAAGACTTTGAAGAAAACACGATTTACGGTGGCGGGAAGCTGCAGGAAATAAACGCAATTTTGCGGATCAGAAAAATTGCATCAAAAGCCATTTTGACCTTTAAAAAGCGGACTTCGAATGATTCGGGAATCAAGGAACAAATCGAACACGAAACAGTTATCGAAAATGCGGCGGAGGTTGAAAAGATGTTTGAGTTTCTCGGTTACAAAAAACAACTGATTTATGAAAAATACCGCAAAATCTGGCGACTTGGAAAAGTTGAAATCGTTATGGACAAACTCCCGTTCGGTTTATTTATGGAGATCGAAGGCACGATTTTAACGATCAAAGAAACGGAAATGCTGATCGGTGCGGAAGATTTTGAAACTGAACATAAAACTTATCCATTCTTAACGGCAGAGTTCGGAAAAGCAGTTGAAGAATATATCGAAGCGAGATTTTAAACATTGACGTTGATTCCGAAATCGACTGGCTCAATGATTTCGAAAACGACTGGAATGTCTATGTTCTGACAGGGGAAAAAATTGGGGATGAAGACGGTTATCAATTCTTCAACGATGCGGTTGCAAAACCGGTTTTGATGAAAATAAATTAACAGCTGAAAATTGGTTAAAGCGAAATCGGTCATCAAATAAATTGATTATTTGATGACCGATCTATTTTTGTTTGACGAGTTCGATAATTTCTTCGACCAGCAAATCGGGTTCGAACGGCTTGGTGTGATATTTTTGAAAACCGGATTCGTAAGCCTTCGTTCTGTTTGCCTGAGCTGTGAAAGCACTCAGGGCGATTGATGGAGTTTTAGCGTGTTTGGTGGAATTACGTACCTTTTCCATCAGCGAATAGCCGTCTTCTTCAGGCATTGCGAGGTCGGAAATAATTATATCGAACGCAGTTTCCGGTGAATTCAGAATGTTTACAGCGGCGTTCGCCGATTCGGCGGTAATTACTTTAGCACCGATCTGTTCGAGATATATTTCCAAAACATTCCTTGAATCCTCATCATCTTCGACAACTAAAATACTTATATTATTTAAAAGTCCCTCACCGGAATAGTTTTCATCATTAACGTATTCTTCGTCGTCAATGTCGATTTCGCCGAAGTGCAACGGGAATTTGATAGTGAATTCTGCACCTTGACCGATTCCTTCACTCTTGACCTCAATTGATCCTTTTTGTTTCTCGGTCAAGATTCTGGCGATTGAAAGTCCGAGTCCGAGTCCGGTTTCCTCCCGCTTGGTCGAACCTTCTGCCTGAGCAAAACGATTAAAAATAAACGGCAAATCTTCAGCACTGATACCTTGTCCATTATCTTCAATGGTTATGAAAACTTCTTTTTCGTCGGTTACGACGTGAACCGAAACTGCTCCGTTGTCCGGCGTGAATTTGATCGAATTTGAAATTAGGTTGATGAATATTTGCTGCAATCTCAGAAGATCGCCGAAAACTTCGATTATTTCCTTATCATAGTTGAAAGCGAGTTCGATATTTTTTGTCTGAGCGGCAGGAAGTTGTGAACTGACCGCTTGTTTTACTACTTCAAAAAGATTTACGGGACTTAGTTCGAGTTTGAGTTTGCCGGAAGTTACGCGGGCGGAATCGACTAAATCCTCGATCAGTTTCGCCTGTGATCGGGCACTTCTTTCAATCGTTTGAATAGCTTTGTCAGTAGTTTCCTTGTCAACTTTCTTCTTTAGCAAAATTTGCGTCCAACCTAAAATCGAGTTGAGTGGTGAGCGAAGTTCGTGCGAAACCAATGCCAGAAAATAATCTTTGGCTTTGTTTGCCTGAATCGCTTCTTCACGAGCTTTTTTTTCTAACAGATAGATATTGGAAAGCTCATCAGCCGCTATCTTCTCATCCGTAATTCCGCGAACGCTGCCCATCATCGTAATCGGTTGATTGTTCTTGTCGAAAATCGTCCTGCCGCGGGCTGAAATCCACTGAATGTTTCCATCCGGATGAATAACCCGGTATTCGACCTTATAAGTTGAATCATTAGTTTGTGATTCTTCTATTTTTTGTTCAACTTCCGCAACGTCTTCCGGGTGCAAAACTTTGAGAAATCGATCGTAATTAAAAATATCGTGAGGCGAAAGACCGAAAAACTCGTTGAACCTAGGAGTTGAAAAAATCTCGCGGCTCTTCAAGTCCCAAAACCATAAACCGATTTCAGCGTTATCCGCCGCATACAAAAAATGTTCGCTTCGTTCTTTGTAAAATTCAACTTCACGAACTCTCTTCGTAACATCGAAAGCACAGAAGAAAATATCTTTGAAAAGATTATTCTGGTCTGTGTTGACCGAAACATTCAATTCAAAATATCTGAATTTTTTCGGATTGATTTTGAAAGAAAGGGAAGTGCGGGCGAAACCTTTTTCTACTGCGGCTTGCAATGAATTTTTCAAATTCACAACGTTGAGGGAATTTGTCTGCCAAAAGTTGAGTTCGGCAAAATGCTGTCCGATAAGGAGTTCCGCGTCCGTTTCAACCGAATCGAGTATACTCCCGGCAACATTCGTTAAAATAAGTTCATCATTTAATGTTCCGTAAAATGCAAATACATTTTTAAACATCGAATCAGAACGCAGAAGTTTCGGTTGTTTCATATAATTTTCGGTAAACTTAATTTTGTAAGAGTTCCATTTTAACATTTAGTTAACTGAATGCTAATACAAAAAAGACCTCTCAATAAAATTAAAAAGGTCTTTTTCCTGATGAATAAAAGTTGTTGCAGTCAAATTATTATTAGGTAACTTTTTTGCCTGTAAGTAAGTTAACGATAAAAATCACTACCGCTACGACGAGTAATAGATGCAAAATACTTCCGATGCTGGTAGTTGTAATTCCGATTAACCACATCACCAATAAAACCAATATAATTGTCCAGATCATTTTTTTTCTCCTTAATGTTCCCAAAACTATCCTTCTTTTGAAGTTCCGATATTCTAACTGTACTTATTTCTTTGACAACAATCGTGCCACGAAAGTTAAGTTATTGAGTATGTTGATCTTATGTTATGTGAAGAAATACTCTGATTACTGTAAGTGCTGAATTCAGTATTGTTTCAATACGAGAAACCATAATTTATATCTGTCACTAAACGTTTTGATTCGATACAGATTGATTTATATCTTTCGACTTTCGAAAATCTTCGTAATATCATTCGACTTAAATAAAATTTCGTAGATAACGCATTTAAAATATAAGGGTAATCGAATGCAGCAATTGGAATAGTCTTTGTTTGGTTATGTATGGAGCAAATGAAGAGAGTAGGGTTTTAATCAATTCCCGTCATCACAACATCGGATTGATATGCTTCAACCCGAAACTGCCGATTACATACTCGACACGGCAATTTAGTCCTAAATATACTGCAATGATTTTACAGAGTTTATTAAATTTCGGGGAGGAATACGAAGTTGGAATGAATAAGAAAAGTGGCTTATTCATTCTATCATTTTGTTTTTAGGATTATTTTTGTTTAAATGATAAATGCTCATATTTGACGCATACAGTAATTTAAAATGTTTAGGGAACAAGGAACACTCAAATGAAGAAAAAAGCATTGGTCATAGACGATGATATCGCAACGCTGGATTTAATGCGTTTTCAATTGGAATCCGAAAATTTTGAAGTTGAAACTGCCGCTAATGGTTCAAAAGGGCTTGGTTTTGTTGAAGAAAATAAGTTCGACATAATTTTAACGGACTTAAATATGCCCGGAATGAACGGAATCGAGATGGTCGAAAAGTGTAAAGAAATCTCACCTGACACTGAGATTATAATGATCACGGGCGACGGTTCGGCAACGAAAGCGATGGAAGCGACGAAAGCCGGAGCTTTTTATTATGTTGAAAAACCGGTTGACCTTGAAGAACTGATGGTTCTCATCGAAAAAGCCATCGAACGTAAAGATCAGAAAGCCGAAATCAAACAACTTCGCGGGCAACTGAGTAATACTGCGTCATACGAAGGAATTATCGGTTCGAGCAAAGCGATGCAGCAAATCTATCAGATGATCGAAAATGTTGCCGAATCGGATGCGAATATACTCGTGTTGGGCGAATCGGGAACGGGAAAAGAAATAATCGCTAACGCACTTCATTACAAAAGCCATCGGGCGAAAAAGCCCTTCGTCAAAGTAAATTGCTCAGCATTGCCCAAAGAATTGATCGAATCGCAATTGTTCGGACACCTTAAAGGTTCATTTACCGGAGCAAACAGCAACAAAGACGGCTTGATCGCACAAGCGAACGGCGGCAGTCTGATGCTCGATGAGATCGGCGAAATGCCGCCTGATCTGCAACCAAAACTACTGCGTGTTTTACAAGAAAAAAGTTATTATCCGGTCGGCAGTGAAAAACCCGTCAGCGTAGATTTCAGGCTTATCTCGGCTACCAATCGCAATCCGTTTGAAGCTATTCAGGACGGCAGTTTGCGTGAAGATTTATATTACCGCATCAATACTATCGAAATTCACATTCCGCCCCTGCGTGAACGTTTGGAAGATGTGCCGATGCTGGCGGAACATTTTCTGCAAATTTATGCCGACAAATATAACCGCAGAATGAAAGGATTTTCGGAAAGTGCTTACAATCAACTCTTGAACTATCAGTGGCGAGGGAATGTCCGCGAATTACAGCACGTCATCGAACGCTCGGTTTTGCTGGCGACCAACGATAAAATTGAAAATCTGACGATCAACTCTCAGCAAGTAGTTAATCAGTTTCAACAAAATACCGAAAATATTGCCGGCATCATTCCGGCAAACGATGCATTCAGAAATATTATTGGTGAAATGAACTTTGATTCTGAGGAAGAATTTTTTGAAAAAATCGGGAAGATTATCGTTGATAAAATTCCCGAAGACCGTAACGATGACGAAACCGACGGTAAAAACGATGTCTTTAATCTGCTTGAAAAAGGTGTCGTGTTAGCCGCTCTTGAAAAGACAGACGGCAACAAACAAGCTGCCGCTAACCTGCTCGGTTTATATCGCCCGCGTCTGTATGGGATGATAAAACGGCATAATATCAAAAACTGAACACTTATCATTTAACTTTTAGCAATTAATAAATGTGCAGTTTCTAATGTTCAATGTTCTGCGGGCAGAACTATTCCGCGGCATTCGCCAAAACCGATTCTGCGAAAACCTTCGCGTTCGCAAAAACCTTTCATAATTATTTCATCATAATCTTCGAGGAATTTTCGCGTTTCGCCATTCGGCAGTTCAACGGGTTCACTCCCGCGTTTCGTCATTTCCAACAGACACCCGCGTTCGGAAGCTTCTTTACCGGACATCGTTCCCGTCGCCATTAAATCGCCGACTTGTAAATTACAACCGTTCGAAGCGTGATGTGTCAGCATCTGTCCGATTGTCCAGTATAAATCTTTCAGATTTGAACGCGATAAAAGATGCGGTTCGTCGCCGTCGGCACGCATTTTTTTCGTTGTGATGTAAACTTCCAAGTTCATATCAACTCCGCCCGTGTTTTTATTACCCTCATCTGACAAATACTCAAGCGGCTGCGGATCGCCTTCCTCGCGTTCAAAAGCGGGAACTCGAAATGGTGCGAGTGCTTCCATTGTAATTACAAAAGGCGAGATCGTTGTTGCAAAACTTTTTCCCAAGAAAGGTCCGAGCGGTTGATATTCCCAACCCTGCACATCGCGTGCCGACCAATCATTAACAAGGCATAAACCGAAAATGTGATCTTCCGCATTTTTTATGTCAACCGTATCGCCCATTTCATTAGCTTTTCCGACAAAAAATCCGACTTCCATTTCGTAATCCAGAGCCTTCGACGGAATATAAACCGGCGGCTTTTCCGCGTCCGAATGATTTTGACCTTTCGGACGTTTGATGTCCGTTCCCGAAACGACGATTGACGATGCCCGCCCGTGATAACCGATGGGAATCCATTTGTAATTTTCGAGTAACGGATTATCGGGACGAAAAAGTTTGCCGACATTCATCGCGTGAAATATCGAGCAGTAAAAATCGGTGTAATCCGTAATATGTGCCGGAGTCCAAAATTCCGCTTCCGCAATCGGTACGAGATTTCGTGCGGCGATTCCGCGTGTTTTTTCATCCGCATTTTCAGCTAAAATTTCCGTTACACGCTGACGAAATTGCGTCTGTACCGCGTCGGCTTTTTTCATCACCGAATTATCGAGACAGTAATCATCCGTCCCGACCGCGATGCGGAAGGAATCATCTTCAAACAAACCGTTTTGATAACACGGATAAACATCGAGAATAAAGTTTCCGATGCCGACTCCGACGCGGACATCTTCGTAAGAATCCTTCCGGCGAAAAACACAGTAAGGCAAATTTTGAATCGGAAAATCCGTGCCTTCAGCGTTAGCCGATTTAACCCAACTTGTTAAATTTTGATCGTGTGTATCATTTATTTTATATGTCATATCTGTTTATAAAAGTCCAATTTTTTGTAAGTCCTGAATCGGTTCGTCAAACGAGCAGGAACCGAATGAGGTTATCAGTGATTCACGCAGATATTTTAGTTTTGCATCGGTTAGAAAATATTCTTTTTGCCAGTAAGCACCATTATCTGCGAATCTGAACACTTCCTCGAATTCCTCTTCCAAAATTTGCTCAACCACTTCCGGTTTGTAACCTTCGTGGGCAAAACCCGTCGCGAGAAAGAGATTCAAAAAGCCGTGCATTCTGCCTTTCGGGGCATTTGCTTCATAAGTTAAAGGCTGAAAACATCGAATCGGATGATGAAGTCCGGCGGTCGCTTTAAACGCCACGTTCGCCGCCAAACAAGTGCGAATAAAGCGTATAATTTCGTCAATCGTCGGGAAAAGATCAGGCGTGACTCCGCCGGTGCGGATTTTCCCGCACTGCTTATTGATCGCCAACGTCGAAACTGTTTCCGATAAAGTTTCATCAAGCGGAACTTCAAAATAGTTCGTAAAGTTCTCCGGAACTGCTCCGGCAATCCGTTCGATCTCGGCAGAATTTTGAGCCTTAATTTCCAGCGTATCGCAAATCGCATAAGGAGCATTACGGATGTTAAATTCTTCGATTATGCGAATTGTTTCGTGAATATTATCACTTACCAAAATGCTCAGTTTCCACGCGTTGCGGGCATTATGTGGAAAAAATTCCCTGGCACTTTCCTCAAATTCTTCCAGCCGTCCGACCGGACAGATAAAACGCCCCAACATCCATTTATAATTGCTGTTTTTGTAAGTCGCGTAATTTATCACCGCTTCCGGCATCGAAAGTTGCGAAGGCGGAAAAAGTCCGGCGTAGTCAACAATTTCGGTAAGCAAAATTTTGACGGATTCTTTTGTATTTTCACTCATCGGTTGTTCGTATCAGACTGAATTTTTCCGCATCCGGCAGAAATTCTACGTTTTCATAAATTTCCGTTAAAGACAAATTACAATCAAGTGAAGCAAGATGAAATGTATCATTTATTTCATTGAATTCGTGATGTAACCAAGAGTTATCGGCTTGTTTTATAAACTGCGAAACGTGTGGACGGTCTTGGGCAATCAAAATATATTCGACAAAACTTTCGATTGATTTGTAGTATGTAAATTTATAACTTTGGTCAAAGGCGGCGGTTGAATCCGAAAGGATTTCTACGATTAATTGCGGATTTACGAGCAATTCCTGTTTGCCGAGATTTTCAATTTCAATATCACTACACAAAGCAGATACATCTGCATAACGATATGGCAAATAATCGGGAACTTTAATTCGCATATCTGATGGGAAGACACGACAACCTTTTCCACTCAATTTTGTTCGTAAGCGAAATATCAGATTGGTTTGAATTTCATTATGATTTGCACTTGCTCCTGCTAAAGTAAAAATGCTTCCATCCCAAAACTCCAACTTTTCTTCACTTTCGTGGTCGAGTTCGAGATATTCTTCGAGCGTATATTTTTTCTTAACTTTCGGTAACATTTCTATACTTTAAAGTTTTTCTCCAAACCTTGCCAACACTCGTAATAATTATCTTGCAACGCATCCGTTTCCATTGCAAATTTCGTCGGGCGTATGATGTAACGCGATTCGAACATAAACGCTAAAGTGTCGGATAATTTCTGCGGTTCGAGTTCCGCGTTCGACGCTTTTTCAAAACCTTCGCGGTCAGGTCCGTGAGCCGACATTTGATTATGGAGCGAACCGCCGCCGGAAACAAAACCTTCTTCTTTCGCATCGTATTGACCGAACACCAAACCCATATATTCCGACATAATATTGCGATGATACCACGGCGGACGAAATGTATTTTCGGCGACAAGCCAGCGTTCGGGAAAGATTACAAAGTCGCAATTTGCCGTACCGTGTTCCGATGAAGGCGATGTCAAAACCGTAAAAATTGACGGATCGGGATGATCGAATGAAATTGAGCCAATTGTGTTGAACCTCCGCAAATCATATTTATACGGAGCATAATTTCCGTGCCAGCCGACAACATCGAGCGGTGAATGATCGGTTTCCGATTTCCACAAATTCCCGCCGAATTTCGCAACGATTTCCATTTCGCCTTCAGTTTCTTCAAACCACGCGAGCGGCGTTTCAAAATCTCTCGGATTCGCCAAACCGTTTGCACCAATCGGTCCAAGATCGGGAAGTCGAAATTGTTGCCCGTAGTTCTCACAAATATATCCGCGTGCGTCGCCGTCGGGCAATTCAACCCGAAATTTCAAACCTCTCGGCAAAACGGCAATTTCACCTGCACCTATTTCAATAATTCCCAATTCAGTCAAAAAACGAACACGATTTTTCTCCGCGACGACAAGCATTTCGCCGTCGGCATTGTAAAAAAATCTGTCAGTCATATCTTTGTTACAAGCAAAAATATGAACCGCAATTCCGCTCTGCGAATAAAGATCGCCATTTCCGGCAATCGAAATCAAACCGTCAACAAAATCCTTTTCTTCTTCGGGCATCGGCAAAGCGTTCCAGCGAAGTTGATTCGGAGTTGTCACCGTTTCATTAAACGGCGAACTTCTCAGCATATTATTTGATATTTGCTGAAACGGTTTATGCAAAACGCTCGGACGAATTCGATACGTCCAAGTCCGTTTATTTTCACTCCGCGGAGCAGTAAAAGCCGTCCCAGAAAATTGCTCGGCATAAAGTCCAAGGGCAACTTTCTGCGGCGAATTTCTGCCAACCGGCAACGCCCCTGCAACCGCTTCCGTCGCAAATTCATTGCCGAATCCTGTTTGATATTTTAATTGTTTTTCCATAACAAAAGAGTTTGCCCACGAATTGCACTAATGAACATGAATAAGAAAAGAGGTTTAACCACAGATGTTCACAGATGGACTCTGATAAGAGAAGAGATAAAACTAGATTTGGTTTTTATTCTTTATCTTCCATCTGTTTTTATCTGTGTCAATCTGTGGTTAATAAACTCTTATAAATTCCCGCGTTTGCGTTGTTCTTCTTCAATTGAAACAAACAGAGCCTTGAAGTTTCCTTTGCCGAAACCTTTGCAGCCTTTGCGTTGTAAAATCTCATAAAAAACTGTCGGACGGTCTTCGACGGGTTTTGTGAAAATTTGTAATAAATAACCTTCATCGTCGCGGTCAACGAGGATTCCGAGTTCTTTTAAACTCTCGATGTCTTCGTCAATATCGCCGACTCGATCAACTAAATTTTCGTAGTAAGAATCGGGAACTGATAAAAACTCAACGCCGTTTTTTACTAATTTCTTAACCGTTTTGCGAACGTCTTTGCAGAGCAGAGCGATGTGCTGCA
Organism: Pyrinomonadaceae bacterium; assembly: GCA_041746675.1. Lineage (GTDB taxonomy): Bacteria > Acidobacteriota > Blastocatellia > Pyrinomonadales > Pyrinomonadaceae > Aridibacter. The sequence continues at coordinate 78,212 of JBGTGO010000048.1, read as the reverse complement.
CGCCCGCCGATTTGTAATAATCGATGTATTCCTGAATCTGCGATTTTCCGCCTTTGCCTTCCGCCGGCTCGTTGATCGGGAATTTGATATTGTGTCCGCCGTCCGACATTACGATTGACATCAGCGAAGAATATTCCGTCGAAATGTCTTTGTCGTCAAATGTGATATAGCGTTCAAAGCCCATCACATCGCGGTAATAATCGCACCAATAATTCATTTTGCCGAGTTCGACGTTTCCGACAATGTGGTCAACCAGCACGATTCCGACATCTTCGCCCGCAACATTTTGTTCTTCAAATGTCGGCAGAAAAACGCCCGAATAATTGTGTCCGTTGTTCGTGTTATACGAAATAAACGAATGGATCGTGTCGCCGTAAGTCTTCACCGCCGCCCGTCTGACGCTTCCGTTCTCGTCCTTCCAATCATACGGCTCAATCGCAACTTCCGCCCCGCGTTTGACCGCTTCGTTAAACGCTAAATCCGCATCTTCAACCTGAAATGCAATATCCCGCACGCCATCGCCGTGTTTTATAATATGCTCCGCCGCGTAATGATCTTCATCGAGCGGAGTCGTAAAAACCAAGTTCACACGATTCTGCCGCATCACATACGAAGTCGTCTCACGATTCCCCGTTTCCAACCCCGAATAAGCCGCCCGCGAAAACCCAAACGCATTCCGATAATAAAACTCCGCCTGCTTCGCATTCCCGACATAAAACTCGACGTGATGTATCTTTTTTAAACCTAATGGATTTTTTTCTTCTGTCATATAATTGCCTCTTTATTTTTTATTAAAATATTCTATTTTTCTGTAAATATCACTCATCAGTTTCCAATCCGATTTTTCGTCTTTTTCTTTCCATTTGAAATCTGATTTTTTTATCCAATTTCCTTTATCATCAAATTCGTATTCGTATTTTCTTTTATCAATAATTATATTTTCACTTGAATAATTTATAACCGAAATTGGAATATCATTTTTATCGTATGAGATAACACTTCTAACACCTAATTTATTGTCAGGTTGATATGCAAAAGTTTCTACAATTCTACATTTTTTATCTCTCTTGAAACCAATTTGCGTTCTTTGTCTATCTCTTGAATCATAATCGGTAAATTCAAAATATCGCTTTTGTAAATCGTTTGTAAAAACCCACTTTTGTAACAAACTGTTATCTTCAATATTGTATTGAGCGATTTCTTCAACATTTCCTAATTCATCGTAAATATATCTCGTTTGTAAATAAGGCTTATTGCTCAATGCACTATAAGTGTCATTTGTGATAAGCCAATTCTTTTCGTTATATGTAGAAACACTTTTTGGTGATTCTCTGCCTTCAATCGTATATGTATATTTTTCGACTTTTCTTCCTTGTCGGTCGAATTTAAACCTTTCCTTCAAAAGTGGTTTGTTATGTTCGTAAATAAAATGTCCTTCAAATTCATAAATCTGTTCTTCCACGCGAACTGATTTAACCGCACCCGAAAGATTGTTTTCGTTTCCGCTCGACCATCTATCCATTTGATTTATACATTTAGTTTCTTGTGCTTTCACACACGACACAGAAGACAAAACCGTCAGACAAATCAAAAGCAAAATTGAATGTGAAATGTGTTTCATAAATGCTCTACTTACTTTTTATAATTCTCACTAATTTCTCGGAAACAACCGTAAAAGCATTTTCGAGCTCGGCTTCGTGTTCCCGAATTACGGTGATTGTTTTCTCGACTTTCTCCGTTAGATTCAAATTGCTCAAACGCAACAGAATTACGCCGCGTGATTTTAGACTGTATCGGAAAACCAATTCGCCGAAGTCTTTGTCGTAAGTTAAAATAACCGCATTTTCGGCTTCGGCAACCTGCAGAACTTCGTCGTCGGTAATTCCGACATAATCTTCTCTGACGGACAAAATATCAAAATCCGCTTCTCGCAATGCTTCGATAAATTCGTGTTCGATATTTTCATCCGCCAAGATTTTCATACAGTTGCCAAAGGATAAACGGTTTCAAGACTCAATGCGTGTCGGGCAAATTTCACACACGCCAAAATCTGTTCACGCTTCAAATGCGGATAAGATGACAAAATATCATCAACCGATTCGCCGCTGCCGATCTTTTCCAAAATCAATTCAACCGTAATCCGCGTTCCTTTTATCACGGGTTTGCCGAACATTATTTTTGGGTTAGATTCTATTAGATTTTCCATAATTTTTTACTCCAAAAGATGTCGCCTTGATTTATTTCCATTCATCCAAAACCTGCGACTGCTTAATCTTCATCAATCGCAGAAATTCTTTTTCATCTTCGTCCGTGTCGTTTGCATAAGCATCGTTAAGTGCCTCCGACAATTCTTTATTGCTCAAACCGATTTTGTTTTGTTGCGGTTCATCATCAAGAATCGTCAACAACGCCCGACGAGCCTTTGGCAAACTAATATTTTCAAGCAGTCGAACTTTTCCGTCTTTATCAATTACAGCTTCAATAGTTTGCATCGTAATTCTAATTTTAACCTACTTTCACCAAAATATTCACAAATAAAACCGTCAGACAAATCAAAAGCAAAATTGAATGTGAAATGTGTTTCATAAATTTCTACGTCGAAGCTAATTCAGAACATTTGTATTTTCATAATTACTCGATCAAAGCCGACAAAACATCCATCAGATAAGCAAACTGATGCGTTTCATCTTCTCCGACTTCATCAATCAATTTATCGAGCATTTCAACTAAATGTTTATATTCTACTTCACTTTGAAGGATGATGTGCATAAATTATTTCCTGAAACTCTCAATATAACGCCGTGTTTCTTCCTTTAAAAATTTATATGAAGGTGCGATGTATAAAACGGGCTGCATATCAGAATAGTCGTAATCCTGCTCAATTACTTCTTCGAGAACAAATGGACGACGTTCGACGTTGTCTGTAAATGCGTTTTTTAATTCTTTGAAAGATGATAACAAACCTGCACCGAAAGCCTTGATGTCGCCATCCGCTTCGACCAAACCATATTCGACAGTAAACCAGTAGATTCTGCCCAAACCTTCTAATTGTTCGTCGTTTGCAAGTCTTGCACCGTGTCCGACGAATTGTGAAAAGTCGGCAAAATCGGGGTTTGTGAACATCGGAATGTGTCCCATCGCTTCGTGAACGATGTCGGGTTCGGGCGTATAACCGGGACGCGAATGATGGCGGATGTATTGAGTCGAAAGCATCGTTCGCCACGATAACCAACTTAAAAAAGCTCTTGTATCAACAAGTCCTTCAATCGGTGCGAGGCGAAATCCGGTTGTCTCTTTCAGACGCTTGTTCATTTCGGTTAATTGCGGAATTCTGTCGTTGCTGATGCCCAAATCTTTCTTTGCTTTTAAGTAAAACGGCGATGCTTTTTTGTTGTGCAATTCGTCCAACTCACCAGCCACGAAACGCCAGACTTCCTGCTCATCTTCCGTATAATCCATATCCGTGATCTCGCCGGTTTCGCGGAATTTTTTGGCTAAACTTGCGATTTGATCGCGGCGTTTTCGATATTCGGGGTCTTTCGCTCCGGGATGTTCGAGCGGAAGTTCCTCGATGTCTTCAAACGGCATATCTTCGAAAGCGGGAAGTTCTTCATCGTTGATCTCAAAATTTGCAATGGCTTCGGGTCCGGTTGTTAAAATATGTGGTTGCGGTGTCATTTTAGCAATCTCCTTTATTCAAAATCTTAATTTGTTAGGTTGTTCAACTAAATATATTCTAGCCGATTTCAAAATTATTTTGAATAAGCAAGATTTGTTTTTTACCGCTTAATACTTTAGATTTTAAGGTAGTTTAGCCTGATTACTTTAAATTATAATGATTGATGAAATAGATTGGAAAATACTTGTCGAATTGCAGGAAGATGCACGGGTTTCTTATGCAAAACTGAGCCGGAAAATCGGCTTGACCACGCCTGCAATAATCGAACGCATCCGCAAGTTGGAAGACGCGAAAATTATCACGGGTTACCGCGTGGAAATCGACACGGCAAAGGTCGGTTTGCCCGTTACGGCGTTTATACGGATGAGCATTACGGGGGTTGAATATTCAAAAATCGTCGAAGCGGTGAAGGAATCGAAAGAGGTTTTAGAATGTCATCGCGGCACGGGCGGCGATTCATTTATAATGAAAGTTGCGGTTGCTTCGATCGAGCATCTGCAAATAATCATTGATAAATTAACGCCTTACGGAATCACGACAACGGCAATCGTGCTTTCATCGCCCGTCAAACGGCGTGTTCTCGAACCCGTCGAAAATCATTGAGCAAAATCTGAACTTCACAACCAAATAAACATTGTGTTAGAACAATATCTCAAAATCCGCTGAAACTTTGCCGACTTCCAAGTTCATCCTGTTTTTCAAAACAATCGGCGAGAATTCGTTGAGAAGTTCTTCTGCCTCGACCGTCATTAGTCCGAGTTGCCGCAGCAGTTCAATCGCTACGACCGGTCTTGCCCGTTCGTCGTTGCCGTCTTCGATCTTGAGTGCGATTCCCAGACCTTTTTTCCACTTTTCGGACGGCAAAATTCCCGCCGACCACACCCCTTCCGCTCCGACTTTGCAAATGATTTTATCTTTCAAAACCTGCATAATCAACGTGTCGAGCCGCTTACTGCCGCCGATCATTTCAGGGAATTCCATACTCGCCGCAACGATTCTGCGGCAGGCATTTTTCAAATTCTCATTAAAACTTTCCGGTGGATTTACCAACTTTGCAAAAGCCTTCGCCATTGAGATCAGCGGAACGGCAAAATTCGGTGCGGAGCAACCGTCAACGCCGAGTTTGATGTCGTCAACCGGAACTTCCGTGAAGAGCGAAACCGTTTCCAGAATCATCTTTTGCACGGGATTTTCCAAATCCAGATAAGTTTCGGGATTTGCTCCGAGATGTTTTGCAAACGCCAGCATTCCGATATGTTTGCCCGAACAATTATTGTGCAGCTGCGTTGGCTTTTCATCCGCCCTGATCATCGCTTTTGCCGTTGTTCTATCGAACGGTGGGTGCGAACCGCACCGCAGATTCTCTTCACTTAGACCGATCTTTTCAAGCATTACCTGAGCCGTTTCGGTGTGATTTTTTTCACCCGAATGCGATGCACAAGTAAGTGCAATTTCCTGTTCGGTCAATCCGTAAGCATCCGCCGCACCGTTTGTAATCATCGGAATCGCCTGCAAAGTTTTGCACGCCGAACGCCAAAATGTAACCGCCGCCGTGTCGCCGATTTCCGCCACTTTTTCGCCGTCGCCGTCAACTACGATAAGCATCCCGCGATGCACCGATTCAACCATTCCGCCGCGTGTTACTTTTGCTAAAATTTCCATAAGATTTGTTTTTGACACAGAGTTCACGGAAAAAATCCGGGAGAACTTTAAGAAGTTCGTCCATAGATGGAAACGGAATAAACACACATAAGCATTGATATAAATTTATCTTTCTGCTCAAAAAATTTCCATGAATTCTGCGGCTAATTTTTCCCGAGCATTTCGCGGGCATTCTGCCGTGCCGCGTCGGTGATTTTCTCGCCCGCGAGCATTCGTGCGATTTCTTCGATTTGCTCATTTTCGCCCAGATGCCGCACGCCGACTTCGGTTTTTTTGCCGTCTATTTTTTTCTCGACGATAAAATGATGATCCGCCAGCGATGCGACTTGCGGTTGATGCGTGACGCATAAAACCTGCTGCGTTTTGGACAATTCCTTTAATTTCAAACCGACCGCTTCCGCCACGCGTCCGCCGATTCCCGCATCAACTTCGTCGAAAACAACCGATTTTTCGGGGTAATTTATTCCCGCGACAGTTTTCAAAATCAACATTAAACGCGATGCTTCGCCGCCGGATGCAGTTTTTGCGAGCGGCTTCGGCGATTGTCCCGGGTTTGCCGAAAAATAAAATTCGATCTGATCGAAACCCTTTGAAGTAAATGTTTTATCACTTGTCGAATTCTTCAAATCGTTGCTCGAAGGCGTTTCAAAATTAACGACGAATGTTGCTTTTTCCAATGCGACGGTTTTCAGACTTTTCTCGACTTCCTTCTCGAATTTCTTCGCCGCCTTTTCCCGTTTGCCGTGCAAATCTCCGGCGGTTTCGATATATTCCAGACGAATTTTCAACAGTTTCTGACGCAGTTCTTTCTCTTTAAATTCGGCGGTCGTAATGTTTACCAAACGTTCCGACGCTTCCGCCAGATTCGTCAAAACCGCCGCGACCGAACCGCCGTATTTACGTTTGAGCCGCGAAATCTCCGCCAGACGGTTTTCTATTTCCTCCAGTCGTTCGGGCGAAAATTCAATCGAACCGCCGAAATCTCTGACCACGTAAGCCAAATCTTCCAGCACCGCCTGTGCCGTTTCCAAACCTTCGGTGTATTCCGCAAAACTCGAATCGTATTCCGCCAGTTCATTGATTCGCCGCGAAACTTTTTCCAAACTTCCGACAATCGCACCTTCATTTTCATAAAGTATCGCGTAAGATTCATCGCTCAGTTTGGACAATTTTTCGACATTGTTGAGTCGCTTTTTTTCTTCTTCCAACTCGTCATCTTCACCCGCCGTCAGATTTGCCTTGCCGATCTCATCAATCTGAAACTGCAAAATATCGAGTAGCTGTAGTTTTTGTGCTTCGTCTTCCTGCAAATTTTCCAGTTCCCGCCGGACGTTTCCCATTGCCCGATATTTTTCCGCCACATTCTCACGTTCGGATTCAGTGCGGGCGTATTTGTCCAGAATTTCGATGTGATTTGCCGGATTAAAAAGCGTCGTCTGTTCACCCTGTCCGTGAATTTCGCCCAGAACGATGCCGATCTTTTTCAAAAATCCCTGCGTTACGAGTTGGTTATTGACAAAAATTCGATTGCGTCCGGTGTTCGATAATTCGCGTCGGATGATTAGATCCAATTCTTTGGAATCTTCAAGTTCCACGCCGCTTTCGTAAAATATTTCGTGCAGATTGACAAGATTCGCCGAAACCGAAAAAAGTCCTTCAATCGTCGCATCCGTTTCGCCTTCCTTAATTAAGTCCGAAGAAACCCGCTCGCCCGTCAAAGCTCCGAGCGAATCAACGATAATTGATTTCCCCGAACCGGTTTCACCCGTTAAAAGATTGAGTCCCTCGCCGAATTCCAGGCTCAGTTCATCAATCAACGCGACATTTTTTATTTTAAGCAGCGACAGCATAAGAGATTTAGATTTTCGTTTTTCGCGTGCGGATTGTAAAGCGTTGAGAGATAAATTTTAGTGGTTTTCTAATTCCCGACGGACGGCGGGCATTCTGCCCGCACAAATTGATTTTCAAAAACTATTTCTAATTCAAATACTTGCGGGCAGGATGCCCGCACTCCAATTACGAACTGCACGACAGCATCGAACAGCCGACACGGTTTTTTGCCCAATCGGGACGCTTTGCAAACCATTTTTCCATATCGGTTTGTTCGTCGTAAGGTGTTTTCAAAAGTTCATAAAGTTCATCAACCAAACCGTAATCGCCAACGTCCGCCTTATCAATAGCGAGTTGTGCCATATAATTTCGCAGAACGTATTTTGGATTTATTCGGTTCATTTGAGAAATACGTTCTGATGAATTTTTGTTTTCAGCAATTATCTGTTTTGCATATTTTTCGAGCCATTTTGTCCAAACGGTTTCAAAGGATTTGAAGTTTTCAGAATAACTCATCTCGTTTAACAGATTCAAAAATTCCGCCGGATTTTCTTGATCGAACTTGTTCAAATTACGATAAAAAAGCGTCATATCCATTTCGCTCTTTTCCATAATTTCTTCAAGTTTGGAAACTAATGTTTCATCATCTAAATCAATTCCGAGCTTTGCCGCAATTTGTTCAATATGCCGGCGTTCATATTTTGCCTGATATTTTCCTAAAAGATTTTCAAGTTTTTCAACATCTTCGATCAGCGGATAGAGTGCGTTCGCCAATTGCACCAAATTCCAAAGTGCGATCATCGCCTGATTGCCGAATCGGTAACGCTTAAATTGTGAATCGGTCGTGTTCGGAGTCCACATCGGATCGTAAGGTTCGAGCCAGCCATAAGGACCGTAATCAATTGTTAAGCCCAAAATTGACAAATTATCCGTATTCATCACGCCGTGAACAAACCCGACTCGCTCCCATTCGAGCATCAATTCCAGAGTCCTGTCCGTAACTTCTTTCAAAAACTCAAAATATGTCTCCTTCGACGGTTCGCCCAAATACGGAAAGTAATTCTTAATCGTAAAATCCGTCAAAACCTTCAAATTTTCCAAATCATCTCTCGCCGCAAATATCTGAAAATTTCCGAACCGTAAAAACGATGACGACACGCGGCACACTATCGCACCTTTTTCCATCGCCGGATTCCCGTCATACATTACATCCCGCCGAACCAAATCGCCCGTCAACGCCAAAGACAACGCCCGCGTCGTCGGCACGCCGAGATGAAACATCGCTTCGCTGCACAAATATTCGCGTATCGAAGACCGCAAAACCGCCAATCCATCAGCATTCCGCGAATAAGGAGTTTCCCCCGCACCCTTCAATTGCAAAGTCTGCACAACGCCGTTTTTATCCAAAACCTCAGCAATATTTATTGCCCGTCCATCGCCAAGTTGCCCCGCCCAATTCCCAAACTGATGACCGCCATAACACAACGCATACGGCGTAAAATCTTCAAAATTTTGTTCTCCGCTTAACAATGACAAAAGTTCGGCAGAATCAACATTTTCCAGATTAAGTTCATTGGCAAGAGTTTTATTAAGATGAACCAACTCAGGATTTGTAGGCTTCTTCGGCGAAACTTCCGAATATGCAGATTTATAAACCTGCCGCGTAAAATTCGCCTTCTCTTCATCACCGGGCAAATTGTCCGTAAAAATATTTGATATGTTCATTTTAGTTTTCGGTGTCATTATTTTGTATATCCTCTACGTTCATGTTTTCAAATATAGCATTCAACGGATTTCCATCAATCATCAAAACCATCGGCTCGGCTTTGCTTTCATCAACCGCATTTATAACCTTCATAACATCCCCAAACTTTGCACTATGAGGAGCATCTATACCAACAGCTTTTACGACTTTATTACTATTTACTTCAAAAACTCCGTATTCTTTTCTATCTTGAAAAATGCCTTTCAATCTCTGAATCAAAGGATTCGTATTTTGGATATTTCCATTTAATTCCGTGTTAAGTTTTATCTGACCATCTTCTTCTAAAATAACAGACAAAAGACCATCATAATTTGGTAATCCTTTTGGAATTGGATTTGGAATCGGTGTTTGAGGATAAAGAAAATGTTTAAAACGATAGAAATTTTCTTCCGATGAAAGCGATTTATCATAAGCAGGTGGAATTTTGACGATGACATATTTTTCTTTCTCAACATGTGCTTTAGAACATCCAAAAAAGAATAAACTTAGTATTAGAATAGTCAGAATATTTTTGTAACTTTTGCTCATTTTGAGATTAGACACCGAATTGTAATAGAAGTTCCCAGTTACCAGTTATTACGCAAACTGCAATTAATGTTTCAATTATATAGCTTTGCATCGTTAAAGTTAAACAGACGGAACGCCTGCATCTTGCTGGCAACCGACGCTGAAAGCGTTAGAGCAAAGTTTATCAACTTTAAAGTTTCATTTTATCTTTAAAGTTAGCCACGTTTGCCTTTGTGCTATCGCACTCATTGCCAGCAAGATGCTGGCGTTCCGTTTGCAAACTTTTTATTGACATATTTTTTGAATAAGCGAAAATGAATATATGACAAACAAAGACATTTTACACGAAATTGCATCTTTGCCGATTGAAGCACAAAGGCAAGTTGAAGATTATATAGCATTTTTGCGTGAAAAATATAAAACTTCATCAACCGACAAATCTGAAACGCTTCCCGATTTAGAAAGTGAACCTTTTATTGGAATGTGGAAAGACCGCGAAGATATGCAAGACAGCACGGCTTGAGTTCGCAAAATCCCAAAGAAAATTTTGAGAAACAGCAAGCGATAAGTTCTGAGTCTCTTAATGAAATTTGGGATAATGAAGAAGATGACGTTTATTCTGAATTATTAAATTCTTAATTCATCTTAAATTTTGCAAAGTATTCATCAATCTCGTAACGCATTTCAATTCCCACACGCTCAAAAATATCCAACAAATCTTGATAAGCACCTTTACCGCCGAGAAAGTCCCAAAACTCTTCCGCGACTTTCAACTCATTCTCTAAATCTAACATTCCCCGCATTGTCCAGCGACTATAAGGTTTTGGAGCATACGGATTATATGGAATTGCGATTAATGTGTTTACATTAACATCAGGAGTATCTGCTAAAATTGCGGCAATCCATTCTAATAAAGTTCGCTTAAATTCTTTAAATCCACCCGCATTAGGTTTGGCAGTTTTAATATCAAATAGAAATAATTCACCATCAAAACCTTCAACAAAAACATCTACTTTTGTCGGCTTAACTTTTATCATCTTACCGCTTTGACAAACATCTCTAATTCTTTCTATTTCTAATGGTTTATTCGGTGAATCGACAGCGGTAACCAAGTTATTCATGATTTCTTGAATAACTTTGAAGGCTTCTTCGCTAATAAATTCGCCTGATTTTAGTTGGGATTTAGCATTTTTGAAGTTCGCTTTTGCTAAAGAGACCGCAACAGGTTCAAAAACACTCGTGCCAAAATTTGTGTTTAGAGAATGAATAAAAGAATACAGTGCAAGTCTGTCCTGACCCAATAAACGAGTGTGAAAAGGCATTGCAGCAGGTTCAGGATTGTATTTATTGAATTTATTTCGTAGAGCGTTTTTTAACTTTTCCTCAATTTCTGTTTTTTGTGTATTGTTTATTGGCATTATCTATTGATTAAATTTTCCATTCCGTCTATTTCTGGAATTTGAGCAAAAAAGTCTTCTTCGTGATGATCAAAAATATTTCTAGACACCCGATTAAATATATAATTATCATCCTTGACGCAATTTGTATGATAATGTCTCTTTTTTGTAGAATCTAAGTTTCTACCAATAAAATCAATGCCAGACACTTTCCCATAATAGTTTGAAAATTTACAATTTCCATCATCAAAAAAATCACAATCATTACAAAATAATTTCTCTTTATTATTTCGTTTTACCTTTGCTTCTTCAAGTGTTCCTGCGGCGTAATTTTCAATTGCGATATCACAATAAAGAATATTCTCCCCACATTTTGGACATCTATTGTGCATGTTGTTTTTCAAATCAATAGCAAATGTTGGTATTGAAGTTCTAATTGTAAATTCTCTACTTTGTCCTTCCTTTGCATATCCAACTTCAATTCCATATATCTCTTTATTATTTTTCAGAATTAGAAAATCTGGAGGAGCAATTGGATTTTTATCTCCAAATATTCTTTGAATTAAAAGTAATGGAATTATAATTCCGATTTTATGTTGAATAAGTTCTGCAAATACCACCAATTCTTTTGGCATTCCCAAAGTTTTTGGAAGAATAGAATCAATAAAAGAATCAAATCTTTGCCATCCATTCTGCCAAATTTTTATTTCATTATCTTTTAACTCATTAGCCAAATCTTTATCGCCTTCTTTTTCATAGAGAATATCGGAGGGAATGTGTTCTTCTAGTTTTTCAATATATAATTTACGAATAATTGGATTTATAGTGATTGTGTCATATAAGAGCATTTGGTTGACTGAATAAAGAATTAGTTTGTGAAAATCCTTCAAATTATCATCCGATTTTGCAGCGTGATAATAAGCCCTTCCAGAAAATATATACTCAATCACATCACCCAATATCATCTGACGATTTAGTTTGATTAAACTGTTTCCTCTTGTTTTACCTCCAGCATAAAGCTGTCTTCCAAATTCTTTGTAAATGCTAACAAATTCTTCAGAATTTAAAATGTCATCAATTCTTTTATATTCTTCGTTATTTTCTAGAAAGACTTCATCAAGACACTTCAAATGATCAACTGAAATCCCTAATTTATCCAATAGTAGTTTCATTTGCTTTTTATGTGAAATATTATTTCTGAATAAGCCTGTTTATCTTTTTCTGTCCGATTTAGAACAGGTCTTTTATATTGATTAACAATTTGCATGTCTGCATTTTCAGCAATTTGCTCATAGAGATTGTATTTATCATTTGCAACAAGAAAAACATCAAAATCTTCAATCATAAATCTGCGAGAGTTCTTTAAGACATTTGAAATTGCTTTTGCATAATTTTCTCTGGCTTCTCTGCTTTGTCTTTTTGCTTTTGAGCCAATCTCTAAACCGTCTTGACGTTCAAAACCAAAAAGATCATAGGCGTAAGCGTGTTGTTCGTGATAATCAATCAAACCGACATACGGCGGACTTGAGAAAATACCGCGAATCTTTTGTTGTTCGGCGAGTTTGGCAAATTCTGGATTTTTATTTTGCAAAGCCGCGAAAATATCGAAATTTTCGGAGTTTCCGTTTAAGCAGATTTGGTTTGTGTCTGTTCGCAATTTGTCGAAATGAGCAAGCCGTCCGATTGTATCTTTGGCGTATCTTTCCCACCACGAAACGATTGTGAAAAGCGGTTTGCAGATTTTGCCGTGTTTTTTGCAGTAATAAACTTGAGTTACAGGTTCTTTTAAAGTTGCTAGATCGGCGTGAGTTGTCGCACGGCAACTGCGGACGGTTCGGCTTAAAATCACGGTTAAAATGTCGCGGATTTCTTTGCTTTCTACTTTTTTGATTTGTTCAGCTACAAAATCAATTTCTTCGCGGATTGATTCGACAAACCATTTGTCCAAAAAACGCTCGTTTTTATCTTGTTTAAGTTTTATGCCGTAAAGCTCGACAACTTCTTTGTATTTTTCCAAAACAATTTTTTCGTGTTTTGCGGCGTAGCTTTTTTCGTCAATTTCTTTTTTACGAGCCTTTATTTTAAATTCGGGCGAAGGAAAATATTTGCTATTGTATCTGCCGAGATAATTGTTTAGTTTTTCTTCAAACTCAATATTATATTGTTCGGAAATAAATGATTTGAGCCAATCCGTAATTGATTTTACTTGAGTTTGCAGTTCAACGAGATTTACTTTTTTGACTTTGATATTTGAAATTAAAGCATTGAATTTTGAAATATCAACGCCAATTGCGTTAATGCCTAATTCATTGGCTTGCACAAGAGTTGTTCCGCTTCCGCAAAAAGGATCGAGAACGATGTCGCCTTTTTTGAAAAATGCTTCGGTTTTGAATTTGTCCGTGTGTTCGTCAAGAAAATATTCGACAAGCTGCGGGATGAATTTTCCTTTGTATGGATGCAGGCGGTGAACGTGCTTTGTTGTTTGCGATTCTTTGTATTTCTCGAAAGACAAAGCCCAATTTAGATCATCGCCGAGTTTCTTTTTCCAATCCTTTTCATTTGGAATGGTTTTGTAATAATCAATGAGGTCTTTTTTAGCAACGACGACATTCCCATTTTCGCCACGTTTTTTTATTCTGCCGTAATTTATTAGATAAGAAATATTCGAAGGCGTAACATCTTTTCCGATATGTTTACTCGCCCAAACGCTTGCTTCTTGGATTGTGAAAGTTTCTCTCGTTTCAATCATTGAGTTCATTATCTAATAAAACAAAAACTTTTCAAATTGAATTCATTACATTTAATCATTTTTCCTTGCCTGCGATTGAACTGCCGTTATCGCCACCGCATTAACAATATCTTCTGCTTTGCAACCGCGTGATAAATCATTGCAAGGTTTGTCTAATCCCTGCAAAATTGGTCCGATGGCGGTTCCGCCGGTTAATCTTTCGGTTAGTTTGTAGGCGATGTTTCCGGCATTTAGGTCGGGGAAGATGAGGACGTTTGCTTTTCCTGCGACGGTTGAGCCTTCGGCTTTTTTGTGGGCGACGGCGGGGATTAATGCGGCATCGGCTTGGAGTTCGCCGTCAACTTCGAGGTCGGGCATACGGACTTTTATTGTTTTGGTGGCTTCGATAACTTTGTCGGCGAGGGCGTGTTTGGCACTTCCTTTGGTGGAAAATGAGAGCATCGCAACTTTTGGTTCGCAACCTAAAAGAGCACGGCAGGAATCGGCGGAAGCGATGGCGATTTCGGCGATTTGGGTTGCTTCGGGATCAATCACGACTCCACAATCGGCGTAGATCATTGCTCCGTCAGCCCCGAATTTTTTGTCGGGAACGACCATCAGGAAAAATGATGAAACGGTTTTAAAACCTTCCCGCACGCCGACACAATGAAGTGCCGCACGGACAACATTTGCCGTAGAATTAACCGCACCCGCAACCGAACCGTCCGCAAGTCCCGAAAAAACCATCAAATTTCCGTAAAAGAGCGAATCTTTAACAATTTGCTCGGATTCTTCGAGCGTAACGCCTTTTGAACGGCGGAGTTCGTGATAAAGCCTCGCCATTTTTTCAAAATCATCCGATGTGCGATGATTCAAAATATTCACGCCGTTCAAATTTGCACCAGTTTCACTTGCAAGTTGTTTGATAACTTCTTCGCGTCCGAGCAATGTAACTTTGGCGATATTTTCACTCGCACAAATTCCCGCCGCTTCGATGGTTCGTGCGTCTTCACCCTCGGGCAGAATAATATGTTGTAAATCGGATGCGGCTTTTTGTCGGATTTTTTGTAGAATCATATTTTTTAAAACTACGAAATGTTACGAGAAGGGAAATACGAAAAGATACGAAAAAAGAGAGGAAATCTAACCACAGATTGACACAGATAAAAACGGATAAGAACTGATATTTCTGAAAGAATATCTATTTGTTTTTATCTCTTTTATTATTTTTAATAATCTGTATTTATCTGCGTTCATCTGTGGTTAAATTTCCTTTTTTCGTGTTTTTTGGGCTTTATCTCGAATAATTGCGTAGTTATATCTTTGTTTATTTTTCTCGTGTAAATGATAAATGATAAACGACAAATGCAAAAGCAACTAATTCACATTAAACTTGCATAAATGAAGCGGAACGGCTTAGACTGAATTTGAGTTATACATTAGGAAAAGTGGAAAAAACGGGGGAAGTAAACGAAATGGCTGATAAAGATATTGTGAAGGTTTCGGAGCGTAAGATGAAACGGGCGGAAAAGCTTGAGAACAAAGGGCGGATGAAAAACTTTTTGATGTTTTTGCCGAATATGGTGCGTCTTTGCGGGAATTTGTTGATTGATAACCGCGTGCCGATTGCGGAAAAAGCTCTGTTTGCGGCGGCGATTGTGTACGCGATTTCACCGATAGATTTTATTCCCGACATTTTTCCGTTTATCGGGCAAGTTGACGATTTATATTTGATCGCGTTGGTTTTATTGCGTCTATTTCATTATACGGATGAAAATGTCGTGCGTGAAAATTGGAAAGGCGGCGGCGATATAATCGCTTTGACATCTTCGGTGGCGAAGATTGCACCGATGCTTCTGCCGCAGAGAGTTTCACGGGTTCTGACAAATCGGGTAAACTTGGGCGATGCCGGAAAAATTATGGATTCGATCAAGACTTCGATCAAAAAGAAAGAAAAAGTGCTGGTTGCAACTCCCGGCGAAGAAGATTTGAAAACGAATCTGGAATCTAAAATGAGTAATTAGTGATTGATCTTTTTGCTGTTCGTTCAGGAAACCTGTCTTTGGTAAAAATTCTTTATAAGTCCGAAAGATTCGTATGTCGCTCAGGGATTTAGTCAACACGAAAACATTTTTCCCATTTTTGGCTTGGCTGAATGATTATAATTCGGACAAGTTATATAAAGACTTTATCGCCGGATTAACCGTGGCGATTATTTCGATTCCGCAGGTGATGGCTTATTCGATTCTCGCCGGATTACCGCCTGTTTATGGACTCTACGCCGCATTTTTAGGAACTGCCGTTGCCTCTCTGTGGGGCAGCAGCATTCATCTCTCAACCGGTCCCGCCGCTCTTGTTTCATTCCTCGTGCTAACCGCTTTAGTGCCGCTGGCGAAACCTGAAACTACCGAATTTATTGCATTATCAATAATTTTGGCACTGATGATCGGCGTGATTCAGTTGCTGATGGGCATTTTCAAACTTGGATTTATCGTCAATTTTATTTCTCACAGCGTTATTTCCGGTTTCGTTACCGCCGCCGCTCTGATTATTGCCGTGACACAGATTCCCAGTCTTTTCGGCTTTGCAGTTGAAAAACACGAGTTCGTTTTCTTGAATATATACGAGATCATCAAAGGATTTCCGAACACGAATGTCTATACTTTATTTATCGGCTTGATCAGTATTTTCCTGATAGTTGCGGCAAAGAAAAAACTCTCGAAAGCATTTCCGGCGGCTCTGATAGTAATGGTTGTCGGAATTATCATTTCATATCTGCTTGGTTTTGAGCAACGCGGAGTTGCCGTTATCGGCAATATTGACGCAAATTTGAGTTTGCCTTCGATTCCGCCGATTTCTTCCAATAAAATTTTTAATCTGCTGCCGAGTGCTTTGATAATCGGTGTCATCGGATTCCTCGAAGGCTATGCGATTTCAAAGGCGATCTGTTTAAAATCCAAGCAAAAAATTGATGTCAATCAGGAATTAGTCGGGCAGGGTTTGGCAAATGTTGCTTCGAGCATTTTCAAAGGTTTTCCGATAGCCGGTTCGTTTTCGCGGACGGCGGTTAATTATTCGGCGGGTGCGGTGACGGGCTTCGCGTCGGTGTTCGTGTCTTTATTCGTACTTCTTACGATTTTGTTTCTGACACCGTCGCTGCATTATCTACCGAAGGCGATTTTGAGTGCGGTCGTCATTTCCGCTCTCGTTGATCTGATCGAATTCACCAAATTCCGCGAAACTTTTAACTTGTCGGGAACGGACGGCATCGTAATTACGGCGACTTTCGTATTTTCGTTTATACTGAAACCGGATGACGCGATCTTTATCGGAATCGTGTTATCGCTCGTTTTATTTCTGCGAAAAACTATCGTCGCCGATGTCGTCGAATTGGTTTTCGAGATGAACGAGGAAAGATTTCAGCCGATCACTTTCGGCAACGAAGTGAAATTATTTTCGAACATTTTGATTCTGCGAATTGATATGTCTATATTTTTTGCCAATGTTAATAAAATCGTTGAACAGATCGAGGAACTGGTTCAACACAAAGGCGTTGAACTGGAACATATTGCGATAAATTTTTCGGGTGTCAATTATGTTGATGTCAGCGGCTGCGAAACTCTGAACGCTTATTTTGAGGAACTCTGGCAAAGAGATATAAAAATCTACTCGATGTACCGTAAAAAACAAGTGCGGGACATTATGAGAAAGTCCGGAATGCAGGATAAGTTAATTATGTTGCACGACATAAAAGGGTTCAAAAAGGAATTTATCATCCAGAAAAATGAAAACTTTAAGACAAGTTGATATAAATGCAGTTTGTTATCAGATAAATAAAACACATTTTTGATAAAAAAAACCGGACACAAAACATTTGTGTCCGGTTTTTAACCGCAATATTATATTAAATTGCTTGAATAAAAGGTTTTCGAACTCTCCTCCTTATACAAGAAGGATTGGTAAAGTTCCCCAACGAGGTAGTTCAATGTTTGATCGGCGATTATTATTTTGCAGCAGGCAACTTGATATCGACATCTATATTCTTGTCGGGAGCTGATGCTCCTTTGCCTAAAATACCACTAAAATAAATTGCTCCGGCGATCAGCACAACGACGATTATCATTGTTATTGCCCAGATAATATTTACTCCGATACCTTCTCTTTCTTCCATATCACTTAGTTCTCCTGTTTTGAATGTTTTTTCGTAGATGCGTGTAAATTCCGACAAATATACGGATGAGCAATTTTGATGCCAAGTGTGCCGTAACTTTTTGTCGAATCACATCATAGCGTAGAGTGAAACAAAGTGCGAGTAAAACTTTACGTTGCTTAAAAAAGCCAAGTCTTCCAAAGCTGCAAGGATTCAGAGATATTTTGATCAGATGGACATCAACCGGGCGGCATTGATAAAAATGTTTCTGTAATAAAACGATACATTAAAGATAGGCTATCACTACATTAAAACCAAAAAGAAAAGATACTGAACATCAGATTAGGCATTCCGTTTACGGAACCTAAAGGTTATTCAGCATAATCAAATGACTATAATATATGGCACAACTTTTGCGTTGTTATGAATGGTTAAGCCTTAAAACTCAAGCGTTTTACAGTTATTCGGTTATTTTGAATTTATGTCTTTGCTAAAGAAAAAAGTATCTAAGGAGGAATTTTTAAGTTTCCCATATTTGACCTTAACTGTAATGGCTCTGATCACAATTGGTGCTACTTTCTTATTCTATGAGAATGCTTTCAAGAAAGATCAAATCAGATTCGACAACGAGGTCGCCAAATTAGGTGAGAGCATACAAAATAACTTATCTTCGACCACTTTGGTTCTTAAAGCTACAAGAGGATACTTCGAAACCAACGACCGGATCACGAAAAAAAAATTCAAACGCTTCATTGACAGTTTCACCTCTGAAAATAAGCTGAGCGGCATTGAAAGCATCGGTTTTGCCCAAAAGATCGTGCAGACGGATAAAGCGGATTTTATCAAGAAAATGAGGATTGAAATCTCTCCTGATTTTAAGATTTTTCCCGAAACGGAGGGTGATGAATTTCAGGCGGTGATATTGATCGAACCGCAAAATACCGATAATTTGAAAAACATCGGTTTTAATATGAGTTCCGAGTCGATTCGGAACACAGCTATGAGTTCCGCTAAAAAATCCGGTCAACCGAATATTACCGCAAAGACAAATCTCTCTGCCGATGTCAATTCAGACGGACGTGAAGGGGTTTTAATGTATCTTCCGGTTTATGAAGTTTCTGAATTGCAAAAAGACAAAAAGCCGGTAAGCAACGTTTTGAAGGGGTACGTTTTTGCCACGCTCAGAACGGATTCTTTAATCTCGGCTCTGGATAAATCCGTACCTAATCGAACCGTCGGAGTTTCGATTTATGAAGACGAACTTAAATCAGAAAGTCTTTTGGCAACCACTTCGCCTGATTTGGATGATTACGATTCCCGCTGGAAAACTTCTCTCGATCTGGATGCCAGCGGGCGAAAATGGATTGTACAATACAAGGCACTTCCTAAATTTTTCGATAAATCTGACGTATACTGGACAGCAGCGATTGCCTTTGGCGGAGCATTGTTGAGTATTCTGCTATTTGCAATAACGTTCGCCGAAGCAAACGCCCGTTTGAAATTCGAGAATACGGCACTTCAGTTAAAGGAGTCGGAAGAAGAAAAATCTCTTTTATTCGAAAGTGAAACGGAAGCCCGCGAAGAAGCGGAAAAATCGAATCGACTGAAGGATGAATTTCTATCGGTGATCTCACACGAACTGCGTACGCCTTTGAATTCAATTGCCGGATGGACAAAAATTTTGCAGGGAAAAAGTGTTACCGAACACACACGAAAACGGGCTCTGCAAACCATTGAAAAAAATATCCGTAATCAGTCGAAACTGGTTGAGGAACTGTTGAACTTTTCAGAAATAACTTCGCAGAACATAATTTTGGACAAGCAGCCTGTCGAATTCAGCAGCTTACTGCAAAAATCTATCGCCGAGATAAATCCGGCGGTGAAAGAAAAGAATATCGATCTGGTTTACGACAACAATCTCAACGGAGAGAAAATAATTTGCGAAGAGGGAATTATTAAACGGGCTTTCTCAAATCTTTTGAAAAATGCCGTGAAATTTACTTCGATAAATGGAAAGATCGAGATCAGAACCGAATATGATTCCGGTTTGATCAGAATGATCATCAAAGACAACGGGCAGGGCATCGAGAAAGTATTTCAACCGCATATTTTTGACACTTTTCGTCAAGCAGATTCTTCTACAACCCGCAAACACGGTGGTTTGGGATTAGGTCTGGCAGTTTCACAACAGATCATCAAACTTCACAAAGGCAATATCAAAGTAGCAAGTTCGGGTAAAAACAAAGGAACCGCCTTTATTATTGAACTGCCTTACGTCGAATCGAACACATATAACAATACGGTTTCGGCTGAATTAAAGTAATACATTATCAGTAGTCAACCTTATTGATCTAAAAATAATCTAAAATACCCGAAGCAGAGTTTGTTGTTATAACAAAAGGACTTACGGATTTTAATCAAGCTTTTGGCACAATCATTGCACGATATACTTACGACTTATGAACAAAACACAACAAATATATTCAGATTTGCAAAATTTGGAAACTACTATGAAAAACTATATGACAAGGACAGCGTTATTATTTTTAATAGCAGGACTTTTTTCAATCTCTTCCCTAGTCCAAGCTCAAACACGACGACCTTATCGGGTTTCCGATAGAACCGTCGAAACACTTTTAACCAGAATTGAGTCGAGAACCGATCTGTACAAACGTGATATGAACACGGCACTTGATCAAAGTCGCTTCGACAATTCTGACCGGGAAGATATGGTGATGAACTACATCACCGATTATGAAAACGCGACTGATTCTCTCAAACAAAGATTCGATGCAAAAAAATCAGTTGATTCCGATGTTGCAAACGTGCTGAATCGGGCAGCGATGATTAACGTCTTTATGAAGGAGAATCCATTAACTCCGAAAGCTCAGAGAAGTTGGGGTTACCTGAAAACCGACCTGAACACGTTAGCCAGATATTACAGCGTAAAATTTGATTTTAACGCCGCTGTTATACCGACTGTTACGGCTTACGAAAAACCATATCGGGTTTCCGATACGGAAGTAAAAATGATCTTATCGAGAATCGAAACTCGAACAGACAATTTCAAACGCCGTATGAACGGTGCGTTGGATCGCAGTGCTTTGAATGGAACCGATTCGGAGGACTTACTTTTTGAATACATTACTGAATTTGAAAATTCGACCGACCGACTCAAACAGAATTTTGACGCTAACAAATCGGTTTCCGCTGATGTTGAAGAAGTTTTGAGACGTGCGGCGGCTATCAATGCGTTTATGGAACGTAATAAGTTTGCGAGAGGTGCGGAAAGAAACTGGGTTAATGTCCGGGATGATCTGCAAACATTGACGGGATATTACAATCTGGCGTTTGACCTGACGAAAATGCCAAGCAATACCAGTTCGGGAAATGGTTACACGGTTAACGCGAGCAACGTTAAGAGTCTAATTTCGATGATCGAATCTAAAACTGATGTTTACAAACGTGAAATGAACACCGCGTTGGACAGAAGTGTTTTAAACAATTCGAGAAGTGAAGAAGCGTTTATCGAATACGTCACGATGTTTGAAAACTCGACTGATAAATTAAAGCAAAACTTTAATTCGGGAAGATCAACCTCAAAGGATGTTGAAGAAGTTTTGAACAGTGCAGCGTATATTGATACATTTATGCGGGATTATCGTCTGATGCGTTCGGCTGAAAGACAATGGTTGTCAGTTAAAAACGACCTTAACACACTTTCCAATTATTATTCGTTAAGCTGGAACTGGGACAGACAATATGAACCGGCAACTAAGTTTGATTCGATGCTGACCGGAACTTATCGCCTCAATGCAGGTTTAAGTGATGATGTGAGCCGGGTTGTTGAAAATTCAATTAGATTGAATTCAGCGAGAAGGGAAAACATAATTGAGGAAAGACTTAAAATGAGACTTGCTTCGCCGGAAACTATCGCAATCGAGAAAAGAAATGCTGAAATTACACTCGCGTCCAGTATTGCTCCGAAGATTATGTTCAGAGCGGACGGCATTTCGAGAACAGAGCCTGCCGGACAAAATAGAACGGTAAAAATTACTTCGACAACGACTTATGACGGTGTTTCGCTGAGTTACGAAGGCGAACGAATGAATGATTTTTATGTTAATTTCGTGCCGATGAGTAACGGACGTTTGAAAGTCATACGACGAATTAACTTGGATAATCAAAATGAAACCGTCACAGTTGCCAGCGTTTACGATAAAATTGAAAACATCGCTCGGTTTGACTCGGTCAATTCGATTCCCGGTAACAATACGGGTAGCACTTCGACTAACTTTGTCGTTGCTAACGGAACGGAACTCGGTGCAATTTTGAAGACGGGAATGATCTCGACCAAAGCATCTCAGAATAATGACAGATTTACGATGGAAGTTACGACACCGAATCAATATCGCGGTGCGATTATCGAAGGACACGTTATTTCGAGTAAACGTTCAGGTACCTTAACAGGACGTGCTAATGTCGAACTGGACTTTGATACCATTACTTTAAGAAATGGACAGAGTTATAAATTTGCCGGTTTGATCCGGGAAGTTGCTCTGGCAAGCGGTGAGAAAGTTTCGGTTGATAACGAGGGAGATGTTCGTGACAATAGTCAAACGAATAAAACTATTACCCGTGCCGGAATCGGAGCCGGAGTCGGAGCGATTCTTGGAGCGATTTTAGGCGGCGGTCAAGGTGCAGCAATCGGAGCCGGAGTCGGAGCCGGAGTCGGAGCCGGAACGGTTCTTGCACAAGGACGCGATGACGTTGAGATCGGCGAAGGTTCGGAATTCAGAATTACCGCAACCGCTCCTGCTGCAACCGTTAATCGATAATTAATAACTGATATATTTTGAAAAAAGAGTGGATTTGCAAAAATCCGCTCTTTTATTTTATTGAAAATCTTTTGGAGGAATATATGAAAAAACAAAATGAAGACAAAGTTCCCGCTGTTGAAAAAGACGGATGGGAAGCGGAAAAACTTGCTGAAGAAGCAACGAACATTGAGGATGAGGAAATAGTTCAGCAGATGAAAAATGGTAAAGGCGGCGAAAAAGTTCCCGATAAGCTGAAGGTCGCTCCGACCGATGAAGAAGGCAATGAAGATTCACTTCACGGTCGCGGAACTTATAACAATGATGAAGAGGAGTAAGTAGGATAAAAACTTTACAATTAAACATTGTTTAATGTTATAATCATCAAGACTTGCTCGAATTTTTTATTATAAGGGGAATTTACTAAATATGGTCGATAACAAACTTTCTCAGGATGAGGCTTTGCGAACAGCGAATTACGAAGCGATAAAATCGGATGTTAAAGCCGAAGTCGGTGGAGAAATCGCTGCCGAAGCCGAACGTCCTGATTTACGGCAACAGCAACGGGTTGAAAATATTGCTGACGGAATGCGTAACAAAGCCGTCGATGAAGTAGTTCAGACAAATCGTGAAGTCGAACGCGGTAGAACTGCTGCAAGAATCTCGCAAATTGTTGATTATGTATTCTTTTTGATCTACGGTTTGCTCACGATCCGGCTTTTATTGGAACTTTTCGCTGCCCGCGAAAGTGCCGGCTTTGTTAAATTTATCAAAACTGCTACCGGACTTTTTTATCAGCCTTTTGCCGGAATAATGCCAACACCGACCGCTCAGGGCGGCTTTAAACTGGCGTTACCGATCATCGTGGCGATCATCGCTTATATGGTCTTGCATCTGGCAATTAATGGAATTCTGCGAATCACCGCTCATCGTAAAACTGAAATATAATACCAATACAAAAATAAATCAGGCTATTATAGTTTAGAGTCTGACCATCGCCTTGATGACGGAAGCGGATGCTTCCGAACTAATGTCAGTTTCTCATACTGCTCCATTGGCAGGCGATAGTCCGTTTCCAAATAAATACTTTTTTTTGTTAAAATTTCTTCTGTTGAGATGTTCAATACGAAGTAAATCAGAACAAAAGCTATTGCCGTATTGGAAGATATGCGAATAATTCTAATTCTGCATTTTGAATTTTGAATTTCGAATCAGTGTTCCGTATTTATCATTCTTTTAAGTAATTCGCTCATTTCCTGTAAATTACGGGAGTCATTCTGCTTTGAAAATCGCATCACCGGATGATAAATCACTTCAATTTTGCCGAAACGCGGGAGTTTGTGGTTTCTCGACCAAATCCGGTTTCCGCCGATAATTGTTACGGGAAGTATCGGCACATCGGCTTTAAGAGCCATTCGTACCGCTCCGGTTTTGAAAGGTAAAAGTCTTCCGTCCGAAAATTCACGCTCGCCTTCTGGAAAAATCACCACGGTTTTCCCGTCTTTGAGAAATTCAAGCGTTTGTTTGAGAGCTTTGATCGTTCCGCCACGTCTGAGACTAACGGGAAAAGCACCTAACCGACGCAGCCAACTCCCGATAAAAAACCATCCGAACGCCTTATCCCAAGCCATAAACCGCAAATCTCTTCTAACCGGAATACATATCCAAAACGGATCAAAATAAGTTTGATGATTAGCTGAAATTATCAGACCTTCAGCAGTTTCGACGGGGATATTTTCGACGTTCGTATATTTGATACGCCATAGCATTTTGCTAATGATCAAACTCAAAAAACGAGTTAGCCGGACGATACCGGGAGAGATATTTTCGTTTTGAGGAAGGACACTTTTCACAAATCGGATTTTCGCCCAATTTCAGCAACTTCGCAACTCCGTGAATTACTGCTGATCTAAAAAAATTATAGTTCGATTCCCTGTAACGGAAAAAAATCATCGATAAATTCGATATGAAGTCGGGAAATACCATCGGGAGCAATCCGTTTTCCGCGAACGATGGCTCGTAGCGATGCGTCATACTGCGGACTCGTGATTCTCAGATATGAACCTTCCGTGACCGGCAGAGATGTAAATATCGCTGCTCCGCTCAGACTTATATTTTCGGAAACAGTCGGCTCGGCATTCAGCACGTTGCCGTTAGCATCAATTACCTCAACCGTCATAGCGACCGGAATTCCGTAACGCGAATGGCGGCGGTCTTCCTTCGGCAAATTCGATTCGTCAGGATTTTCAGAAGCATTTGTGATCGTCCATAATCCGTCAACTGCCTGATTGGAAATCTCGTAAACATTCGAAGGATTGGTGGTGTAACTGAGCGGCGGCGTTTTTCCGATAAATGCTACCGCCATAAAATATTTTTCTTTAGCGGCTTCATCAATCCTCACACAACGCCGCACGATTCCCCAGACCTTGTATTGCGATTCGACATAATCGTAGCAACGCATTTTACGCGGCATCGGAAGCGTCAGTTGAATCAAACGCCCGCGTTTGACCGGACGCATTAAGTTAAAACCGGCTCCAAACGGTGAAATATCCGTCAATCTCGTTATTTCCTCCCATTTTGTTTGCGGATCATCCTTTCCCTCGATTCTGACGGGCAATGAAAGAGCGATTCGCTCGGTTCGGCGGGTGCTTTTGATTTCTGCCTTCGGGGTTGAAGCTATGGACATATTTTTTTCCTGATAAGATATATTTTTGTCGAACTTGTGAAATTTCAGGACGGCTGAAAATTTTTGTGCAAAATGATTTAAAGCTAAGTTTTGAAAAGGTTTGGCGAGTTGCTTAATAGGCAATTTACCTATAAAATATATACATATCTAATGCAGCAGATGTTCCAAAATTGTCAGTTTGCGAGCCTTCTTGATTAACTCTGCCACATAACAAATAATTTTAAAATAAGGAAAATTTAATGGATTCAACTTTAGACAATCAACAGGTAAATATTGAGGACGAAATGAAGCGTTCGTATCTTGATTATGCAATGAGTGTAATCATCGGACGTGCCTTGCCGGATGTCCGCGACGGCTTAAAACCCGTCCACCGCCGCGTCCTCTGGGCAATGCAGGAACTCGGCAACTATTACAATAAACCATATAAAAAATCTGCCAGAGTCGTCGGCGACACAATCGGGAAATATCATCCACACGGTGATACAGCTGTCTATGACACAGTAGTTCGTCTGGCACAGGATTTTTCTATGAGGTATCCGTTGGTTGATGGACAAGGTAATTTCGGTAGTGTGGATGGAGATTCCGCTGCCGCAATGCGGTACACCGAAATTCGTATGGAGAAACTTACCAATGCGATGCTCAATGATATTGAGAAGGAAACGGTTGATTTTCAGGCGAATTATGATGAATCTTTGAGTGAGCCGATAGTTTTGCCGACGCGGGTTCCGACTTTGCTGATAAATGGTTCGGAAGGAATTGCGGTCGGGATGGCGACGAAGATTCCGCCGCATAATCTGACGGAAATTATTGACGGCACGATTACTCTGCTCGACAAGCCGCAGACGACGATTGATGAATTGATCGAAATTATTCCGGGACCCGATTTTCCGACGGGCGGTTTTATATACGGACGCGAGGAAATTCACAGAGCTTATAAAACGGGACGCGGAATTATCAAAATGCGGGCGAAGGCTCTGATTGACATTCTCGGCAACGGGAAACGCGAACGCAACGCGATTATTATTACGGAGATTCCGTATCAGCTTAATAAAGCGAAACTTATCGAGAAAATCGCGGAATTGGTGAACAATAAACGGCTTGAAGGAATTTCGGAAATTCGGGACGAATCGAGCCGTGAAGGAATGCGAATCGTGATCGAATTAAAACGCGATTCCGTGCCGCAAGTTGTTTTGAACAAACTGTTTAAGCTGACGGCATTGCAGAGTTCGTTCGGAATTATAATGATCGCCATCGTGGACGGTCAGCCGAAGGTTCTCAACATCAAGCAGATTCTCGAAGCGTTTATCGAATTTCGCCGCGAAGTTGTCCGCCGCCGGACGGTTTATGAACTTAAAAAAGCACAGGCGAGAGCTCATATTTTAGAAGGTTTGAACAAAGCGATTGACGCACTCGATTATATCATTCCGCTGATTCGGAATTCGCGTTCGGTGGATGAAGCAAAACGTTGGTTGACGGGTGATTTGGAAACGGTTTCGGAATTGAAAAGCTGGCGTGGAATCAACGATCAGGATGTCAAAACATTCGTGGCGGAAATGCGAAAAGTGATTACTGATCTGCAATTTAGCGATATTCAGGCTCAGGCGATTCTCGATTTGCAGCTGCGTCGTTTATCGGCGTTGGAACGTCAAAAAATTCTTGATGAATACGAAGGAATTATTAAATTCATCGCCGAACTTGAGAACATTCTAAACAACGAAAAAGTTTTGCGGCAGGTTATCAAAGAGGAACTCGAAGAAGTCAGACAGACATACGGTGACGAACGGCGGACGGTAATCGTTGATGCCGGCGTTGAGTTAAACATTGAAGATTTGATTCCCGACGAGGAAGTAGCGATCACGGTAACAAAAGCCGGTTATGTCAAACGAACGCCGATTGCGACCTATTCAAAGCAGACTCGCGGCGGCAAAGGTCGTCTTGGAGCAACGGCAAAAGATGAAGATTTTGTCGAATTTCTGTTTACGGCGACGACGCACGATTATCTGATGGTTTTCACCGAAGACGGACAGGTTTACAAAGTCCGCGTCCACGAAATCCCGGAAGCACTGCCGTCGGCACGCGGCAAAGCAATCGTTAATCTCGTCAGTATTCCATCGGCTAGCCGTCTGGTAACAGTGCTTGCAGTTCGTGATTTTACCGACGACAAATATCTGATGATGGTGACGAAAAAAGGTGTTATCAAAAAGACCGCACTTTCGGAATATCAAAATATCCGCGTCAATGGAATCAATGCCATCAACATTGATAAAGATGACGAACTGCTTGATATTATCGAAACTGATGGAAACAAACACATTCTGATTGCCACGCACGAAGGAATGGCGATTCGTTTTGACGAAAAAGATGCGAGAGCGATGGGCAGAGTCGCCCGCGGAACACGCGGAATTCGTCTGAAAAAGAACGATTTCGCCGTCGCCGTTTGTGCGATTGATGATGAAGAGCAGAAAATCCTGACGATTTCCGAACAAGGTTACGGCAAACGCACCGACGCGGGAAGTTACCGCCTGATTAAACGCGGCGGAAAAGGCGTGATAAATATGAAAACGACGGAGAAAACCGGAAAAGTCGTAACATCATTCCCGGTCGAAGACGATTCGGAAATAATGATTATCACCGAAAAAGCCAAACTCATCCGCATCGGAGTCGAAAACGTCCGCGAAACCGGACGCTCGGCACAAGGCGTGATGCTTATTCGCACCAATAAAGACGATCTCGTAACGAGTGCATCTCTATTGGATTCCAACGATAAGGAAGACGATATTGAAAATGTCGAGTTGGAACTGAGTGAGGAAGAATAGAAATCACTAAATAATTGTCGGATATTTGATTTATAAATTGGTAGAAAAAAAACTTCTTCACTCGACGAGTAAAGAAGTTTTTTTTGCGAACAAAATACAATTTAGTCGCTCGAATCTAAACAACTCCCGATGTTTCCCGATCCCAGTTACGATGATTTGCAATAGCCGTGATGAAATCTTTCACCGCATCTTTTGCACCATTTTGGCTGAAGATTACAGCGTTGTCATCGTCTGATGCTTTGCGAACGTAGGTTTCTTCCTTAACGAAATTAACCGCTTCGCCGCTTGCCGCGATTGCTTTACAATGTGTAAATGAATCATTGATAAATTCAATAACATCGGCTTTTTTAGCTAATGCCGCGACGCTTTTTTCTCCGCCCGGAATATAAACCGCGTCGAATAAAACCGAAGCAACCGTTCGCAGAGCCATATCAACATTCATTTCGTTGCCATCCGAATCCGTTACGTTATTCGATTTCATCCCGATTATTTTCGCCATCGCACCTTCTTCTTCAAGTGCTTTTTTCATCGTTTTGACATCGTTACCGTTAAATCCGTCGGCAACCAAAAACGCGATTTGACGAGTTTTTATCGTATCTTTAACCGTGTTTGCCATACTTAACGCAGAGTCTTTTTCGAGTCCGCCTTCTTTCTTCGGTTTCGACTCGTATTTGTCCATATCCGCACCCGCCGGAACGCCGTGATTGATATATCCGTCAATCTTTTTCGGAATCTCGATGCCGAGATTGTCCGCCACGCTCTTGGCAAGTTTGTTACTGATTTGGTTTAACACATAACAAACCCGTTCGCGGATTGATTCAGTTTCCAATTTGCCGAGTTCAAAACTGATCGCGTTAATCATATGTTGCTGTTCGTATTCCGTTTGACTGTTGAAAAACAAAGCCGCTTGCGTGAAATGATCGGTAAAACTTTCGCTTCTCGCACGGATTTTGTTGGCATCAATTTTTTCTTCATAGGACTCAAAACCGCCGTCTTCGACCTTTGTTTGCATCGGATAATTGTTGTCCAAACTATTCGGCTCATACGCGACTTTTCCTTTATTTATCTGTTGACGAAACTGCGAATCGCGTTGATTATTGTGCATTTCCGCGATGGGGCGATTGATCGGAATTTCGTGGAAATTCGGTCCGCCGAGCCGCGAAATTTGTGTGTCGAGATAAGAATGCAGACGACCTTGCAGAAGCGGATCGTTTGAAAAATCAATGCCCGGAACTATGTTTGACGGCAAAAAAGCAACTTGTTCGGTTTCCGCAAAATAGTTTTCGGGATTGCGATTCAAGACCATTTTTCCGACAGTTCTGACCGGAACCAATTCTTCAGGAATAAGCTTTGTCGCATCTAAGAGATCGAAATCGAATTTGTGTTCGTCTTCTTCCGCAACCAATTGCACGCCGAATTCCCACTCAGGGAAATCGCCGTTTTCAATCGCATCGAACAAATCCTGTCGGTGAAAATCCGCGTTAAAACCCGAAAGTTTTTGAGCTTCGTTCCAAGTTACCGAATGCACGCCGAGTTTCGGTTTCCAGTGAAATTTAACGAATGTTGATTTTCCTTGAGCGTTGACAAAACGAAATGTGTGAACGCCGAAACCTTCCATCATTCGCAAGGAACGCGGAATCGCACGATCCGACATCGCCCACATAATCATATGCATTGATTCGGGCATTAAACTTATAAAATCCCAAAAAGTATCGTGTGCCGAAGCCGCTTGCGGAATTTCGTTGTGCGGTTCGGGTTTGACGGCGTGAATCAGATCGGGAAACTTGATCGCGTCTTGAATAAAGAATACGGGAATGTTGTTTCCGACCAGATCGTAATTGCCTTGTTCGGTATAAAATTTCACCGCAAATCCGCGAACATCACGGGCAATATCGGTCGAACCGCGAAAACCTGCAACCGTCGAAAATCTTGTAAATACAGGCGTTCGCTTGCCGACTTCGGTTAAAAACTCCGCCTTCGTAAATTCTTCCAGAGATTCGGTCAATTCAAAATACCCGTGAGCCGCCGTCCCGCGTGCGTGAACGATGCGTTCGGGAATCCGCTCGTGGTCAAAATGCGTAATTTTTTCACGCATTATAAAATCCTCTAAAAGTGTCGGACCACGTTCGCCCGCCTTTAGCGAATTTTGATTGTCACTGATCTTCAAGCCCTGATTCGTTGTCAGAGCCTGACCCGTTCCATCTTCGTGATATTGTGAAAGTTGTTGTATTTTTTTGTCAGATTTTGTATCTTTCTTATCCATTAAATTTTTCCCCTTGCTCCATAAAATATTTTAATTTCAGCAACTTGAGCTAACCACCGAATTTTTGTTGAGAATAATGATTATTAGAACAATTCTAATTCAAATATATTAACCGATATTATCTAAATCTTCGATTGCCAATTTCAACTTTTTTCTATTTGTCATCCTGATACCAAAGTTGATTCAGTAAATCGCAAAGTTCTTGTCCGAGAATCATAAATTTTATTACTCAAAGTATTTTGCATCATATATTCAAATCGTCGTCTTTATAGGATGAATTTTGCGGTTGGAAAATCAAACTGTCGGCAAATTTGAATGCAAAAGCCATAAATAAACAGTAAAGCAAAACCGAAATAATCAGAGTTGAACGAATCAGACGCTTAAAGCTAAATTTGCCTACTAATTTCATTATTCAAACAAACTCGGTATATTAACATTTCGATTCATTAAATTCTCCAATCCAAAATGCTCGTAAGCCAGCCGCGTTGCCATGCGTCCGCGTGGCGTTCGGTTGAGGAAACCCATCTGAATTAAATATGGTTCGATGATTTCTTCGATAGAATCTTTTTCTTCACTGATCGAAGCGGAAATTGTTCCCAAACCGACGGGACCGCCATCAAATTTTTCGATGATATTTAAAAGCAATTTGCGGTCAACTTCGTCCAAACCGTAAGTATCAACTTCCATTCGATTCAAAGCGTCTTTGGCAATTGCTTCGGTAATTTTCCCGTCATAATCAACTTCGGCAAAATCTCGCACACGCCTCAAAAGTCTGTTCGCAATTCGCGGCGTTCCGCGTGAACGTCTGGCAATTTGTTCTGCTCCGTCATTGTCAATTTCAACATTTAAAATTCCCGCTGAACGCTCGACAATCGTTTGCAGATTTTCAACCGAATAAAAATCCAGATTAAAAATTATCCCGAAACGTCCACGCAAGGGTGCTGTAATCATTCCCGGACGAGTCGTTGCACCGACCAAAGTAAACTTCGGCAATTCCAACTTTATCGAACGAGCCGCCGTGCCTTGCCCGATCATTATGTCGAGTTGGTAATCCTCCATTCCCGGATACAAAATCTCCTCGATGGCAGGATTAAGCCGATGAATCTCATCAATAAAAAGCACATCGCCTTCTTCCAAATTCGTCAATTGTCCCGCCAGATCGCCCGCTTTCTCAATCACCGGAGCAGCAGTTGATTTAAACTCCGAACCCATTTCATTGGCAATAATTGCCGCCAAAGTAGTTTTTCCCGTTCCCGGCGGACCTGCCAGTAAAATATGATCGAGTGCCTCACGCCGTTTGAGTGCCGCCTTCATATAAACGCGAAGATTATCTTTGATCTTCTTCTGCCCGATATATTCGCCCAAATGTGTCGGACGCAAAGACTCCTCGATCTGCGATTCCACATCGGAAACGACAGTCGCATCACGCGTTTCAATTATTTCAAAATCATTTGCCATTTATATATTTATGCATTATTAACCTTTCGCCAGATTTTGCAGACTCTTACGCAACAATTTCTGGACGGTCATTTCCGTTCCTTCCTGCACGGCTTTTTTCAAGGCTTTCGAGGCGGCGTTTTGTTGGTAGCCGAGATTTACGAGGGCGGAAAGTGCATCGTCGTAAACTGCGTCAACTCCTGCGAGCGGTCGTGCGTCTTGATCCATTGTGCCGACGGTTTCGCCGGTCGTTAGATCGTTTAATTTATCACGCAATTCGATAACGATTCGTTCAGCGGTTTTTTTTCCGACACCGGGAATTGAGGTCAATTTCGCCAGATTATCGGTGCGGATGGCGACGATTATTTCATCGGAAGACATTCCCGAAAGCATTGATATTCCAGACTTGGCACCGATTCCCTGAACCGAAATCAGTTTCAGGTAAATCTCTTTTTCCCGCATCGTTTTAAAGCCGAAAAGTTGGAGCGTATCTTCGCGGACGTATGTGAAAATCCGCAGTTCAACCGCTTCGCCGATTTCGCCGAGATCATAAAATGTCGAAAGCGGAATCGTCACTTCATAACCAATACCGCCGACATCGACAATGACCGTATTTGCTTCTTTCTCTAATAGTTTTCCAGATAAATATCCAATCATAATGTTTCACACTTGAAACAAGAATTGTAATGCAAATTTAATTTAAGGGCAACGATTAAAAGCGGTTTGAACATCTTTAGTTTGTCCCCTTTTTCACAAATCAGCAAATAAAATAATAATTCAGTCCAACAAATGAAAGTAGAAAAAATATCGGAATTGACTACTAATCGCTTGAGTGTGTATCTGCGTTGCCTTAATGAATTGACGGGGGAAGGTTCAAGCACCGTTTCATCGGACAAACTGGCAAAGCGGTTTCATCTTAATTCGGCACAGATTCGTAAGGATTTGGCGTGTTTCGGTGAATTCGGTGTTCGCGGAGTTGGTTATTACGTCGAGGAATTACGCGATCATTTGCAGAAGATTCTTGGTTTGAATAAAAAACATCGAGTAGCAATAATCGGTGCGGGAAGACTCGGAACGGCTCTTGCGGATTATTACGGATTTACGCAGACGAACTTTGATGTCGTCGCGTTGTTTGACACAAATGAATTGAGAATCGGTAAAAAGGTGAGCAACGTGGAGATTTTTGACATAGCAGATTTTGCCAACGTCGTTAAAAAATATAAAATAGACGTGGCGGTGATTGCGGTTCCGGCAAATTTTGCTCAAATCGTTTTGGAAAAGATCACAAAAGCGGGAATCAAAGCGGTTATGAACTTTGCACCGACTCCTTTGCTGGTTACTGAAGATGTCAAACTAAAAACGGTTGACCTGACAATTTCGCTCGAAAGTTTGTCTTATTTTCTATCGCAGACGAACAATTCGAACGGAAATGAATAAAAAATCAAGATTTAAGATTCAAGTTTGAAATTCAAAGTTCAAGTTTCAAAATCGAAAATGAATTCGGCGAGTTGTCGTATTCTAAAGTAATTGAAATCAATTCAAAAGGAAATAAAATATTATGTGTTGTCTAAAATTTTCAAAAAGATTAGTTCCGTTTGCCATAACCTTTGTTGTCGGATTATTTGCGGCAAGTATTTTTTACTGTTTTACTTCGCCCGGCAAAGTTGATTACAACTCCGTCGAAAGTAATTATAGATACAAAACGACGCATTGTTTCGGCGAGAAAAAACACCGTAAACATCGAAAAAATCTGAGCAATGAAGAAATTATTTATTTAGTCCCGGCACCTAATGAAGCAAATGCAGAGCCTTCGGCAAAATAAGTTTTTTTCAAATAAAAGAGTTTTACAAACCACAGTTTGACGATTCGGATAAGCGTAGAATTTTTTATGCTTATCTAAATGTGTTAATCTGTGGTTTGGCTTTTAATAAAGAGGAAAAATTATGAGTGGAAATTTTAGCCGGAAAATGATAATCGTTTTTTGTCTGACATTATTGTTGGGATTTGTTAGTTTTGATTTTATCAATCCGATAATCTTACCTAGAAAAGTTTCTGAAACCAAACAACTTAAAACTGAGAAAGACATTTCATCTCAAAAAGCACTTAAAGAACTCGAAGAAAATAAACTTAAATGTGTTCCTGTGGATAAGAATTTGAAATATCAATACATAAAGGAAGAAAAGGAAAAGAATAAGAATGTCGAGAATGAGAAAGAAATAGTTTTACCTCAACGAACAAAACTGCTGTTAAAAAAGATTGATTTGGAAAAAAAACTTGGCAGTAAGAAATCTTTAAGCAAAGAGTTGAAGGAAAAATATGAGAAGCAGATAGTTGAAATAGAAAAACAGATGGAAGTTTTTTATAAATACGGATACGAAACTGATTTGGAATCTGAAAAGAATTTACTTTACCGAGAAGTTTGTAAAGAAATTAAGTGAACGAATCAGAAGCAATGGAAATGAGAGGAATTAATTATGTGTGATAAATCTTTTACTTTAAAAATAACTACATTTTTACTGATGTTTTTGGTTGGGCTTTTATTTGTAGATGTCTCACAACAAGAATTTTTTGAAGCTGAATCACAGCCAAAACCACTTTTGTATAAAAAGAAAATATTAAAGAAAGAAGAACCAAAAATCTATTCGGATAAAAAGAGTTCTCAATGCGGTTGGTCTTATTTTTATACAGACAAGAATGGTAAAACACGTGAGTATAATTCCGAAATGGCTCGTAAAGATGAAGAAGCTAAGGTGAAATTAGCTAAAGAAAATGGGACTTATGACATTCCTGCAACAGGAATTAAAGTTTTATCAAAGCCAAAACCTCAATATACAAAGGAAGCACGAGAAAATGAAGTTTGGGGGGTAATGAAATTAAAAGTTACTTTTTTATCAAATGGAAAAATCGGTGGAGTTAAAGCTATTGAAGGATATATTGGGAGTGACGGTTCAACTCTAGAAGAATTACCTGATGGATTAACCCAACAAGCAATAAGAGCGGCAAGAAAAATAAAATTTAAAGCACCAACTAGATATGGTGAACCATATACTGTAACCAAAACAGTTCAATATAATTTCAATATCTATTAAATATTAATGAACGAATCGGAAGCAAGAAAATTAATAGTCGAAGTCGGGCGTTTGATGTATGAACGCAGTTATGTTGTGTCTTCGGATGGCAATGTTTCGATACGTCTGGATGAAAATCGTGTGTTGGCGACTCCGACGATGACTTCAAAGGGGCGGATGACGGCGGAAGGTTTGGCGATAACCGATATGGACGGCAAAGCTTTGAACGAAAATAAAGCGTCTTCAGAATTGGCGATGCACTTGCTGATTTACAAAATGCGTCCCGATATTCACGCCGTTTGCCACGCTCATCCGCCGCACGGAACTGCTTTTTCGGTGGCGGGTTTGGCGATTGAAGAACCAATTTTGTCGGAAGTCGTTTTAACTTTGGGTTGCGTTCCTCTGACCGATTACGGCACGCCTTCAACCAATGAATTAACCGATTCGATGATTCCGTTCGTGCCTTATCACAATGCTCTTTTGATGGCGAATCACGGTGCGGTCGCTTATGGAAAAGATTTATGGGAAGCGTTTGACCGGATGGAAACGCTCGAACATACGGCGAAAATTGCGATTCTGGCGAAGGCTCTGGGAAACTCGAACAATTTACCGAAAACGGCAATCGAAAAACTGGTCGAAATTCGCGAGAAAGCCGGTTATCTTGATAAAAATGCCCGCTGTCAATCGTGCGGATATTTGGAAGATACAAATATCACTTGCGAACTTGACGCTGAAACGGGAAATAACGGAAACTCGAACGGTGAAAAGATTTCATTGACACGGGCGGAATTGATCGAACTTCTCAATCAAGTTGCTAATTCAAAGTAGTGAACTATGTCAGCTAAAACAATCACAAGCCGGGAAATGACTTTGGAAGAATATCTGGAGTTTGACAAAAATTCCGAAGGTCGTTTTGAATATCACGACGGATATATTGTTGAATTAAGTGGAGTCAGCATCAGGCACGGGGACATTGAGACTAATTTAATAAGTGTCTTGAAGGACAAAGTTGGTCATAAAGATTGTCGAATTAATCCTGCAAATATTCGTATAAAAGTTCCGAAAGTTCTTACATACAGATATGCAGATTTATCGGCTTTGTGTGGAGAAAGAGTGATTGAACAGTTTACGGGTTTGGATATTTTAGTAAATCCAAGTTTGATTATTGAGATTTTATCTGCGTCAACATCGGCTTTTGATCGCGGCGATAAGTTCACAGAATATAAATCAATCAAGAGTTTTAAGGAATATTTATTAGTTGATCAAGACAAAAAAATTGTAACGCTTTACACAAAACACAACGAAAAATTTTGGTTTCAAAGTGAATATGTCGAAGGTGAAACATTGAAACTCGAATCGCTTGAATGCAAATTAAATGTTGACGAAATTTATCAGGGAATAGAATTTTAATTTGTAATAAATTTGAAAGTTAAAACAGGAGCAAAAAAACATATGCAGGAAGCATTGGGAATGGTTGAATGTAAAGGACTTGTGGCGATGATCGAAGCATCGGACGCAATGGTCAAGGCGGCGAATGTTCGTCTGGTCGGTTATGAAAAGATTGGTGCGGGATTCGTAACGGCGATTGTTCGCGGCGATGTCGCGGCGGTTAAGGCGGCGACGGATGCGGGAGCGGCGGCGGCTCGTCGCGTTGGTGAACTAACTTCGGTGCACGTTATTCCGCGTCCGCACGGAAGCGTCGAAGATGCTTTGCCGATTGGTTTGCAGGACTAAAATCGGTTTGAGGTTAGTTGCTAGCTGCGTAAAAATCAGCGAAGTTGATCAAGTAATTAACAACCGGCAACGAACAACGAATAAATATGCGTATCGCCAGAATTTTGGGAACGGTTGTTTCCACACAAAAAGATGAGCGTCTGAACGGTAAAAAGTTACTCATTTGCAGACCGATCAACATTGATGGGACGGACCGTGATGATTATGTCGTCGCGGTTGACACCGTCGGTGCGGGTTTTCATGAGAAAGTTTTGCTCGTTGCGGGTTCATCGGCAAGAATGGCGGAAGGCAACAAGGATTGTCCGGTTGACACTGCTATCATCGGTGTAATTGACACGATTGATATTATCAAGGAAGAAGAAAAATAATGATACAGCAAAAAATTATTAAAGTTGCCCTGCTCTTCATTTGTGTTTTGAGCATAAATTCGTATGTCGCGGCACAGAACACGATTTCACCGGAAAAAAAGAAGTTAATCACTGAATTGATTTCACTTACCAAAGCCGGTGTTCAGGCTGCCGAAATTTCAGACACGATGCTTGATTCAATGGAGCGGACTTATCCGATAATTTTAAAACAAAGTCTGAAGAGCAGTGGTCAGTTGTCTCAATCCGAACAGGATAAATTCTCGGATCGTCTGACGCTGAGTTTCAAAACCTTCAGCCGCCGTTTTCGTGAAGAACTGCCCGCCGTTATTGACTACGAAAAGTATGTCAATGATATGGTTTATCCGCTCTACGATAAGTATTTTACGGCGAAGGAACTGGCTGATCTGGTCGCTTTTTACAAGACTGAAACGGGACAGAAAATAGTTACGACAATGCCGCAACTGGTTGTTGAATCAACTAAAATCTCCGAAACTTTGCTGGTTCCCAAATTGATTAAACTTGCAGACAAACTTATTCAGGAAGAGATCAAAAATCTCGAAAGGGAGATAGTTAAAGAAGACGGCTGAAAAGGTAGCTGAAATTCAATGAAGCAACCTTTTGAACGGAATGAAACTCTGATTAATTAAATTCTGGAAAAATCAGACCGAAGTGAGGAATTTATGAAAAGTCCTGGCAAAAATACGCTTTTTATCATAT
Source organism: Pyrinomonadaceae bacterium (assembly GCA_041746675.1). Classification (GTDB taxonomy): domain Bacteria; phylum Acidobacteriota; class Blastocatellia; order Pyrinomonadales; family Pyrinomonadaceae; genus Aridibacter. The sequence continues at coordinate 40,588 of JBGTGO010000048.1, read as the reverse complement.
GTTTTTGTTTGAGTTTTTGTGTTTTAAACATTTCCGCACAGAGAAATAAAGACGAGATCGAGATAAAATCAGATCCGGTTGAAATAAAATCCGCTCCCGTCGAGATTAGAAATGAAACGCCGCCGCCATCGCCGCCGGTTGATAGCACGCCGGTTTATCAAGCTCCCGAACCCGAACCGATAAAAGTTGAAGTTACAAGAGAAATATATAATCAGACTCCAAATAAAGAACCGAAAGATGATCTGTCGCCGACAAATCCGCCGCCTGTAATCATTACTGTTGACAGAGGAGACGGACGGCGTAATTCGGGAAAGGACGAAGATAAAAAGGACAAGAAAAAACACGATTACGAAAATTGTCCGTATTATGATCTTTACGGAAATTGCACATATACGCCGAACGATACAACTTACGTAAACGGTTCATATAACACCGGATCGGTTAGCTCGAACGGTTTTTTTAACGGAAATGATTTAGCCTTTAATGGTCAACGCTTCATTCAAAAAAATCAAACGGCTTTTCTGCCATATTTTGCAGGTGTTTTGACGGGCAATTATAAACCTTTATATACGGTCGGAGTTGTCGAACCGAAAGCCGATCTGCCTTACATTACGCCGTTTTGGGTTTTTTACTATGAACCCGATTTGGACAATTTTTTCATAGATTTTTCTAAATTCAATCAAGCCATCGTTTCCAGCCAGGCACCCGTTAGATTTGAACGGTTAGTCCTGCTCGCCGCCGATAAAAAAACGATCAGGAAAACTGGAGAGAAGTTCGGTTATAAAGGAGAAGTCAGACCGGTTCTGGTAGAAGATATTTCCGGCGTTGCTCAGGACAGAATTTACACATTTAATATTGCAGGTTTATCGAAAGGGAAGTATGAATTACTGCTGATAAGCAGAACCGGCGATACAGCGAAGTTGGAATTTAAGTTAAAATAGTTTTTTTCGCATAAGAATATGCAATTAGCCCGCGTTATCGGAAATATAGTTTCAACGATCAAAAATCAATCGCTCGAAGGGCGTAAAATTATGGTCGTGCAGAACTTGAACGAAAATTTAGAACCGTTCGGTCAGCCGATTGTTGCTCTTGATGCAATTGGTGCGGGAGTCGGTGAATTAGTTTTTTGGTGTAGCGGCAAAGAAGCCTCGTTTCCGTTCAAACGCGATGCGACACCGACCGATTGCACAATTATCGGAATAGTTGATTCTGATTCGCACGTTTATAACAGCGAGTCGAAAGTGGAGAGTGGAAAGTCGAGAGCAAATTGAAAGCAGAACTTTTGATTTTTATCTCTTAACTCTCCACTCTCTACTCTCCACTCTCCACTCATCTATGCTTCTTGCAAAAGTTATCGGAAATGTCGTGGCGACGCAGAAAAATCAGCGTTACGAAGGTTCGCGGATTATGTTGTGCCGGATAATTACGCCCGAAGGTGACGATACGCAAACGACGATGCTCGCCCTCGATTCGGTTGATTCCGGTGAAGGCGATATTGTTCTGATTGTCAAAGAAGGTTTGAGTGCTTCGACCGCTGCCACCGGAAAACCGGGAGCGGCAATTGACTCGGCAATCATCGGCGTGGTTGATTATGTAGATTTACTGCCGGAGATTTAAGATGCAAGATTCAAAGTTCAAAATGTCTAACGATAATACTCAAAAACTAGCAGAGAATATTGCAAAACTTTTGCAAAGTGAGTCGAATGGAAACGATTTATCGGCAATGCGTGCGAGCATTGAAAAGATCAATCAGAGATTGGACGGCATTGAGCATAACATAGCTGCAACGACTCTTGACTCTCGATTCTCAACTCTCGCCACGAGTCATCCGAGTCAGCAAAAATATGACATTATCGAGGCAATTGCTGACGAAGTTTTCGAAAATATGCACGAAGAAAAGGCTTGCACGTTCGAGCCGAACGGCAAGCCTTGCGATCATTGCTCAATGTGCAATTCTCACGGATTTTGATGAGTGTTCACAAACAACTATTCGTTGCTAAACAGCAAATAATGAACTGCCCGCCGGTTTATTTATCACTTTTCATATCCGTCGCGTCGAGTTTCGGAACTTCCTTTGCACCTTCATCCATCTGAAAATAAGGCTCTTCGGGAAATCCGACCAGACTTGCCGTAACGACGGCGGGAAATTGATTCCGCGTCGTGTTGTAATCGGTAACGGAGGCGTTGTAATCTTTGCGGGCAACATTGATGCGGTTTTCCGTTCCGGCAACTTCATCCTGCACTTTCAAAAAACCTTCATTCGAACGCAGGACCGGATAATTCTCGAATAGTACGAGAAGTCTTCCGAGATCGTTGTTCGCCTGCCAGATTTCTTTTTTCTGTTCCGGTGTTTTGATGCCGTCTTCGCCCGCCGGTGCGGCACTCTGAGTGCTTGCAAGTTTTGTTCGGGCATCAGCGATTTTACCGAAAACTTCCTGCTCATTAAAACCAGCCGCTTTCGCCGCTTCAAATAAATTCGGAAGTTTATCCGCCCGCAACTGCATCGTTGATTCAACATTCGACCACGAACCTTTGACTCGCTGCTGTTTCGCCGTTAAATCGTTGTAGCTGCATCCCGAAAACCCGAGTGCGACAAATAGTGCCAACGTCAATAATACTGCTCTTTTCATAATTTTCTCCTTAATTTTGTAAATGCCGTATCGGTTTTTTTAGACGAAAAAACATTTTCCGTTTCCCGCATTGCATTTACTTTTTCTCCATCTTATCAACTGCTTCAATCACCGATTCGATCTGATGCAGATAATCCGCAAAAAGCATATTCGCAGATTTTTCCGTCAACGGTTTAATTCCTACATTTTCCCGAATATCAAAAATTTTAGCAAATGATTTTCCGTCTAATTTTAATTCTTGAACGGTCAATGCGACAATTTCATCTTTGATAATCGGCGGTTCAACCTGCAAAAGTAATAAGACGGCACGAAATAATGCGGCAAAACTCGTTAAACTGTCCGCCATTAAATTAACTAAACGGTCGGCATCGGCGGAGGCGTGAATATATTCACGTCGCAGTTTTATCAGCTTTGAACGCAACTCGAACTCCGTCTGATGACGCAGATATTTGTCGGAAATCTCAACGCCTTCGAGAACATCGAAGCCGTATAAAACTTTTCTCGCCCGTTCCATAAAATGAAATTCAATCGGAAAAACATCGCCCGCGTGCTTAATTTCATCAACGGTGAAATACACCGGAATCGGGTGTCCCATTCGATTCCATTCCCGCATACAAGCGTGTGCGTTCTGCAAATCCTGCGGTGTTATCTTGAAGAGTGCGATCAATAAATTATAGTCCGATGCCTGCGGAATAAAATCTCCCGCCGCCGCCGAACCGTATAAAATAACCGAAGCCAAATTCGTCCCGTGCGTATTTTTTAGATCGTCTATAAATTCGGAAAAATAATGTTTCATAATGTCTTTGAGTTCAAAGTTCAAAGTTCAAAGTTCAAAGTCCAAACTTGAGTCTGATTTTCGCCAGCGAAGCGAAGCGGGAAGTTAACGTCAATTTCCAAAGTTGTAAATTTTAATCTGATAACGCAAGCAAAAGTATCATTTCGCTCTTCTTTTGCACAAACTAAAGTTTGAACTCGAAACTTTGAACTTTGAACTAAAATTACCAACCGCCGCCGGCACCGCCGCCGCCGAAATCGCCGACGCCGCCGAATCCGCCCCAACTGCCGCCGGAACTTCCGCCGCCGCTGCTCCAACCGGAACCGCCGCTTGAACCGCCGCCTGAACCGCCGAGGACGATTCCGGTTAAAACGCTGCCGAGTATATCGCCCGCGACGTTGTTTTTGCGGTTACGTCTTCCGCGTCCGCCGCCGCCGCCGCCGTTGGAAATGATTATAAATAAAATTATGCCGATGATTATCAGGCACGGAAATAATTTACCGCAGTCGAATTCTCCATCATTGTTGAAACGGTCGAAACCATCGTTATTATCCTGACCGAAATCGGAGGATTTGTCCTGACTCAAGCCGTTTTTATCTTCAATTGTGCGGATGTAAGCATTGATCGTGTCTTCAACGCCCTTGGCATAATTGTCGGTTTTGAATTGCGGAATAAGATTATCCCTCTGCAAAGAGCCGACCAATCCATCGGGTAGTTCATCCTCTAAATCGCGGCTGACCTGCGTAAAATATTTGCGGTCATTGATCGCTATAAATAGTAACGCACCGGGATTATCCGCCTCTCTTGAGCCGATTCCCCAACCTCTCGCCACTGCCAGCGAGTAATCGAAAATATCTCTGTCGCCGGTCGTTTTGACAATGGCAACAGCCAACTCAACCGACGGATTCGACCGCTGTTTGAATTCTAAAATTGTTGATTCCAATCTTTGCCGTGTTGCCGAATCCAAAACTCCGGCGTAATCCATTACGGGACTCGTCGGCTTTGGCAGAGGTGAGTTGTTGATCGAAAATGGTTCGTTATTTTGTGAAAAAACAAATGGTGCCGTCAGGCAAAAAATCAGGAGTATAAACTTGATAGTAAAAATATTTCGTTTCATTTATGTAAAATCATTCTGCCAAAATTTGAACGAATACGAAAGGCTGTTTGTTCCCCTTCAATGTCCCAGAAAACTGTCTAAAATCAAATGAATCGAGAAAAACAGAGCGACTCCGGCAAAAACCGAAAATGAAACGAGCGGATTTTTTCCGCCGTGATGATTTACTTCAGGAATCAGATCACTTGCCGCGACATAAAGCGTTACGCCGCCCGCCAACGGGAGAGCATAAGCGACGGCATATTCGAGATTAGAGCCGACTAAATAAAACCCGATCACGCCGATAAAAGTCGTCAGACCAACCAGCGACGTGGCGATAATCACTTCACGCAAATCTTTTCCCGTCGCCAGAACCATTGAAGCAATCGTAAAACCTTCGGGAAATTTGTGCAGAAATACGGCGATGAACATTAAAATTCCTAAACTGGAATCAACCTGTGAAGCTGCCGAAATCGAAACGCCGTCAAAAAATGCGTGGATCAGCAACCCGCCGATTGCGGTGTAAGCGGATTTTGTTGAAATCAGTTGATCGGAGTGAATTTCTTCACCGAGATGGAAATGCGGTGCAATCGTATGTTCAAAAAATTGGGTCAGTAAATATCCGCCGAGTAGCAGCAGCATCGGAATATAAAATTCTTCGCCGAATTGAGGCAAGTTTTTCTGCGTCTGCCAAACCAGAATCGTTTTCGGCAAAATCTCTATAAAAGTAACTGCCAACATAAAACCCGCACCGAGAGCGAGCAGATATTTGAGCAAGGTTTTATAGTGCTTTTTGATATTCGGAGGAAACAAAATCAGACCGCCGAGAACATTTGCCAGACCGACGACCAGACCGAAAACCAAAAGTTGGATAAAGGAAAATTCCATAAAATTATTAAGTTGAAGTTACACAAAAGCGAATGCAACCAATTATACACGGACAACAAAATTTATAAATCCGCAAGCGTCATAAAATTATGACGCTGCGTTTTCTATTCACAAAACACAAAGTATCTTCCGTCGAAAGTTTCCCGATTTGTTGATTTTTTGGAAAATAAAATAAAGTGTTGAAATAACATTCATTTTCAAGCCATTTTAGAAGAGATATAACCGAAGAAAACTTTAAACACTTGATTAAGAAAAAAAATACGGATTTATCTTGACATTACTTTGCAAATAACTGTAATATTCATATCAATTAGTTGAAAGCAGTCCAATATCAATTTTGGATGAAGAAATTTTATCAAACTTCGTGTTTAAGAAGTTCAAAAGTTTTAAGCACTTTCCCCGTTAAAAACTTTGAAATTTCACGTTTTCGGCGACAATCTTTGAGTTGGAAAAAATGACGGCAAACATTAAATAGAATCCACAGAAATTCAATGAAATTCCAACGAAAAATAACAATCTAATACAGGTTTCATAGACATAAAAAATCAAGAGGGTTTTGTTCTTTGATTAACACGAATAAAAAAGCTGAAAGTCTGCATACTTCTGTTTTATTGGCGGAAACATTAGACTTAATGAATCCGCACGACGGTTTGTATGTCGATGTGACGCTCGGTTTAGGCGGACATACGAAAGCGATTCTGGAAGCCTCCGAAAACATCGAAGTTGTCGGCATTGACCAAGACCTTGAAGCAATCGGTTTAGCGATGGAAAATCTGGCTGCTTTCGGCGACAGAATTCAAAGCGTTCACGCGAATTTTACCGAAATTAAGCAAGTGTTAAAGAATCTCGGTATTGATAAAGTTAACGGAATAATTGCCGACCTCGGCGTTTCATCGCTCCAGTTAGACAGCGAAGTTCGCGGTTTCAGCTTTCGTTTCGACGCACCGCTCGATATGCGGATGAATGCGGATGCGGAATACGAAAATGCGGCGGAGATGCTTGAAAGATTGTCCGAAGAAGAGATTGCCGATGTGATTTTTCAATACGGAGATGAAAGATTCTCAAGACGAATCGCCCGCCGCATCGTCGAAAAAAGAAAAAGCGGCGAACCGGTCAAAACAACCGCCGAACTTGCCGAATTGGTAAAAAGATGTGTTCCACGCAAGGCGAAGGACAAAATCCATCCGGCGACCAAGACTTTTCAGGCGTTGCGAATCGCGGTCAACGGCGAAATTGATATTTTGGAAGATTTTCTGCAGGACGCGATTGAATTATTGAAAACGGGCGGAAGACTCGTCGTTATATCGTTCCATTCGATTGAGGATCGAATCGTCAAACGCACATTTCAAAAATTATCGGGCAAGTGTTCGTGTCCGCCGAAATTTCCGCAATGTGTCTGTGGTGCTTCCAGAGAAATAGAAATTCTGACACGCAAACCACTTGTTGCAAGCGACACCGAACAGCAGAATAATCCCCGTTCGAGAAGTGCGAAACTTCGTGCCTGTTCCAAAATTTAATAATCGTTTTACCGACAATTTGGAGAAATTGAATATGACTTCAAGAACTAAAAACTTAAACCGAAAATCAAATGTCCGCCGCCAACGTGATCCGATTCCGTGGAAATATTGTTTTCTCACGATCATTTGCGGATTGTTTTTAGTAACGGGGTTTTTCTATGCCGCCCGCCAGCATTTTTCCTCGATGGAACTCGGGATGAAAAACGCCAAACTCCGCACGCAGATTGAAGAATTGAAATCGGACAATCGCCGGCTCGACCTCGAAAGAACGATTGCGACGACTCCCGTTGAAGTCATAAAATCAATGAAAAAATTGGGTTTAACGAATTTGATGAATATGACGGCACGTAATGTCGAAGTTACAAAATCTAAGAAAAAAGTTGACGAAAAATTCGTCGAAGTGAAGGCGGAAAAGATAAAAATTTCGAAACTGCAGGAAAAAGCCGATAAAAAAGTCAGCAAAGATGAAGATTCGGACAAAACCGGACGAATTGAAAAATCATAAATAAGCGGTCTGAACCGCGAATCTCACACAGTTGAAATTTACAGATATGGCACAGCGAAAAAGAAAAACCCCGAAAAATAACGATAGGACGCTGCCGTCCGCATTTACGCGGTATATGCTGATCGTCGCGGTTTTTATTTTTTGGATCGCAGCAATCGGCGTGCGACTCGTGCATCTGCAGGTCAATCAGCACGAGTGGTTGCGTGGACAAGCACTCGAACAAAGAAGTTACAAGCAAAAAACTAAAATGCTCCGCGGCACGATTTACGACCGTGCGGGAAGTGCTTTAGCGATGAGTATCAAGGTTAAATCGCTGTATGCCGATCCATCACAGCTCGAAGATTTGGAAGAAACGGCGGAACGTGTGGCGGAAGTTTTGGATGTCAGTAAAAAAGAAATTTTAGGAAATTTGAAAAACGGCAGGCAAAATAAGAGCAAATTCGTTTGGCTCGCACGTAAGGTTGATGAAGATATTTATCAAAAGGTCAACAAAGTTTTAACCGATGGCAGCTTGAGTAAATCAGGTTTGCCGAAGTTTGCCGGAGTTCGTTGGAAAGTTGAGCAAAAACGCTCATATCCGAATAAAACTCTGGCGGCGGGCGTGTTGGGTTTTACCAATTCCGAACATTTTGGACAAGCCGGAGTCGAAAGATCGCAGGAAGAAATTTTGCAGGGAAGGGAAATGAGCAGCACTTTTGAAAGAGATCGGCTCGGCAGAGTTTACGATGAGGTCGAAGGAAACATCGAAATGCCGAAAGATGTCGTGCTGACGTTGAGTAATTCGATTCAGTATAAAACCGAAGAAGCTCTGGCGAAAGGAGCAAGTAAAGTTCGTGCAAAATCCGGCAAAGCGATAGTTTTAGACCCGAAAACAGGCGAGATTTTAGCGATGGCGAATTTCCCCACATTCGATCCGAACGAATCCCGCAAATTAAAACCGGAAACAGTAAAAAACCGTGTCATACAGGATAATTATTCGCCCGGATCGGTCTTCAAACTGGTTACATACGGAGCGGCTCTGGAAGAAAATCTGATCGAACCCGACGGCTGGATTGACTGCGGCAACGGCGAAATCACGGTTTCCGGGCATCGGTTCAAAGACTCGCATTCAATCGGAAACGTCTCATATACGAAAGCGTTTGCCCATTCGAGCAATGTCGGGGCGATCAAAACAGGACTGGAAGTCGGTAAGAATAATTTTTACAATTACGCCAGAATGTTCGGATTCGGACAACGGACGGGCATTGAATTACCCGCCGAAGCAAGCGGTATTTTGCGTTCGCCGAAGTCTTGGAACGGAGATTCTTTAGCGTCGATGTCAATCGGTTATGAAATCGGTGTCACGGCTTTGCAAAGTGCAACCGCTTTTGCGATTATTGCAAACGATGGAATCCGGGTTCAGCCTCATATTGTCAAAGAAATACGGCAGTCCGACGGTAAAACAGTTTCAATAACGCAGCCTGCAAAGAAGCGTGTCGTCAGTGTGGAAACTGCTAAATCTTTGCGTCAGATGCTGCGGCAGGTCGTTACCGAAGGAACGGCAAAGAACGCACAATTAAATGGCTACACATCGGCTGGAAAAACCGGAACTGCCTGGAAATATGACGCGGATTTAAAGGCGGTCAATAGAAATAAATACGTTTCATCTTTTATCGGTTTTGCACCGGCGGACAATCCGAAAGTCGTGATTGCCGTCGTGATGGACGAACCGCAGGGAGCAAATCGCAACGGCGGTCACGTTGCCGCACCCGTTTTTACGGAAATTGCCGAACAGATTTTGCCGGAGCTGAATGTTACGCCCGACGGAACTCTGCCCGATGATTCGCAGATTGAAATACCGGAAACAATTGAAAATCAGACCGATTTCGATACGACCGTCGCCGACACGAATATTGATTTGAAAAATGATATGGAAGAAAAAGCCGATGTCGGCAAAAAGCGGGATAAAGCCGAAAAGCGGGATAAAGCCGAAAAATTGATAAAACCGGATAAACAAAACAAAAAAGAGGACGGCAAAAAGGAGAAACCGACGACCGCCGAACGTAAAGCAATTAAAGATAAGGAACAAAAAACGAGAGATAACACAAAAACTTGAAACTGAAAAAAGCCGTAAAATATATGAACGCTGATGCGTCAAAACTGAATCCCGCTTTACTCGAATCGGAAGTTACTAAATTCCCGACCGATTCAAGAGAGGTTAAAGCGGGTGAAGTTTTTTTTGCGTTCTCGCAGCCGGAATTTGAAAATAATTGTTTCAACGGTGGTTTTATGGATGCGACGGCGTTTGTCGAAAAAGCGTTTGAAAACGGTGCGGTCGCATCCGTCGTTCGCCGCGATAGATTTGACGAGCAAAGTGAAACGCTTGAAAAATATGCCGATAAATTGATCTTCGCCGATGATGTTATCGTCGCCTTTCAACAACTTGCCCATAATGTTTATCGGGATTGGAATAAACCCGTTGTCGCTATCACGGGAAGTGCCGGGAAGACGACGGCAAAAGAGTTGACCGCACACGTTCTGGAATATGCGGGCAAAAAAGTTTTGCGAAATGAAAAGAATTTGAACAACGGTTTGGGACATCCGATCACGGTTTTGAAATTGGCGGAAGATGATTCTTTTGATATTGCCGTTTTAGAAATGGGAATGTCCACGCCGCATCGTGAAATCGCCCGTTTATGCGAAATCACGCCGCCCGATGTTGCCGTTGAACTGAATGTTTTACCGGTTCACGTCGAACATCTCGGTTCGATTGAAAATGTGGCAAAGGCGAAAGGCGAATTGGTCGAAGGTTTGAAACAAGACGGAACGGCGATTTTGAATGCGGATGACTTTCGCGTAATGGAAATGCAAAAACTGCATCGAGGAAAAAATATCACTTACGGAATTGAAAACGAAGCCGACATCAAGGCGGAAAATATTGAAATGAAGCGGTTCGGCGAAACCCATTTTCTATTGAAAACGCCGGATGATAATGCTCAAGTCGTGATTCAGCTTTCGGGAAAGCATAATGTTCTCAACGCTCTGGCGGCTTCGGCGGTCGGTTATGAATTTGGAATGAATGCAAAAGAAATTGCCGCCTCGTTAGATACGGTTAAACCGCCGCATCAACGCGGCGAAATTCTGCATTTTGAGGAAGGTTTTACGATCATCAACGATTCCTATAATTCGAACCCGGCGGCACTTCTGAAAATGGTTTCAACGCTGAATGAAGGAGCAAAACTGCAGCATCGCAAAATCGTCGTCGCGGGCGAAATGTTGGAATTGGGAAGCGAAGAAAAAGAAATTCACCGGCAAACCGGAAAAGATTTAGCCGCAACCGGAATTGATGTTCTGATCGGTGTGCGAAACCTCGCCGCAGAAATGGTTGAATCGGCACGGGAAAACGGCTTGAAAAACGCGAAATTTTTCGATAGTTCCGAAGAAGCGGGCGAATTTTTATGCGGCGAAATAAAAGAAAATGATCTTGTTTTAATAAAGGGTTCACGCGGTGTGCGAACGGAAAAAGTTATCGAAAAACTGATTCAGAATTCAAGGTTCAAGATTCAAAACTAATGTTAAAACTACCTTGAACTCTGAATTCTGAACTAAAGCAAAATGCTCTATTATTTTTTATACGAAATATTTTTCAAAACTTACGGCGGAACGAACCAATCGTTTTTGCTGAAGGGTTTGAACGTAATTCAATATGTAACTTTCCGCACGGCGTGGGCGACGATTACGGCGTTGCTGATTTCGCTTTTGTTCGGCGGGAAAGTTATCAGAAAGATCGAGGAACTCAAAGTCGGGCAGGAAATCCGCGAGGAATTATCCGAAGAACATCAGGCAAAAAAAGGCACGCCGACGATGGGCGGAGTTTTAATTCTCGGTGCGGTTTTGATTTCGACGGTTCTCTGGGCAAGGCTCGACAGTCTTTATTTGTGGCTTGCTCTCGGCTCAACTCTGGCATTTGGAGCAATCGGATTCGTTGATGATTACATAAAAATCGTCAAAAAACGAAGTTTAGGTTTAACCGAGAGTCAAAAACTTATTTTTCAATTATTGACTGCTGTTCTGGTTTGGAGCGTTTTATATTTTACGCCGATGATATTTGAATCAGCCAACAATTATCCCTGGAATCTAAGCATTCCGTTTTTCAAAGCAACGGCGATTCCGAACGGAATTACGTATATTCCACCCTTTCTCTACTTAATTTTCGTGATATTTACTCTGTTGGGTTCGTCGAATGCGGTGAATTTAACCGACGGAATGGATGGTTTGTGTATCAGCGTAACATTTATTGCGATGTCGGCTCTGACTGCTTTGACTTATGTTGCCAGTGATGCCCGTTGGTCAAAATATCTTGACATTACGCACAAACCGGAAGCGGCGGAACTGACGGTTTTCTGCGGTGCGATGGTTGGTGCAAGTCTCGGATTTCTCTGGTATAACGCCCCGAAAGCCGAGGTTTTTATGGGCGATGTCGGTTCGCTTGCAATCGGCGGAGCAATGGGAACGGTGGCAATTTTAACGAAACAGGAATTTATGCTGCCGTTTATCGGCGGAATTTTCATCATCGAAGCGATCTCGGTAATAATGCAAAAAGGATATTATAAACTGACAAAAAATCCGAAAACCGGAGTCGGTAAAAGAATTTTTCGTCAAGCCCCGCTCCATCATCATTTTCAAATGCCTGATAAATTAGGTAAGAAAATGTCTGAACCGAAAATTGTGTTTAGGTTCGTAATTGTAGCGATTTTATTTGCTTTGCTTAGTTTATCAACTTTGAAATTGCGTTGAAGGATTTAAAAGTTTTGGAAATTAAAGGTCAAAAAAGTTTAGTTTTAGGTGCGGGAAAGTCAGGCGTAGCGTCGGCGAAGTTTTTGGCGGAAAAAGGTGCGGTGGTCGCACTTCACGATAAAAAGCCGATTGCCGAATGGTCGGAAGAAGCACGATCTTTGAAAAATAACTTTAATATCGGCTTGATTGACGGAAATTTGCCGTCGTGGTTACTCGATCAGATTGATTTGGTCGTGATTTCGCCCGGAGTTCCGACGAATGTGATTCCGGCGAAATATGTCGAACGCAAAGACGGCGAAGTTATCGGTGAAGTTGAATTGGCGTATCGTTTTATGAAAGGTCGCATTGTCGGAATCACGGGTTCGAACGGCAAAACAACGACGACGAGTTTGGTCGGCGAACTTTTGAAAAATGCCGGAATCAAAACGCAGGTCGGCGGAAATATCGGCACGCCGCTTCTATCTTTGGCGGAAACTTCGACGACGGAAACTTGGACGGTGGCGGAACTTTCGAGCTTTCAACTGGAAACGATCAAAGATTTTCGTCCGAATGTCGGAATTTGTTTGAACGTCACGCCGAATCATCTGGACAGATACGATTTTTTTACCGATTATGCCGCGGCGAAACATCGTTTATTTATGAATCAGACTCACGAAGATTTAGCAGTTTTGAATGCGGATGATGAAATTACGAAATCCTGGGCGAGCGGTTTGAAAGCAAATATCTCGATGTTTTCGACGAACAGCGAATTGGACGAAGGTTTGTTTCTGCGTGGTCGGGACTTGGTTTGTCGGGCAAACGGCAAAGAAAAAGTTTTGACGACACGCGACGGGATGACGCTGAGAGGGTTACATAATGTGCAGAATATCTTAGCCGGACTTGCGGCGGGTTTGGCGTGCGGTTGTGATTTAGATTCGATGCGGGACACGATTCGGAACTTCAGAGCGGTCGAGCATCGGCTGGAATTCGTTGATGAAATAAAAGGTGTGAAATTTTACAACGACTCGAAAGCGACGAGCGTTGACGCGACGTTGAAAGCACTCGAAGCACTCGCGGAAGAAGACGGAAAAATCGTTTTGATTCTCGGCGGAGTCGGCAAAAATGCTCCGTATCAACCGCTTGCAGATTTGATCGAAAAAAAGGTTCGCAAACTGATTGTAATCGGTGAAGATGCCGGCAATATCGAATCGCAGTTGAAAGACGCGGCGGAAATTATTCGTGCTGATTCGATGAAAGACGCGGTTGAAAAAAGTTTTGAAAATGCGTCAAAAGACGATTCGGTGCTGCTTGCTCCGGCGTGTGCGAGTTTCGATATGTTCACGAGTTATGAAGAACGCGGCGATGTTTTCAAACGGGAAGTCGGAAAGCTGAAGTCTGAAGTCGAAGAAATGAAAGACTCAAGACTAAAGACTCAAGACTAAAGACTCAAGACTCAAGACTTTAAAAGAAATGGCAAAAAAACTGCGAATAGATTGGCTTATGTTTGCGATCACGGCGGCGTTGGCGTTGTTTGGTGCAGTAATGGTTTACAGTGCATCGGCGATGATCTCGCTGCGGGACACGAATGGCGAAACGCAGTTTGCATATTTTTATAAACAGTTCGGTTTTACGCTGATCGGATTAGCGGTGATGTATGCGGCGAGTAAAGTTCATTACAAATGGTATCAAGATAAATATGTCGTTTATGGATTTTTAGCGGTTACGATTTTATTGCTTTTATCAGTTTTCGCTTTTTCTTCGATCAACGGGGCAAAGCGTTGGATTCGTTTTCCGGGAATTTCCTTTCAGCCTTCGGAACTCGCAAAGGTCGCTCTGCCGGTTTTTTTGGCATATTTTTTGACGAAGAACGAGAAACTGATCGGCGATCTGAGGGAAACGGTTCTGCCGTGTGCCGGAGTTTTAGCAATTTTGTGCGGATTGATCTTTATTGAACCCGATCTCGGAACGGTCATTGTTTTATGTGCAGTTTTTGTCAGCGTATATTTTGCGGGCGGTGCGAAAATTCTTCATCTGGCGGCGGTCAGTTGTGTTTTATTATTGGGCGGAGTGCTTGCATTAGTTCTGGCACCGTGGCGTTTTGAAAGACTTATGGCGTTTATGGATCCGTTCGCAAAGTCGGATTCATCGGGTTATCAGGTCGTGCAATCGCTTTACGCCATCGGTTCGGGCGGAATTTTGGGCGAAGGTTTCGCCCGCGGTCAGCAGAAACTTTTCTATCTGCCGTATCCGTATTCGGATTTTATTTTTTCGGTCGTCGGCGAAGAATTCGGATTGGTCGGAACACTTGCCATCGTATTGGCATTCGGTTTTTTGCTGTGGCGTGGAACCCGTGCGGCTCTGCTTGCTCCCGATAGATTCGGGACGCTTTTAGGAATCGGCATTATTACGGGAATTATCGTGCAAGCGTTATTTAATATCAGCGTCGTTATTTCGATTCTGCCCGCAAAGGGAATTCCGCTGCCGTTTATTTCCTACGGCGGTTCGTCAGTCATTGTTACGCTTTTCGCCGTCGGGATTTTATTGAACATTTCGCAGTATGCCAATTTTATCTCGTTTGAAAACGGTATTCACACCACGCGAACGCCGCGAAGTGCAAGAAATAAAACGGCGAAAACGTCGGTTAAAAGAAAAACGACGCGAAGGAAATCGAACTTGAAATAGGTTTTTTGATGAAAGTTTTAATTGCCGCAGGTGGCACGGGCGGACATATTTATCCGGGAATTGCGGTGGCAAAAGAGATTTTGCGGCGTAATGAAAAATCGGAAATCCGGTTTGTCGGAACGGAACGCGGCTTAGAAGCGAGAATTGTTCCCGAAAATGGTTTTGAAGTTTCTTATATTGAAAGCAAGGGTTTAAAAAGTGTCGGAGTTGTCGGGAAGTTAAAAGGTTTAGCGTTGCTTCCGAAAAGTTTTTTGCAGGCGAGAAAGATTTTGAAAAGTTTTAAGCCGGATGTCGTCATCGGTGCGGGCGGATATGTTACGGGACCTGTTTTATTGATGGCGAGTTTTTTGAAAATTCCGACATTGGCGATGGATTCTAACGCTCTGCCGGGGTTTACGAATCGGCAATTAGCAAGATTCGTGACGAAAGCGGCTCTGACTTTTGACGAAGCTCTGCCGTATTTTGGTAAAAAGGGAATCGTGACGGGAAATCCCGTTCGCCGGGAGTTTTTTGACATTCAGCCGAAACCACGTGGCGATAAACTGAACATTTTATTATTCGGCGGTTCGCAGGGTGCAAGGGCAATAAATTTGGCGATGATTGATGCATTAAAACATTTGAAAGACGAAAAAGATAAATTAAGCATTACGCATCAGACGGGCAAACCGGACTTTGAAACGGTCAAAAAAGGTTACGCCGAAAACGGTTGGAACAAAGCGAATGTCCGCGAATATATTTCTGATATGGTTGCAGAATTTGAAAAGACGGATTTGATAATTTCGCGTGCGGGAGCGACGACTTGTGCCGAAGTTGCGGCGGCGGGAAAGGTGGCAATTATGATTCCCTTGCCGACGGCGGCGGACGATCATCAACGCAAAAATGCCGAAGCATTAGAAAATAACGGTGCGGCGAAGATGATTTTGCAGAAAGATCTAAGCGGCGAAAGTTTGGCGAATAGTATTAAAGATTTTCTAAATTCGCCGGAGAAAATAACCGCGATGGAACGGAATGCAAAAAAGATGGCGAAGGAAGATGCGGCGGCGGTAACAGTTGATTTGATCGAAGAAATGGCGGGAAGAAATTAACCATGGAGGCACGGAGAACACGGAATTCTTTTGTAAATAATGAGAAGAAAGTTGTCCACGCAGGGATACGGATTTGATAAGAATTTGAAGATGATTTTAAAAAAATATCTGTGAACTCAGTGCTTATGTGGTGAAAATAAAAGTAATAAAAATTAATGTTCAGACAAGTTAAAAATATACATTTTATCGGAATCGGCGGAATCGGAATGTCGGGGATCGCGGAAGTTTTGTGCAATCTGAAATTCAACGTAACGGGTTCGGATATGAATAAGTCGAAGAACACGAAGCGGCTTGAAACGCTTTTTAACATTAGCGTTGCGGAAGGACACGCGGCGGAAAATATCGGGGATGCTCAGGTCGTCGTTTATTCATCGGCGGTGAAGGATGATAATCCCGAAATAGTCGCGGCGAAAGAGCAGAAAATTCCAATTATTCCGCGGGCGGAAATGCTGGCGGAACTGATGACGCTCGTGCCGTATTCGGTGGCGGTTTCCGGTTCACACGGGAAGACTTCGACAACTTCAATGGTCGCAACCGTTCTCGGACACGCCGGAGTTGATCCGACGACGATTGTCGGCGGTGTCGTGGCGACGCTCGGCTCAAACGCGAAACTCGGCCAAAGCGATTGGTTTGTCACCGAAGCGGATGAATCCGACCGCTCTTTTCTGATGTTAAATCCAACGATTGCCGTAGTTACGAACATCGACCGCGAGCATATGGAATCCTACAACGGAATGAAGGATGTGCTCGAATGCTTCACGACTTTTTCAAATAAAGTTCCATTCTACGGAGCGAACATTTTGTGTCTTGACGATCCGAATGTGCAGTCAATTATTCCGACTTTGAAACGGCGGATAATTACTTACGGATTCAGCCGGCAAGCGGATATTTCGGCGGAAAATATCGTGTTCAACGATGACTTCACATCAACCTTTACGGTTTATCTGCGTGATGAAAAACTCGGTGAAATAAATTTATCGGTTCCGGGCAAGCATAATGTTTACAATGCTTTAGCGGCGACAGCGGTGGCTTTGGAACTGGAAGTTGAATTTACAAAAATCGCTGGAGCATTTGCTAGTTTTAAAAATGCCGACCGGCGTTTTCAATATAAAGGTGAAGTCGCCGACATTAAAGTTATAGACGATTACGGACATCATCCGACGGAGATTCTGGCAACTTTGCAGGCGGCGAAGAACGGTGCCAACGGACGCAGAATTGTGATCGTTTTTCAACCGCACCGCTACACGCGGACACGCGATTTGATGGAAGAATTTGCAACCGCTTTTAACAATGCCGATGCTGTTTATCTGCTCGATATTTATCCGGCGAGTGAAAAACCGATTGAAGGAATTACGGCGGAAATTTTAGCGGAAAAGATCGAGAAATACGGACACCGAAATATCAGATATATCGGCGGAGTCGAAGATGCCGCCGCACAAGTCTGCAAGGATTTAAGATCGAATGATTTGGTGATAACGCTTGGAGCGGGAAGTATTACGAATCTTTCCGATGAAATTTTAGACACTTTATCAAAGGAGTAAAAAAATGGCTGGAAAAACCACCGCACGACGCACGACCGGAACGACCGCCGCCCGCCGTAAGAGAACGACGACGCGGACAAAAAAAAGTTCGGCTACCACCGCTAATTTTTTGGTGCCGTTATTTTTTACGGCTTGTATTTTGTTTTGTCTGGGATTTCTGTTATTTGCCGGATACCGAACCGTGACGGCTTCATCATTTTTTGATGTCGATAACGTCGAACTCGAAGGCGTTCAGCATATTAAACAAGACAAGGTCAAGCAGATCGTCAAGTCATACACACATCAGGAAGGAGTCTGGAATTCCGATCTCGAAGCGATTAGAAAAGAGATAGCAACCTTCAAATATGCAAAGGATGTCAGCGTTTCGAGAGTTTTACCGAACACGGTTCGCGTCATCGTCAATGAACGGAAGTCCGTTGCACTGATCCGTCAGGACGGAAAGGATTACTGGGTTGATGACGATGCGTTGGTCTTGGACAGAGTTGCGGAACAGGATGAGCGTCCGCCCTTCGTAATGCTCGGGTGGAATTCGGAAGACAGCGAAAAAGTACGGGAAATAAACATAAAACGGGTTATTCTTTATAAAGAACTGCTCGAGAACTGGCGGTCTTATGATCTGGCAAAAAGAGTTAAGGCGGTTGATTTGACGGATTTGCGTGAACCGCAGGCGATTATTGAAGATTCAGGCGAAACGGTGAAAATTTCCCTGAGCGACGGGGAATACGGTAAGCGTCTGCAAAAAGGTATCGAAATTGCTGCCGGACGTGGAAAGGAAATCGAGAAAATTGATGTTGGTGAAGTTAAACATTATATAACTTACCGGAAGTCTTGAATGAGAATGGACGAGAGTTTAATTGAATATGGCAAATAGTTCGATACAAGCAGTTGGTTTGGACATCGGCACGAGTCGTGTGCGGTGCGTCATCGGTGAATCCGAGGACAGCGGCAAAATGAATATTGTCGGCATCGGGCGAGCGGAATCGAGAGGTTTGCGTCGCGGTATCGTGACGACTTCAAACGCCGTTACCGAAGCCGTTAAAAAAGCGGTTGACGAAGCCGAACGAATCAGCGGTTTGGAAATTCAGATGGCGACGGTCAATCTATCGGGTGAACATTTGCAGGGCGAAAATAAAAACGGGATCGTCGCGGTTGCCGGCTCGGGGCGGGAAATTACCGATGATGATGTCGAACGGGCGATTGATGCGGCGAGTGCGATGC
This sequence comes from Pyrinomonadaceae bacterium, assembly GCA_041746675.1. GTDB lineage: Bacteria > Acidobacteriota > Blastocatellia > Pyrinomonadales > Pyrinomonadaceae > Aridibacter. Next base: position 21,899 of record JBGTGO010000048.1, on the reverse strand, counting down.
AGCTTCCCGCCGGATGGGAAATCGTTGATCGGCTGCCGCAGGAATTTATTATTGACGGGCAGGATGGAATTATCGAACCCGTCGGAATGCGTGGAGCAAGACTCGAATCGCTTGTTCACGTCGTTACGAGTCCGAGTGCGGGCGGGCAGAATATCATCAAAGCCGTCCACAATTCAGGTTTGGAGATCGAACAGATGATTCTCGAACCGCTAGCGGCGGCAACCGGAACTTTGAGCGACCAAGACCGCGAATACGGCTGTGCGTTGGTTAATATCGGTTCGGAAATTACGAGCGTGATGATCTTCGGACGCGGTGCCGTGCAGCACACGGCGGTTTTTCCGTTCGGCGGAATGAACTTTACAAAAGATATTGCGACGGGATTGCGGGTTTCGATTCCCGATGCGGAAAAAATCAAACATCAGTACGGATGTGTCGCCGGATACTTGATGGATGAAGAAGAAAAACAGGAAATAATTGAAATAACGCCCGTCGGCAGACAGGAAACACGCCAACTAAGTAAGGAAATTCTGTCGGATATTTTGCAGCCGCGTGCAATCGAACTTTTGCAATATATCGCTTCGGAAGTAAATAATTCAAAAGCACAAATCTCAAGCGGTGTGATTTTGACGGGCGGCGGTTCTTCGATCCGCGGCATTGTCGAGATTGCCGAACAGGTTTTCGATGCCCCGACGCGGGTTGGATCTCCACGCGAAGAATTATTCGGCGGTTTGGTTGATGAACTGGAAAGTCCCGAATGGTCGGTTGCTATCGGACTTGCTCTAACTTCGATGCGTTCGCAAATGCGTGAGTATGAATCGGGCGGAATGTCGCCGACTCGCAAAGTTGCGGAGTGGTTTGAGAATATTCGCGGAAAATTCAGATAAAATTAACATTTTGACTAGATTTTAACCCCAAATCGTTGTATGCTATTTCGCCATAGGCACAATATCTTGTTGATATAAGTAAAAAGTCCTTTTATCCTCGAAATGCATCACGAGTTCTGAAAAAACTTAATAAAAAGGAAGCTATTATAATGACTGACGGCAACAATAACGATAACAAAACACTTAGTATAACCTTCGATGAACCCCCAATCACCGGAGCGAAAATCAAAGTCATAGGAGTTGGCGGCGGAGGCGGAAATGCCGTCAACCGGATGATCGAAGCGGGAATTCAAAATGTTGAATTTATCGTTGCCAACACAGATGTGCAGGCACTCGAAGCATCGAAAGCCCCGATCAAAATCCAGTTGGGCTCACGTTTGACGAGAGGTTTGGGAGCGGGTTCAAATCCGGGAACGGGACGCGAAGCCGCCATCGAGGACACCGAAAAAATAATGGATGTTCTCGAAGATTCCGATATGGTTTTTGTAACGACCGGACTCGGCGGCGGAACCGGAACGGGAGCGGCTCCGGTAATTGCTGCATTAGCGATTGAAATGGGTGCCTTAACCGTTGCAATTGTGACCAAACCGTTCGAGGTCGAAGGTAGAAAACGGATGCGGCAAGCCGAGAAAGGTTTGGCGGAATTGCGTGGCTGTGTTGACACAATCATCACGATTCCCAACTCGAAACTTAAAGATGTTGAGGACAAAATCACCGTTAAAGAAGCGTTTCAAAGAGCCGATGATATTCTGCTCCAAGCGGTGCAGGGAATTTCCGATTTGATCACCGTACCGGGAATAATCAATCTCGACTTTGCTGATGTCAAAGCCGTAATGAAAGGTCGCGGCGTGGCTTTAATGGGAATCGGTCAGGGCAGCGGCGAAGGCGGAGCAGTCAAAGCAATGAAAGCCGCGATTGAATCGAAACTCCTCGAAGAAAATTCGATCAACGGTGCGAAAGCTGCTTTGATAAATTTCACGGGTTCGGAGAATATGCCGCTCGGTGAAATAGAGGATGCCATTAATCTCGTCTATGAAGAAGCTCACGAAGAAGCAGAAATTATCTTCGGAACGGTTTATGACGAATCATTCGGTGATTCGGTGAAAATAACCGTGATTGCTACCGGCTTTGACAACCAGACGGAAGCATCGGGTTCATCCGATATTGAATTTCAAACGAATGCCGTCGGACACAATAACGGTAGCGGAGTTCAAGGTTCTCAGAGCCTCGGTCAGCCGCACTCGAATCAGTCGGATTTGCACCACTCGGACACCAATCCAAATGAATTCAACCGGGAAAAAGAGAATTTGGATATTCCCGCATACATTCGCAAACAGGCGGATTAGACAACCAAATTCTCTCCAAAACTCGAAATCAAGCAGTGCTTTTTGAAAAAATGTTTAACGCTCAAGACCTCACGGAGTAATAATATAAAAATTATGAACGAAAAATATAGTAAAAAAAACTATTCGCCGAAAAGGTCTCCGAAATATGACAGTTCGCAAAAGAAACAACCGCCGCCGGTCGAAACTTTGGCAGAGAGCTACTATTATAAAAAACAGATGGATGCCAAAACCGATATGGTTTTTGTGCTGCATGACGACGAAGAAATTGAAGGCGTGATTGAATGGTATGACAGAGATGCTCTGAAGATATTACGTCAGGATGCTCCGAATATTCTGCTGCTTAAGCACAATATCAAATTTTTGTTCAAAGCTGGGGAAAGAGAATAATCTTATTTTCAATAGTTCGGAGAATTATCGAAGACAAAGTTTGAATTTTAAGTGAATACTATATCAAAAAAAGATATTTTGCCGAAGATTGGAATAACAATGGGCGATGCCGCCGGAATCGGGGCGGAAATCATCTTGAAATCTTTGCTCGATAAAAACTTGCGGAGCATCTGCCAACCGATAATTATCGGGGATTACGAATTTCTGGCAGATACCGCCGAGAAAATGGGCATCGGTATTGATTTTATAAAGGTCGATAAAAGTCAAGAAATTCCAACAGATGATTCTTCCGTTGTCATATACAATTTAGATAATTTAAAGGAAAATTTCCCCATCGGTGTAGAATCTTCAGTCGCAGGTAAGGCTGCCGCCGAGTATATCGAAACGGCGGTTGATCTTTGGAAAAACAAACAAATCGATGCAATTACAACTGCACCGATCAACAAAAAATCGATCAATTTAGGTGGTTATGATTTTCCGGGACACACGGAATTTCTGGCAAATCTGACGAATACGAAGGATTTTGCGATGAGTTTTTTTGCCGATAAATTGCGGGTTATTCTACTTTCGACACACATTTCATTAGTCGAAGCGATTAAATTGGTAAAAAAAGATAAACTGGTTGAACTGATAAAATTTACCGATTCGCATTTATCAAAACTTTTAGGACGAAAAGTGCGATTAGCGGTTGCCGGACTCAATCCGCACGCTTCGGAAGATGGTATGTTCGGCAATGAAGAATTCGACGAAATTCTGCCTGCAATCGAAGAATGCCGCAACAATCACGGAATTGATGTTGACGGAGCATTTTCGCCCGACACGATTTTCCTGCGGGCATTCAAGGGTGAGTTTGACGGAATTATTTCTTGTTATCACGATCAAGCAACTATTGCCGTAAAATGCCTTTCATTCGGAGCATCCGTCAATGTTACACTCGGATTACCGCTGATTCGAACTTCGGTGGATCACGGAACGGCTTTTGACATCACCGGAAAAAACATTGCCGATAGTTCCAGCCTGAGTGTTGCCGTTAGATTAGCGGCGGAGTTGGTAAATCTTAAAAATAATTCGGCATAATTTCGAGAAGTCTGTTAAAATATACAAAAAAGGGCAAAAAGAATTTTTGATGACAGAGAAAAAACTGACAAATTCCAATCAAATTTTAGTTGCGGATGATGATCCGGCAATCCTGAGATTAGTCAGGGCTATTTTAGAGAAGGAAAATTATACAGTCGTTTCAGCCAATGACGGAAAGGAGGCTTATCAAATTCTTCAATCCGGTCAGGTCTTTCAGGCGGCAGTTTTCGATGTGGTGATGCCTTATATTCAGGGAACGGAACTAGTTAAATATATGCAAACCGAGAAACGTTTAAAGGATATTCCGGTGATAATTATGACCGCCGAACAAAATCCGCGATCTTCTTCAGACAGCATTCAAGCCGGAGCGGTGGCTTTTTTACCGAAACCGTTCACGACTTCGCAGTTAAAAATGATGCTGCAAATGTTTGTGCAGAAAAAACAGTAGTGATGTTAACGGTCGACTCGCGTCGGGTTCGATTTTTCTTGGCGAAACTTTTAACGGGTGTTAGCTTTCAAAAGTAATACTTAAACTGGTATCAGATAATCATTAAGGAGCGGAAACTTCGTGTCAAAACGTAAATTATTACTGGCAGACGATTCAATTACAATCCAGAAAGTAGTCAACTTGACCTTCGCCGATGAAGGAGTCGAGGTGATTTCCGTGTCTGATGGTAATTCCGCGATGGACAAACTGCGGGAAGATTCGCCCGATCTCGTTCTGGTGGATATAAATATGCCGGGACTCAACGGTTACGAAATCTGCGAAAAAATAAAACAATCTGCCAATGGCAAAACAACGCCGGTAATTTTGCTGGTGGGTTCGTTTGAACCGTTTGACGAAAATGAAGCTCGTCGGGTCGGAGCTGATGATTATTTGACAAAACCCTTTCAATCAATCAGTCAATTAGTTGAAAAAGTCAACAGTCTGCTCGATCTGAATGATGATGATGATGATTCTGATGACACTTTCGAAATGCCTTTTTCCACATCGCAAAATTTGAATGATGATAGCGAAAATCTCAAGCAGACAAGTTACAATAGCGAACATTTAGGAGAGTCAGACGGATTCGATGACGAAATAATTCAAACCAATCAAATCGGTAGCGTTCCGGTCGATGATGTCGTTAAATTCAAATCTGATTCCCCGATCCCGCGTATATTTGTGGACGACGAAATTTTTGAACAGCCATCAACGCAGTATGAAATTGTCGAACAAAAAACCGTCTATGACTTTGATACATCATTTGCAGAAGAACCGAAATTAGACTTTGACGAAATTCATTCTGAAACGACATCGGGAGAGAGTTGGAACGAGCCGGACTCGGACGAAGAAGATGAGCCAACGGACTTGAATAATGACAGTTCCGAATCCGAAAATATATTTGAAAAAATCTTATTTGACCAAACTGACTCCGTTCAGGATGTGAATTTTGAAAATAATGTAAGCTCCGAAGTTTCGATGTCTGATGAGTTTGCAGATATAGATTTGGATGAGTTGAACTTACTGGAATTGCCGCCGTTGATTCTGGAAACTGCTGAAGAAACGCAAGAGAAAATGCAGGTCGTTGAACAACCGGAAAATTCTCCGATAGCTAATCAGTTCGATTTCGAAGATTTTCAAAATGTCAAAAATTCTCCGGCTGAATTAGATTCTACCGAAATAAATCAGGCAAATACGGATGACATCGAACGGCAGATCAAAGATTTGGTTTCACCTGAAATAGTTGAAATGATTACGAAAAAAGTCGTCGAGCGTCTGTCCGAAATTGCTGTGCGGGAAGTGGCGTGGGAAGTCGTCCCGCAGATGGCAGATTTAATTATCAAAGAACTTGCAAAAGAGAAAATGAAGAATTAGGTTTTTACCAGTTGAGCATCGATTAAAGGTTAGTTTTTTCTTTCGAGATTAAAACTAACCTTTTTTGGAATTTAACGCTAAACATTTAAGTTTCAGGAATTAGTATTCAAGGTATTTACTGGTTAACAGAAACTTTAATTACGACGATCGTACTTAAATCTTAAACTTTGAATTTTGAATCTTAAACTTTGAATCTTGAGTTAGAAATATGGAATTATCAACACAATATAACCCGCGGGAAGCTGAAGAAAATCATTATAAGCGTTGGGAAGAAAGCGGTTGCTTTAAGCCGGAGATCAATGAAAATGCGGATGCTGAAACATATTCCATCGTCATTCCGCCGCCGAATGTTACGGGCAGTCTGCATATGGGACACGCTTTGCAGCATACGATTATGGATGTTTTGATTCGCCGCAAACGGATGCTTGGATTTCGCACACTGTTTCTGCCGGGAATTGATCACGCCGGAATTTCGACGCAGTTGATGGTTACACGGCAACTGAAAATTGAAGAAAACAAAACTCCGCAAGATATTGGCAGAGAAGCGTTTACCGAAAAAGTCTGGGAATGGAAACGCAAGTATGGCGGAACAATTCTCGGACAGATGCGGCGTGAGGGAATTTCGGTTGACTGGTCGCGGGAACGTTTTACGATGGATGAGAATTTGTCGAAAGCGGTGATAAATGTGTTCGTCGCACTTTATGAAGAAGGACAAATTTATCGCGGTGCGAGAATCGTCAACTGGTGTCCGCAGGATAAAACCGTTCTGTCAGATTTAGAAGTTGAAGATAAAGAGAAAAAAGACGGCAAACTTTATTATCTGCAATATCCGATAAAAAATTCCGACAAAAAACTGACGGTGGCAACGACGCGACCGGAAACGATGCTCGGCGATACGGCGGTGGCGGTCAATCAGAATGATGAAAGATTCAAGAATTTGGTCGGTGAAATCATCGAACTGCCGCTGACGAACCGCGAAATTTCGATCATTGCTGATGAATACGTCGAAATGGAATTCGGAACGGGTGCAGTCAAAATTACGCCGGCACACGATCCGAACGATTACGAGATGGGACAACGCCATAATTTGCAGCAAATCAATATAATGAATCCTGACGGCACGTTGAATGCGAATGCGGGCGAAGATTTCGACGGTTTAGATCGTTACAAGGCACGCAAGTTAGTTGTTGAAAAGTTTGAACAACTCGGGTTGCTCGAACAGATTAAAGATCACGAGATGGTGCTGCCGATTTGTGAGCGTTGCAAAACCGTTATCGAAACACTCATCTCCGAACAGTGGTGGGTGAAAATGGATGAAATGCGTGATGCGGCACTTGAGTTGAAACGTGAAAAAGGTTATCCGCACTTTACGCCGCACAATCCGCACACGAAAGTTTACACCGATTGGCTCGAAAATTTACGCGACTGGACTATCTCGCGGCAACTCTGGTGGGGACATCAGATTCCGGCGTGGTATGACGAAAACGGCAAGGTTTATGTCGCTAAAAATAAGCAGGAAGCCGCGAAAAAAGCCGGAACGGAAAATCTAACGCAGGACGAAGATGTTTTAGACACTTGGTTTTCATCGTGGCTGTGGTCGTTCTCGACGCTTGGCTGGAATGGAGAAAAAGTTCAGAGTTCAAGGTTCGGAGTTCAAAGTCAAGCTGAAAATTCTTCGACTCAGGACTCAGGACTCAGGACTCAGGACTTAAAAGTATTTCATCCGACGGATGTTCTCGTTACTGCCCGCGATATAATCTTTTTATGGGTTTCGCGGATGGTGATGTCGTCGCTGAAATTCCTCGGCGAAAGACCGTTTGATGATGTTTATATTACGGGAACGGTTTTAGACGAAAAATCCGTGCGAATGTCGAAAACGAAGGGAAACGGAATTGATCCGCTGGTTGTTTTTAATGAATACGGCGTTGACGCGACACGCATTACGCTGGCTGGTTCATCAACCGGGATGGATTTCGCGTGGCGGGATGAAAAAGTCGAATCTTATCGAAATTTCGCCAACAAAATCTGGAACGCAACCCGCTTTTGTTTGTTGAATTCCGACGGTGCGAAGGTTGATCCGGCAACGCTTGAAAATCCGGCAACGATTTCCGACAGATGGATAATTTCGCGGCTTAATAAAACGGCAAACGATGTCAATGAAGCGTTGGATAAATATGCTTTTCACGTTGCCGTTGACAAACTTTATCACTTTTTTTGGGATGATTTCTGCGATTGGTATATCGAACTTGTTAAGGATGAAATCACGGCGGGCGACACGCCGGCGACGACGAGAATTATTACGATTCTGGAACAATCTCTGCGTTTGCTCCATCCGTTTATGCCGTATCTGACGGAAGAACTGTGGCAAAAATTACCGAATACAAACGCGGATTTGCATAATCCGGCGTATAAATCAGCCGATGCAACGATTATGCTGGCGGATTTTCCGACGGGCGACGCAAATCTCATAGACGAAAAAGCCGAAACGGAAATGCAGTTGATCTTCGGATTGATTACGAATATCCGCAATATCCGTGCGGAGATGCAAATCAAGCCTTCCGACAAAATATCGGTTCACATTGCGGCAAATGATAAAACACGCCGAATTTTTGCCGCTAATGAAGCTCAAATTCTGAAACTTGCACGGGCAAATGAAGTAATTCTCGGCGATAAATTGGAAGTTCCGGCGGCTTCGGCAAAAGGCGTTCTGACCAACGGTGCGGAAATCGCCGTTCCGTTGGAAGGTCTGATCGATTTTGCAAAGGAACGCGAGCGGGTGCAAAATCAAATCAATAAATTGCAGGAAGAAGGCGAACGCTTATCAAAGCAGCTTGCCAACAAAAACTTTATAGATAAAGCACCAACTGAAAAGGTTGATGCCGTCCGCGAACGAGTCACGGAAATCGAACTGCAAACGAAGGCTTTGAAGGATAATTTGGAAACTTTGAGATAAGTGTTAAACTTTCGGTATTGTTGTATATATCAATTAAGGAGAGAAAAAGCTATGCCGGATGTCGAGATGCCTTGTGTGCAGTGTAAGGAAAATTTTATCTTTTCGGAAAAAGAGCAGGAAATTTTTTATCAGCGAAATATGATGACTCCGCAGCGATGTCCGGGTTGTCGTTCGAATAAAGGCAAAAAAGTCGAAAGTAAAAAGGGGCGTTTTGAGATTGTCTGCGATCATTGCGGAAGACACGACTCCGTTCCGTTCGAGCCGAAAGTCGGGCGGTCGGTTCTATGCAAAGATTGCTTTCAGGCAAGTCGGGCAAGATCGAAAGGAGTTTAGAGTCAAGAGTATAAAGTGGAGAGTTAAGAGTGGAGAGTTAAGAGTAGAATAGAAAGTGAGATAAGCGTCATTTCATCAATCTTCACTCCCGACTCTCCGCTCTCCACTTACAAAAAAATTATTATGTTTGAAACAGTTGAGTATCGGATAAATGAGAATGTGGCGGTTGTTGCGATGAATCGCCCGGAAGCATTGAACGCTTTGTCTTTGCAATTGTCGAAGGATTTGCGTGCGGCAATCGAGAAGGCGATTGAAGATTCGGCGAGAGCGGTTATTTTGACGGGAACGGGACGGGCGTTTTGTGCGGGCGGCGATTTGCGGGAAATGCAGACGATGTGGCAGAAAGAAGGTCGTATCGAGGCGTTTTTAGAAGAGCCGTTGGAGGCTCTGCATAAAGTTATTTTGATGATCCGCGAAACGCCGATTCCATTTTTAGCGGCGGTCAACGGCGTTTGTGCCGGAGCGGGAACGAATTTTGCACTTGCCTGCGATTTGATTTACGCGGCGGAAGAGGCGACGTTTAATGAAGCGTTCGTCAGAATCGGTCTGTCGCCCGACTGCGGCGGAAGTTTCTTTTTGCCGCGAGCCGTCGGCAGCAAATTGGCGGCGGAAATGTTTATGACGGGCGAATCGCTTTCGGCGGAGAGAGCAAAGGAAATCGGTTTGATAAACCGCGTTACGCCGCTCGAGATGCTTGAACAGGAGTCGCTCGTAATGGCGGCGAAATTGGCGAATGCTCCGACGGGTTCAATCGGTAGAATCAAGATAATGCTCAATGCGACGTTTTCCAACGATTTGCAGACGCAACTCAAAATGGAACACGAAATGCAGATCGAATCCGGTAAATCGGACGATTTCCGCGAAGGTGTAACGGCATTTTTTGAAAAACGTCCGCCCGCATTCAGCGGAAAGTAAGATGCCGGATAAATTTTGGGGAGAAGTCGTTAAACTATGCGAGTTTAACGACTTTATTTATTTGACGGCGGACAAACTGCCGGTAAATTTTAAGTTTTTTATAAAGTTTGGTGAATTCAAACCCTGCGGGCAGGATGTTCTCTATCCGGCGGATGAAATATGAATCTTTCATACTTGGAATTAATTCGCGGAAATCGCAGTTTTCGATTTTTGCTCTTCGGACAATATGTTTCCGAACTCGGCAACTGGTTCAATTTTATTGCCGCGTTGGGACTGATTCGGGTGCTGTCGGATGCTTCACCGATTGCGGCGGCGGTTTTTATCGTTTGCCGGACGATGCCTTTGGCACTTCTGATGCCGGTCGCGGGAGCATTCGTAGATAGATTTTCGCGGCGGCAAGCGATGATCGTCAGCGATTTAGCGAGAGTTTTTATCGCGTTGCTGTTTCTCGTCGCGTTTCATTTTGAATCGGTCTTGATCGTTTATAGTGCGTCGGCTCTGTTGGCGGTGTTCGGTGCATTTTTTGAAGCAGGCAAAAACGCGACGGCTCCGAATGTGGTGAAAAAGGAAGGATTGCTGGCGGGAACGGCACTTTTGTTTTCGTCGAGATTTTTGCTGATGGCAATCGGGGCGGCACTCGGCGGTTGGGTGGCGAGCGGATTCGGTTATCAGGCGGCGTTCGTCGTTAATTCAATCTCATTTCTGGTTTCGGCGTTTTGTATCTGGAAAATTCCTGAAGCGGAAACTAAAGGACAAATTAACGCCGCCGGTCAGACGATTCCGGTAAATTCAACTTTTGCACAGGAAATCAAGGAAGGAATCAGCTATGTTTTCAGCCAACCGCTGATTTTGACTCTGATGATGCTCAATGTGATGTGGGCGGTCGGCGGCGGTGCAATAAATATCATTTACGACCAACTCGGCGGCGTTATTTTCGCACAGGAAAAAAATTGGAACCCCGATACCGCCGTCGCTCTGATGTGGATGGCGGCGGGCTTCGGCTTATTCGCCGGTTTGATCTTCGCACACCGCATCGGCGGTTATGTCGAACGCAAAAAAATCGTCAGTCCGTTTATGGGTTGGAGTCTGATCGCCCACGGAATTTTGTTCGCTCTCGGCGGTTTAACGATGAATTTCTGGCTGATAATATTTTTGATCTTCGTATCGAGAGCTTTGATCGGAGCGGAATATGCGGTGCAGGAAACATTATTTCAAAGATCACTACCGGACAAAATTCGCGGTCGCATCTCGACGATTGACCGCGGTGCGGAAATTCTTGTGTTTAGTTTATCAAGTTATCTTTCGGGAATTTCGCTGTCTTTGATTACACCGCAGACGCTCCTGATAATTTCGGGATTATTTTCGGGAAGTGCCGGAATCGTCTGGTTTATCAGAAATTTACGGTTCAAATTTATCAACTTGGAAAACCCGAACGAGGCGGCTTTGAACGCAAATTGAAAGTATTTCACGCCGACTTGAAATTGATATTCCAGCAAGGTAATTTTGTGAAATGAATAAAAATTTTCGCGGACTGAAAAGGTATCTGATTCCGGTTCTCGGAATTTCCGTGCTGATTCTGGTGATGCTGCAGTTTCGCCTTCTGCTGTCGCGTCTGACGGTGAATACGGACTCGATCTGTTTCATAATTTTCATCCCGATTTGGTTATTACCGATTTATCTATGCCGGAGATGAACGGCATCCAACTTTGCCGGGAAATCAGAAAGGTTTCGGAAATTCCGGTGATAGTTTTATCAGTCAAGGGCGAGGAAAAAACGAAGGTCGAAGCACTGGATGCGGGAGCGGACGATTATATTACGAAACCGTTCAGTATGGAGGAATAAACCGCCCGCGTCAGGGCGAATCTGCGACGTTCGCCGGCTGAACCGGAAGAAACATACTTTGAATCGGGCAACTTCAAAATTGATCTGGAAAAACATCAGGTCATGGTCAAAGATGAGGAAATTCACCTGACTCCGAAAGAATTTGAACTGCTCACATATCTTGTCAGAAACAACGGCAAAGTTATCACGCACCGCACACTGCTCGGAGCGATCCGGGGCGGAAATTTTACCGAACAGACGGAATATCTACGGGTTTTTGTCGGGAATCTGCGGAAGAAGATCGAAAAAAATCCGGCTAAACCCGAATATATTCTAACCGAACCGTGGGTTGGTTACAGATTTAACTCGAAACCCTGAACATAAATCTTTACGAACTTTTTATGGAAATTTTAGTCTGATTTTACGAAAAATTTTTTATAATTTATGTAATGCAGAGAAAAACAAATTGATATTTTCTTTGTAAATCAAGTATTTGAGAAAAAAATGAAAAACTTAACAATTCAAGTAATTCCGATCCATAAAATATCAGGCAAAGAAAAAATATCTCCTGAAAAAGATCGAAACAGATGGTCGGCAGCAATGTACATTTCCGGGACATTGGCAATAATATTTTCAGTTAGCGGTTTGATAATCTGCGGTATTTATCATCTAAACTTATTTTTACATTCCAAGATTGCGAATATGACCGGAACTTATTTAATGGTTCTGGCAATTCCGCTGTATTTTCTTGCCGCTCACTATTTGGACAAACTTGACGGACTGAAAAAATAGCGGATGGGACAGATAAATCAAATCTTTATGAATTCTTTATAAATACTTTACTCTAATTTTAGGAACTATTTTCTATAATCGAAAGTAGAAGAAAAAATTGAAAATCTTTTAGATTTTATGACAAAATAAATTAAGAAAACTAAATTTATAACAAGTTCTACGGCGGCGGTTTGCCGCTGTTTTTTCGTTCAAAACTTTATTTTTTTTCAAACTTTATATTATTCAAAAATTAGACAAAAAATTATATGATTGCACAGGAATTTTACGATATTCACGAAACTTTTGCGGATGTCGAATTTCACATTGAACAGCCGAAAGGCAAGTATCTATACAGTTTATCGTTTGCCGCACTCGGCATTGTTTACGGTGACATCGGAACTTCACCGCTTTACGCACTTCGTGAATGTTTTTACGGTTCACGGGGAATTTCCCCGACACCCGCTAATATTTACGGCGTTTTATCTCTGATTTGCTGGTCTCTGATAATCGTGATTTCGATCAAATATCTGGTTTTCGTCGTCAGGGCGAACAATGAGGGCGAAGGCGGAGTTTTATCGCTGGCGGCGTTGGCGACACCGATCAAACCTTCGGGTATCGGTGAGAAGTGGATTTTAATCGCACTCGGTGTTTTCGGTGCGGCGTTATTATACGGCGACGGTGTTCTGACACCCGCAATTTCAGTTCTCGGAGCGATGGAAGGACTGACCGTGGCGACTCCGGTGCTGACTCTGTTCATCGTTCCGGCAACAATAATTATTCTGATCGGTCTGTTCTTTTTGCAAAAACGCGGAACGGCTCTGGTCGGAAAACTGTTTGCTCCCGTGACGCTCTTATGGTTCGCAGTTCTGGCTATTCTCGGAATTATCCAAATCGCCAACGAACCGCACGTTCTCAACGCCGTCAATCCATTCCACGGCATAAACTTTTTTATACGCAACGGGTTAACCGGTTTCGTCATTTTAGGTTCGGTGTTTTTAGTCGTCACCGGCGGCGAAGCACTCTATGCGGATATGGGACATTTCGGTTCACGTCCGATTCGACTTACTTGGTTCGTGTTGGTTCTGCCCGCGTTATTACTGAATTATTTCGGACAGGGAGCTTTGCTTCTGCAAGACCCTTCGACGGCAATCAATGATTCTTTTCTACAGAGTCGCCCACACTCTCTGGAACTGGAGTTTTCTGCCGACATTCGCTTTATGTCTGTTCTTTTCAGTAATTGATCTGGCATTTTTCGGTGCGAATATAATCAAATTCTTCGACGGCGGCTGGTTTCCGCTGCTGCTTGCCGTAAGTATCTTTATCGTGATGATGACTTGGAAGAAAGGTCGCAGCATTATGCAGAATAGGATCCAGAACGAAACACGGCTGCTGGATGAATTTCTCGTAGATTTGAAGAAGCTCGACATCCTGCGGGTCAAGGGAACGGCAGTATTTATGAACGGCAACGCGACGCGAACACCGATTGCTCTGCTCCATAATCTTGAACATAACAAAGTTCTGCACGAAAATATTTTGTTCGTTACCGTTAAGACGAAAAATGTTCCGTTTATCGAAAATAAAGACCGCGTATTGATCGAAAAAATGGGCAACGGCTTTACCCGTCTGAAAATTTATTACGGTTATATGCAGAATCCGGATGTTCCGAAAGTTCTGGGAAATCTCGATAATTTGGGTTTCAAGTTCGTAAAAAACAAAGCCACATATTTTCTCGGACACGAAACAATTGTCTCCGGGCGGAGAGAATCGGGAATGTCGCGGTGGCGTGAGAAACTTTTCGCACTGCTTTCCAGAAATGCTCGAAGTGCCACGTCATTTTTCAAAATTCCACCCGGCAGAGTGGTTGAAATGGGACAGCATATCGAAATCTAGTTTCGCCGGAGTGCGGGCATCTTGCCCGCACATATCGGATCGGTATTTTATTTATTAATGTTTGAAATGCCGGAAACCCGTAAAGACCATTGCGATGTTATGTTCGTCGGCGGCGGCGATTGATTCATCATCACGCATTGAACCGCCGGGTTGAATAATTGCTGAAATGCCGAATTTGGCGGCTTCATCAACATTGTCGCGGAACGGGAAAAACGCGTCGGATGCGAGAACCGTTCCTTCCAGTTTCAAGTCGGTTTTCTTCGCCCGCATCGCCGCGATTCTGACCGAATCCACGCGATTCATCTGTCCCGCACCGACTCCGACGGTTTGCACATCATTGGCAAAAACTATCGCGTTCGATTTGACGTGTTTACACGCCTTCCACGCCAGAAGCATCGCCTGAATCTCTTTTTCGTCCGGTTTTCGCTTACTGACGACATTTAGATTTTCCGCCGTAACCGATAAATAATCCTGATCCTGCACCAAGTATCCGCCCGAAATCTGCCGAAATTCGAGCGGATTTTTCGCCGCTGTAGTATCAACCTTTAATATCCGCAGATTTTTCTTCTTACGGAAAATTTCCAATGCTTCATCAGTAAAATCGGGAGCGATAACGACTTCGGTAAAAACTTCGTTGATGGCTTTGGCAGCTTCCGCATCGGCTTTTCGGTTCAGGGCGACGATGCCGCCGAACGCCGAAACGGGATCGGTCGCCAACGCCCTCTGATGAGCTTCGAGATTATTTGCACCGAGTCCGATACCGGAAGGATTCGTATGTTTGATGATAGCGACGGCTAGTTCATCGAAATCACTGACAATTCGCCACGCCGCTTCGGCATCAACGTAATTATTAAATGACATTTCCTTGCCGTGAAGTTGTTCGGCGTTGGCAATTCCGCCTTCTTCGCCCGAATCATAAAGTGCCGCCTTCTGATGCGGATTTTCGCCGTAACGCAAATCGGTAACTTTTGCCAGACCGACGGAAATTAAAGACGGAAGTGATTCGTCCGTTTCTTCATATTCAACATCTACAATATCATCTTCGCCGCCGTCTTCTTCGATTTCGACGAACGCCAGATTGCCGTATGGATTAAATGGTTCGAGATATTCCAAATCTTTTAAGGTTAGCTGTTCAGCCAAATATCCTGAAATCGCCAGATCATAATAAGACGTTCGCGTATAAGCCAACGCCGCCAAACGCTGACGGGTTTTCATTAACAGCGAACCGTCATTTTCCTTCATTTCGCCGAGAATGTCCGCATAGAGATTCGCGTCGGTCACAACCGCAACATCACGAAAATTTTTCGATGCCGAACGAATCATCGCCGGACCGCCGATGTCTATCTGTTCAACCGCTTCTTCCAATGCAACGCCGTCTTTTTCGATAGTTTCTTCAAATGGATAAAGATTGATGACAACCAGATCAATCGCTTCGATGCCGTGTTCATCCATCGCCGCGACGTGGTCTTCATTATCCCGTAACGCCAGAAATGCACCGTGGATTTTCGGATGCAAAGTTTTTACACGCCCGTCCATCATTTCGGGAAAGCCGGTTACATCGGACACATTCGTAACTTCTACGCCGTTTTCCCGCAAAGTTTTTGCCGTTCCGCCCGTCGAAATTATTTCCACCCCGAATTTTTTCAATTCTGCGGCAAATTCGACGATTTTCGACTTATCGGAAACACTTATCAGGGCTCGTTTTATTTTTTTTGATTCTGACATAAATTATGTTGGTTTAAAAACTAAAATAGCGGTCATTGCAAAGACCGCGGTGTGTTATAAAATTAAATTCGTGCAAAGTTTCCGGTTTATTTTTGAGATCGAAACATCTAAAGTTCGCTGAAACGTTAAATAAAAACGAAGCGTCCCCAAAACAAAAGACTTAACAAAAATGCTAATGTGTAAATGACGATTTTGATTATACTCATTAAATTTTTTATCCTTGTGTTTTATATTTCGGAATCTGAAAAAATACGAATGAAAGTATATTCTAGTTCCCGATTTTGCCGTATGTCAATAATGATTAAAAAGTTTTTCAGTTGGTCGGTAATCTTTTTGACACTTTTAATGTCAATTGCGGTGCTGTCCGCACAGGATTTAGAGGTCGCCGTTAAGCTGTTTGAAGCCGGAAATTCCCGCGTTGTTATCGAAGGTAAGTTCTTGAATGACAACGATTTAATCGGTGAAAACTGGTCGTTTTTACAAAATTATGCGGATGCCGAAAATCTTGGTAAGAGAATAGTTGACTTGAAACTTTTTGACAAAAATGAAAAAGAAATTCCATTTAAAAAATTTACCGACGGAATTTTTGTCGCTGACCGGACAGTGTATAAATTTTCTTACACGTTTGACGCGGATGTTTTGGACAATCAATTACTGAACGCACACGTTTCGTGGCTCGACAAAACACACGGTTTGCTGATGCTGAACGATTTACTGCCGCAATTCAGCAGAAAAAAAGTATCCGCGAAGATTACGTTCGAAATTCCCGACGGCTGGAAAATTTCAACGAGTGAAAAATCTGTTGAAAACAAAATCTATTCGGTCAAAAATACGGAGGATGCAGTATTTTTGCTGAGTGAGAAATGGCGTGAAAAAGAATTTGCCGTGAAAAATTCCAAGATCAATGTTCTAATTTTGGACGAATGGCAGTTCGAGGATGAAACGGCATACGAAATGGCGGAAGAAATTGTCAGCGAGTATGCTGAATTATTCGGCGAAGTTCCGTTTGAAAATGCACAGATTGTTTTGATGAACTTTCCGGGCAAATTCGATTTGAATCGTTGGCGGGCGGAAACACGCGGCACGAATGTTACAATTTTGTCAACGCAGACGTTTGCGGAAAGCTCGGCAAGACAGCGTTTGCACGAGCAGTTGCGGCACGAGATTTTTCACTTATGGATTCCGAATTCGCTGAATCTGAGCGGTGAATATGCTTGGTTCTACGAGGGTTTTGCGATATATCAGGCGTTGCGAACCGGAGTTCAGGTCGGGCAAATACGGTTTGCGGATTTTCTGAACACACTTGAGCAGGCGTATTTTCTCGATCAAAAAAGAAGCACTGCTAACTCGTTGCTTGATATTTCAAAAATGCGTTGGAACGGGGAAGTTTCAAGCGTTTATGCAAAGGGAATGCTGGTTGCTTTTTTGTGTGATACGGCAATAATGCGTGAGAGCAAAGGCAGACGGGATTTAGAAAATATCTTTCGTGAAGTTTATCGTAAACACGGAAAATTTGGTGCAGTTCAAGATGCGAACACATCTGTTATGAATGTCTTACAAGAATATGACGAACTTGCTCCGATCATCAAAACATATATTAAAGGAACGCAAAAAATTGACTGGACAAATTATATATCGGTACTTGGGATCGAAAATATCGGGAGCAAGCAGAATCCTGAATTAAAACTCAGGTCAAAACTTTCGGGAAGTGAAAAGGCTTTATTGAAGAAATTAGGCTATAATAAACCGCGAAAATTTATCAGGCAGAAAGTTAACAAAAACTAATTGAAATGTTGATTAAAAAATTATTTATTATCGGAATTATTGTATTGGGTTCAATCATTTTAAGCAGTTGCGGATTGATTGATATAGCGACGGAAAATATTTCAAGCGTCGTCGGTTTGAACGAAACCGGAACTGTTATCTCGAAGAGTGCGAACATCAGAAGTTCGTATGCATTGGTAGCGGCGGATTTGCTGGAAGTCAAACGCGGTCAACAAGTTGAAGTTTTGGAAATTGAAAAAAATGATGAGGATGTAACTTGGTATCGCGTCCGGGCGAACGACGAAGAAGCAACGGAAGGTTGGATTGAATCGCAACACGTAATCATCGAAGAATCGCTCGACAAATCCAGAAAACTCGCCGAAGAAGCGAAGGACTTGCAACCGCAAGCGACCGGGCAACTGCGGGCAGCTTCTAACCTACGCTTAAATCCGGGAGTTACCGAAGAAAATATCCTTCTACGACTCGATAACGGGGCGGCATTCGAGATTGTGGATTGGGAATTTATTGTCAAATCAAAAGATTCCGAGGAAAAAGACGAACCGGAAAACGAGGAAATCAAGGCGGCGAAGGAAGGTAAGGAAAAAGAACCCGACAAACTCGACGACAGATACGACATTTGGTATAAAGTCCGGCTCGATCCATCAGTTTCTCCTGCTCCGATGGGTTGGGTTTACGGGCGGCAGGTCGAACTTCAAGTGCCGAGCGATATTGTTTACTATCAGGAAAATGACCGCAAATTCATTACCTGGCAAAGACTCGATGATGCGGGAGTTAATACGGAAATAAGCAAAGATTCAGGTGCAAAAGTATCTATTCCGGGAAGTTGGGTGGTTTTATCAAGAACCGATGAAGTCAAAGCAATTGACGGAGTTGAACCTGACTTCGACGGAATTCTCGTGCTTGGTTTTGATAAATATCGGCAGGAACATTATACCGCTTACAGCACTTATAGAGAGAAAATCAATATTTGGGGACAACTCCCGCTGCGGGTTGAAGGTTCGGGTGATAACAAGACATTTACGCTGAAAATCCGTAACGAGCAAACCGGCAAACTCGAGGACAAACGATTCGTAATTTTCAAAGACAAAAACAATCGATTTCGCGTTACGCCACCGGAAGATTTGAAAAAGGCGACCGCGAAAAAATAGTTCGTAAGAATTGATTCAGATAAATTTCGGCAATAACAGGAACAAAAAGTTATGAGTGAAGAAGATGATAATCCGTTTCCCGATACTGTTGATCTGAAAATCACCGACACGATTGATCTGCATTCTTTTCAGCCGAGAGATGTGCATGCGGTCGTCGAGGAATACTTAAGGGAAGCACGCAAAAAAGGTTTTGAGCAAGTTCGGATAATTCACGGCAAAGGAATCGGCGTGCAGAGAGAAATCGTACGGAAATTATTGGCTGAGAAAGATTATGTTAAATCTTTTAGGAACGGTGATGAATTTTCCGGCGGCGGTGCGGGAGCAACGGTAGTTAGATTCAAAGGATTAAGCGATCTTAAAGCTTAGATTTCAAATCTTGAATCTTGAACTGAACCTCAACTTTCTTCGATCAAGTCCGCCCAAACTTCTTCCGTTTCTTCATCCAATTCTTCATAAGTGGATTCGATCAGATCATTCTGTTCGGTGATTCTCATTTCGGTTTGCTGCAAACGGTTGGTTAAATTTCGGCAGTGTATTTCGAGTTCGCGGATGCGTTTTTGTTTATCTTTATCAATACGGTCAAGATAAACCATATAAAAAAACTGCAGTCCCGCCACTCCTGCCAAAGACAGCGAAAGGCATATTAAAATATACATCCACATAAATAAAACCGCTCCATATAACTTCTCACCGAAATTTTCAGATAAGATGATTATACTCTTGACCATCCAACTTTGAAAGGTAAAAATTCAAATTAAACCGGTTTTTAACAAAACGCATCTGTAAATTATCGAAAATTCCCGGTGTTGAAAATGAAATACTTCAACTATTGAATATTTGTTCAAGTAAACCGGTGGTGAGTAAATTTTGAAGAATAATCGAAGAATCTGTTCGGACAAAGCATATTTTTTAGAGGAATTGATTAAATGGAAAGTGAAAGATTACAACTGATATACACGCTTTTATGTGATGATGTGCGATTAGAAATCGGCAACAAAGTTTCTCTGATGGGTGTTTTTCAAAATATAATGGTCGAAAAATTGCCGGTGTCGCTGATAAAGTTCGCGGTTGTCAATCATTGGCGGGGCGAAGGGAATTATCAAACGGAAGTTCGTATTATGTCGCCGGATCGAATGAATCTAGTCGTTACATCGCAAGCGACACCGATTCAGCTTGCTCCCGGCGGATTCACCGATAATGTCAGTTTCTTCGTCAACGTCGTTTTCCCGACCGCCGGAACTTACTGGGTTCAAACAATTGCCGATACACAGGTGCTTGAAGAGTTTCCGCTAATCGTAACCGATGCCGGAACTATTGGCGGAGAAAATATCGCTGAAGAGATTTCTGAAACGATAAATTAAATAATTTGGATTCGAGATAAAATTTTTATTTGTTTTAAAAAAAAAAGACGTTTCAGACGGACAAAACGGCTTTGTCTTATTTTGATAGATCAAGAGTCAGAGCAGTGCGGTAAATCGCCGCTTCGTTTACTTCAACATCTTTGCTTGCAGTAAGTCCTTTAACCGAAGCAGTTATGCGGTAAGTAGTCGGTTTTTCGGGAAAGCGAAATATTACATCGCCGTCCCGACTGGAAACTCCCGAACCGACTTTTTTGGTCGTCCCATCCGATAAAATTTCCTCAACTTCAACCTTCGCACCGTATAAAACAAAACCGTTTTGGTTATAGACGCTTGCTTCAACGATGACGAGAGTTCCCTGATCGACATTCATTTGCAGACGATCGCCAAGATTATTTTTTCCTTTTGCACGAACTTCGATGTTCGTTAGAGCCGCCGTGCTGAAACCGGCTTTATCAAAAACTACCGTGTATCTCCCTTCTTCCAAATCGCTCAAACGAAATTTTCCGCCGTCGTCGGTTTCGGTCTGTTTAAAGGTTTTTCCGTCCTGTTTAGCTTCGACGACAACACCTTTCAGCGATTTGCCCTTATGGTCACGAACTTTGCCGATAATGCTTCCGGTGGTTTTTTGAGCGACGGCGAAACTGCTTACCAGCAACAGGATTGACATAATCAAGGTAAGTTTTTTAACGAAATTAATAAACATTTTTATTTAAGCACTCTGCGAATCGGTTTTTGCTTCCTCACGAAATTGTTCGGCTACATCATTGATGATGTCCGTCAGGGTTCGCGTTGGCTGAAAGCCGATAACTTTTTTAGCTTTTTCAATACTCGGCACCCGTCTCTGCATATCTTCGAAGCCTTCGCCGTAAGCCTCGTCATACGAAATATATTCGATTTCGCTCGAACTGCCGGTCATTTCAATCGCTTTTTCCGCCAAACCTCTAATCGAGATTTCTTCCGGGTTGCCGAGATTATAAACTTTGCCGAAGCATTCCGGCGTTTCGATCAATTTGGTCAAACCTTCGACGACATCCAAAACGTGACCGAAACAACGCCGTTGTGTGCCGTCGCCGTGAACCGTCAGCGGTTCATTTGCTATCGCATTCTTAATAAAATTCGGCACGACCATTCCGTATTGTCCGGTTTGCCGTGGTCCGACCGTGTTAAATAAACGAACGACAACAACGGGAAGGCGAGTTTCTTTCCAGTGAGCGATGGCGAGAAATTCGTCCAAAGTTTTCGCACACGCATAAGCCCAGCGATGTTTATCGGTTGAACCCGTCAGCAAATCATCGTCTTCGGTAAACGGCACGGAAACGCCTTTGCCGTAAACCTCTGAGGTGCTTGGAACTAAAACCCGTTTGCGGTAACGCGAGCAATATTTCAGGACAACATCAGTTCCGCGAAAGATTGTTTCGATGGTTTTGACCGGATGCTCCATAATCAATTTAACACCGACCGCACTCGCCATATGAAAAACCCTGTCCGTTTCACGAATCAGGTCTTCCATCAAATCCTCATTCAACACCGTGTCAATAATCAGACGAAAGTTTTTTTCGCCGTCGAGATGTTCAACATTTGAATAACGTCCCGTCGAAAGATCGTCAATGACTGTAATTTCGTGTCCTTCACCGATAAGTTTGTC
>JBGTGO010000047.1:0-12856 GCA_041746675.1 Pyrinomonadaceae bacterium | reverse complement strand
GTAAGATGATTCGTTTGCAGAAACCCGACTGCGAAATTCATTTAATGGACGATGATTGGTTGGCAGTCGAATCTTCAAAATTAAACTTCGCAAAAAATGACGCAAACACGCATTTTCATTTTAGCGATTCATTGGAGATTTTCGGCGATAATGTTTTTGATTTAATCGTCTGCAATCCGCCGTTTCATTTTGAATTTGAAACGAATATCGAAGTCGCGACAAACCTTTTCCGGCAGACAAAAAGATGTCTCGAAAAAAACGGCAGTTTTCAGATAGTTTCAAATCGCCATCTCAACTACAAAACGCACTTGATCAAATTATTCGGCAAAGTTGAAATTATCAAGCGAAACAAAAAATTTGAGATCTACAAATGTGAACTGCCGCTTTGAAACTACCGACGCGGCGTGTTCTCGCCGATTGTCCAAACGACGACCGAACTCGATAAACCCAAGCCGGAAAGCCGTCCCGCCATCATTACAATTGTTTCGCCTTTTATAACCGCGTCATTTTTAATCAGAGTTTCTTCACCTTTTTTGAGCATCAATTCGGTCGTGTCCGGTGCTTCCTGATAAAACGGAAGCACGCCCCAAATCAATGCAAGCTGATGTCTCGCCCGCCGCGAAGTCGTTAACGCAACGGTTTGCAGACCCGAACGAAACGACGAAAGCCGACGAGCCATCAACCCCGATTCGGTGAAAACCGCAACTTTTTCGGTCTGAATCTCCTTCGCACAATAACCCGCGGCTTTGCATAATCCCTGCGAAGTTCTGCCCGAAGGCTTTTGCGAGAACTTAATTGGTTTGCGGAGTGACGCGGGTTTTAAGGTTTCCGCCGAATTGATGATTTTCGCCATTGTCGCCACACTTTCGACCGGAAAATTTCCGGCGGCGGTTTCAGCCGAAAGCATCACGGCATCCGTTCCGTCCCAGACGGCGTTCGCAACATCGGACGCTTCGGCACGCGTCGGACGCGGATTTTCGATCATCGTTTGCAGCATTTGCGTTGCGGTAATCACGAATTTATCCTTTGCAATTGATTGTTTAATGATGCGTTTCTGATAAATCGGCACAAGTTCGACGCTTGTTTCCACACCCAAATCTCCGCGGGCGACCATCAAACCGTCCGCCGCTTCGATAATCTCATTCAAATTTTCAATCGCTTCCGCTTTTTCGATTTTCGCCACAAGCAACGCCCGCCCGAATTCACGCTTGTTCTTTTGTTTAATAATTTCCTTGACTTCAATGCAGTCGGCGGCTTTGCGAACGAATGAAAGTGCGATGTAATCGACATCCTGCTCCAACGCCCAATCAAGATCAACGCGGTCTTTTTCGGTCAAACTCGGAATCGGCAAAACCGTGTTCGGCAAATTTATTCCCTTACTTTCATACAAAAGTCCGCCCGCGACGATTTCGCAAACGACATCGGTGGCAGTTTTTTCCAAAACTTTCAACTCCAGCGAACCATCATCAAGCAAAATCGGTTCACCGACGCTGACGCTTTCAGGTAATTCCGTAAAAGTCGTGGCAACTTCGCGTTCGTTTCCGACAATATCTCGCGTCGTCAGAGTAAATTTTTCGCCCGGATGAAGTTGGACGGGTTCTTTGTTTTCGAGTGAACGAGTGCGGATTTTCGGACCTGATAAATCAACCAAAATCGAAAGCGGTTCACCGAGATTTTCCGCCGCCGCCCGTGCATTTTTCAGAGTTTCCAGATGCTCGCCGTTCGTTCCGTGCGACATATTTATCCGCACCGCGTTTGCTCCCGCCTTAATCAGTGCTTCGATTTTTTCCTGTGTGTCGGAAGCCGGTCCGAGTGTTGCTAAAATTTTGGCTTTACGCATAAATTATTTTTTTATTCTTCTTCCTGTTCTCTCAATAATGCCCGAAAACCCGCCTGCACAAAATGTTCATCGGCGGTCAATGCTTCGGTAATTCCCTGCTCGTCCATTACGACAAACGAAACACAGTCAACCAAACCCCATTCCTTATCCGGGCGTTTGCTGAAAAGTTCAAAGGCTCTGTCATACAATTCATCCGTCAGCGAAATTATTTGAGTTTTTTGGTCATTTTCAAAATTTCTGAGCAGATTTACTGCAAACAGACGATGTTTCGGTTTTGCGAGAGCATTCCCGATTTCTAACAAAACTGCTTGAGTGGTTATGATTGGAATTTTAGCAGATTCTATTCTATCCGCCCAATTATTTGCTGATTCATAAAATTTGTCTCTTTTGGAAACAAATGCAATAGCAAAAGAAGTATCAACAAATATTTTATTCATCTTCCAAAGATTTTCCCCCGTATAAATACTCATCAATATTTTCAGAATAATCGGGCGGAGCATCTATATTTATAGACCGTGCATATTCAAAAAAAGAATATGGTTTTCCTGTTTTCTTTTTCTCTTTAAATTTCAGTTCCAATTTCACCTCGGTATTCGGCTCTAAATCAACCTTTTCGACAGGGCGAAAAACTTCACCGTCAAAAACTGCATCAATTACTAAAGACATAATTTTCACCTCGAACCAATCTTACGCTTTTTCGCTTAATTATTAAAACCGAATATATTTCAGCAAAATTAAATAAGCGTTACAGGTTACGCTTTTTTGCGTCGCAGATTTACGATGTCTATTTCATTAAACGCAATTTTGCTTTCCTTCGGCAAAGCATTATCGGCATAAACTTTCCATTTTATCTTCCATTTCGATTCTTTCAAATCTTGAAAACGTTCGATTAGAGGGATTTTCCAACTCATCGTCATACTTCGCAAAAGCGGAAAATTTGCTTTAAAGGTTTCGTCCGCATATTCCTGATTTAAATTCGTCAAACGATGGCGATAATATTTCCCACCGTCTTTAATACTTCGTTTATTTTCGATATTTACGAGCATTTTTACGGGAACATCAACAAAACAGGCGACATATCTCGCATAAGCCGACCCGAGATTTTTTGCCTGAATGATTAAATTCTGTTCGTCATTTTTCAATTCAACGAGAAATCTGATGACGACATCGGGCATTTGCTCACGGAAAATTACATCGCGGACTTCGTAATCTTCCATCGGCACACTCTGGAAATTAAATCTTTTGTAATAACGATGATCCCGCGTTTGATGAGCAGTGCTGCTCTGCGGGATTTCGACGATATAAACAACATCATTTTCGCCGCTTTTCAATTGAATGGAATGGATGAAAACCCCATCAATTCTAGGTTTTATGCCGTTGATAATTTGCTCAAGCCATTCCCGTGGAAACTCCGTTCGATCAACGGGAACAATCTTTTCGGGCAAATGGCGTTTATCATTTTCGGCAAATTCTCTGATGCCATAAATTAACAAACCGCCCGCCGAATTTGCCATTGCGGAAACGTCTTTGGTAATTTCCGTTTTCTGCTGATCGCTTTTGCCGAGTGCTTCGGCGGATTTATATTCGAGCGTTAAAGATTCTTCAATTTCGCTTGTTATAAAATTTAGTAATTTATTTTCCGTCCAAGTTTTCGGCATTTGATTTATATTTTCATAACAATAGTTCCGGCAATGTAATCGTGAATTGATTTTCTTTTTTCATTACTTAAAGCTACAATCAACTCACAAAATAGCCAAATAATCATCCAAACAATAATTACGATCTCAAAAAATGTTAATTCAACATTCTCTTCTATTCCTGTGTTCCAAATTTGAAATACTTCGTATCCAAACCAAATAATACTAAACAAAATGTATGGAATTTCTCTTAATATTGCTTGCCGCCAATTGATTTTATTTTCCGAAATATCAACGACTTTGATTTTTACTGCCATTTTGCCAAGAGTTTGCCCATAAATTGTATGTAAATAAATTATGTAAAAATGAGTTCCAAAATAATAAATTAGCGAGCTGATTAAAACTATTTCGACAGACATATTTGAAGTAGTGATAAAAAATTCAACAATGATTATTGGTGATGCTAATATCAAAAAATCAATAAAATAAGCATAAAAACGGTCTGTAATTATTTTGTATTTTGCTGAATTCATCTTTATTCAAATTTGCGAAGTTTCTCCAAATAATTTACAACCGTTGCCACAAAAGTCGAGTGCGACCAAGTCAGCGGCGAAACCGAAACGGGCGAGCCGTCAATAGGATGAACTTGTTCAGCCAAAACCCCCGAAGGCAAAGCATTTTTCGCCGTCCATTCGAGAATTTCAATCACACCTTTTAAGTCGGATTTTTTCTTCGCCACGGCAATCCGATAATCCGCCAGCCAAAGTGTGCAGATGAACCAAGCGTTTCCCGTAAATTCATCCGAAACACGCATATAAGAATCGCCGTTAAATCTCGCTAAACCGCCGATTTTCCCATCAACCCAAAGTGTTTTCTCAATCGCTTTCATCGTGTTTTCAACGAGTTTGTCGTCAACGTCGAATGCTCCGAAGTAAAATATGCCGAACATCGAAGCATCAATTGATGTATCCGCTTCAAAAGTTTCGTCATTATCGGAATTCAACGCCCGCAAAAAACGCCCCAGGTCTTTGCTGTAAAGATGTTCACGCATCGCTTCGACAATTTCGTTTGCCGCAGATTCATATTTTTCCGCACGTTTTTCTTCGCCGAACATATTCGCAAAATTCGCCGCCGCCCGAAGTCCGCCGACAACTGACGCACAAGTAAATGTATGAATTCCGCGTCGGTCTTCCCACAAATTCCACGAGGGTTTCGGTAAACCTGTTTTTTCGTCACGAAATTCGCACATAAATTCCGCACATTTTATAACCAGCGAATGATATAGATTGCGGACGAATTCGACCTCGCGGAATTTGTCGTAATGTTCCCACAAAGCCCAGACAATGAGCGAAGTTTCATCTTCCTGAATCGGAATTAGTTTCCTTCTCGCCCAAACATCCCACGCCGCGTGCCAACCCGAAGCGACAGTTCCATCGGCGTTGTATTTTTGCAAAAAATAACCGTCTTCGTGAATAATTTTTGCACAGAATTCAAAAAATTTGCGGGTGAAAAAAGGATAATCCGCAAGGTCTAAAGCGTTGGCAACAAACGCCCCGTCGCGTGTCCAGAGATAACTGTAATGGTCGGTTGCACGCTCCGTTACGTCCGAATCATTTGCCGCTAAAATCGCTCCGTTGTTGTCAATTTGTGTGCGGACGATCAAAAGCGAACGCTTGTAAAGTTCGACAACATCGGGCGACAAATCGTCAAAATCGGTATCGTTTTTATTTACCCAAACCCGCCAGTAATTTTTCGTATACTCCAGACATTTTTGCGGTGTTTCGTCCAAAACATATTGATTCAATTTTAAAACTTCATCGTGCGAACTGCCCGCCGCGATCCAGTAGAAAAACTCGCCCGTTTCATTCGGCTGAATTATAAAATTTTTCTGAATCGTCGAATCCACCGAGCCTTCCGTGATCGCTCCGCCGTTTATCACGCCGTCCTCCGCGTCCCGCCAAGTTCCTTCCTGATCGCGGAAAGCCTTTCTGCCCGTTACGAAATGGTCAAAATGCGGTTCGGTATTGATCGAAAAATATCTGTGTTTTTTGTAATGAATCAGCGAGAAACTTTCGGGATCATAAAACGCCGTGTCGCCGACCTTGTTTTCGTAAATCCGAAAATCGTGATGCAGAAAGACGCGGAATTCCTTCATTTTATCCGATAAATTTTTAACTTTTATCTTCCGCAAAAAAACATTTTCGTGGCTTAAAACCGTGTCGTTACAAACTATTTCAACGCCAATTTTTTTATTAACAAGCCGAACATCCGTAACCAGCGTTTCGGGCAAGTATTTCAATTCCCTTTCCCAGTCGTCATCATCAAAAACCCACGAAAATTCACCATCCGCCCAAACGCCGAACCGAAACGGAAAACCTTCCGTATGATTTTCCTGCCCGACGTGCGGATAGTAAATATCACGAATCTGATATTTGTCATCAAATGTTACCAGCAAAGAACCATTGCCAACGGGAATATCTCTCATAGATTTTAGATTTTGGATTTTAGATTTTGGATTTGCAAGTTAGTTAGATTCATTATTTTCTTTTTGGTAAATCCACAAAATCACCGTCTTTGACGGCAATGACATTTTCGTGAATTTGTTTTGCTTCGTTCAAAAAATCTTTGATATTTTGGTATCTTTGCGAGAAATGTGTCAAGACTAATTTCTTTGCATTTGCATCACGGGCGATCTCGGCGGCTTGTGTGGCAGTGAGATGTCCGTGGGCGATTGCTTCTTCGGTTTCAGTTTTTAAATAGGTCGATTCAATGACGAGCAAATCTACATTTTCTGCTAATTTATAAGCGTTGTCGCAAATTCGCGTGTCCATTATGAAGGCGAATAATTGACCTTTTTTCTCGACGCTGAAATTTTTTAAGTTTAATGTTTCATTGTTAATTTCGACATGACCTTGATGCTGCAATTTGCCGATGTTTTCGCGGAAAACTCCGAATTCTTTCAGCTTTTCGGGCAACATTGTTACCGAGTCCTTTTCAGCAATTCGATAACCCCAGCATTCGGCGGAATGCTCTAATTGTCGCGTCTCGATAGTTAAGTTTTTGTCCTCGAAAACTATTCCGGCTTCGGAAATCGGGTGTTCTTCGATATTTGCCGTCTGATGATAAATTGAAGCATTCTTCAAATTATCAAGAAAGTTTTGTCCGCTTTTCGGGTAGAATATCTGAACGGTGTGCGGAGTTCGATCAAGCGAAAGACGCTGCAAAACTCCGGCTAAACCCAAACAATGATCGCCGTGAAAATGCGTGATAAAAATCTTTGTAATATCGGAAGCGGCAACATTCGCATATATCATCTGCCGCTGCGTGCCTTCGCCCGGATCGAACAAAAATCCCTGCCGATCCCAACGCAAAAAATAACCGTTATGATTACGGCGGCGGGTTGGAACCTGACTTCCCGTTCCAAGTGCGATGAATCTCCGTTGCGACATAATCTTCTTAACTGATAAGTGATAACTAAAACCTATTACTCAAACACTCGTTACCTATCATTTATCAGTTATCACTTATCACTTACCACCTGTTCAACGACTTCATTAATCTGCTGTTTAACCTCATCGTCAAATGACACGAATTGTTTGACGAGTTTGCCGGTGCGGTCGAAAATCAGCGTTTGCGGAATGCGGTTGTCCGTGCCGAGCAGGGCATAAGTAAATTCATCTTCGGGCGTGGCAATCGGATAATCAATTTGCAGACGCTCGATAAATGCCGGAACTTTCGGGGCATCTTCGCCGCCGCCGGCGTGCAGACCGATCACCTGAAGTCCCTGATCTCCGTATTTCGCCTGTAATTCTTTGAGGTGCGGAACGGCTTTGATACATGGCGGGCAATATGTCGCCCAAAAATCCAGGACAACGACTTTTCCCTTCAAATCGCCCAGTTTGACTTGTTGATTACTGTCCCGAACCGTCCAACCGAGTTGTTCTATCGGTTTGCTCGAAGGCATCGGCACGTTCGTTGTCCGCGGCATCCGGCTGCGGTTGATTTCGCTGTCGGAAATCGAAACGGGTTTTGCCGGATTGCAGGCGTTGGCAAGTATGAACAAGGAAGTCAAAAAGCAAAAATATAAAACTCGCATATTCTAATGGTAAATCATTTCAGAAGTTTTTTCCTACTCTACAAACAACAGACAAAAAACTACGGCTGACAAAAAACAGATGCGTTCGCCGATTCTATCAGCTATCATCTCTTATCTATCATCTATTACGGAGAGGATTTTGTAAATTACTTTAGTGTCGAACTTTTACCCGAAAAATGTAAGCCGACGTTTTAATCAACCGAAAAATGCCGGCATAGTGCAGAATCCCGATGCAAGCGGCAGATGGGCGAGTTTTTTATGCGGCGTGGCGGTGAAATTTTCTTTGCGGATTGATGATAAATCGAAGCGGATAACCGATGCCAAATTCAAGACGAACGGGTGCGGATATGTTATTGCCACGGCGGATTTTATTTGCGAAGAGATTATCGGAAACGAACTGACGAAACTTCACGGTTTGGATGATTTGGAGAATGCTTTTGTAGGTGAGTTCGGCGAATTTCCGTCCGGTCGCAAACATTGTGCGGACACTTGTTTTGACGCTCTCCAGAATACTCTGGCGGAATATCGAAAGTCACAGGTCGAAGAATGGACGGGCGAAAAAGCTCTGATTTGCACTTGTTTCGGCGTTTCGGAAGAACGCATCGAAACGGAAATCGCCTTACATAATCTGCAAACGGTCGAAGCTGTCGGTGATGTGTGCAATGCCGGAACGGGTTGCGGTTCGTGCCAGCCTTTGATTCAGGAAATACTGGATTTGACTGAACTTGAATTCGGTGAGTAAATATTTTCTGCCATTTCTTTAAATTTAACCGAATCTTTACCGGCATTTTTGACTTGATACATCAACGAATCCGCACTTTCTATAAGTTGTTCGACAGTTTCCGGCATCTCGGCACAGGTTAGAACCCCGATGCTGAAAGTTACCGCCCACTTTTCCCGTTCCATTTCCCTGCGGAGATTTTCACGAACTTTGTTTACCGCGACGCGTGCTTGTGTCTGATTCGTTTCCGGCAGAAGAATCGCAAATTCATCACCGCCGATGCGGGCGACAACATCGGTCAGACGTAAACTTTGCTTGATCGTCCCGACAACTCTCGTCAAAAGTTCATCGCCGATCTGATGTCCGAGCGTATCGTTAATTTGTTTGAAATTGTCCGCGTCCAGATAACATAAGGTCAAACTGCGTCCATATCGCTTTGAACGAAGTATTTCAACTTCCGTCATTTCATAAAAAGCTCTCGGATTTGCTGCTCCGGTCAGGAAATCGGTGCGAGCCAGCGTACTTTCGTGCTGCAGCGAGCTTTTGAGTTTCACCAATAAAATCGCAACGATGACAAAAAAACCGAGTCTGGTCAGAGCATTCCAGACAGGAATCAGATTGTGAGAGAACGATTCTCCCGCTTCGAGATTGACTATTTGCCAGACGACAGCACTCACCAAAGTGGCAACGAGTGCGATATTTTTTCCGCTGTACCAAGCGATTAACGCAACGGGAATCAGATAGAAAAACGAAAAAGAAATCTCATATCCGGTCAAATAATCAATGACTGCCAAACCGGCGATTAGGATAAATCCGAATACTGTCAGAAAATTTTTATCGTATGTATCTAATTTGTCTAAAAATTGCAGTTTACTTTTCTCCCGAAGATTTTTGGTTTTGAGAGTTTTCAAGTAGGATTTGCGGGAAACTACGAGGCAACTTTTATAAATATATCAAATTTGATCGAGGTTTGGAAAGATATTTAATCCGGGCGGGTGACTTTTTTGACGGCAACATAGACCGAATTTACGGAAGTGGAGTTCGTGTAAGGATTTGCAAACTCAACATTGTGAGCAGATGCCGTACCAAAAACGGATGCAAGGTGTTTCGTGAATTCTTCGTCCGCCGTGTCATTTGACCAGAGTGCGAAAACTCCGTCGGTTTTCAGATGCCGTTTCAAATCGTATAATCCTTCCACGCCGTAAAATGATTCGTTTTTTTCATCGAGATAATGTTTCGGTGAATGGTCAATATCGAGCAGAACCGCGTCGAATTTGCGTTTTTTGCCGGACACATCGAACCCGCTTCGTGCCATCTCAAAAAAATCACCCTGCTTCAACTCGCACCGTTCATCTTCCGCCAAAATCTTTCCCATCGGAACGAGTTTTTGCTCGTGCCAATCAATTACTTCCTGAAATTTATCAATCACCAGAAGTGAGCGGACATTTTCAAATTCCAGAGCCGCAACCGCCGTGTAACCGAGTCCGAGTCCGCCGACAACCACATCGAGTTTGCCCGTAAGTCCTTGCAAACCAAGATTTGCAAGTTCTTTCTCCGCTTCGGTAAAAAGGCTCGACATTAAAAATTCTTCACCGAGTTTGACTTCAAAAACTTCTCTGTTTTCCAAACGCGGTTCGATCCGCCGACGCAAAATTAATTCGCCCAGATCGGTTTTGTGATATGCGAGTTCTTCGATTTTCATAATATTTTGGTTTTGAGTTCCGCCTTAAAGATAAAAATATCACTTTCAACTTGAGAGTAAGTTACGCCGAGATTTTTCGCCAACCAATCAAATGTTGCAATCGAATAAAAACCGATATGCGTGCGGTCATTTTTATAAAACCAGGTTTTGAAATCCATCGAATCATAAAAAACCCGAGTCATCACGGCAAGCACGCCTTTTTCTTTTAACATTGCAAACATTTTTTTGAATTCGATCAAAGGGTAATTTAAATGTTCGACCACTTCGGTTGAAACAATAAAATCATATTTTTTATCCAAAACAGATTTATCAATTTCATAAAATGGATCGTAAACTTCCATCTCAAAACCATCTGCTTTAAGAATATCCGCCAGTAAAGTCGTCGGTCCGCAACCAAAATCCAAACCGTTCGCACCTTTTAAAAAACGCGATTTTATCGGCGTTGTAATGCGTTCTAAAAATTGTATATATCCAATATCGTTCGCATCATTATTATGTTCTTCATAACGTGCTTTTTCGCTTGTCTTTGAAATATGAAATGATCTCGGCACAAAAATAATCGAGCATACATTGCAACGCCTGTATGCTCGAAATTTGTCTTTGAAAAAGAATTCGTGATTTTCAGATTCACATAATAAACATCGCATCTTTTTCTTTATTTGATTTTACAAAAATTACTTTGGGGAACGGCTGAGATGACGCGGGGCGAAACCGCCGCCAAGCCCGCCGAAAAGTAACGGACGACGTTCCAAACAAAATCGCTGTTTCGCCCTCACGTCCATTGAATTGTTCGACGGCGGATAATATATCAGCTTCGGTCAATTTGAATTTCTGATGTTAATAATGTCAACCATTTCCTTCTGCAATTTCTCTGCGTAACCGTTAGCCGCACCTTTTAGATTTTGCAATTCAGCAAGACCGTCTTGCTTCGATTTTTTATATTTCGCTCCTGACAAAGCGATTTTCGTATCAAGTCCGTATAACTCATAAACCAAAGGCGTTACTTTATCATACGCAGATTTGTTCAGAGCAGCGATAATCAAGTGAGAGGCGGAGATTTCTGAAAATAATTCGTTTATCTCTTTGTTGTAAGTCTTAACGTCGGCAACAGAAAAATTTTCCGGCTCATTATTCGCCATCCAAGTTATCCATTCCATTTGCTGCACTGCTTTTCCCATCTTTCCGGCTAAATCTGCGACTGCCAATCTTTGATTTTTATTCGCCTCGTCTTGTCTGGCTTGAAACCACTTTTTTTCCTCCAGATTCGACTGACTCCAAGTAGCATAGATAACGCCAAAAACACTCGCAAATGCCGCAACCAATGCCGCAATTAAAGTGAGTCTCTCGTTCGTTAAGGTTTTATTTTCTTTTCCCATTTATGACGTTTGAAAGTCAAAGATAGCTGTCGAACGGCTGAGATGACGTGGGGCGAAACCGCCACCACGCAAGTTAAAGGTAAGATGACCTGTTAATAACAAGTTCGCTGTTTTGCCCTCACGTCCATTGATTTGTTGGACGAAGTGTTAACTTCGATGGGGAATTTCCAGTTTTATTGCCGTAGAATCATTGTTGCTTTTGGATGTATTCCTCTTTGTCTTTTGTCGCTAACGCACCGCTCGCTCCGGTTTGGGTGCATTGCCAGCCGCCGGTTTTGTGAACGAAGCAATCATAAATCCGTTCCATTTTTCGTTTTGAGATAGCCTTTCTGTAATCGGTGCAAGTCTCAAACGAAGCTCTAACTGGATAAATCAGTTTTTTCGGGTCGGCTTGTGAATAAGCGTCCGTTAATGTCGGTCGCCAACGACGCGGTGCACCGATGGTCATTTTTTGAAAAGTCAGCGTAACTCCTCCATCAGAACCTTCTTTGGCTTCCTTTTCCCATAAACGGCGAATCACGCCCCTGAAAGTTTTATCGTTTGTGGTTTTCCCGTCCGAATCTTCGCTCGAAGCAAAACAGGCGACAACGCCGTCTGTTTGTTTTTTAGCAGGCGTTTCGTCATTCTTTGAAACAGTCGTATCGTTTTCCTCTGTTTCGTTGCGGACGACGGGACTGTTTTTAGTTTTGCAGCCCTCCAGTTTGATGTTATAATTCTCAATCACCTCACGATAAACATCCCGCGTAAAACCGCCAAAATCGTTGATGTTAAACGTTTTGCATTTATCGTATTTACCCGTGCCTTCACAACTTAAAACTTTGAATTTTGCTTTGCCCTCGCCGCAATCATAAACTTGATTGTATTCGATTTTGTCTTGTGTTTGTGCTGCAACCGTGATTGCCACAAATAAAATAATCGCCGTTAAACCTAATTTCTTTTGAATCATTGATCTTTCTCCTGTATAAATTTCACGTTTTATCTGTTAGTTAGTCAATCAATACACATGGTTCAATCAGTAGCTGCCCAACTTTGATTTAGTCTGAGCTTCAGCTTTGTTAGATAGAATTTTTATAGTCTTTCTTTAGTTGAAAGTCAACGAAATGTTTGATTTTATTAACCTTTTAATGTTCCTTCTTCACTAAATATAAATTCCGTCTAAAAATTTAGGCGAAATTATAAGATGCACTGTCTAAATTACTTGATTAAGTTTGTGCTGTGATGCGAACATAACATTACAGTTATCTAAACGGAAAAGATTATTTGGCATTCAAAACTTGCTTAACAGTTTCTTTCTTCAAACCATTTCCATTTTTCTTATTGTAATCATCAACGGAAATCTGTTTATCACGCCAAGCGTCGAGGTGTCCGACTTGGTGGACGCATTGGATCGTGCAGGTTGGGGCACACCATTTTTCAGTGATGTATTCGCGTGCCATATCTGAATGCGTGTATTCGTGCAGGGAAATTCCGGGCGTGCCGCGTTG